>JAJYWB010000001.1 GCA_021791715.1 Planctomycetota bacterium | reverse complement strand
GTAGGTCGGACCGCCGTCGTTCTCGTCGATCGTCACCAGGTCGACGTCGACCTGATTGCCCGGAGGACCGTAGAACGATTGCTGATTCGGCGTCGCGGCGGTCGTGAACCCGCCGTAGAAGACGTCTCCATCGGGCCAACGGACGTGTCCGACATCAACCAGCTTGCAATTGCCGCCCGAAGCGATCTGTTGAATGATCTGCGGCGTTTGCTGCGGGGGAGGGGGGAGGAACGGTCCAGGAATCTGCGAAGGCGCCTGGCCGCTTCCCGCCGGCAAGCAGTGGCGCAACTGGGGGAAGTACGTTTTCGATTCCGAGCCGAGCAGCGTTTGGCTGAGACCGTCGCGGAATTCGGCGATCCGACGGCTGTAATTGTGATTGAACGCGCTGCGTGAAAGGGGCATGTTGAATCCGCCCCACACGTACCAATCGCCGTCGCACCAGCCGTAATTACACACGGCGAAGGTTCCGTCGTTCGTCGCGAGTTGTTGAGTGTTCACCTCGCTCGGGCAAATGAGCGTTGCGATCTGGGTGGCGCTTACGGTGAAGTTCACCGGATTGGCGTAACCGAACACGAAGTTCATCGAATTGAAGAGCGCCTCCTGGTCCATGAAGTTCATGACCCGCGCCGTCGGCCCGAACTCTTGGCTCCAAAGCCAGTTGTTGCTATTGGGTTGGTTGGGGAGGCCGATTAAGAACGCTTTGGGGGGGAACGCTCGATTGGCGCCCTCGTAATTGTGCATGGCCAATCCAAGTTGCTTGAGGTTGTTCAAGCACTGCGTGCGCCTGGCCGCTTCTCTAGCTTGTTGCACCGCGGGCAGCAAAAGCGCCACCAAAACGGCGATGATCGCGATGACGACGAGAAGCTCGATCAGCGTGAATCCACGCGAACGAACCGGGCGAAAGCGAACAGAGAGATTCATCTACGAATGTTCCCGCAAAAAGGTTGTTGAGCGATTCGGCTCACATATCAAAATCCAACGAGATGTAATCTTATCCGTCCGTTTTGGAGATTAGGCGATGGTTTGGTTAAGATTTCGTGAATAATGAAGGTTCGGTGAAATTCGGATGAAGACGATCGACAGGTATTTGATTATCATCTAGGTTATGGAATCGTCCGCCGCGACTTTCGATCGCGCCGCGGCGGACGATGATATCGGTTTAGAAATCGCTCTGAGAAACGACTTCTCGGCCGAATACGGTTCCGAGAGCCCGCCAAATCGCGGGATTGATCGAGTTTTGGATGAACCGAACGCTTCCGTCGCCGAGGAGAACATTCACTCCGTTGGGATGGTAGCTGCGCGCCGTCACCGCGGCGTAAGTTGGACCGCCGTCGTTTTCATCGATCGTCACGAGATCCACATCCATTTGATTGGGACCGACGAAGATCGTTGGAATCGGATTCAATTGAATCTTGGCGTTGGGAGGGAGCGCCGTGGTGAAACCGCCGTCGGGAACCTTGCCGTCGGGCCAACGCGTATGCCCGGAAAGTTGCGGCGTGCAGCTTGCGCTCGAAGCGATCTGCTGGACGATCGCCGCCGATTGCAAAGGAGGAGGAGGAAAACCTGGAACGAATCCCGAAGGAGATTGACCGCTCCCCGCGGGATAACAATGACGCATCACGGGCGTATTGGTTTTCGCCTCCGATCCAAACAGCGTTTGGCTCAGCCCGTCGCGAAATTCGGCGATACGACGACTATAATTGGGGGCGAAAGCGCCGCGAGTCAACATCGTGTTGTACCCGCCCCACACGTACCAATCACCGTTGTTCCATACGTAGTTTGTGATTGAAAAAGCTCCGTCGACCGTCTGTGACTGCTGGGTGTTGAACTCGCTCGGACAGATCAAAGTACTAAGTGTCGTTTGACTGATCGTGATGTTCGCCGGAGCCGTATAACCCCAAACGAAATTGATCGAGTTGAACAACGCCTCCTGGTCCAGAAAATTCATAACTCGAGCGGTTGGGCCGATGCTGCTTGTCCAAAGCCAGTTGGGATTGTTCGGCTGCCCAGGAAGCCCGATATTGAAGCACTTGGGCGGAAACGTTCGATTGGCGCTTTCGTAATTGTGCATCGCAAGCCCAAGCTGCTTGAGATTATTCAAGCATTGCGTGCGCCTGGCGGCCTCGCGGGCTTGTTGCACCGCGGGTAGCAATAAAGCCACCAATACCGCGATGATCGCGATGACGACGAGCAGTTCGATCAATGTAAACCCTCTTGATCGATTGTCGTTGTGATTCCTAACGGAGAGCTTCATCGTTTCTTGTCTTCCAGAGTCGTATGTCGGGGGGGAATCCGATCACGATAAATGACGCGTTCGAGACGATACCCGCGTTTCGTGAAGCCGTGGTGAAGAGCGTCTTAAACTCAATCAAAGATATCGTGAAGATAGTAACTTTATGTCTTAATTAATTAATATTACAGTTAACGATAAATTTAAGACCGCGAACCGATCCGCGTGTTTTTTATTTATAAAATTAATTGTGAGCGAATACAATTAATAGGGTTGATTATTATAGCATTTGAAGAGACGACGGCGACCGGCGCTCTTGAAAACGATCCCGCGGCCTTTCTCTCCCCGATCGATCGTTCGAACGCGTCCGAGACGACCGATCGAGTCAAAAAGCGGAAATCGCCGCGAAACGACAAACATTGAAGAGCGGATGATGTGAGATCCCAGGGTGAAAAGAATGAGAGGCCTTCCGGGAAACTCTCACGGCGATATCGGCTCGATTTTACGGGGTTCGGCGTCAATTCTCCAAATAAATAACGATCCATAACAAATATGGCTGTTCACTTATGCCTATTTGGAAAGGAGAACCTCCCGATGAGCCTCTTTTCATAAACACCGGCGACTAGGCGGTTTTCGCCGTCAAAAAGATTAAACATAATAATGCGGCTCAGCCGCGGATTCGCACCTCCAATTTCGGGTTCCGCCTCAAATCCCGCCGAATATGCGGATTTCTTTCCGAATAGCCTCGGAAAAACCCGTGTTACTCCAAACTCGTCAGGCGGAATCGCGTCGGAGGAATCCTCAATCATACGGTTCACATTCGAGACGCCGTCGGTCGAACATCCGCTTTTTGTGAAAGAAAAAGAACGGCGCCGGAATCGGTTATTCCGATAAAGCAGAGGGATTCTCAAGTCGCCGTGTGCTTGCGACCGGTCATCTTGGGGTGAAGCCGAACGGTTTTGAAAACGAGGTCTGGTACGAAAAGATAGGAGGAACGATGGCGCCAGGATGCCGCTTAGTACGTATCAGCCGATCGACCGCCTTGAGAGGAGCGATCGCGTTCGCGTCGTTTATCTCTGTGGCGACTTTCGCGAACCGTCCGGTGAACGCCGTTTGTCAATGCGGCAAAACTTGGCCGCATCTTTTTTGCGCACACCACCGTGTCCTGGGGCATACCCCAGGACCGGGCGACATCAGCAACGTTGAGACCGGCGGATCCTGGCTCTGGGTTCGAAGTCCCGAGCAGGAGCGTCGCGTCGTCATGAACCTCTTCAATCGGTATTGCATCCGCTGCCACGGAGTCGACGGCCGAGGCGTTTGGGATATCCCCGACGTACCCGATTTTACCAACAGAGTTTGGCAGGAGACTCGCCCCGACTCTTACCGAGCGCGGGTCATCATCGAGGGTCGAGGCGCCGTGATGCCTTCCTTTCGGGGCGTGATCACGCTCGAGGAATCACACGCTCTTGCCAGATATCTCCATAAATTTATTCCAGGGGCGGAAGAATCAAGACCGGGCCTCGGTCACGAGGCCTCCGAGAACACCCCCGCGAGCGTCCGGCCCGCCTCCGCGTCGGCGGCCGCGCCTTCCCACACGACGACTCCCCCCGCATCTCCCGTCCCGGCGGCGAACTCGGCGCCCGCACCTTCCGCAACTCCCGTCTCCGCGACGCCTTCGGCCGTTTCACCGCCGTCATCAAACCCGGGTCCACCGCAACCGGTTACGCCTCCGCCGGCGCCGCCGTCGATCGCACCGAGCCCCTTCAAGGGCTGATAAACGATCGGGGTTTAATGCGGTTAAGCCCTCGGTCTACGGAACCGAAGGTTACAGATCTTCAAGGGCTGATAAACAATTGGGATGGAATGCGGTGGGATCAAACGTCCTTTCGTTCCACGGGTCGGAGGAATCTTCCTAATCTCGGGCGGTTCATTTCACGCATGGAATCCGAGCGGGGAATTCTTCCGGCTCGAAGCTTGACGCTTTCTCTCGTGATGGGAAGAGACGAATCGGCCTCCGCGCGCCGTTCCGAAGATCGAAAGCGTTTCCAGTGATTGAGCTACGACGGCGTGATTCTCGCGGATTGTAGGATTTCCGCCGCCGTAAGCGGTGCTTTCGTTAAAACCGATAAAGATTCTCCAGCCCGCCGTCCGATATCCTAGTTGAAACCGCTTTTGTCGGTTTCGATCGGGTCATTTCGTAGTTTCTCACATGAGCCAAAGTGTTGATGTGGGTTTAAACCAATTCTGGAAACGTGTTTAGGGCAGGGATTTTCCAGAATGGGACGAGTTCGGATATTGATATGTCTTTGCTGGCTGATCTTTGTCGGGAACGTTTGGGGCGACGAATCCGATGATCCAGTGGCGGCGGCGACGAATTCCGATCCGACCGACAGGCGATCGGTCGTCGTGAAACCGGCCGCGAAGCCCGCCGGCAAGCCCGTCGAGGATTCGAAGCTGAATTCGGCCGTTTTAGAGGCTCTCGAACGCAATAACCAGGAAATCAAAGCCCTCAGAGATCGCTACGCCAAAGATATGGAGGCGCAGCGGAAAATCGTCGAAGCGCAGCAGCGGAAGATCGAGACGATCGAACAATCCGCGCAACAACTTCGAGACCAATTGGCGAAGCGATCCGCGGCCGGGGGCCAAGCCGCCGGCTCGGCGACCGGCGTGCCGATCGCTCCCGCGAATCAGGAAGCGGATCGTCAAGCGAGACTTGTCGATCTTAAGAATAAGCAATTGAGCGTACTTGATCAGCAACTCAAGATTCTCGCCGAACAAATTGAGAAGCAACAGGCGGTCGTCGCGACGGCGCCCGCGCCGTCGTCGGCGGGGCCCGTCGCCGTCGGTGCGGAGGAGATTGAACGGCGACGAAAGCTCGACGAACTCAAGCAGAAGCAGATGGAAGTTCTCGAGAAGCAGTCGCAGTTGCTGGCCGATCAGATCGAGAAGCAGGCCGGCGAAGTCGGGAAGTTGCAATCGCAGACCGCGACTCTCGAATCACGAGCGAAGCAAGCGGCGTTGCGCGATAAAGAACTCGCCGACGCCCACGACACGTTGGTCGATACGGTCGACAACCAACGACGAAATCCCCCCAGACCCGCCGCTCCCCTCAGCGAGTGGGCCACGCCGAGCGGAAACAACTCGACTCCGTTTTCAGTATGGAACACGATCTCGACGCGTTACAGCCTCGATACAGGCCGGCGCGGCGCGGGCTTCTTCCAATTCCAGGAGTACTCTCCGTTCTTCTTGGTCCAGCTAAACAAACGCTTTTTACTCTCGGCCGAGACTACATTCACGCCGACGGGGGTTTCCCTCGGACAAGCACAGATCGACATGTTTATTACCGATTGGCTTACCGCCGATATCGGATATTTCCTGGCGCCGATCGGGTTCTGGAACGAACGGCTCGACCCCGAGTGGATTAACAAGTTGCCGGATATTCCCTTGGTGATGCGGCAAGTGATCCCCGACGGTCTGACTCTTCCGGGGCTCCAATTCCGCGGGGCGAAATATCTCGGTAAGAGCCGTTGGAAGGCCGAGTACTCGGTCTATGCGACGAACGGACTCGGCGTTCCAGGCGCGGGACAGGCGACCGACTGGTACGACCTCGCGGGATTGATCGGAACCTCGGGGAGCCTTAACAACGCGATGGCTTACGGCGGTCGAATCGGTCTCTGGCTCCCCTCACGCGGAATCAACTTCGGCGTATCGGAACTCGTCAACGTCCCATACGGTAAAAACGACGGAGCTTTGATCAGCGATTGGCAGCCCTATTTCAACTACCACCGAGGGAATTGGGACGCGCGGTTCGAATACGGCAAAAACTACGAGCGAACCCAACAGTTCATCGGTTCCAACATCAACCGCACCGGCCTCTACGCGCAGTTGGCTTACCGCGATTACCAATCAATTCACAAGCACATACAAAGACTAGAATACGTATTCCGCTACAGTGAAGCGGCCTTCCAGGGGATTGATTTGGCGAAGTTCGATCCGACGTCGTTCAACCCTCTCACGAACGCCCCGGTGAATCGAAGCCAGTACACGGCGGGTTTAAACTATTACTTCTACCCGTCGACCATACTGAAGTTTGCTTATGAGATTAACACGGAGCGCGGATTGAATCTGATGGATAATCTCTTCATGGTTCAATTCGCCACGAACTTCTAATCGTCGCGAGGGAGGATCGCTCCGGTCGAGCCCAGTCTGTCGATCGAGGCGGCGAACCGGTCTGGAGAAGAATCGATCGCTCGGATCGGAACGTTGCGGAACGAGGATAAGGGAGAAACGGCGATGTTGATCAATCTTGCGAGGCTTTCCCGACGCTGGATCGCGCCTCTTTGCGGGCTATTCGGGCTGATGGCGATCGGTTGCCAAAGCACCGCGATCGACCTCTCGGAGGGACCCGCGCCGTTGCGTACCCCTCGGCCCAATGGCGACGCCGAAAGCTACGAGGATTCCCTCACCGGAGGCGAAGTGTTCTCCATGTATTGCAATCAATGTCACAACGCTCGGGCCTTGGGAGAACGGCCGTTTGCGAATTACCAGAACGTCGCCGCGCACATGCGGGTCCGCGCCAACCTAACCGGAAAAGAATATGAAAAATTGATTGAATTTTTGCGTCGCTGGCACGACGTTCCCGCTCCCACTCCGCCGAACGAACCTTCGCCCAAGCGACTTATTTTCTCGCAACCGATCAGCGAACTTCGTGACGAACCGGCGACCGGGCTACCGGCTGCGCCCGCTCAACCCGCTCCGGCTCAAGGGCAGCCGGTTCAAGGACAGCCGGCTCAAGGGCAGCCGGTTCAAGGACAGCCGGTTCAAGGACAGCCGGTTCAAGGACAGCCGGTTCAAGGACAGCCGGTTCAAGGACAGCCGGCTCAAGGGCAGCCGGCTCAAGGGCAGCCGGCTCAAGGGCAGCCGGCTCAAGGGCTGCCCTCGCCGGTGAGCCCCCCACAACCGGCGCTCCCGGAGGCGATACCAGCGAGGTAAATCGATTGCGTTCCAAACATACCCATAAATATCAAATAAAAATCAATTTGTCAGAGATTGTATCGGGGGAGATCCGAGTCGGTCAAGTTGTAGGATCGATCTCCCCCTGTGGATCGGGTTGGAGAGTTTGCTCGGCTCACCAAGGACTCCAGGGAGTGCCCATGGGGAGACCGCGGACCGTTGTTCGCCAGTATTTTTTGCCGTCGGGTCCGACGACTTTGAAGTGATGCGGCCGGTTAAACCAAATGTCATACTGATACGAGTAGGTTCTAGGAAACACTTCTCGATGCGACCGAAAACACAACCAGTGATGAGATCGATCGTGCTTGGAATGCTCGGTCGGAACGGCTGGGGGAACCATATCCTGCGCGTGCGATCGGGTCGGCGACGCGAACGCGAAGGCGAGCCCAAAAACGCCTGCGTAGATCGACTTAAGGGCTAAACGATATCTCATAACACATTGACCTCCATAAACAAGGACCGCGAGAATTCCTTCGTGACGCCGACTTTTGGGGCGAAAAGAAATCGACCACATTTAATAATCGGTACGGAATATCGAATTGATGACGATCGCGATCTCCATCCATCATCCGTTCGTCACCAAGGAATAACTCCGTTTTCTCTCGCTCGGCGACACGTCGAACGCGGAAGGGACGGAGAGCCCATTTACTTGGGACGAGAGAGCATCTGGATCTTCGACCTCGCCGACGCCGTGAGGAGCCGTGACAAGCGCCCATTTACTTGGGACGAGAGAGCATCTGGATCTCCCGATTGATGTCATCCCATTCTTTTTTAAGCATGCGAAAACGGGTTCCAAAATCGCTCGGCGATTTTTCGGACGCGATCAGATCGGCGGGACCGAAGGTGCGCACGTAAGACACCAGATCGCGCGCTTGGTCGGGTGTTATCTTGCCGCGCCAGGGGGGCATGAGAGTCCCTTTTCCTTCCAAAATGCTAACCGATAGCAAAGCGCTGTCGTGTGTCGATTGCCATTCCCGAGCGGTGAAGTCTGGGATCGGCGGCATCGCGGCTCGCACGGTGCTTCCACGTCCATCGGGACCGTGGCAGACCATGCAGTTGATTTTGAACAACTCCGACGCGGCGCGAAGCTTTTCCGTTACCGCAGAGGTTGGCCCCGTGGCAAGCTGAGAAGGCGCCGATCCCGCCGACATCGCCGCGGCCGAGGTTGACGGAATCAGGACCGACGGCGGGGCTGGAGACGATGAAGCGAGCGCGAGAGCCGCGGCCGATGAGGGCGCGGCCGCGGGCGCTGGAACCGAAGCTGCGGGCGCCGCCGTAGGCGACGCAACCGGAGTCGATCCAGGAGCGGGATTCGGGGGAACGGGAGTCAAAGACGCGACCGCATCAGGTGCTAGAGCTGTGCCCGCCGGCGCCGCCACGTCGGGTTGCGCTTGCGTCCCCGCGGCGACGACCGGGCGGCCTGGTTGAAATCCACGTATGAAGGCGATCATCTCATTCACATCGGTATGTGCCAGCGCAAACTTATCTTTCATCGGCAGCATGAGCTGCCCTTTCCCCTCCAAAATCGAGTGGTGTAAATCGGCGTCGGTACGAGACGCCTGCCACTTGGCATCGGTGAAATCGGGAATCACAGGCATGGCTTTACGGACGATCGAACCCCGCCCGTCCACATCATGACAGGCTTGGCAGATCGCTCGATATAACTGTACAGGAGGCATTCCCGAAATCGCCGGGGGCTGCGGCCGCGGCTGAGCGACGACGGCCGGTCGTACGGCGGATGCGGGAGGCGCCGCCGCGGTCGTCGCCGGATTCGAGGTCGGCGGTGTCGCGTTGAGAGGCGGCGTCGGCGCCGGGTAATGCGAGACGCCGGCCGTCGGTTGCGGAGCGGCGACGGGAACCGCTCCGTTGACCGGGACGGGTTCGGCGCTCTCGATCACAAGCAGTTCCATCGCCCGTTCGATCGGGATCCGCATCGTTCCCGTCGCGGGGTTGATCGAACCGTAAGTCGTCAACAAATTGCGCTCCACGGCGTGCAGTTCCTCGACCGTTTTGGTCGAGGCCTGGATCTCGTCGGAGACGGGTTCAGGCCCGGGAGGTCGCGTCGAAAAGTACTGAATTGAGAAAAAAATCAAATAAAGAATCAGGGCGGCGATGATCCATCGTGGGGCCTTCGCCGCCGTCGGAACCTCCGAAATCGGCGCGGAGGCTCCCCCCTCTTGAATCGACGACGACGGCTCGCGACCTGTCGGTACTGTACCAGTCAAGGGAGCCTCTCCTATGGGTTCTCAAATGCGAGTGCTTCGGTCAAGCGTGAATCGCCTATCGGAACCGGCGGCCGGGTTCGGCAAGCATGCGCGACGATCGCGCAATAGAAGGAGATCAGCGACGCCGCAACCGAAAGGTCGAGCCAATGCGGCTTGAACGATTCGGTATTAAGCGTCGGCATGACGAGCCAGTAAAGATCGGCATAATGGAAAACAATTATTAATATGGCGATAAACCCAAGCCAGAATGGATCTCGTTTATTCGCCCGCGGCAATAAAAGGAAAAACGGAGTAACGAAGTGCCCGAAAAGGAGCGACCAGCTCAGCTCGTTCCAGTTCCCCGAACGACGAATAACATACCAGCGCGTCTCTTCGGGAAAATTGGCGTACCAGATCAAAAGATACTGACAGAATGCGATGTACGCCCAAAAAATCACGAAACCGATCAACAGTTTCCCCAATTCGTGCATATGTTCGATCGTGACCAACCCATCGAGCTTTCCCGAGGCCCGCAATCCTAGCGTGAGCAGGATCAACGCGGCGAGAGAGCCTACGAGCGAGCCCGCCCAAAAGTAAACGCCGAAGATCGTCGACGACCAGTGGGGATCGAGCGACATGATCCAGTCGAAAGAGAAAAAGCTGGTCGTAAGCCCCAGCAAAATGAGCCCCCACATGCTCGTCCTACGCATGCGACCAATTAACTCATGGTTACCTGTTGTATCCTGGCGGGTCGAACCCCGACATAACAGCCCCGCCAGAATCGACCAAGCCGCAAGATAAAACGCCGATCGAGCGTCGAACAGCGGCGGGTTAAGCCAAATCGCCTTGCGCATCAATTCGGGATCGGTCGTTCGTTGCGAGGAATCGGCCCAAACGTAAAGTCGGCTCAGGTTCATCGCCAGGGGGATGAAGAGGAGCAAGTTCCAGGCGAGGGGACGTGTGAGATTCTCCAGCAAGCGCCGGACAACTTGCGACCAGACGGCGCCCGCGACATGCAAGATCATCAGCCAGGCCAGCGAACCCACGCCCATGCTGATCACAAACGTTAAAGCAATTACATAAGAAAAGGCGAAGCGGCGCGGCTCGACGGACCACCCCGCGGCCGAAATCCCGCCCGCCACAACCGCCGATGCAAGGAAGACCCAGACGAACACGCTCGCCTTGGGAGCAGTGATCGACGCGGGATCGGGCGTCGAATTCGCGCGATTCGGACTCGTATCGATCATCGCTTCAGTTCCCCTCGTAACGCCTCGGGGATATCGCTTGGGCGTCCGCTTTGGCTACGCATCAACGCGCGAATGTAGGCGACGATCGCCCACCGATCGCGAACCGAGACCTGCGGAGCGTACGGCATCATTCTTCCTTTGCCGTTGGTGATCACATTAAAATATTCCCCGTCGGACATCAACTTGTGCAAGTCGTCGGTGATGCTCGCCACGCCCACCATGCCGAATTTGGTCATAACTCCGGCGCCCGTCCCCGTCGCTCCGTGGCAAACGGCGCAGTGAATATCGTAACGCTCTCGCCCGCGGCGGAGCAGCTCGATGTCGAGTTTCACCGGGTTCTTGGAGACCCACGAGGCGCCCTGTTTACCCCGATAGTACGCGTCGTCGGCCTGGAGGAAGTCGGGGTTCTGCCGCGGCGAGCCCGCGTCGCATTCGTAATCGGAGCCACCGAAGGGAACGGTTCCGCTCGGGGGAGTCCGCATGACTCGGCCGTCGGCGAAGAAAGCGCTCGGGCCTTGGGGGTCGTAACGCGGCTGGGCGTTCATATCGGGAAACAACATCAATGGGCGACGGCCGTTGACCGTTCCGCGCGTTCCCAATATGGACACGACGATCGAGGTCAGAAGTGCGATCCCCAGAAAAACCCAACGCATCCACACCTCCCGTCGCATTCCCAATCAAATCGACGACAATCCGATCCCGGGCGATCCAACACCGGCGGCCTCGGGTTCAAGCGTGCAGCAGCTCGATCTCCTTGCCTCCCGCCTCGGCAAGCAAGGCGGTCGTCGCGCTTTGATCAAACTTCGGGTCGCGGGCCTCGACCGCCAAGAAGAAGCCGTCCCCCGTGGCCCTAGTGAACGACCGACCTCGAAACACGGGGTGATACAATCGCGGCAGGCCGTTGAGCAACAGCATTCCCGCTACCGCTCCAAACGCCGCGTACAGAACCATCGTTTCAAAGGTGATCGGCACGAACGCCTCGGGACTGTTGATCGGTTTGCCTCCGGCGTCCAACCGATATGCCACCGCGCTCTGATACCATTGAAGCGAGTGCGCGAACGTAAATCCAAATATCCCTCCCGCCAACGTGAACATCGGAACCTTTGATCGCTTCAGCATCAGCGCCTTCTCCATGCCGTGAATTGGAAAAGGCGAATAAGTGTCTAGGAGCCGGTAACCCGCCGCGACAAGTCGTTTGACCGCTTCCAGCAGCTCCCCGGGCCCGTCGAACCGCGCGAGAGCGCAATGCGGCGGACCGTCGAAAACCCCCGCCGACGCCGGTGCGCTCGTTTCGCGGCTCGCTTCGGCTTCCTCGGTTTCATGTCGAGGATTCGGAGCCGGCGAATGGTGCGGATTCGCCGCCGGCAAAATCGCCTTCACTTCGCTCAGGGCGACCATCGGCAATAATCGAATAAACAGCATGAATAACGTCGAAAACAAACCAAACCCGCCTATAAGTAAGAGAATATCAACCCATGTCGGATAGAACATCCCCCAACTCGAAGGCAGATAATCGCGGTGCAGGCTTGTAACCACGATTACGAATCGCTCGAACCACATCCCGACGTTCACGCAGATCGCAACCAAGAACATCGCCCACGGGGTCGTTCGGAACCAGCGAAACCAGAACAGATGAGGTATGAACACGTTGCACACCATCATCGTCCAGTAGCACCAAGCGTATGGGCCGGTCATCCGATTATAAAAGACGAACCGTTCCATGGGAGAACCGCCGTACCAGGCGTTGAAAAGCTCAATCATGTATCCATAGCTTAGCAGCATCCCCGTCGCCAGGATGAGCTTGCAAAGAACCTCGAGGTGGCGCGGACCGACCAGGTCTTTGAGCCCGCAAAGGACCCTGAGCGGCACGATCAGGGTGATCACCATCGACAAACCCGAGAAGATCGCCCCCGTGACGAAATACGGAGGGAAGATCGTCGAATGCCAGCCCGGGATGACCGAGGTCGCGAAGTCGAAGCTGACGATCGTATGCACACTCACCACCAGAGCGGTGGCCAATCCGGCGAGCATCAGGTAAGTCGATTCGTAGTTGTGCCAGTGCCGTCCCGATCCGCGCCATCCCAGCGCGAGTAGGCCGTAAATCCGCCGGCGAATCCCCCCCTCGGCGCGATCGCGCAGCGTAGCCAGGTCGGGAATCAAACCGTAAAACCAGAACATCGTCGATACCGTCGCGTAAGTCGCGACCGCCGCGAAATCCCACGATAGCGCGCTGCGGTAATTGGGGTAAATCGAGATCGAATTCGGGGCCGGGATCAGATACCAGAACAGCCACGCGCGGCCCAGGTGAATCGTCACAAACAGTCCCGCGCAAGCCACCGCGAACAGCGTCATCGCCTCGGCGAACCGGTTCAAACTCGACCGCCATTTCTGACGAAACAAAAACAAAATCGCCGAGATCAATGTGCCCGCATGGCCGATTCCGACCCAAAAAACGAAATTGGTGATATCAAACGCCCAGCCCACGGGCGAGTTCATCCCCCAAACGCCGATCCCCGTGGAAATGACGTAGACCGACATCAAACCGCCGATTACCAGTAACACGGCGCAGATCGAAAAAATAATCCACCACCAGCGAGGCGTGGGAAGTTCAACCAGCCCGCTGACCAGATCGGTGAGTGACGCGAAATCATGTCCCCCCTCGATCAAAGAGGGTTCAATCGGCGCGGCCCCTCCGTATTCTTTGATCCGTTCGTTCATCCTTGAGCTCCCGCGGATTCCGGCATCCCAGGGTTCGGATTCCGTACCCGGGCCAAGTAAGTCGTTCGCGGGCGCGTGTTCAAATCCCCGAGCAACGAATAATTGCGTGCTTGCTTCTTGACCTTCGATACGCGACTTTCGGGATCGTTCAGATCGCCGAAGATGATCGCCCGAGCGGGACAGGCCTGTTCGCACGCCGGGACGATCGTTCCGTCAGGAATCGACGTATCGGCCGACGCGCCGGCTTTCACCCGCGCGCCGATCTTACCTCGTTCAATCCTCTGCACACAATATGTACACTTCTCCATGACTCCACGGATTCGAACCGTCACGTCGGGGTTCTTTTGCATCCGTAGCGTCTCGGCCATCCCCTTCTCGGTTAGCGGCCCGAGCCGAAGCTGATCGAGCGGCCGCTCGTTGTAATTGTAAAAATTGAACCGCCGCACCTTATATGGACAATTGTTCAAACAGTAACGCGTACCGATGCAGCGGCTGTATACCTGCATGTTTAAACCTTCCTCGCTGTGCACGGTCGCGTTGACCGGGCAGACGATCTCGCACGGCGCGTTTTCGCATTGCATGCACGCCACCGGCTGATGCACCAGGCTCGGATCGTCCTCGCCCCCCGAGAAATACCGGTCGATCCGAATCCAGTGCATCTCTCGACCACGCGCCACCTCATCCTTGCCGACGATCGGAATGTTATTCTCAACCTGGCAGGCGACCGTACACGCGTTACATCCGATACACGTGTTGAGATCAATCGCCATCCCCCATTGGTGCTCGCCGTCGAGCACAGGGGGCGTGAGGATCTCGCCGACAATCTCGGACTCGGAACCGCCGTGCACCGTGGTAAGCCGCGATTCGGCGAGCGTCAGTTCGTGGACAAGGTCGCGGCCTTCCATCGTAAAGTGATCCTGCGTACAGGCAAGGCGATGCGTTCGCCCCGTCCGTGTCAGTTTCAGGCCGACCGCGATATCAAGAGCCGCGGTCGTGCGAAGCCGATATGTGTTGAACCCGATTCCGTTCCCCACACGGCCGGCCGACGTTCGACCGTAACCCAACGCCGCCGCGACCGAATAATCCGCTTGACCGGGAAGAACCAAGGCGACTATCTCAAGATCGCGCCCAGACAACTCCAACCTAACGAGGTCGCCCGTCGAAACTCCCAACGCTTTGGCCGTCTTCGGGCTCAGGATCGCCGCGTTGTCCCAAGTCAGTTTGGTGATCGGGTCGGGAACTTCCTGAAGAAAACCGTTATTGGCGAATCGACCGTCGTCAACCTTGGTATCGCGATCGAAAACGATCTCGAGGTTCTCCACCGAAAGCGACGGGCTTGGCTTCGCCGCCGTAACAGCCCAGGCGATAGAACTCCATTGCAATGTCGGTTTCGCAGCGGGGTGCTCAGAGCCGGCGAGCAGACCGTCGTGGAGGAACTTACGCCAGGCGACTTCAAAACCATCCGTGGCGACTCCGGAAACCTTCCTAAACGCGTCGCGGACGATCTCATAAGGCGAGGTCTTCGCATAACCGGATAGGCGGGCGAGGATCTCAAGAGCCGACCGACCGCCGAAAAGGGGCTCGATCAAGGGCTGGATTGGTACGACCGTCCCGTCGCCCGTCCGCGCGTCGCCCCACGATTCCAGATAATGCGCCGCGGGAAGATGCCAAGAAGCCGATCGAGACGTCTCATCGGCGTAAAGCCCCAGCCGGATCGTCGTCGCGACCCGATCCATCAACTTGGCGAACCCCAGATCGGCTGGAGCATTGTAAACGGGGTTGCAATCGACCACGACAAGCGTCTCAACCTTCCCTTCGCCGATCGACGTAGCCAGATCCTGCAAAATCCCGGCGTCTCCCGCCGGCGTCTCGCTCCGCAGCTCGACAGTCGACCCCAGATTACCCAATATATCGTTTAATGCATGCGCAAGAGCATGAACAAGCGGTGACTGACCGCGACCCGGGACGATCAGCCCTTTGCCGGCGTTCGCACGAAGGTCGGAGGCCGTCTCATGAACCCACCGATCGTCGATCGCCGCCCGACCGCGGTTCGCGTCGAGCGCCTCGCGTAAAAGCGATTGAGGTTTCCCCGTCCCAGGCGCAGACCCTCCGGCGATTGATATGAGCACCTCCCTCGTCAGCGCCAGCGTGAAATCGAGCACATGGCTCGACGGCAGCCGATACCGATGATCCGCCATACCACCGGTGAGAGAATAACGACTCTCAACCGCGTAAAGACGGTTCATCGTGTCCGTCGTTCCGTCGATCCGCCTGGCGTCGGCGAAACCGCGGAGATGACGGCCGCCGATATCTTCCACGCCGAGAATATCGGCGTCGAGCGTCAACACGACCGCGGCTCGCTCGAACCGATACCGGGAAACGATCGGAGCGTCGAACGCCAGCGCCGCCCCTCCCCGTGCGTTCGACGTGCCGATCGGCTCGTATGTATACCATCGAGCATCGGGCATCACCGACCGAATGTGCCGCCGTAGTAAGTCGATCGAAGGCGAAGACGTATCCTCGCACAAAATGTGCAGCCCACGCCCCTTATCGGCGCGCAGCGCGGCGAAGTGAGCTCCCGCGAATCCATCATACGCCGCCCAGGTCGAAGGCTCCCCCTTATGGAGCACGCTTTTCGACCGGTCGGGATCGTACATATCAAGAACCGATGCTTGTGCGAACGCGTCGGAAGCCCCCCCGCTGTCGGGATGCTTGGGATTCCCTTCAATCTTGGTAGGACGTCCCTCGTGACTTTCCACCAAGATTGGAATCGCCGAACCCGGTCGAGGCATCGACGACGCATAAAAATTGGGCAGCCCGGGAACGACCTCCAAAGGAGGCTTACTATACGGCAAAGCCTTGAACTCGGGCCGACGACAACCCGTAAATCCCGTCAACCCCGCCAAACCGAGCGACGCGGCCATCAAATGCAGAAAACGTCTCCGATCGATCCCGCCCGAGAGAAGCTCGCTCATCGATCGGGGGAACCGCTCGTCCACCCACTCGCGAAACGCCGGCGAGTCGGCCAACTCGTCAAGGCTGCGCCAATAGCTTTTCCCCGTGGGTTCGAGCCCGCTCCAATGCGAAGACTCCGTTTCCACACTCTGATCTTTATTCATCTGTGGCATCCCGTGCAGGATTCTGTGGCCTTAATCCGAGACTTCGCTTGCAAGATCCGACCTTCTTCGATTTGTGTGCGAGCCTCGGGAGGCTGCCAGTGGAAATTCGTCGCCTCATCGGGAGGACGCAAATACTCCTCGGGATGACGATGGCAATCAAGACACCACCCCATACTCAGCGGCTTATCATGTACAACGACCGGCATTTCGTTGACCTTGCCATGGCAACTCACGCAACCGATCCCGCGACGCACATGCACGGCGTGGTTGAAGTAGACGTAATCCGGCGTCCGATGAACACGCTCCCAAGGAATCGCGGCCCCGCTTGTCCAACTGGCCCGAACCGTTTCCAGTTGCACGCTGGTCGCCTTGATCGCTTGATGACAGTTCATGCACGTCTGAGTCGGGGGAATCTTCGCCGTCGATGATTGCTCAACGCCTGTATGACAATAAAGACAAGACATTCCCAATCGCCCGGCGTGCTGTTCATGAGAAAAACGTACAGGCTGAATCGGAGCGTAACCTACACGCGTATACAAAGGATGCCCATAATAATAAAGACCGGATACAATCAGGCCGGCCGACAAGACACACCCCACGACGATCCGACCCAGCACGATGTCCGCTGTCTTGGTAAATACAAGAGGCAAGAAAAACTCCTCATATCTCTTGGGAACATTTCAAAGGAAGTGAGAAAATGGCCAAGAACCGGTCGAAAACCGCCGGACGATTGTTGATAATATCGGAAATCCGTGCGTTTACAATGACGATCCAAATCGCGAACAATCGAATCCGGTAAAATCGTACCCGCCGTTTCGCCCCGATCGGAAGCCTTTTCAACAAATAGTCCGAAGCGCCGCGGATCGATCGTCAAGCCTGATCCCCGCGAGTGAAACGTCATAATCGAGCGTGCGATTCATCCACGAACCGACTCCGCCAATCAAAGTCTTAGGGGTTGTTATACTTCGTGGGATGACGCTCGGCTTGACCGCAAGTTTGTAGCGCGGGGTTCCATGAAGCACAAGACAGGAGATCGGTCTCGTGACACAACTGGAAAGTCCTACCTCGGATATCGACCCCCGCGATCACGATCCGGCGGAATTCCTTACGCGGATCGCAAGCCTGGGAGAGCCCGAGTCGACCGCCAGACGCTGGCTCGCCGCGACGGTCGGCAGGGGGATTCTCGATCCCGTCGCCTGGAATCGCTCGTTCCAAATTCCCAAAAGGCTCACCCTCCGAGCCGTCGATCCTCTTCCAAGATTAAAGCTAGAACATGTTTCAACATCTCGTGTGGACGGCTTCGAAAAGCTCCTTCTCCGCACGGTCGACGGGTTATCGATTGAAACGGTATTGATCCCTTTAAAAAAGCCTGGCGCCGTCAGCGTGTGCGTGTCGTCGCAGGTGGGCTGCGCGATGGGGTGCGTTTATTGCGCCACGGCGCGGATGACGAGCAGGCGAAATCTCGCGGTGTGGGAGATCGTCGATCAATTCCACCACGCGCGCGAACGAGCCGTTTCGCAGGGAAGGCGAGTGACCGGGGTCGTTTTCATGGGGATGGGCGAACCCTTTCTGAATTATGATCGCGTGCTCGCCGCGGCCGAGTTGCTTTCGTGTCCTTACGGCGGCTCGATCGGGGGAAGGGGGATGACGATCAGCACGGTCGGCCTCGTTCCCGAGATCGATCGCTTCACCGCAGAGAAGCGTCGATTTCGATTGTCGATCAGTCTGGGAGCGGCGACCGACGAAAAGCGAGCGACGCTCGTTCCGGTCGCGGCTCGTTCGCCGATTCGAGAAGTCGTCGCCGCCGCGGCTCGCCACGCGCGGGCGCGGAACGATCGTGTTATGCTTAGTTATGTATGTATTCATGGGTTGAACGTCGGCGAAGACGACGCCCGGGCGTTGGGAGAACTGCTCGCGGGCGTTCGCGTCCGGTTCGACCTGATCGACGTCGTCGACCCCTCGGGTCGGTATAAACCTCCCGAACCCGAAGAATTGAAGCGATTCCGCGATCTCCTTTCGATTCATCTCGGCCAGCCAGTCGTCCGTCGCTATTCCGGCGGCGCCGATATCCAGGCGGCGTGCGGAACGCTCGCGGGAGGGGCATGAATAATATCAACAATAGCAAATAATTTTTATTTAATCAGTCGATTCGCCCCGTCGGTATGATCAATCTTTTCGTTATCTCGCATCGGTATCGGGAGTCGTCGAAACGATCGCCCGGATTCGTCGTCGCCAAACGGATCAGTTTCTCCTTGAGATCATATTGCGTCAGGCCGGTCATATTCCGCTATTAATTTAGATTTAAGATATGTTAGACTGTGATATTATGTCGGATCGATGAGGCTAGTTCTTGAAGCGAGGCGGTGAAGTTTGGCGTTGATTATTGATCGGGGGGATTCTCCCGATCGATGTAGCTTGTTAGGCAGGCTGCTTGATCGCTTGAACGAGGATTTCAATATTGGCGTTGACGAAATTTCGAGATTTTCTAAAGTTCCACGCCTGTGAACCCGAGGTCGGACCGGGAATGGAATTGTTCCGGCGAAGCGGCGAAAGGAGTCGGGGCGACATGATCGAACGGAAACACGGCAAGATGCGGCGATTCGCCGGACTGATGGCTTCGGTTTTGGCGCTCTCGGCGACCGCGGCGTTGGCGCAACAGCCGAGCGGGTCGTTGGGAGGAAAACTGGGCTTCGTTCCCGCCAAGAAAAAGGCGAAGGCCGAGCCCAAACCCGCCGCGGACCAGAAAGATGCGATGGAGAACAATCCTCTCCAACTCAAGGCGGTCGCGGTCAGTCCCAGTTCGCCGATCGCGATGGTGAACAATCATCCGATCACACGTCAACGGCTCGCCGACGAGTGCGTGGCCAAATACGGCAAAGAAGTTCTCGATGTTCTGATCGCACGCGATATTATCGATCAGGCTCTCCGTGAAAAGAAAATCGAAATCACCGCGGCCGAGGTCAACGAAGAAATCGATCGGATGGCGAACACGATCGCCAAGACGTCTCGCGAGCAATGGCTGCGGACTCTCGAAAAAGAACGAGGCATCAGCCCGGCGCAATATGCCAGGGAAATCATCTATCCGGCGCTCGCGCTCCGAAAACTCGCCGCTCCCCGCGTTCAGGTGACCCAGGCCGATCTCAAAGAGGCGCTCGACGCCAGCTTCGGCGATAAAATTCGTTGTCGTCTGATCATGCTTTCACGTCAGCGCGACGCGATGGACGTTTGGGAGCAATTGCAGCGGAATCCCGGCGCCTTTGAAACGTTGGCGCGGACCAAATCGATGGATATGAACAGTCGAGCCCTCGGCGGATTAATCGCCGAGCCGATCAGCCGGCACGCGACTCCGCGGAACGTTTCGGACGCGGCGTTCCTCCAACTCGTCGACGGCGATCCCAACGATAAAGACGATTCGCACAAGCCCAAAGACGGCGATATCACCGGGCCGATCCAGGTGAACGAATCGACCTGGATCATTCTGAAGCGCGAAGACTTGATGGCTGGGGATAAAACCAAAACCCTCAAAGATCCCACCATCTACAAATACTTGCACGATCAGATGTATGAGGTCAAGCTCAAGGAGAAGATGGCCGAGGTTTATCAAGATCTCGCCGACGCCGCGGCGATCGAGAACATGATGACGGGGACGGTCAAGCCTTCGCACCAGGAGGAGCGGCAGCAGGTCGTCGGCAAGGTCGATCTGATGTCCGATGTCGATAAGGAAGTGACTCCCTCGTCGGCGACCTCGAAGGGGTCGGCGGCGACCAACGGCCCCGCCGCGGTCGGAGTTCGGGGCGTCAGTCGACCTCCCGCGGGCGCGCCCGCCGACGACGTGATCAATCTTAAGGGCGGAAAGAATTAACTCCCTCTTCGGGTTGAGATATCTCTTCCCAATTAACGCGAGGCCGGCCGGATTTAATCCGTTCGGTCTCGCGTTTTTTTAACGATCGTTTTTATGAGAAAACCCAAGCCGGAAAGAAGCCGATCGGCCTCGCTTGTTATCGCCGATCGTTTTTATCGTTATATGCAAGCCTGAAAGAAACCGTTTAGCCTCATCTGTATCAAACAAGCGATTCAAGAAAGAAAGGCCGGCCGGTATGAACCCGGTCGGCCTTTCTCATTCTCACTCATCGTGATTGTCGACGATTTTTCACGTCGATCGATGTTTAACGGTCGCGTTCGGTTTTATTTCCGCCGGCGAGAGCCGCCTGAGCCGCGGCGAGCCGGGCGATCGGCACGCGGAACGGCGAGCACGAAACGTAATCCATCCCCACCTTGTGACAGAACGCGACGCTATCGGGATCTCCCCCGTGTTCGCCGCAAATACCGACCTTAAGGTGATCTCCGTGCTTGGCCTTGCGCGAATTTCGGCCTTTCTCGACCCCCATCTCGATCAGTTGACCGACGCCGACGGTATCGAGCGATTGGAACGGATCAATCTTGAGGATCTTGTGTTCCATATAACTGGGAACGAACGATGCGATATCGTCGCGACTGAAACCGAACGTCATCTGGGTGAGGTCGTTGGTTCCGAACGAGAAGAACTCGGCCTCCTCGCCGATCTGATCGGCGGTGAGGGCGGCTCTTGGAACTTCGATCATCGTGCCGATCAGGTAATCGACCTTCACGCCGCGTTTCGTCATCACCTCTTCGGCGACCGCGATCGCGCGCTTCTTGAGGAACGTAAGCTCTTCGACCACGCCGACGAGGGGAATCATGATCTCGGGAAGAACGTCTTTTCCTTCCTGCTTGACCGCGATCGCGGCGTCGATGATCGCACGGATCTGCATATCGCCGATCTCTGGATATCGGATCGCGAGACGACAGCCGCGAAGGCCGAGCATCGGATTGGCCTCGTGAAGCTGGGTGACTCGAGCGGCGACTTTTTCGACCGAGATCCCGAGCTGACGAGCGACTTCGGCTTGCCCCGGTCCGTCGTGCGGGAGGAATTCGTGGAGCGGAGGATCGAGCAGCCGGATCGTCACGGGGAGGCCCGCCATGGCGCGGAACAAACCGATGAAATCCTCTCGTTGATAAGGCTCGAGCGCGGCGAGCGCCGCTTGCCGTTCTTCGAGCGTGTCGGCGAGGATCATCTTACGCATGTCGACGATTCGCTGACCTTCAAAGAACATATGTTCGGTTCGGCAAAGTCCGATTCCTTCGGCGCCGAAACCGCGGGCTCGCGCCGCGTCGGCGGGGGTGTCGGCGTTGGTGCGGACCTTGAGCGTGCGGAATCGATCGGCCCAACCCATCAAAACCGCGAAATCGCCCGACATCTCGGGATCGATCGTCGCGACTTTGCCGATCATCACGTCGCCGGTCGTTCCGTTGATCGTGAGGAAATCGCCGGCCTTGACGGCCTTTCCGCCGATCTGGATCGTTCCCGCCTTCTCGTTGATCACGAGCGCGTCGCAACCGACGACGCAAGGCCGACCCCAGCCGCGAGCGACGACCGCGGCGTGGCTCGCCTTGCCTCCGGTCGCGGTGAGGATCCCCTTGGCGAGGTGCATCCCCTCGACGTCCTCGGGGCTCGTCTCTTTTCGCACGAGCATGATCGGCTCGCCGGGATGCGCCTCGACGTGCTTGACCGCGGCCTCGGCCGAAAGCACGACGCGTCCCGAAGCCGCTCCGGGGCTCGCCGCGATTCCCGTCGCCACGATCTCGGGTTTCGCCTTGGGATCGAGCTGAGGGAGGAGCAGATGATTCAATCCGTCGGGGCTCACCCGCTTCACCGCGGTTTTCTCGTCGATCAGCTTCTCTTTCACCATCTCGACCGCGATCCGAACCGCGGCCGTTCCGGTGCGCTTGCCGGTGCGGGTTTGAAGCATATAAAGCTTCCCCTCTTGCACCGTGAACTCGATATCTTGCATGTCTTTATAATGCGATTCGAGCTTGCTCCGGATATCCATCAATTGTTTATAAACCTCGGGCATCTCCTCGCCGAGGCGGCTGATCGGCTCGGGGGTTCGGATTCCCGCGACGACGTCTTCCCCCTGGGCGTTGATCAGGTAATCGCCATAGAACACGTCTTCACCGGTGTTCGGATCGCGGGTGAACGCGACCCCGGTACCCGACGTGTTCCCCATGTTGCCGAACACCATCGCCTGGACGTTGACCGCGGTTCCCTTGAGCCCCGAGATCCGTTCGATTCGGCGATATTCGACCGCCTTTTTCCCCATCCAACTGTTGAAGACCGCCATGATCGCGGCCCAGAGTTGATCGTGCGGATCCTGGGGAAAATCGTGCGACGGGTTGGTATGAGCCTTGTACACCTTTTTATAACGGGAGACGAGTTCGCGAAGATCGTCGGCGGTGAGATCGGTGTCGTTCTTGACCTTGCGTTCGGCCTTGAGGCTCGCGAGTTCGTGCTCGAAGTGCTCGTGATCGATTCCCATCACAACCGATCCAAACATGTCGATTAAACGACGATAGCCGTCGAGCGCGAACCGGGGATTGCCGGTTTGTTTGGAAAGGCCCTCGACAGCGGCGTCGGAAAGGCCAAGGTTGAGGATCGTGTTCATCATCCCGGGCATCGAGAGCGCCGCGCCCGATCGAACGCTGACGAGCAACGGCCGATTGGGATCGCCGAGCTTCACGCCGAGAGCGTCTTCCACCTTCTTGAGCGCCGCCTGAACCTGCGGCTTGACCGCGTCGGGAAGCTTCTTACCAAGTTCGTAATACTGCGCGCAAACTTCGGTCGAGATCGTGAATCCGGGAGGAACGGGAATGCCGATCTTGCTCATCTCGGCGAGATTCGCCCCCTTGCCTCCCAACAAATCCTTCATGTCGGCTTTGCCTTCGGCGTCGCCGGAACCAAATGAGTATACGTATTTATGTTTATCGGCCATTGGTCTCGCGTTCCCCCGGGTTGAGTGTCGCGCCGAGCGATCTCGGCGCGCGTAAGGGCGGCGATCGACCCCTCCGGGATCGGTCGCGAAAAGGTGAGCCTAACTCCGGCGAGGGGGAGCGTCAAGCGGCTCGAACCTCGTCCACGAGAAATAATCATAATGATTATTATTGCTTTTAATTTTATTATTGATCTTATGGTAAACGTCGTCGATTCGGTCGAGGATCGCGCACGGGGAATCGTGCAAACGCCGCCGAATTCCGGCGTTTCGCGGTCGTCGCGGTCGATTTTTCGTCGCTCGATCGGGTCGGTCGATCGGTTTCGCCGCGGGATTTCCGAGCATTTCGTGTTCGATCGTTCCAATCGGCGCAATCGTTGAATCGCATGGGCGAAATGTAATCGGTCGATTCGGCGCGGCGCGGCGGTTTGTTCCGCTTCGAGCGTGAAGTGGAACCGCGCCTCGATCCGAAGATGCATTCCGGACGCTGCTCGTTGCGCCGACATGGATTGAACGAGGATTGGTGAGCGGAACGCTCTCATTCCAACCGGCTCGAACGATCGCGATATTTGATCTGACAATGGAACGGCCATCCGCGTGTCGGACGGCGGCTTCCGCGCGAACGCAGGACCCGCAAGGAGGGCGGGGCTTGATCCTCTCGCCGCGGATTTGGCTGGTGAAGGGAGTCTTCCATGCGGTTGACGTGGCGACGGAGCGACGAACCTTCGCGGGCGAAACGCCGGGCGGAGCGTCGAGTCGAGATGTTGGAGAGCAGACAGTTGCTCTCGGGCGGAGCCAGTCCGCTTTCTTACTATCTGCCCACCACCGGGTCGAATTTTCAGGGAGGGACTTCCTTCCCCTCGGTCGCTCCCCTCAATTTGCCGATCGGAGCGACGCCGAGCCAACTCTCGGCGCTCGATTACGGCGGAAAAACGGTTTCGGGAGTCGACCGACAAGGCGATTCGTGGACGCTCACGCTCCACGGTCCGGGGTCGATCATCGTCACCGATACGACCCCCAACGACGGCGTTTATAACGATCAAATCAATACAATTCAACTCATCGGGACGAGCCTTAAATCCTCGTACCTCACGGGTTCGGTCGCGCCTTCGCCGCGGGTGCAATCGAACGGAACGATTGATTTCCAGCATCTTATCGATCTAAGTGGTATCAAGTCGATTCAATTGAACGGATTTGTGCTTGTTCCCAGCAATCCTCCCACCGGAGCGCAAACCCAAAACGCGATTCAGCTTTCGGGAGGGGTAAGTTACCTTTCGTTCGCCGAAATCGATAATCAGACGAACATCGGCGGAAGCTATCAGCCGATCAACATCGTGATCGGCGATCCGACGACGCCGCTAAGGGTTAAGCCGACGATCGTCGTCAACTCGATTCAAAACACCGTGATCAATTCAAGCCAAACCGGAATCGAAACGGGTCCGCAGATCACTCCGACGATTCAGTTCTTGATCAACGGAGAGGTGCGCAACTTCGACGTCGCGTCGATCACATCGGAATCGGTTCAACCCGCGTATCAGTTCGAGTTCCCGACCGTCGGCGTGACGGGACGAACGTCGTTACGCGCGATCGCGGTCGGGAATCTCGAAGTATACGGCGCCGCGAAGAACTTCACCGTGGCTCGCGGAAGCTTCCCGTTCCTCAATGGATTCAGCGGAGTCAAATATATTCACAGCGCGACGTTCGGCGGGACCGCGGACGCCGTCGGACTGAATTCGAGCGGTCCGATCGGTCGTTTGACGTTCCTTCACGGGCTCGGCGATCCCAACGGCGTGAACGTCACCCCGTCGCAATACGGCACGCCTCCCGGATTGAACGGATATCCCGCGTCGGGCTTGCTCGGCGGTTTGGTGACCGCGTCTCACATCGGCAGGCTGACCGTCGCGCCCAGCGACCTGATCGCTCAGTATTCCGAGAACCCTCAAATGATTCAAAGGAATCAGCGAGGTTATATCACTTATACGACTCGGCCGGGCTCGGCTTTGACTTCGGCTGTCATCGTTTCGTCGGGATCGATCGGCAAGACGACGATCATCGGCAACTCGAACCAGTCCGAGATCAAATCGGGCTTCTCGTATACGTCGTTCCTCGCGGGGCTCGAACCGTCTCGCGCACCGAGTCACATCGGCCCGATCCGATATCGGGGCGATCTGATCAACTCGGCGATCGCCGCGACCTACCGTACCGGGAACGGTATTTACGGAGGCCCGGGAAGCTTCGCCGGCCCCGGCAAGATCAAGGGCGTGTTCCAGGGCGCCACTTATTACACCGGATCGCCGACCGGGCTCAACCACCTCGGTACCGGGTTCTACGCCCGCCGCAAGGAGGGATACCTCCCGCCGCCGCAACGCCTCACTCGGTTCAACAACCCGTTGATCGGCGGCTAAGCTCGATCGATCGAAACTCTCCGCCAATGCGCCGTCGCCGGAATCTCCGGCGGCGGCGTTTTTTTTCGTATACTGAATCGGCGACGAAGTGTCGACGAGCGAGGAAAAACAATTTTTAATACATGATTATTCAATGTTAATGAATATTCTAAATTATATCAAAAATTTTGCGAGAGTCGGAGGCGATTTCGCCGACGGATCGACCGAAGAGCTCGAGGTCGACGCCGCGGCGATCATTCGCCAGGCGCGAAGGCTGAGGTTTCGCGTTCGTCCCGGAGCGGTCGCGGCGCTCGCCGGGGCCTATCTGGGAGCTCGCCCGGGAACGGGGCTTACGTTCGCAGAGCTTCGCGCCTACGAGCCCGGCGACGACGTTCGCAGGCTCGATTGGAACGCCACCGCGAGGCAGGGGAGGCCGTACGTGAGACGGTGCGTTGAAGAGCGGGCGCTCACGGTTTGGCTCGCGGTCGACGTTTCGGCGAGCATGCGTTTCGGAAGCGAAGGCGAAACCAAAGCCGATCGCGCGGCGCAAGCCGCGGCGCTTCTGGCCGCCGCCGCGATCCAGAACGGCGATCGAGTGGGCCTCTTGCTCGTCTCCGATCATATCGAGACCGAACTCCTCCCCGCCGGAGGCGCGAGACATCTGGCGCGGATCGTTCGATCGCTCGTCGCGGCCTCCACAACGTCGCGCCGCTCATCAATATCGGCGGTCGCGACCCGGCTGGGAAGAACGCGTCGTGGAGCGCTCATCCTTTTAATTAGTGATTTTTTAACCCCCGAACCCGTCGGCCGGTGGCGCGGCGTCGCCCGTCGTAATGATATGATCGCGCTTCGAATCGTCGATCCACGAGAGGAATCGCCGCCGAGTTCGGGACTCGTCGATATCGCCGATCTCGAAACGGGTCGAAAAAGAACCGTCGACCTCGCTTCGCGGTCGACCGTCGATCGATATAAAAAAATCGCCAAGCGTCGTTCCGAATCGTTCCTCGCCTGGTGCGCCGACGCCGGAGCGACTCCCTTGCGACTCGACACCCCCGTCGACCCGCTTCTGCCGTTGCTCCGTTGCTTTCAGGGGCGCGAGGTCGCTCCGTTTCACAGGCCCAAGAAACGATGAACGATCGAATCCTCCCGCCGCGACCCAACCTCGGGCCCGAACCGTGGGACGATCGCTCGTCTACCGACTTGTTTGTTATTATCGCTTTCGCTTTGTTTATCATCAATGTGTTATTGTTTTTCTATAAACTGTTGATGGATCTTCGAACCTCGGCGCGTTCCAAACGCTCGTCTTTGACGGCGAACCCTGCGAACGACGATCCCCAAGCGGTTTGGGTCGCGTGGTCGAATCGCGTTCGAGCCGCGCTCGACCGTGAATTCGGAGCGGGGCATTCGGCTCGCACCACCGAGGAAATCGAAGACGATTCGGCGATCAAAACCGGCATGAACGGCGACCGTCGCGATCGACTGATCGCCTTTCTGCGAGCCGCCGATCAAGCCAAATTCGGCGGCGAATCGATCGTGATTGATCCCGAATCGCGCTCGATATGGGACGATTGGGTTCAAGAGTTCTGTCGATCCTGCGAGTCTTCACCCGAAGGAAAAACCTCGAAAAAAACCGGCGCCAACAAAATTAAGCAAGTATATCTATTTCGATAAATTATGATAAATCCTAGCGCGACGATCGGCTTCGCGAACGCGCCGCGGCGGGAGCGATTTCGATCAGAAGCGGCAGGTGATCCGATCCGATTCGCGGGCCGAGTTCACGCCGCGTGACCACCAAATCGTTCGAGACGAACGCATGATCGATCGGAATGCGGTAAATTCCTCCCGAGGGCCAGCTCGGCTGTTTGCCGAATCCGTAGCGACTGTCGCGAAGCCCCGAAATTCTGATAAAATCCCACCAAAACGGCGATCCCTCGGTGCAATTGAAATCGCCCAGAACCAAAGTCGATCCCGATCGATTTCGAATCTCTTGCGCGATCGCGATCAGTTCGGGATTTCCCGCGGCGCCTCGATAAAGCGGATTCGACGGATGAACCAGCCGGATCGTCAACTTTCGATCACGAAACGCGATCGTCGCCTCGACATGCGGCCAGGCGCCCTCAAAAACCGACCGGGGACCGTCGACCGAGATCGGTTTCTCACGAAGCCAAAGCGCGATCCCCGTCGCGCCGTGAAAGCTCGGCGCCTCGTAGCGATAAGGATAACGATCACGCGCCGCGGCGAGCCCCTCCAACCACGCCGGAGAAACCTCGATCAATCCGACGATATCCGGATTTTCCGATATAATAAGATTTTTTAATGGTTCATAATTCGTGTTATGGATTAACACGTTCGACATCAAAACGCGGAGCGGCGCTTCACCCCCCGGTTCGGCGGAAACGCGAGGAGCGAAATCGTATCGAACAAACGGTTCGATCTGATAAACCGCGAGCAGAGCCAGTGCGATCGACGCGATCCGCGCCCGAGCGAACAACGAAGCGACCAGAGCGGCGAGAGTCGCCAGCAGCGCGGGAAACTCGAAGTGACTGATCAGATCAAACAAGCGTCCGTATCGAGCTCCGAGCGAGGCGAGAGGGTGGATCGCCGCGATGCAAAGGCCGATGCGCGCGACGAGTCGGATTGGAAAGTTCTTGCGCGGTTGTTCGATCGATTCTTCCTGGACCTCGAGATTCGACATTCGGATTCAGATCTCCGGAGTTTTCTCATGGCGATCGCGCGGCTCGGCCGCGGGATCTCGCGTTTTGGAATCGGCCGCTTTCGTCTGGTCCTCAACTCCTTTCGATCCGGCATCAAGACCGTTCTCTTCATTGTCGGGTCGAACCGTCGCGGGCTTGAGATCGTTCGGCCGAACCAGCACTCCGACAATATCGGTCCGGTCGATTCCCGTCCGCAGCCGGATTCGCCAGGTCATCGGCGATCGAAAACGATCCGCGCCGAATTCTACTGTGTAAATATTTGATTCCATGGATTCACCGGGTTTGAGATCGCGAAAGATCTCTCCCTCGATCGACCATTCGCTTTGAACCGCGAGCGGATAAAGGTAAATCCGTTCGTCGCGTTCGTTTTCGAGATATCCGTCGGGGAGGGCGTGATCGCGATCGCGGACGAACGCCTCGTCGAGCGGAGCGAAGATCAGATCGGACGAGACGTTTCGTACACGAATTTTCAACGCCATCGCCGAGTCGCCGCCGGGACGCTCCTCGTTCGATCCGTCGATCCCTTCGCGCCAAAGCTTTACCGGCTTTTCGACAAGCTCGATCGGCGTGAATTCGATCGAGCCGATTTTCAGCGTTCGCCCGAGTTCGAGCCGATTTTCCGGCGGAATCGGCGGAGGAGAGTCGACTTTGCGCGAATGAGACGCACGCACGCCGGGATCGGGACGCGTGTCGATCGGCGGGGGCGTCGAATCCACCAACGGATCATGATGTTTCAGCTTGATCACAAGCCATACGCAAGCGATCGTCATCGCGCTTGCGTAACTGATCAGCAACACCCCCGGCCAGGGAGAACCGCGCGGCGCCGCGTCGACGTCGTCGAACGATCCGGAGGTCGAGGCCGAGGTCGAATTCGATCCCGACGCCGTCGCTGGCTTGTTCGGCTTGGATCGCGGGTTCGGATCGGGATTGAATCCAAGAAACGTCGCGATCCCCGTCGCCGAATTCGGTTTCTTTTCCGAGGGACAAATCTCGGTCGATCCGCTCTCGCTCTGAAAAAGAGCGTGCGCCGCGGCCGGGTCGTCGGCGCCCAGATCGGGCAACGGATGATCGATCACGTTCGGCTCGATCTCACGCCGAGTATGATCTCCCGTCTCTTCAAGCGACCGCGCCGCGTCGGCCGCTCGGTCGCCGATCTTGGATTTATCCTCGATAATATTTCGAGGCGAAGATGTCTCGATGTCGTCGAGCGGGCGCGATTCGATCACGGGTTTCGCCGATTCGCTCGATTCGTTCGACTTCAACAGCGGATCGGGCTCGGGTGTATGAAGCGGAATCATCGCCGCGGCGCCGATCTCGGCGCTCGATCGAAGCACGTGCTTCGAGGCGTGCTCGCTCGAGGCGCCGGAGGGTTCGACACCCCCGAAACTCGAAGCTCCCACGATCTCGCTCGCTCTCGAATCGATCGCTCCGCCGAAGCTCTCGGAAACGTGAGGAGCCCCGGTCGCCTCGGATAACTTCGCCGCATCCGACGCAGCGGAAGCACGCGATGAACCGACCTGATCATCATCCGACAACAAATGAACATCGCTCGATGATGTTATCGATTCAGACGCCATGATTTTCGACCGCCTCGTCCGTCGGAGGACGTTCAGGTAAATCCACACGCGATTCGAACGTCGACACCCGTGATCGACGCGCTCGATCATACCAATCTACGGCGCAAATCGGCGACGGGACATCCGTGCGATCATCGACGCGGGGAATCTCCGCCAAGATCGCGATCCCGGGAAGCATCTCGGCGAGCTCGATTCCGTTTTCCCGCTCACAAACGCGATCGGCGTGCGGGTCGACCGAATTGAGCACGATCCCGGCCACCCGAAGCCCTCGACGCAACGCGGCCTCAACCGTCAAAAGCGTACGATTGAGCGTCCCCAACCCTCTCGAAGCCGTTACGATCAAAGGGTAATCGATCGCGATCGCCAGATCGGCGACCGTCTTTCCCCGGGCGATCGGACACAACAAACCGCCGATCCCCTCAATAATCATCATGTCGACCGATTCCGCAATCCAGTAATCGAACGACTCGCGAGTTCGCTCGACGATCGACTCGAACGTAAGTTCTCGCCCCTCGAGCCGAGCCGCGGTCACGGGCGCAAGGGGGCGTTCAAACACGATCGGAGCGACGCAGGCGTGATCGACATCCCGCCCCAAAGCCTCGATCAATTCGCTCGCATCGCTCGATATCAATCGCTCGCCGCGACGCTCGCACCCCGTCGCGATCGGCTTGATCACGCCTGTCTTAACGCCCGACGCGGTCAATCGACGCACGATCGACGACGCGACGAACGTTTTCCCGACCTCGGTGTCGGTTCCGGTCACGAATAATCCGGGTTTATCATTAATAATAAAATGATCGATATCACTCATATCATTGAAATTAATAAATCAAGATCTAGTTAATAGATTGGGTGATTTCGACGATCGAATCGCGCACGACCGCGACCAGTTCGTCGATTTGATCGAGTTCGATCGCGAGGGGGGGCATGATCACGATCACGTCGCCCAGCGGCCGAAGCAGAACGCCTCGCTTTCGCGCAGCCAGGCAAACTCGCGCGCCGACCCGATCGGTCGCGGGAAACGGTTTTTTGGTCGCTTTTTCGGCGACGAGTTCGATCCCCGCGATCAGCCCGCGCCGGCGAACCTCGCCGACATGCTCGAGCCGAGAGAACGAAACGAGCCCCGCGGCGAGCCGGTCGATCTTGGTATTTAGCTTCTCAAGCGTTCGATCGCTTTCAAAAAGATCGAGATTCGCCAGCGCGACCGCCGCGGCGAGCGGATTTCCTGAATACGTATGCCCATGATAGAATATTTTTGGATTGATCGCGTCGCCGACGAACGCCGACCGAACGCGCTCGGTCGTGAGCGTCGCGGCGAGGGGGAGATATCCTCCCGTAATCCCCTTGGCGACACAAAGAAAATCGGGCGAAACCCCCTCGACCTCGCACGCGAACAGCGTCCCCGTCCGCCCGAACCCGACCGCGACCTCATCAGCGATCAATAAAACATTATATTTTTTGCATAAAGCCGTGATTCCACTTAGATATCCCGGCGGATGAACGATCATCCCCGCGGCGCCCTGAACGAGCGGCTCGACGACGACCGCCGCGACTTCCCCCTCGTGTGCGGCGAGCGAACGATCAACGTCGTTCAAACACGCGATCGCGCAACCCGGATGTTCAAGCGATAACGGACAGCGGTAACAATACGGAGCGGGGGCGCGGAGCGTCTCTAATAGGAGCGGTCCGAACGTTGCGTGAAATCGCTCGACCCCGCCGACTCCGACCGCGCCCAGCGTATCGCCGTGATACGCGTTCGTGAGAGCGAGATATTTCGTCCGCTTCGGCTCGGGTTCGGCGATTTGTCGCCAATACTGAAACGCCATTTTGAGGGCGACTTCAATCGCGGTCGCGCCGTCGTCCGAAAAGAAAACCCGCGTCAGCCCCTCGGGGGCTAACTCGACAAGCCGTTTGGCGAGCGCGATCGCGGTCGGATGCGTGATTCCAAGAAGCGTCGAATGCGCGATCGAAGCCAATTGATCGACGATCGCGCGATCGAGCTCGCCGCGGCGATGACCGTGAACGTTACACCAAAGCGAACTCACGCCGTCGAGAAAACGATTCCCTAAACGATCATACAAGTAAACTCCCTCGCCTCGATCGATCACGAGCGGATCTTCACGATCCCACTCGGCCTGATTCGCGAACGGATGCCAAAGGTGAAGCCGATCCCAATCGCGTAACGTTTCAACCGGTATGGAATCGAGCTCACGACGATTCATAAAGCGTAACCCCGGCGTTTCGCCCAAACCGACATCCCCGGACCCGCCGTCAACGCCCGCGCGGCGTCGCCGTTGACGACCGCGATCTCGAGCCAGCCCTCGCTCCCGTAAAGCGCGATCAAACTTCCCAACAACCGCTCGCCGTAAGTCCGACAAATCCCCTCGATCCGCTCACCCGCGATCTCGACGACCCAATCGAGCGGATCCGAACCTCGACTCATCATTTCATTCTTGGATAAATTGGTGATTAAATTCCCGAACGAATCGCGAAACACGACCTCGCCGACGAGAGCCCCCGAACCGTTCACGCTCGTCGCCGTGAAATTGCTCAGCCTAACGATCTTATCGAGTCGAGGACCGAGTTCGGCGGGATCTCCGCCCCCGAGCAGAAAAGCCGCCGCGGGCGCCATGATATCGCGACCGTGGAACGTCGAAGAGACGTGCTCGCGACGAATCGAGGGATTGACGACATGACGAATCTCGGTCGGCTCTCGATCACGCACCACACATGTGAGCAAGCCGTTATCGGGAGCGATAAACCACTGATCCGCAACCTCGACCGCGATGATCCTCCGCTCGGTCCCCACACCAGGATCGATCACTCCCAAATGAATCGTTCCAGGCGGAAAAGTTCCCACAATGCTCCCAAGCACGAACGCCCCCTCCAGGACGTTCTGCGGCGCAATCGTGTGCGTAACATCCACCAAAACCGTCTTGGGTGCGAGCCCAAGAACAATCCCTTTCACCGCGGCGACGTACGGACCTTGAGTTCCAAAATCGGTCGTCAGCGTCAATATGCCCGAACGCATGGTTTCAGCCCATTCGGAAAGTTTGGTGAGAACGTTCGCTTCGTATGGGGGGGGCCGATACAAGAATCATACGGAATCGGATCGAACTCGGCGTCGGATTTATCGAATCACGCCGATTTTTCATACCTCGCGATAATCCGCGATGAAATCCCCCCCCTCGGAGTGAAATCCCCCGTCACCGTCATCCGCCTCGGTGCGCACGCCGAAACGAGGTCGTCGAGGATCGTGTTGATCGAATGTTCGTAAAAAATGCCTTTATTGCGATACGCTTGAAGGTAAAGTTTCAGGCTTTTGAGCTCGACGCAAACGACGTCGGGCACGTAAGCGATCTTGATCACGCCGAAATCGGGCTGACCCGTCTTGGGGCAAACCGCGGTAAATTCCGGACAGGTAATTTCAATCTCGTAATCGCGGTTGGGAAATTGATTGGGAAACGTTTCCAGCTCGTTCGGCATCGTGATCGACTCCAGGGGATCGCATTGCTTTTGAACCGAATTTGGAGAGGCTCGGCGTCATCCGAAATCGGCTCGACACGCCGTGATCATAAAGCGCATAAGGCGGTTTCGGCCGGCCGAATCGATCGACTTCACCAAACCGGTTGTGCGATTTGGTCGATATCGCAATGTTTGAATCCGAAGAATCGAGCCCGAAAACAGTCGGTCGACGAGAACCGAACGAGCCGATCTCTCGAGGAAACTCGCCGAAAGATCAAGGTAAACCGCGATTGAGCCGATTCGTCGGTCGGTCGCTTGGGCTCGCGCCGTCTCATCGTCCGCATCGTTTTTTTCGTTAAGTCGAGGTTCAAGCGGGCCAATTGCTTTTAAATGAAAACGTATGAATTCGTAAGGATTTCGCGCCGCCCGAGCCGGATTTGAGTAGTGAAATCATGTAAAAAATTTAGGCTCGCCGGCTCTCAGCCGGATGTAAGAACACCCTCCGGTATGATTGGATCATCCGATTCGATCCTCGGCTCAACGTTTTTATCCGCTCTGATCCGAGTCGTTCCGCGGCGAGCGGGCGAGGAAACGCAGTAGTTGAAACAGCAAGAAAACGACCAGGATCGGCGGTATCGCGTAGGCGATCACGAGCGTGCCGTTAAACCCGAGCGCCGGCCCCGCCAACGCGATCGGTAAAGCCGCGGTCGCAAGGAGCAAAAGCCCGCAACCCGTCGAGGTCATCACCGCCTTAAAACTTCCAAGTTCGCTCACTTCATCATAATGAAGTTCGATCATCCGATTCTTCTCGACGCTCCGCGCGACCGCGTCGGTAAGCTCCGAGGCTCGCGTGCCGTCGAGCAGGCTCGGCCCAGAACCGCGCAGCGAAATCGCCGCGGGTTTCGTCGGGTCCGATCCGGCTTCGGCGGCGTCTTTCGCCGAGGCCCCCGCCGATCCGCATTGCGAAGTCGCGGCCTCGAACGCCTCCAAAAGCGACTCCTTGGGATCCCAATCGGGATAAAGCTCGACGATCGACTCAATCCCGTTCCGATCCCGACTCGTCAGCCGACCCTCGGCGACTTTTTCGGGATCAAATTCTAATGTGAGCATATCGTTTTGTGAATTGACGATGCTAAGATGAACGGGACGATCGACTCCGCGACCCAGGCGGATTTCGCCGCGGAGATCGGTTCCGCCGCGAAGCTGAACGATCAGGTTCTCGATCGCGCCGCCGTCGGCGGGATCGGCCGAGGCGAGCACCGTTTCGATCTCTTTGCCCGTCAGTAAACGAACCAGATCGACGAGCCGCGCGAAATGATACCAAAGTAAATCCCCGTGTTCATAACTCGCTTCAAGAAGGATCGACACGGGTTTGGCGGTCTCTCCCGAACGCGCGTGCTCGAGCGCGTTTTGGAGCGCGCGAACTCCGGGATGAAGTCGACCCGCCAGATCGGGAACGATCACCGCCCCCGTTTCTTGGCGACTGAGCGAGACCTGATAATACGGATCGGGATTGTTCGCGGGAGGATGAAGAACGATCGCCGAGACGCCGATCCCCGCTAGGCGACGGAGCCCCTCGGTACGAAGCTCCGAATCGCCGCCGACGATCGCCGCGTCGACCCCCTCGACCGCGAACGCCTCTTCGATATCACGCGCGCCGGGCGTTCGCTCAAATCCCGCGAGCCCGGGATGAGCCGCGACGACTCGGTGATCGCGATCGCTCGAAATCAGTTCGGCCCAGTCGCGCTCGTCGGCGCCCGATCCAAGAATTAAAAAGTTCATGTTTTCTTATGTTGCCGTTCTTTAACGATCGTTCGATTCGGTCGATCGCGCGACTTCGATCAAGTTCCCGGTTAAGAATATTCGCAATCTTTATAATCAATCGCGAGTTCGTCGCGATCGTCCGCGGCGGGATTGACCGCGTTCGCGCCGACCGGAGATAATACGTTTTTGAAACGAGGGTCGGTAGAGAGTTAACGACGAGGGACGGGCGCCGGTGTTGTCGCTTGACGGTTTCGCTCCGATCCCCACGCCGCTGCGCCGTGCGTTCCTTGCGATCGGTAATTTCGACGGCGTGCACGCGGGGCATCGCCGCCTTGTCGATGAAATCATTCGTCGAGCCCGAAATTCGTCTCGTCGAGCGATCATCGTCACCTTCGACCCGCATCCCGCGGCGGTTTTAAGACCCGAACTCGCTCCCACCCCTTTATTATGGACCGAGCGAAAAGTCGAGCTGCTTAGATCGGCGGGGGTCGATGAAGTCGCGATCTTTCAAACAGGGAATTGGCTGCTCGATCTCTCGCCGCGCGAGTTTTTCGATCGCGTGATTGTTGAACAATTCCACGCTTCTGGAATCGTTGAAGGACCTGATTTTCGTTTCGGCCGGGGCAGAGAAGGAACGACGACCCGACTTGCGACGTGGTGCGGCGAAGCGGGAATCGATTTCTCCGTCGTCGAGCCGAACGTGATCGACGGGGTCGTCGTTTCGTCGTCGGCGATTCGGGCGCTGATCAACGAGGGAAACGTCGCCGCCGCGGCGAGGCTGCTGGGAAGACCGCACCGCTTGCGGGGAGAGGTCGTCGAGGGAGCGGGACGGGGCGCGGGGCTCGGCTTTCCGACCGCCAATCTCGCCAAAATCGAGGTCCTCATCCCGTCCAACGGCGTTTACGCGGGAACCGCGTTCGTTAACGAAGGCGCCGACCGGCGAAGCCGCCCCGCGGCGATCCACATCGGCCCCAACGCGACCTTCGGCGAATCAATCCGATCGGTTGAAGCTCATATCCTTAACTTTCAGGGAAACTTGCGCGGACAAACGATTGAACTCGATCTGATCGAGCGGATCCGATCGAGCCGAAAATTCGATTCGACGACCGACCTTCTCGATCAAATCGCTCGAGACGTCGCCGCGACCCGAGCGATCGCGGGCGATATCCTACCGAAATAAAAAGATTCGCTTTATCGATTATCTTTGGATTCAAGCGGTTCGACGCCGAGATCGCGGATCGTGAGGAGGGGGTGGAAAGGAACGCCCCGATCGGCGAACGCTTGCGCCGCGCCTTCAAGACGGTCGAGAACGACGATCACGCACGCGACCGCGCAGCCGAACGCCTCGACCGCGGCGATCGCCTGGAGCGAAGATCCCCCCGTCGTCGCCACGTCGTCGACGATCGCGACGGTCATCCCGGGCTTGAGAGGGCCTTCGATCAGCTTACCCGTGCCGTGCGCTTTCGCTTCTTTCCGAACCAAAAACCCTTTCAACTCGCTTCGATCGAAAGCGGCCGCGAGCGCCAGCGCCGCCCCGACGATCGGGTCGGCGCCCATCGTCAAGCCGCCGATCGCCTGAACTTGCGGGTATGCTTTTAATTGATCAAGCGTACCGCGCGCGATCAATTCGGCGCCCTCCGCCGAAAGCGTGACGGCGCGGCCGTCGACGTAGTAATGCGAAGTTCGCCCGCTCGCGAGCTTGAATTCACCGGTTCGAAGCGAATCACGTTTAAGGATTTCGATCAAGCGTTCGTGCGCGAGGGGATCCATGTTTCACTCCGAAAATCGCCGAAACGTTCACCTATCGCCCGGCGCGGTTTCATCTGATACGTTAACCGACGCGCGACCGGGTCGTCGCCGCGCGGGAATGCGTTCGTCAACGAGACGCGACCGAGATCGAGCCGTCGTTTGGGAGAGTTTAGCGTTATGTCACGATCGATTATACACGCCTTGGCGGTTTGGATCGCGTACGCCGCCGCGGCGACCGCCGCCGACACGATTCCGCGGCCCGAACACCCTCGCCCGGAAGCCATGCGCGAACGCTGGGTGAATCTCAACGGCACGTGGAAATTTCGCTTCGATCCTCAAGATGTCGGCGTGAAAGAACAATGGAACGATCCGGCGGCGGCGTTCGATCGTGAAATTATCGTCCCGTTTTGCTGGGAAAGCGAACTCTCCGGAATCAAAGATACCAAATATCACGGAGTTGCGTGGTATCGCCGATCGTTCGAGATCCCCGCGAACTTCGCCGCCGAGGACCGCGTTTTTCTCCGCTTCGAGGCGGTCGATTGGCGCGCCGACGTTTGGGTGAACGGGAAGAAAATCGCCGAGCACGAGGGAGGATACACGCCGTTTTCCGCCGACGTCACCGACGCGATCCGTCGAACCGGGCAAAACCACGTCGTCGTTCGCGTGTTCGACCCCACCGACCCCGATCTGCCGACCGGTAAACAAGTCGGCTGGTACACGTCGACCTCGGGAATCTGGCAAACCGTGTGGCTCGAGTCGCGACCCGCTAGCCATATCGATTCATTTACAATCAAAACGAAAATTGATCCCGCCGAGGCTGCGATCGAGATCATAACGGCGGGTTCGATCGATCCCAAGGCGAATCTCTCGGCGTATTCGGAAGACGCCTCGGTCAGCTCCGTGAAAGGGATCGCGGTCGAGGGGAATAAGGCCAAGTTCACGCTCAAGGTCGATCAACCCAAGCTTTGGACCCCCGAGACGCCTCATCTTTACCCGCTCACGCTCGAGCTGAAATCGGGCGAGGGGCGAGTCGACACGGTTCGCACGTATTTCGCGCTTCGGACGATCGCTCGGGGCAAATACGGAGACGCTCCGTTCGAGCGAATCCTGCTCAACGGCAAGCCCGTTTTCCTGCGCGGCGCTCTCGATCAATCGTTCAATCCCAAAGGAATTTACACCGCGCCCGACGAGGCGTTCCTTAAACATGATATCGAACTAGCCAAATCGGTCGGTCTAAATATGCTTCGCATCCACATTAAACCCGATGAGCCGCGCAGGCTGTATTGGGCCGACAAATTGGGGATGATGATTTTGGAGGACATGCCGAACACGTGGCGGCAGAACGAGAAGGCTCGGACGGCGTGGGAGCGGACGATGCGCGAGGTCGTCGCGCGCGATCACAATCATCCCGCGATCATCGCGTGGGTCGATTTCAACGAAACGTGGGGGCTCGGTCGCCCCGATTTGTACAAGGCGAGCAAGGATACGCAGGAGTGGGTGCGATCGATGGTCGCGCTCACGCGATCGCTCGACGACACGCGGCTCGTCGAAGACAACTCGCCTTGCAATTATGATCATGTGGAGGGAACCGATCTCAACAGTTGGCATTTTTATATCGACGAGCACGAGGGGGCTAAGAGTCATATCGACGAGGTCGTCGCTCGGAGCGAGCCGGGGAGCGCGTTCAATTATTGTCCCGGGCAAAAGATGAACTCGGCGCCCTTGATCAACTCGGAATACGGCGGAGTGAGCGCCGGAGGGGGCGACCGCGACGTTTCGTGGGCGTTTCGAGATTTAACCACGCTTTTGCGCAAACAACCGAAAATCCAAGGATACGTGTATACCGAGCTCTCCGATATCGAATGGGAGCACAACGGGTTTTTCGATTACGACCGGGGGAAGAAGGAATTCGGCTACGATGCGTTCGTTCCCGGAATGACTCCGGCGGACCTTCAGGGAGCGGATTTCATCGGCTTCGACGCGCCGCCGGCGATCGTCGCCAAGGTGAACGAGCTGATTCCGGTTCCGCTGTTCGTCAGCCATTATTCCGATCTGAAAGAAACTCCGACGCTGAGATGGTCGATCAAAGGAACCGACGACAAGGGTGAAACCGTCGAGATACCGGCTCGCACCCGTCCGGTCGAATGGGTTCCGTTCGGAGTCAAAGAACAAAAGCGGATCGCGTTTCGAATTGAAACGCCGTTTGTGGGGGCGGTCGGTTTTGAACTCGTCGACGCCTCGGGAAAAAGGATCGCGGCGAATTTCGTCAACCTCGTTGTAAAGCCCGAAAAGCCGACGCCGAAGGTGGAACGGCTAGACGATCGCGAGGTCGCGATCCGCTTCGATCCCGCCGAATTCGCGCAGGGGCGATTCAGCGACGGAGTGAAGATCTCGGAGGGGAAAGCGCAAGGACGGGGGGTCGGCTCGTTCACGTACCGGCTCAATATACCCAAGTCGGTCGTCAAGGCCCGGCCCCAGGCGATTCGCTTGCTCGTCGAGGCTTCGGCGCGAGCGGGACGCGACCAGGTCGATTGGAACGAGCGAAAGAATCCCCAGGACAACCCCCAAACCGACGAACGTAAACATCCGACCACGGTCGCGATCTCGATCAACGGCGGCGCCGCCGTCCGGATCGAAATCGCCGACGACCCCGCCGACGCGCGCGGCGTGCTTTCGCATCTCGCCCGCGTCGATCATGGCAGTTATGGAGAGATGATTCAGATCAACGCGCCGATTCCAGAAAGCGCAATTCAAGATTTAGAATCCGGCAAACCTTTGGTTCTTCGATTCGAGGTTCCCGAGGACGGCAAGCGGGGCGGATTGGCGATTTTCGGCGCCGATACGGGGGCTTATCCTTTCGATCCCACGCTCGTGATTACAACCCGAGACGATCTCCCCGTCGATCTGGGCGTTAAACCAAACGCATCGGTCACGGTCGACACCCCCGCGGCGCGACGCGTTACACTTCTTCCCGCGGGAGATTCGACGAAGGCGAGCGGGGTCGTTTGGTCTTACACTCTCGCCGATCCTGGACCGGATTGGTTCAAACCCGATTTCGACGCGTCGAAATGGCGACAAGGCAAGCCTGGCTTCGGCGTCGAGGGTACCCCCGCGGTGCGAGTTGGAACGGTTTGGGACACCGAGACGATCTGGCTGAGAACGACGTTCGAGTGCGCCAAACCGAACGCGGGAGACGTCGTTCAGCTTCATCTATTTCATGATGAAGACGTTGAAATTTATTTAAACGGAGAGAGGATTCACCGCGCTCGGGGCTATGTGAGCGCCTATGAAGACGTGACGCTCGACCAGGCGGCTCGCGATCGATTGATCGAGGGGCGCAACGTGATCGCCGTCCGGTGCCGCCAGACGGGCGGAGGGCAGGGGATCGACGTCGGCGTTTCAATTATTCGAGATAAATAAGCCGTTTCCAGCCCGATTCTTCGTTCGCCGGGTCGATCGTATGTTGATCGACTCGGCTTTTATTATTGGTTATGAATTAATCGCACCGAGAGCGGGAAGTGATCCGACGGGCCGCGGGGGTGTGCGTCTCGGGGCGACCCGAAACGTTTCGGCGTTCCCGCGCGTCCTTTCCGGTTCGCCGCGGGGGCGATCACCTCGAACGATTCGGTGTCGACGCTCCAGCCGTCTCGGTCGAGCATTCCCGGTGAAACGACGATGTGATCGAGCGTTTCCCATCTACCGCCGTAATGATACGATCCTATTACGCGATTGTTGATGCGATAGGAGAGATCGTAGAGAGTGGGACGGGGATCGCCCGCGACGACGCGCTCTCGATCTCCCGAGGCGTGCAGATGAATCCGTACCGAGGGATCGCGCGGTTCGTCGTTAAAATCACCCGCGATCAGCACGTCGGACGCGGGATCGTTATTAATAAGTTTGGTTACGGAACGATAGATCACGTCGGCGTAGGCTTCTCGTTTTTTGCCTGTTTTATCGGTAATTCGACTCGTCCAGTGGCAAGCGAGGATCGTCAGCGGGCGATCGTCGGCGACGATCCGCGCCGCGACGATTCTGCGTTCGCCGAACGAGGCCTGAAGTCTGGAATCGGCTTCGAGTTGAAAACGCGAGAGAATCGCGGGCGCCAAACCTCTATCTAAATGATGTTCATGAAAGCAGATATAACGATAAGGATCAGTTTGTCGAATGCGCCGATTGAGCGCGGCGGCGAGCAATTGAAGGCAGCGGCGCGATTCGACCTCGACGAGCACGACGACGTCGGGTCCTCGGCCGTCGTTTTGGGCGGCGAGGGTCGCGCTTAAGAGGTCGATTTTGCGGGCGACGAGGTCGGGATCGGCTGCGAAGAGGTTTTCGTCAAGGTCGTTGATCGCGGGATCGTCTCGATCGTCGTAAAAGTTCTCGACGTTCCAGGTGCAAAAAAGAAGCGTATGTGGAATTGAATGGCGATTTGGCGTGCTTTCGCCGGGGGGGACGGCGGGACGTTCAATTTCAGCGGGATCACGCGAGGCGCGACGAACGAAGGTTAGAACGATCGTCGCGATAATTGCAAGGGTGAATGCGGTGAGAAACCGCGAGAACGGGGCTAGGGGTGATTTCGATCGTCGTGAAGCCCCCGACCGGCGCGGCATGCGTTAATCTCGCCGGCCGCGAGCGGTGTATTTATCGCCTTTGCCCGAGAGAAGCCATTCGACGCTCGCCTGGGTCGTTTCAATGAACCGAAGGATCACTTGCGCGGGAATCGTGCATCCCTCCTCATAGTTCATCCACGTGCGGAAGGGGATTCGCAACGCTTCAGCGAGCATCGGTCCGCCATGCTCACCATAGAGTTCTTTCCGCACCTCGCGTACGCGGCGAGCTAGATCGAGCTTTAAGACCTGAAGGTCGGAACGAGCGGGATGACTTTCCATCATGCGATTACCCATGAATAATGCCGGCGAAACGAAATCCGGAGGAAAGCGTGCGGGCGAATATCAAAGAGACTCGAACGCTGAGGCGATTCCAAGAATCGAGTACCGATCGCGATCAGCGAACGAGTACCGATTCACGCGAATTTAAACCGAATCTTAAAGAAACGTCGCTTCGATTGCCAGCCCCAGGTCGAAAAATTCTTACGAGCGAATGATCCGGATTGGGGGATTCACGACGAATCTCGATCCGATCGAAAATCCTGGAGGAATCGATCTCCCCACGCCAGATTAATCGACGTCGCTTTGAAAAGTGAGACAACCCCGAGAAAAAAATCTGGAAATTGGTTGTCGCAGAACCAAATCGATTTCGGTTAGTGAGTCGGCTTCGACGCTGAACGTCGAAAAATCAACCAGTTGAACGGCTAAGTGAGATCGAGGTTTTTCGTGTTGCTTCAAACTCGACAGATCGCCGAAGTCGCGGCTCGAATCGAACAGGCTTACTACCGCCGTTCACCTCGATGGCATCGTACATATTCCGACCCTCGAGTTTGGGAAGTCGCGGCGACTTTGTTAATATCGTTGCGAAACGGGGATCCGTCGATTCCGCTGGATCCCGAGTTGTATGTCGCTTCCCAACCGATTCACGATTCTCCGGCGGACCCATGGCGGGATCTCGCCGAGTCCACGTCGGCGAGACGTTATCGCCGACGGGTGGAAGATATCATTCGACGGCTGAGAAACGAGCTCCGCGACGAACTTAAAATCGCCGAGCGACGGATGCGACGAGGAGAAACGATCGAACAAATCCTGTTCTCCAAGAGTCGGCGTTTCTCGCCGTTGGGACGCTTTATTCTATCTTATCGCGCCGGACGGCAAGATTTGCAAGATCGACTGTTACGCGCCGCGCAAGAGCAGCATCGATCGTGCCCGCTCTACCGCGAGGCGTGCCGGGATCTCCTCCCATTATCGTCGTATCCCGTATTTCAGATCGCCCCCGGGCTCGAAATTTGGGCTCGCGAGGAAAACTCGGCGATGTCGCCGAGCTTGAACTAAGATCAAGGTCGCTCACCGATCCGACCGATACATTCGGCGATTCGACCTCGATTCCACATTTATCGTTTTCGCGTGACTCGCGCCGATCCTTCGACGCGCCGATCGTTCACAATTTTATTTTCAGATTTCCCAATTAACCCGAGCAGGTTAGGAGTTCGAGAATGCGCAGTCTTTCCCGCACCACGCGTCGCCGTTACTTCACCCCCGTCGTCGAGGGTATGCCCTTGCGAATCGCCCCGACCGCCTGGATGCCTCCGTGCGATTCCACCAACGATCCGATCGCCCCGACGAGCGTCTACGACCTTCCCCTCGCCCCGATCGACGCGATGGACCCCGTCGACCCCGTCGCCTGCACGCCTTCGACGCAATGAGGATAACACATCGATGGATTCACGGAGATCGCCGTTCCGCTACGATTCGCTCGCTATCCCTCTAATCTCGAACGACCCGGGAGATCGCCGTTCGACTTCGGCTCGATCTCATTCCCCCCCCCGCGGCCCGCGAGTCGACGCGACGAGCCGAGCGCCGGTCGGCGTCGCCGGATTTTTGATTTCGCCCGCGCCACAAACGATTGAGGACCGATTTCGGACTCCGCAATCGCATTCGTTTGCTTTACGCGTGATATTATAATTTTCCGGCTCTTATTTGCGAGTCGCGCGATAAATATCATTCACTTAAGTTTTGATTAGAATAGAAAGAGACGGAGAGCTTTCAACCCGGTTGAGATCAGCCGGGTGATTTGTCTCGGGAGCGTGTTGATTTTTTTCACACTCTGTGTTCGAGGCCGCGTGAAATCGGCGTTCTAAGTCGCATCTTGTTCGATTTTGGTTAATTACGTTCAATTTGAGCGTCGTCGCTCGCTCTATATAATCGAAATAGGCTCAACCCGCCGACAAAATCTTCTTTTTTCAATCCGCTCCTCTCTGTAGAATAAAGAACAATGAATCGCGACGGTCGGGCGATCGTCCCGCGAAGAGATCGCTAAATTAAGCGTTCGCGCCAAATCGTCTCATCTCGATGGGGAGGAGCGGAATGATGGATTCGTCCACGGTAGACCCGGAGACGTCGACGTTCCGTGAAACCGATGATTTAATGGCGCGCGCCCGCGCGGGAGATCAGGCGGCGTGGAATGAGCTTGTGAACACTTGCTATCCCAAGGTGCGTCGAGTGGTTCGGCGCCGCTTGAACGGTCCGTTGCGATCGCTTTACGATTCGACCGATTTCGCCAATTCGGTGCTGGGGAGTTTGGCGGTCAAATTCTCCGATTTTGATTTCAAGTCGATGGAAAAGCTGTTGGCGTTTTTGGCGCAAGCCGCCGAGCAGAAGATCGTCGACGAATACCGTCGTCGGCACACTCTCAAACGGGATGTCGACCGCGAACGCCGGATTGAAGGGGCGGAAGACGGGGGTTTTGAGCCGCGCGCCGCGGATCCCACCCCGAGCCAGGTCGTTCAGGCTTCGGAAGGCTACGAACGGCTCGTGTCGGGCCTTTCGACCAGTGAGCGTGAAGTGATCGAGTTGCGTCGCGACGGTTACTCGAACGAGGAGATCGCCGCCAAAACTGGGCTCAACGTTCGCAAGGTTCAGCGTTTACTCAAACATTTACATGATTCTTGGGAATCGTCGCGTCGCGGAACTTAGTGCGTTTTGATTTTCGGGGGGACCGTCGTCGATGAGGTCCGTTTCTCCCTCTCGCCGCGACGACCGCGGCGCCGATCCGCTCGATCAAGCGATCGATCGCCTGACGCGCTCCTGGAAGCGCGATCAACCGATCGACGTCGCTCTCTTATGGACCGAATGCGATTCCGAGCGATCGCTCGCTTTCTTAACCGCCTTGATTAAAATCGACCTCCGCTTCCGGCTGGCCCGAGGCGACTCCGTCTCCACGGCGACGTATCTCGAGCGATTTCCCCAATTGGCGGAGTTCAGTGATCGCGTCGTCAGTTTAATTTATGAAGAATTTTGTCTGCGTGAGGAGGAGGGGGAGGAGCCCGATCCGGATTCGTTCTGCGATCGGTACGATCGCTGGAAGGATTCGCTCGCTTCTCAATTGCGCTATCATAAGATGTTAAGTCGCGGTTGCGCGGCGCGCGAACCCGCTCCCCGCTTTCCCGAACCGGGGGAGTGGTTTCAGAGCTTTCGCCTCCGATCGATCCTGGGGCAGGGGGGCGCGGCTCGGGTATTTTTGGCCAACGACGAAGAACTCGGCGATCGCGAGGTCGCGCTGAAAGTCTCGGCGGATCGCGGCAAGGAGCCTTCGATCCTCGGCCGGCTTGATCATGAACATATTGTACCAGTTTTATCAGTGACGCGTGAACAAGAACGGGGTTTACGGGGTCTTTGTATGCCCTATCGCCCCGGCGCCCCGGTCGACGCGGTCATCAGGAGGCTTTATGAACGCGATCGGCCGACCCGCGCGATCGCTATCATTCGAGCGATCGCTCCTTCGGGGGCTACCGACGAGGAGATCGCGACGGTCGTCGAGACTTCGGGTTGGCGCGGCTACCCGATCGACGGTACGTACATGGAGGGGGTCGCGTGGATCGTGATGACGCTCGCTCGAGCTCTTGAGCACGCGCACTCGTTGAGAATCCTTCATCGCGACGTCAAGCCCGCGAATATCCTTCTAACCTACCGCGACGGCCCCCAGCTCCTCGACTTCAACCTGGCGCACGATCCGTTCGCCGCCGATCGCGCCGACGCCGCTCTCCGCGGCGGCACGCTTCCTTACATGGCGCCCGAACAACTTCACGCCTTTCTCGATCCCGATCGATGGGAACAGGTCGACGAATCGGCGGATCTTTATTCGCTCGGTCTTTTGTTTCGCGAACTTTTAACCGGGGAACTTCCCGAAACTCCCGATCCTCGCCTCCCCACTCCGCGAGCGATCGCAGAGCTGCTCGATCGTCGCTCGGCGCCCCCGATTTCGCTCCGAAAAATCAATCCCTCGATCCCTCACGCGCTCCAATCGATCGTGAATCATTGTCTCGATTTATCCCCCGCCGATCGTTACCCGAACGCGACTTCGCTCGCCGAGGATCTTGAACGTTTCCTTGACCGACGCCGGCTTGTTCACGCTAGCAATAATTCATGGGTTGAATCCGCCGTCAACTGGACGCGACGACGGAAGCCGGCGCGGGTCGGCGCTTTTATCGTTCTTTTCGTCGTCGTTTCGGCGTTTCTCCTCGTATTTCGTTCGCCGCCGACCGATTCTCGTCGCCCCCTCGGCGATCCGGCCGATCGGAACGTTCCCAATCGGTTTCACGCGGCGATCGACTCGATCCGCGGTGGGCGTTTTGAGCAAGCTCGAAAATCGATCGCCAAATCTCTTGAAGACGATCCCGAATCCCCCTTCGGCTTAACTCTCGCGGGATTGATCGAAGATCGGCTCGGTCGAATCGAGGAAGCTCGATCGGCTCTCACACGAGCATCGGGTCGTGATTCCGAGCTCGAGGCGTTCCGCGCCGCGGCTCGGCTCGCGTCGCAATCTCCGCTCGTTCAAGAAGAAGCGGGTTGGGCCGCGGCTCGACACGACGCTTGGACCGACGTCAAAAACGCGTTTCTCAAGGCCGCCGAGCTTGATCCGACGCATCGCCAAAAGCTCAAGTTACTCGCCCAGGTCGATACTTCGTCGGGGCGATCGGCGTGGCCGGGAGTCCTCGCGGCGCTCGCTTGGTCGCGCACCCGTCGATCCGATTCGATCGTTGAAAATCAACTAAAGAACATATTTAATTATAAGGACGCCGACGCTTGTTTGCTCCGCGCCTTGGAAATCGTTCCCGAGGAGGTCGCGTTGCCGATCGCTTACGGAGCGCAACTCGCGAGCCTGAATCGATTTCAAGAGTCCGAAACGATGCTCGATCGCGCGCTTAAGATCGACCCCAAGCATCCCGCCGCTCTCAACCTCCTGTCACATATCGCCGAATCGCGCGATCGCGATCTTCCGAAAGCGCTGAGACTCCTCACCGAGGCGCTCTCCTCGGCCGAAGCGAGGAAAGAGGCGGTCGTTTTTCGTTTCGGAATGCTGCTCAACCGTGCGCGTGTTCGCATCATTCTCGGCGAAAACCGTCAAGCTTCGATCGTCGGTCGCGACGACAAAATCCCCGCCTCGTCGACCGATCGAACGTCGCTTGAAGAATCGCGTCTCTATTTCGCGCAAGCACGCGACGATCTTAAAATCGCGTTTCGACTTCACGACGAAAATCAAAACGAAATTCAAAAAGCCTATCAACTTTGGAAATGGTACGGAGGAGTCGTCAACATCATTCGATTCCGCACCGCCAAGGCCGAGATCGGCCTGGGAGACGCCGATTCCTTTGAAAACCGCCTCGAAGCCGCGATCGCGCATTACAACGAGGCCGGCAAATCGATCGAATCCGTACCCTTTGAATCGATCCCGCAAGAGAAATTTCGCAAGGAGGTTGAAGATCTCAAGGAGGCCGTCAAAATCCGCGTCGCACGCGACGGCGCGCTGCTCGAAATCGAACGCTCAGGTCGCGCGGGCTCGACCAAAGGATCGGCGAGCACAAACGAACGACTCGAATCGGCGCGAAAACTGTTGCAGTCTTTCGCCGAACTCAATCCCCCCGCTTCCGAACTCCAAAAATTACGCGACCGCATCGATCGACAGTTTCAGGTTTTTTCATCCTTGATTCCTTCATCGACGAATTGATCCCTCCTCTTTTCTCGCCGATTCTCGGTTCGTGTGCTTAACTCGTCATAAGGGACGTCGTCGCGATCGCAACCCGATCGTCGCGACGATTGACGACGAAAATCGAGGAATCGATACGGAAAGGACGATTTCGCGCATGTCGGATTTAATCACGATGATGTGGGAAGGCCTGCGTGATTCGGGCATCCCCGAGGTGATGCTTTATCTGCCCGACGGTTCGGCGAGCCGTTGCCACTGGAACGATACCGCGATCGTCGGCGACATCCGCGTGGCGCTTCTGGGAGATCAGGATCGCAACATTGTTCGAATTCTGCCGATCGCCTCGTGCGTCGGCATCGGCGTGCCAAGCCCCAAGGGAGTCGACCCGCTCACACACCGCGGGTTCGTTAAAGACAAGCTCGCCGAACGCGCATCCGGCGAATCCGAAGCCGCCTCTTCCGACACCGCGACCGAAGCCTCTCCCGACGCCTCGACCGCGTCCGATTCGAGCCGAACAAATCAAACTGAAGCCGACAAGCTCGCGGCTTCTCGTCAAGCCGAGCCGCCCAAAGTCGCGTCGACGCACCTCGTCGTCGATCACAAGACGACCTCATCGCTTCAAATGGAGGCTAAAACGCCCGTCGGAGTCGCGGCGAAACCGACGACCGTCTCAAGCTTGACGGCGAGCAAGCTTCCGCCGGCGTCTTCTTATCAATAATTCCGATGAATGGATCGCCGGCGAGATTAAGGAAGTTCGCGAGGGCCGTTCCCGCTTCGGATAGCCGTTTCCAAAAACATCATCGTCGCCTTATCCGCGGGGATGAAATCGCTTATGAACATCAATTAATCGGCTCATTTCCACGCGCGTGTAAATTTGTGTGGTCGCGATCGAAGCGTGTCCGAGCATCTCCTGGACGACTCTCAGATCGGCGCCTCCCGCTAGTAAATGCGTGGCGAAACTGTGTCGAAGCGCGTGCGGGCTAACGGTTTCGGGCAATCCCGCGGCGCGAGCGTGCGTTTTAACGATCCTCCACAAGCCGATGCGCGACAACGGCTTGCCCGATTTCGTAACAAAAACGACCGCCGTCTCGGGACGACGAGCGATAAGAATCGGCCGATCGGTCTCGAGATACGTTCTAAGAGCGCGCCGAGCCGCGCCGCCGAGCGGAACGACTCGCTCTTTATTTCCCTTCCCCACGCACCGAGCCTTCCCCCCTTCAAGATCGAGATCCGAAGGCCTCAGGCCGACCGTCTCGGACGCTCGGCATCCCGTCGCGTACAACGTTTCGAGCGCGGCGCGATCACGCCGGCCGAGCCTCGTCGATCCGCTCGGTGCGTTTAACAACCGCTCGACCGCGGCGGGCGCGAGCACCGTCGGCAACCGATCCCAAACCGCCGGAGCGATCAACAGCTTGGCCAGATTCTCGTCGGCCAGCCCCTCAAAAATCAAAAAACGAAAGTATGAGGATAAACTTGCGATATGCCGCGCGATCGAACTCGGAGCGAGCCCGGAATCATGCAGAAAACCAACATATCCTGATATTTCTCGAACGTCGAGATTTTTGATCGGTCCGGGGGCGAATCGCTTTCGCCAGCGTACGAACCGCGCGACGTCGTTGCGATAAGCCGCGAGCGTGTTCGCCGAGACGTTGCACTCGGCCATCAAATAATACAAAAATGACCCGATCGAATCCGAGCCCGACGCCGAAGAACCCGACATGATGAGGTCCCCAGGGCCCGTTCACGGATCATAAAGGGTACGGGATGATAGAGGGCCCCGGGGGTATGTTCGGCCACGCGGGCGCCTCGGCTTGATTTTCATCGGAAACCGTGACGCCGCACGCGAGCGAATCCGAAAGCGTGAGGATTCACTCGCGTCGTTAAGATCGATTATTTGAAAGCGATCGCGCCGCGTCAATCCTCAAAATCGAGCGCGGCGGCGAGATTCGTTTCAACCGCCAACTCCCTCAACTTTTCCAAAGCACGATCCTGGATCTGTCGAACCCGCTCTTTGGAAACCTCAAGCACTTTGCCCACCTCGCTCAACGAGAGTTTGGGCTGATCTCCCAAACCGAACCGAAGCGCCAGAACCCGCCGTTCCCTGGGACGAAGCGAATCGAGCAGCCTCGCGATCGTCTCCTCGGTATCGACAAGATCGGTGTTGTCGGCCTCGGGATCGCTCATCGTTTGCAAGAGTGTAAATTCATCGTTATGATCGAACGTCGCGTTGAGCGAGAGCGCCGGACGCGTGGCGGCGTGAATCCGCTGGAGCGTTTCTCCCGTCACCCCCACATGATCCGAAAAGGTGATCGATCCGCCGCGAACGTGCTCGGCTCGATCGATCTCTTCTTGATTTTGAGCGAGTTGACGGAGATGACGCGGGCTAAGCCGGACGGGATACGCCCCCTCGGCGACGGCGCGTTGGATCGCCTGACGGATCCACCAGGTGGCGTAAGTGGCCAGCTTGGTTTCGTGGGTGAGATCGAACCGGTCGATCGCTTCTAGCAACCCGCAGAAACCTTCTTGCAAGAGATCGCTATAAGCGATTCCTCGACCGCGAAATCGCTTGGCGACATGCGCAACCAGACGCATATTCGCCAACGCAAGTTTATCACGCAATTCGGTGTACTGGTGAAAAATCGCCCCCAATCGCGCTTGCTCACGACCGTTCCCGGCGTTAATAGACGCGATGTAACGAGCGATCGACGGAGTTTCTTCCCCGCCGGGTCGAGTCGCGGCCGGAATCGACGATAACGCTTTCGTCAATTTCGCCTTGCATTCGACGAGTCGCTCGAGCAATTTACGCTCCTGATCGGCGCCGAGAACCTCGGTACGAGCCGCCGAAGGCGCGGTGAAACCGTCCGAATCGCCGCCGAGCCGTGTCGCACGCATGAAAGCGTCCTTCCTAAGTAGATATCATGGAATAATCATGCCGAGACCGATCGTTCCTTCGATCCGACGGGGTCGCCGCCCGAATCCTTCAACCCGACCGACAAACGCCGAGCGAACTCGGACAAATGTTCCATCCGGTCGCCGAAACCCGTGTACGGAAGTCGTGAACGCAAGTCTCCTTCAAGCGCTCGACCTCCCAGAATCACCGCGGCGCCGATCCGCGACGCCGTCTCATGAAAACGTAAATATTGATGAGTGAATAATGTAGGATTGTTTAGATGGTTGATCGACAACCAGACGAGCCGCGGCTTATGATCGAGCGCGGCTTTGGCGAGCGAAGGCATGGGTAAATTGCAGCCCAGGTTGACGACGTCCCAATCGGCCTCGCGGAGCGTCAGCTCGCACAATAGCCCCGCGATCGTGTAAAGAGTTCCTTCGGGAGCGGCGCCGATCGCGAGCGGCCGAGCGATCTCCAATCCCGCGAGACGCTCCTCACGACGTTTCTCGGCGAGCCGTCGGTTGAGATCGACGAGAACCCCCTCGACGATCCGTGTGGCGCGATGCTCGTGATAAACGTCGAGCCCGCCGAACATCCATTTCAACCCGATATCCTTCATCGCGGGTTGAATCAGCCGGTCCGCCAAAATCGCGGCGTTTCCGCATCGTGAATGCGTGTCTAGTATAATCCCGCGAATTCCAGCCTCGTCTCCCTCGGATAAAGCCGTCACAAATCGTTCAATCAAACGGTCGTCGATCGTGGCGGGATTGACGTCTCCCAATCCCGCGAGCCTTTCGAGCTCGCCGAGCGGTAGCGACTGTTTACGGGCCAGCTCGATCGCCTCGCTCGCCCGAATCAACCGGTGCTTGCCGACCGTCCGAGCCGCCGGAAGCGAGCCCGAATCCACCCAGCGCTTCACCGTGCTTGCGCTCACTCCCAACGCCTGAGCGACCTGTCGTGTTTTCAGCCAACGATCGGGTTGAATCATCACACGCCGCCCTTCCCGAAATCGATGAACGTTTTGAACGATTTCATTCTAGACTGAAAGCGTTCAAAAGGAAAGGGTCCCAACCAAAGAAATCTTGGAAAACGCTTAGATGCGCGGAGAACAGTCGTTCCAAAATGAACGCTTTGAACGATTTGTCTGTTTTGGGTGCTCGTTCGTTTTCTGGACTCCGCGATCGTGCGCACGTTTGGAAGATCGATCGCGAAAGGAATTCATGCGTTTTTCATGCCAAGAGTCGACGGGGATGTAATGAGCGAGAAACAATAAACCAATCTTATAATTATCTCTTGATTTTTTGGTCGGCGATCGCTCCGCTCGACTTGTCGAAATCGAGTCGCCGGTTGTAGGATGGAATGGATTAGCGATCACCCGATAATGATCATTGTTCATTACGAATCGGATCTATACGGTCGATCACGATCCCTTGAGGCCGGCGAATCCATGCGAAGCAATTATTCACGAACCGCGTCGAATCGTCTCGAATCCTTAATCAAGTCTTTGAAGTACGCGGCGGTCGTCGCGATCGCGGTTCTCGCGCCCTTCTTGAGCGCTCGCGGGGACGATCCCAAACCCGCGGTCAAAGATTCAAAACCGGCGTTTAGGCCCGCGCAGGCCAAGTTCAAAACCGCGGTCAAACCGGCGGAAGCCAAACCGGGCGATACCGTAACGTTCGAGGTGACGGCTCGCATCGACGAACCCTGGCATATTTATCAGTACCAAAAGAAAGCCCCCGATCAGGGTCCTCGACCCACCCAGTTCGACTTCTTCGACACCGGGGGGCTGAAAATCGAAGGCGATTGGAAGTCGTCGAGCGACCCGATCAAAAAGAAAGACGACGCCTTCCCCGATCTCGAATCGGTCGAGTTTTTCGAGCACGCGGTCACCTGGAGCATCAAGCTCAAAATCCCCTTAGACGCCAAGCCGGGCCCTCGGAAACTGCGGTGCCAGGCCTCTTACCAGCTTTGTTCGAGCGGACCCGGAGCGAGTTGCACGTTCCCGGGAGCGTGGACGCTCGACGCCGCGGTATTGAACGTGATTGCCGGGGACGCCAAAGCGGCGGCGGGTTCGAACGACCCCGCCCCCGCGGTGAGTTCAAACGTCTCGCCGTCCTCCGAGCCAAAGCCGAACGCACCCGTCGAACCCGCGAAAACCGGCGCGGCGCCCGCGATCTCCCAAATCGACTCGGCGACAAAAGTCGACCCGGCGCCCGCGGACATGAAATCGTCGTCGCCGGCGCTTCAATCGACGGGAGCGATCGCTTCGAAATCAACAGATACGGGCGTGAAAACCGATGTTGAAAAATCGATTGAACAAGGCTTGCTTTCGTTTATCTTACTTTCAGCGGGCGCGGGGCTCTTGGCTTTGGTGATGCCGTGCGTGTGGCCTATGGTTCCGATCACGGTCAATTTCTTTGTGAAACAAGGACGCGAACGACAAGGTAGCACGCTGGGCTTGGCGATCACGTATTGCCTGTCGATCATCGGGATCTTCACCGCGGTCGGGCTCGTTTTCTCGCTCGCGTTCGGCGCGTCGTCTCTTCAACAGTTAGCCACTTCCGCATGGCTTAACGGCTTCGTGGCGATCCTTTTCCTCGCGTTCGGATTGAGCTTGTTGGGATTGTTCGAGATCGGTTTGCCGAGCTTTCTTTTGAACGCTTCGGCGAAGCGCGAGAGCAAGGGAGGGCTCGTCGGGGTCGTCTTCATGGCGCTCACGCTTACGATCACCTCGTTCACGTGCACGTTCCCCGTCGTCGGCGGGCTCCTCGTGATGGCGGCTCAGGGTAAATATTTTTACCCGATTATCGGTTTGGCGACGTTCGCGACGGTTCTGGCGTTGCCCTTCTTTTTGCTTGCGCTCGCCCCCGGGCTGCTCGCCAAGGCGCCCAAAAGCGGCGACTGGATGAACGCGGTCAAGCTCGTCGGCGGGCTTATTGAAATCGGCGCGGCCTTTAAATTTATTAATAACTTTGAACTCGCATTCGTCACCCCCGATCAGGCGTGGTTCGGCGCGTACACGGTACTAACGATCTGGGTTGTGTTGGCTCTCGTTTGCGGGCTCTATTTGTTGGGATTGTTTCGCACCGATCACGATCACGACGCTCCGAGGGTCGGCCCCGGTCGAATGGTCGCGGGGATCGTATTCCTTTCGGGCGCGTTGTTCCTCGCCCCCGCGCTCTTCGGCAATCCTCCTCAAACCGTCGTCTGGAATCGCCTGATCGTCGGTCTTTTGCCTCCCGACGTCGATTCGCTTCAATCGCGCGCTCAGCTCGCCGCGGGTTCGACGGGCGCCACGAGCGGAGGGGGCGAGGTCGCGGCGTCGTCGAACGATCCCAAAATCGCGATCCAACAAGAGAAGACGTTCCACGGCGTCGTTTGGGGTATGAGTTATGAAAATGCGATCAAGCAGGCGAAATTGGAAAATAAACCTGTGATCATCGATTTCACGGGAGTCTTCTGCACGAATTGCAGGCTGATGGAACAATCGGTTTTCCCGCGTCCCGAGGTGATCGAACGCCTCAACAAGTTTGTTCGTGTTCAGCTTTACACCGATACCGTGCCGATCGCGTCGATCACTCAGGCCGAAAGGAAGGAGCTCGCCGAAACGAACGCGCTTTTGCAGAACGAGATCGTCAAGTCGCTGACGAATCCGTTTTACGTCGCGATCTCTCCCGAAGGCAAAGTGATCGATTCGATCAACGGAGCGCACGAGCCCGAGGTTTTCGTCGCCTTTCTCGACCGCGTTTTGGCGGCCTCTGGAACGGGAGAGAAGCTCGCGAGGAACGGATCGAGCGTGAAATGACGCCGCATCGGCGCCGATTTCGATTCCAATCCCGAGCGGTTTGGGTTTTCTAGGATTCGATCGAGCCTCTCTCGACTCGATCCGATCAAGATCGCGATTTCCACCGAACCGCTCCGCTTCGGTCTTCCGTTTTCGGGCTCGGCCCTTTTATAATCCTCGCGGAAGGATTTCCGCGATATCGCGACATCGAAGCCTTATGGAGAAGGAACGCGACGATGACGACCAAGGCTATTTTCACTTATCATGATTCTTTTGACGTGATGGACCGAGTGCTCGATACCGAATCCCCCCCCGCCGACGACCGCGAACGCGTCGAGTGGTTGATCAAACACCTGGGAGAGGTGTTTTGCAAACGCGTGGGGATTTACCGAATCCCCGAGGATCTGGTCCTTTCGGTCGTGATCCCGGTTTACAACGAGCGTGAAACGATCCGCGAGATCCTCCGCCACGTTCGCGCCGTGCCGATTCAAAAGCAAATCATCTTGGTTGACGATTATTCAACCGACGGCACGCGAGACATCCTCAAACGGCTCGAAACCGAAGAGCCCGACCTCGTGATCGCGTATCACGACCGCAACCAGGGGAAAGGCGCGGCGCTCCGGACGGGATTCGCCAAGGCGACGGGCCAAATCGTGATCGTTCAAGACGCCGACATGGAATACGATCCCGCGCAGTATCCTCAGCTCATCGAGCCGATCATCGAGGGAAAAGCCGACGTCGTTTACGGGTCGAGGTTCATCGGCGAGAAACATCGCGTTCTCTACTTCTGGCATTCGCTCGCCAATAAGTTCCTCACGTTACTTTCAAACACATTTACAAATCTGAATTTGACAGACATGGAGGTTTGTTACAAGGTATTTCGTCGCGAGGTGATCCAGGGGATCACGCTCAAGAGCGACCGGTTCGGTTTCGAGCCCGAGGTGACGGCGAAGGTGGCGCGGTTCAGGATGCCCGCGATCGAAGGTCGACCGGCGCGTCGGTGTCGCGTCTACGAGATGCCCGTCAGCTACAACGGACGCGATTACCGCGAGGGGAAAAAGATCGGCTGGAAAGACGGCGTTCAGGCTCTTTATTGCATCGTCCGCTACGCTCTCGCGGATTGACCGGCGAGCGGGGCGCGGCGTTTCACCCAAAGGCGATTTCAACATGCCGCGCCTTGCTTATCGAATTGGACGGCTTTTCGCTCTCATTCTCGCTTTCGCGGTCGTCGTGCGCGCCCAAGATTCCGCGTCGGAGCCCGCTAAAGAACCCTCCGACGCGAAAACGAAGGCGAAGAACAAAGCGAAAAAGCGAGCCGATCGGGGCGACGCCAAGTCGAACGCCGAAGCGGCCGGCAAGTTCGACGCCGATCATCCGCGGCCGGCGCGGACGATCAAGGGGCGAATGTACATGGGTCGGCCGATCGCCGACGTGATGTCGTTTGAAGGAGGCGGCGCCGACTGGCTCGTCCGGCCCGAGCGGCTCCAGGAGGAACATCCCGACGAGATGCTCGATGCGCTCAAGATCGCCGAGGGATCGACCGTCGCCGACGTCGGCGCCGGGGTCGGCTACATCACCGTCCGAATCGCCCGGCGGGTCGGCGCTAAGGGAGTCGTCTACGCGACCGATCTTCAAAAAAACATGCTCGATTCTTTACAAGTTAACGCTAAAAACTTCGGTCTGACGAACATCAAAACGATTCTCTCTTCTCCGACCGACCCCAAGCTGCCAAAAGCGAAGGTCGATTTGATTTTGATGACCGACGTTTATCACGAATTCGCCCAGCCCGAATTGATGATCGCGGGGCTTCGCGATGCGCTTAAACCGGGGGGACGAATCGTCTTCGTGGAATTTCGCGGCGAAGACGACGCCGTGCCGATCAAGCCCGAACACAAGATGACGCTTCGCCAGGTGCGGAAAGAGATCGAGCCGATGGGATTCGCGTTCGTCGATTCGCTCGAATTCCTCCCGTGGCAACATATAATCATTTTTAAAAAACCGGAAACCGCCGATTCTAAGAACCCGACCGGCTCAGGATCCGAAAAACAAGCCGATCGCAAATCGGCCGGAGCGGCGGGATCGAACCGAAAAGCCGCCGACCCCGATTGATCGAGCCGCGGTTTCGCGTGGAACCAGCCGCGATCGGTCGCCGCGACCCTCTTGCCCCGGAGCGAAAGTACGCGATGATGGAATCGCTTAAAAGACGCTGAGATCGTAACCCGCGAAGAACGCGAACGCGAACCGCGACCGAACCGAGTCGGCGTTCGAATGACGGACGATTTTTCCTCCAAAACCGAAGCGAGTGCGCCCATGATTCGCCTGGGATTGGTCGATTGCGACACCAGCCACGTCGTCGAGTTCACAAAAAGGTTCAATCATGTGGATATAGCCGAAGATCAATGGGTCGACGGTGCGAAGGTCGTCGCCGCGGTCGCGGGGAAATCTTTGATCTCACCCGAACTTGTTCCTCAATATGTGGACAAGTTGAAAACATACGGGGTTCCGTTCGTCGACGATCCGCTCGATTTGCTCGGCAAGGTCGACGCGGTGATGATCGAATCGGTCGACGGAAGCGTGCACAAAGAGCGCGCCTTGCCGCTGCTTGAGCGTGGTATGCCTTTATATGTGGACAAGCCGTTCGCTTGTTCGCTCGCCGACGCGCGGGCGATGATCGATCTCGCGAGCGTGAAACACTTGCCGATGATGTCGAGTTCGAGCCTGCGTTACGCACCCGAGGTCGTCGAGGCGCGCGAGGGAAAACTTGGAACGGGCAAGATATTGGGAGCGACGACGTTCGGTCCCGCGCCCACGCATCCGCGTAATCCCGGCTTATATCATTACGGGATTCATCCTGTTGAAATGTTATATACACTGATGGGTCCCGGGTGCAAGCGCGTGGTTTGTTTGAGCGAGCCCGGGGGCGAGGTCGTCACGGGGGTTTGGTCCGACTGTCGGGTCGCGAGCGTGCGCGGCATTCGTCAGGGGCGGGAGGATTACGGCTTCACGGTTTTCGGCGAGAAGTCGGTCGTCACCAAGGGCGTGGGAACGCGTTACATTTACCGCGAACTGCTCAAAAAGATCGTCGCGATGTTCGAAACCCGCACTCCGCCGATCGACCCGCGCGAAACGCTCGAGATCGTCGCGTTCATCGAGGCCGCCAAGACGAGCGGCGACCGACGCGGAGAACCAATTGATATTAAATTATAAAATTGATTCTTGAACGCGTTCCTCGAGTTGGATGAATTCGTCGAGGAATCGCGCGACGATTCGAAGGCCTCGGGAGCGATCCCTTTTCACGATGGACGTTCGTCGTCTATAATTCGCTCGCCGTTTATCACGCAACTTTCCCTATGGATTTTGGAGACGAAGATGCCTTCCGCCAAAGACGTATTCAAGATGACGATGGGTTTAACAGACATGGTGATGAACTCGTATCTCGGCGACCTTTCCGACGCCGAGTTGACGATTCGTCCCGTCGAGGGAATGAACCCGATCGCGTGGCAGCTCGGCCATTTGATCATGTCGGAACGAGGCATGATCGAATCGGTTAAGCCGGGTTCGTCCCCCGCGCTCCCCGCGGGCTTCGAAGAGGCGCATTCCAAAGAGGCGCTCGAACTCGAAAAACCCGCGTATCTTTCCAAGAGTGCATATCTTGATCTGATGAAAAAACAGCGCGAGGCGACTCTCGCTGTGATCGCCGCGACCGCCGATTCCGACCTCGATAAAGAGACGGGAATCTCGTACGCCCCGACATACGCGGCGCTTTTCAACATGATCGGTCTTCATCCGATGATGCACGCGGGACAATTCGTCGCGGTGAGACGAATGCTCCAAAAACCGGTGACGATCTAACGCGTCGATTACGGGTTTCGCTCGATTCGCCGCGATCGACCCGATTCCGAATTCGTAATGGCCCGAATCGCGATCGATCCGACTTCGATTTCGACGACGACACGACGCGAATTTCAGGCGAATTCCAAATTCCCTGCGAATGGAAGCGCATGCGAAGGTTTTTTTTTATCTCTTATGAAAACTTATTCGATTCAAGCGAATCGCTCCTTTGCTTGCGGCCGTTCGGCGATCCGATACGACTTCGAAAAGCAATCTTTGGTTCCGGGGTGATGGATTTTCCGAGTCCGGCGCCTTAGAATCGCATCGATCAGACCCGAAGTTCGTCGTTCGTTCGACGATCGGGTTTGATCGCCAGGAACCGTCGGTTCGCCTCCGCCTTTATTACCCGCCGCATCGCTCCGACGGCGCGAGTTCGCCTCGGTAATGGAAACTCGACCGAATCGGTCGATTCCTCTCGAACCCGCCCGGCGCCGACGAAGGAATACACCTTGAATCGAGAGATCTGAATGATGAAACGTTCGTCGATCGTTGTTCGCACGACCGCTTTTGCGATCGGTTTATTCGCGCTTTGGATCGGCTCGGCGCACGCGCAGGATCCCGCCAAGGCGACTCTCCCCGCGAGCGAAACCGATCCCGCGACTCCCGCGGCGGGTCACTCGGTGCACGGCGAGGCGTTTAACGCGGGGCCTCGACGCAAGGCGCGGATCATGCCGGGCATGGGGAAGGTCGATTTCGCCGCGACGACCAAAAGCGACGACGCGCGAGCGTTTATCAATCAAGGGGTCGCTCAACTCCATTCCTTTTATTATCTGGAAGCCGAGCGTTCGTTCCGTCAGGCGGCGTGGTACGACCCGAACTGTTCGACGGCGTATTGGGGCATGGCGATGGCGAACGTGAACAACGCCAAGCGAGCCAAGGGGTTCCTCAAAAAGGCGCTCGAGGTCGCGGCCAAGAATCCTCCGAGCCGCCGCGAACGGCTCTATCTCAGCGCGATGGAGGCTCAATATCGCGAAACGGGAGACGACAAATCGCGCCGGCAGGGGCATTTAACGGGATACGAGACGATCGTTCAGGAATTTCCCGCCGATCTCGACGCGCAAGCTTGGCTGGCGATGATCGCTTGGTCGAACGCGGGACAAGACGGCATCGGCAGCCGCCAGGCGGTCGATTCGCTGATCGAGGGGGTGCTGCGGGTCGAGCCGACGCATCCCGGAGCGCATCATTATCGAATTCACCTATGGGACGGCGTGAAACCCGAACGCGCGTTGAAATCGGCGGCTTTGTTCGCCCCTTCGGCGCCCGGAATCGCGCACGCGTGGCACATGCCGGGTCACACGTACACCGGCCTGAAACGCTACGCCGACGCGGCTTATCAGCAAGAGGGATCGGCGCGGGTGGATCACGCCGCGATGACGAGCGAACGGACGATGCCGTTTGAAATTCATAATTATGCGCACAACAATCAATGGCTAGTGACGAGCCTGGGGCACGTGGGTCGGGTTCGAGAGGCGATCGCGGTGGCGCGCAATCTCGTCGATCAGCCGCGCGATCCCGAGAAGAACAACGTTCAGGACGGCGGCTCGGCGCAACGTTCGGGGCGGGCTCGCTGGTCCGAAACGCTGGTTCGTTACGAACTCTGGGACGACCTGATCGCCGCGACGCTCGCGGGCGAACTCGATTGGTCGACGACTCCGATCGAACAGAAGGAACGGTTTTACACCCTCGGTCTCGCCTACGCGGCCAAGAAAGACAAATCCAAACTCGCCGAACAGATCGAAGGGCTCAAAAAACTGACCCCGGGCGCCAAAGGGGGATTGTCGAATCAGATCGATCAGGCGATCGCCGAACTTGAAGGTTATGCTCATTTACTTGAAGGTCGAATCGGTCCCGCGTTCGAGCGATTCTCGAAGGCGACCGGGATGCGATCCGAGGCTTTGGCTCGCGCGCACATCGAGGCGAGGAATTTCGGTTTCGCCGAGGTTTCGGCCAAAACCGGCGCCGATCGTCGCCCGAACGAAGTCCCCGCGCTCGCGGCTTATGTCGAAATCCTCGCCAAAGTGGGCAAACTTGAAGAGGCCAAACGCGAGGCGCTCAAACTGAGCGAGATCGCCGCGAACGCAGATAAAGACATACCGATCTTTGAACGGCTAGCCAAGCTCGGCGCGCCCGTTTCAACCCCCCGTTCGTCCGCCGAAACCGACGAAGCCGGGCCTCATCGCATCAATCTCGAACCCCTCGGACCGCTCGCGTGGGCTCCGTTCGAAGCCCTTCCCCTCGAACTCGCCGATACCGACGGCAAACGCTGGTCGCTCGCCGATCATAAAGGTAAGAATGTGATCATTCTGTTCTATTTGGGTCGAACGTGCGCTCATTGTATGCAGCAGCTCGAGCTTTTCGGCAAAGAGATCGAAGCCTTCAAAAAGCTTGATACGACGATCGTCGCGGTTTCGACCGACGATCAGGCGACGTCGAAAGCGCTTAAGCAAAATAAAGAGGGGGTTTTGTTTCCGATGCCGATTCTTCCCGACCCTGAACTCAAGGTGTTTCAGAAGTATCAGGCTTATGACGATTTCGAGCGATCGCCGTTGCACAGCGTGATTCTGGTCGACGCCGAGGGAAAAGTTCGGTATCAAAAGACGACTCCCGATCCGTTCCTCGACGTCGATTTCCTGAAGGGCGAAACCGCGCGGGTGAAACGGATCGTCGCGTCCAAGAACAAACAATAAAGGCGTATGAGCGGTATTTATGACGACCGAATTGGAGACGATCGACGCGAGGGCGACCGAGGATCTTCCCGGGCGCCCCGCGGGGCGACTGCGGGCGCTCGCGGGTAAGCCCGCGGGAACGCTCGTGATTCACGAGATTTACCGCAGTTTGCAGGGGGAGAGTACGTTCGCGGGCATTCCTTGCGTTTTCGTGCGGCTTTCGGCGTGCAATTTGAGGTGCGTTTACTGCGATACGCCCCACGCGTTTTATCAAGGCGAAACCGTCGCGGTCGACGAGATCCTCGCACGTGCGCTCGAACTCGGCGACGATCTTGTCGAGATCACCGGCGGCGAACCGCTCTTGCAAGATGAAGTTTATGATTTAATGACGCGATTGTGCGATCACGGTCGGACGGTTTTGATTGAGACGAGTGGGGCGATTTCGACCGAACGCGTCGACCCGCGCGTGCGAGTGATTCTTGATATTAAAACTCCCGGCTCGGGCGAAGTCGCAGCGAACGTTTGGGAGAATCTTGATCGGTTGAAATCGATCGACGAGGTCAAGTTCGTGGTCGTCGATCGCGCCGATTTTGATTGGTCGATCGGGGTGATCGCCGAGCGTAAACTGCTCGATCGATGTCCTGTTTTGATGAGCGCGGCATTCGGACGCGTTGATCCGACCGACCTCGCGGCCTGGACGCTTGAAACGAGATTGCCGCTCAGGCTTCAAATCCAGCTTCACAAGATCCTTTGGGATCCCAAGGCGCGCGGGGTTTAAAAGTCGATAAGGGAAGAAAAAAGCATATTCCTCGAGTTTTATGGGTGTAGCCGAAATCGGGACGGCGACGCCGATCCGGGAGGGCGAACCTCCTGGTGAGCCGGCATACATAGAATTGATAATGAGATTCCGAATTGGGCGGCGCGAGGCCGAATCCGGGAGGGCGACGCCGATTTGGGAGGGCGAACCTCCTGGTGAGCCTTTATTCTTAAGAATGATAATGCGATCCTGAATCCGGGAGGGTGAAGCCGAAATTGGGAGGGCGAACCTCCTGGTGAGCCGGCATACATAGAATTGATAATGAGATTCCGAATTGGGCGGCGCGAGGCCGAAATTGGGAGGGCGACGCCGATTTGGGAGGGCGAACCTCCTGGTGAGCCGGCATACATAGAATTGATAATGAGATTCCGAATTGGGCGGCGCGAGGTCGAATCCGGGAGGGCGACGCCGATCCGGGAGGGCGACGCCGATCCGGGAGGGCGACGCCGATTTGGGAGGGCGAACCTCCTGGTGAGCCGGCATACATAGAATTGATAATGAGATTCCGAATTGGGCGGCGCGAGGCCGAATCCGGGAGGGCGACGCCGATCCGGGAGGGCGAACCTCCTGGTGAGCCGGCATACATAGAATTGATAATGAGATTCCGAATTGGGCGGTGCGAGGCCGAATCCGGGAGGGCGACGCCGAATTTGGGAGGGCGAACCTCCTGGTGAGCCGGCATACATAGAATTGATAATGAGATTCCGAATTGGGCGGTGCGAGGCCGAATCCGGGAGGGCGACGCCGATTTGGGAGGGCGAACCTCCTGGTGAGCCGGCATACATAGAATTGATAATGAGATTCCGAATCGGGCGGCGCGAGGCCGAATCCGGGAGGGCGAGGCCGAAATTGGGAGGGTGAACCTCCTGGTGAGCCGCATTCAGATGTTTGCGATCATTGACCGGAAAATCGGGAGGTCGCCCGAGTTTATGAAAAGAGGCTCACCGGGAGGTTCGCCCTCCCAATTAGGTATATTAGAACATCTAGATTTTTAACATCCAGTGGTTTTATTGGTGAATTGGCGCCGAAACCGGTATATTCGTGCCGATTGGGCCTCGGAAGCTTTTCGGATAGTTTCTCAGCTCAAACCGCGTTCTCGCGCCGAAACTCCCCCGCCGCCGCGGCCTCGAGTTCGCGGAAAAAGAGCTCGCGTACCCGCTCGACATGCTCGCGCCGCTCGCTCCGAAACGCCTCGACGACCGTCGCGCGATCCGTCCCCTCGGGATGAAATCCGCGCATCAAACGGTCGATCTCCTCGGGCCGATCGATCCAATCAATCGGCGTTCGATTATGCACGATCCGCAACCGACTCTCAATCGTACGAAAGAACGTATATGCGTTTGATAAGATTGTGTGTTCACGCCGGCTCAAAACCTTCGCCCGCCGCAGCCGATCGAGCGCCTCCCAAAAATTGGGCCGCACGAGTTCGGGATCGTTCTTCGCATGCACAAGCAACAGATATTGCACCAAAAATTCGCAATCGACGATCCCCTCGAGCCGCTTCGATCGACCCGCGGCTCGAGCCTGATCGAGCTTGCCGCGCATCTCTAAAATCCGCCGCGCCGTCTCGGCGGGATCGAGCGGCTGCGCCGAAAGCTCTCGAATCGTGTTTGTGATCTCGACATGAAATCCCCCCGTTGAATGAATCACCCGCGCACGCGATAACGCCATCCGCTCCCAAGCCCGCGCCGGCCCGTGAAAATAATCGCGCAGCGAAACGAGCGAAACGACGAGCGCACCCGACGATCCGTGCGGCCTCAACCGAGCGTCGATCGCGTACAGCGCCGTCCCCCCCTGACCGCCGAGCTGCTTCAGAACCCCCCGCGCCAATTCTGTAAAAAATTGTTCATTCGTGATCGATCCGTGCGAACCGCCCCGCGTCGCCCCCGTCGTCTCGGCGATGAAAACCAGATCCAAATCGCTTTGATACGTAAGCTCTCGTCCGCCGAGCTTTCCGAGCGCCACGATCCCCCACCGCGCGGGGAGTTCGCGCCCCGGAATCATCGGCTTGCCGTACCTCGCGACCCTACGCTCCCATTGCCGCCTCGCGACGCGTCCGACGATCGCCTGCGCAACGTCCGAAAGCTCGCGGAGAACCTCGCGGATCGGCTCTCGTCCCAACAAATCGCGCGCGCCGATCCGTAACCATTCCTTGTTGCGAAAGCTAAGAAGGATCGGCGCCGGATCCTCGGCGCCCTTGCATAACTCGGCGAGCTCGGATTGAATCCCACGCGCGGGCTGGGGGCGATCAATCACCAGCGAATCCATCAGATCGTCGATCATCCCCGGAGCGCCGATCAAAATCTCCGAAAGCAATCGACTCGTCGCGCATAATTCCACATATAATTTAAGAGTCGGAGGATTGAAACTGAACAACTCCCACAGAATCGCCTTCGCGCCCAGCGACGCCGACACCTTTTCCAGATTGACGAGCGCCGAATCGGGATCGGGCGTGCGCGCGAGCGCCTCGAGCAGCCGAGGCGCAATCGCAGCCAAAAAATGCCGGCTTCGCGCGCTCGATAAAAACGGAATCTCCTCGCGCGCCAGCGCCATCAAATTTTGATACGCTTTGGCGTGATCGCGAAACGGATAAGGCCGAAGCGCCGCGGTTATCATCTCGGCCGAGGGAGCGGGATCGAGAACCAGATCGACCGCGGGCTCGATCAAAACCCCGGACTCGTCGCGAAAAGCGTCGTGCAATAAATGATCAAGTATGCGTCTGTTCTGTGCCGTTTTATTTTGATATTCGCTGATAAATCGTTGCGCCGGGCCGACGCGATCCTCCCAGATCGAGATCGGCTTATATCCCATCCGGATCGCGAGAGCGCGCATCCGCTCGGAATCGTCGGGCATCGTATGCGTTTGCAAATCGAACATCGTTTGCAATCGATGCTCGATCCTCCTTAAAAATCGATACGTCTCCTCCATCACGTTCCGTTCCTCGGCGGTCAGACAGCCGACGTGTTCGAGCCGGTCGATCGCCCGCAACGTGTTCGCATGGCGAACCTCGGCGTGCCCCCCCCCGTGCAACAACTGAAGGAACTGAACCACGAACTCGACGTCGCGGATTCCGCCTCGCCCCGTCTTCACCTCGAGCGCGTCGACCCCCTCGGCGAGCGTTCGCTGCTCAATCCGACGCTTCATCGCCTTGATCTCGTTGATCTCCGCGGCGCTCAAATAACGGCGATAAACGAACGGACGGATCGCATCAAGAAACTCTTCGCCAAGCTCGATCGATCCCGCGATCGGCCTGCATTTGATCAACGCCTGCCGCTCCCAGGTCCTTCCCATCGTCTCGTAATACCCCAGCGTCGCCGCCAACGAACGCGCCAGGGCGCCCTGACTCCCCTCGGGACGAAGCCTCATATCGACACGATACGCCACCCCCAACGGCGTGTGATCCGATAACAGTCGAATCGTTTGCGCCGCGGTCCGCGCGAAGAATTCGGCGTTCGTCACGCTCCGCGTACCCGATGTTCTCCCCTCCTCATCATAAATGAACATCAAATCGATATCGGAGCTGTAATTCAGTTCGCCGCCGCCGAGCTTGCCGAACGCGACCACGACGATTCGAGCAGGCTCGCCGCCGCGTCCGATCGGAGTCCCGTGTTTCGCCTCGTTCGATCGAATCGCCGCACGCAACGCGGCCCCCGCGCACGCCTCCGCCAAAAGCGATAAATCGTGCGTGATCAACTCGATCGGCTGGTCGCGAACGATGTCGTCGTACCCGATCCGCAACATCTCGCGTGCGTGAAATTCTCGGATCACTCGCTTTTGATCATCCTCACGCTCGCAACGGCTCGTCTCCTCCCAAAGCTCCTCGAGCATCAAATCGCCGTCGCGCCGCGTCGCGCCGCCGCGGAGCCATTCCAATAACGTCGGATTCTTAATCAATAACTCACTAAATGTTTGGCTTGTGCTCATAATCTGAAGCAAAATCTCGGTCGTGCGCGGATGCGACGCCAAAACGTTCGCGGTATCCGCGGGCGAGCGGCTCGACGCGATAAATCGCTCAAAATTCGTCAGCGCCATCCCGGGATCTGAACATAAAGGCAAAAATATCTCGAACTGTCCCGCCAAAATCGCGAGCCTCGAACGATCCGTAACCCTCGCCGCGAGATCGAGCAAATCCCCGCGGCCTCGAGACGCGTCGCGCACCCCGAGCCGAGCCAACCAACCGCGGGCGAGTTCGCCGTCGGCCAACAAATCGGATAATCGTTCCAACGATAGATTAGGCGCTCGATCCATGTCGATTAGCTTGAATAAGCATTTTCTTTCTCGTAGATACCCGCCGTCCCCTCCCGCCGATCAACTTCGCCGGAGAATAATTCCGAATCCCGCGGATCCGATCGAATTCCGTCTTCGTTCGATCCCCCGCGCGATCCCCCGAGGGCTCGAACAAGCCCGCCGATCTCGCCCCAAGTCCACGCGGCTTTGAGCAAAATCAGATCCCCCGCCGAACCTGCCCAGGGCGCAGTTCGCATCCCCTTTTTCATCATCGTCTTCCAAACCCTGCCGAGCAACAAAGGACCGACGAGCGGTGTCGCCCCCAACCGGCCGATCCGAATCCCCAAACGACGATCCTTTGTTCGCTCATATGCATATCTCGACGCATGCCGAACGCGCGCGCGGAGCAGGGGGGGGCGCGATTCTCCTCCCGTGAAAATCACCCCCGCGCTCGGTTCGAAAGTCAGCCGTTCGCCCAGCTTACGCAACGCACGATGAACCTCGACCTCCCAAAAACCCTCGCTCCACGATCCACGAATCCTGTCCAACCGATCGCGCCGATACATCGCGTTATCGCCGGGAGGATCGAACGAATCCGTCGCTTCACACGGCGTTTTATAGTTAAGATATCGGTGTAAATAAACAGCTTGATCAAACCGAGCGAGCGTTGGGGAAGGCTCGATCGGTCCGCCGACCCCCGCCGCGCCCGTCTCGATCAACCGATCGATCATCGCCTGAAGCAGGCCCGTTCGCGGAACCATCCGCGCCGTCGTCGTCGCGACAAAACGAGCTTCCGAACACTTCAATCCCTCGGCCCAAAGCTCGGGAACAAGCGTCTCAGGCGCGCACGAAACGACCCGAGCCGCCGGGTCGATCGTCCGAATCCGCTCAGACACGTCCGCCGCGCAAGCCGTAACGACGATCAACTCCCCTTGATCTCCCAGCTCGCGACGAAAACCAATCAAGCTCGGCGCGAGCTCGGCGCCCGGCTCGACCGCCGCCAAAATAACGTCGACTCGATCCGTTCGCCGCATCGTCATCTTAACATCCTTTTATTCTATATTTATTGATATTCTAGAGATTACTTATGAATGCGCGAATTCGAACCCGCGGGTCTTCGAGGGATTGCGATCGTCGCCGACTCGTCGGCGCGCCCCGATTCGCCGCCGTTAAGTAGCACGATCACGCCGACGGGGCAAGCCGGACCGATCGCGAGCCCGCGTCGAACGTTGAATTTTTGTTCGACACGAACGACGCGATCCGATACCATCAATGACTGGAAACGTTTGAAAGATCGGGTTACATTCCGAGCCGAAGGCGCCGACGATACGATCGCGCGAAGGTCGCGGATCGCGCGACGAAGATTGAAGATCGAGCGAGATCGCCGCGATCGTCTTGGAATAACCGGGGGAGATCGTCATGTTCAAGCTGACCGGACGCGGCGGACGATTGTGCGACGGAATCGGCCGTCGTGAAATCCTCCGAATCGGCGGCCTTGGAGCGTTCGGCGGAGGACTCGCGCTGGCCGATCTCCTCGCGAGTCGCGCCGAAGCTCGGGTCTCAACCCCAAAAACCGAATCGACCCGACCCGTCGATCGTTTGTTCGGTCGCGCCAAATCGTGCATCGTCCTCTTTTTAATGGGAGGGCCCGATCAACACTCGACCTGGGATCCCAAACCCGAAGCCCCCGCCGAGGTCCGCGGTCCTTATAAGCACATCGACACAAAAACACCAGGCGTGGCGATTAGCGAGCTCATGCCCAAGCTTTCGAGAATGACCGACAAACTGTGCATCCTGCGGGCGATGTCGACGGGAGACGACGCTCATTCGTCAAGCGGATATTATATGCTGACGGGTGTTCCTCACCAACCGATGAATTTCGAGAACGCCAACCCCGGAGCGCCCAACGATCATCCCGTCCTGGGCGCGGTGGTGGGGAAACTCGTTCGATCTCGCGGCGGATTACCCGCGTGTGTCACGTTACCCCATCATATTTTTAATACCGACGGCAGCGTTTGGCCCGGGCAGGACGCGGGCTTTTTGGGTCGAAGCGGCGACCCCTGGAAACTGAACGTCAAGCCTTCGAAAGAGGGCCCTAAGGTCGACGAGATCAGCCTTCCCGCGGGGCTCGACCCCACCCGCCTCGCCGGCCGGAAAGGACTGCTCGATCAAATCCGCGCGGGAATCGATACGATCGATCGCGATTCGACGTCCAAACTGCTCGACGACCGAGCCCGCCAGGCGTTCGAGTTGCTCCTCTCGTCACGCGCCCGCGACGCTTTCCGCACCGAACTCGAGCCCGCCGCAAGCCGAGCACGCTACGGCGATTCCCCCTTCGGCCAGGATGTGATGCTCGCCCGCAGACTGATCGAAGCGGGCGTACGACTTGTTCAGGTGAACTGGTATCGAGGCGCCGACGAACCCCCCGACAACCCCTGCTGGGATACGCATAAAGACGAACCCGCTCGACTCAAAAACGTCCTCGTCCCTCCCGTCGATTTCGCTCTTTCGACCTTGATCGACGATTTATCGACTCGAGGTCTTCTTGATGAAACTTTAGTCGTATGCATGTCCGAATTCGGTCGCTCGCCCAAGCTCGAAGGGAACGCGGGGAGGGGCCACTGGGGCAAGGCGTTCTCGATCGCGCTCGCCGGAGGCGGTATCCGCGGCGGATTCGTCCACGGATCGACCGATCGCAACGGCGCGTACCCGCGCGACGGGAAGGTGAAACCCGAAGATCTCGCCGCGACGATTTATCATTGCCTTGGGATTCGAGCCGATACGACGTATCTCGACCCTCTCGACCGTCCGCACCCGGTGAGCCGCGGCGAAGTCGTCCAACCACTCCTCGGATAACGGAACCGCGAATCCGCTGGACATGCGAACCACGAATAAAACAAGAAATAAATCGAAGAAACGAAGATTTTAACCACGGATTACACGGATAGCACAGATAATAATACAAGAATAATAATAAACTATTATTTAACAAAACAATTATTCGGAGAATCGAAGAATTTTAACCACGGATTACACGGATAGCACGGATAACAAAACAAGAATAATAATATAATGTTAATTTAGGAAGAGTTAATTAGAGCAATCGAAGAATTTTAACCACGGATTACACGGATAACACGGATAAAATTAAATCGAATTAATGAATTATGTCTTGCTAAAATCTTCGCGACGCGAACAAAGACGAATACATTACATATAACTGTATTAGATTATTCGTGTTATCCGCAAAATCCGTGCAATCTATTTTTATCAGTTATATATTATCATAATTCATTATGTTTACGTAACTAGAATCGCCTATGGCGATCCCGTCGTCGTTTGCTAGAATAAAATTATCCGTGTTATCCGTGGTTAAAATTATTTGTGTTTATTTATTATATGCTACTTATAATTCAATGATATAACGCGACCGGCTTGCGAAAAGCCGAGTTAAATTCTCCGCTTATTCTTTTTTATTATTGATTTTAATTATCCGTGTTATCCGTGTTATCCGTGGTTAAAATTCTTTGTATTTACTTATAATACACCACTTATTATTCGAGGTTTAACGCGACCGGCTTACGAAAAGCCGTGTTAAATTCTCCGCTTATTCTTTTTTATTATTGATTTTAATTATCCGTGTTATCCGTGTTATCCGTGGTTAAAATTCTTTGTATTTACTTAAAATACACCACTTATTATTCGAGGTTTAACGCGACCGGCTTGCGAGCGGACAGCCGAGTTAAGTTCTCCGCTTATTTTTCATTCCGGTTTATCTTAATTATCCGTGTTATCCGTGTTATCCGTGGTTAAAATTATTTGTATTTACTTATAATATACCACTTATTATTCGAGGTTTAACACGACCGGCTTACGAAAAGCCGAGCTCAGTTCGCTATATGTTTTTCATTTTGATTTATCTTAATTATCCGTGGTTTCCGTGTAATCCGTGGTTAAAATCCTTAATTTTATCTCATTTCGGAATCTCCGTGGTGAAAGATCGATTCACGGTTGACGGGGCGCGAGGATCTTGTATCATTGTGTTAGTACAATCCGTGGAGCGAGGGCGGTCGATTGGACGTGCGAATCAACCAGGCCGACGGACAGCCGATCTACCTGCAGATCGTTAATCAGGTGAAGTACCTCGCGGCTTCGGGTCGGTTGAGGGTCGGCGACGAGTTGCCCCCGATCCGCGTTCTCGCCGAGCGGTTGCTCATCAATCCCAACACCGTGGCGCGAGCCTATCGTGAACTCGAAATCCTCGGCATCGTGGAAAAACGAAAGACCGCGGGAACGTATGTCGCCGAGGGTGCGCCGACGCTGATCAAACGCGAGCGGATCAAAATCCTCGCCGATCGTGTCGATATGCTCCTCGCCGAGGCGCATCGACTCGACGTCCCCTTTGAAGATCTCTTAGCGCTCGTCAACAAACGCCGCGAAACGCTTCGATTCAACGAGGATCTCAAGCCATGAACGATTTATTATGCGATTCGATCGTCGCGATCGACCGAGTGACCAGAAGGTTCGGAGCGACCGCGGCGCTCGATCGCGTGAGCCTTGGCGTCCCTCGCGGCTCGGTTTTCGGCCTCGTCGGCGAAAACGGCGCGGGCAAAACCACCTTAATTAAGCATGTGATGGGGCTTTTCAAGCCTCAGGAGGGCTCGGTTCGCGTTTTTGGACTCGACCCCGTCGCCGATCCCGTGGGCGTTTTGGCGCGTGTCGGCTATTTGAGCGAGGATCGCGACCTTCCCGAATGGATGAGAATCTGGGAGCTTTTGCGTTACCTCCGCCCGTTTTACCCCACCTGGGACGATTCGCTCGCCGAAGAATTGCTCGTCCGCTTCGAACTCGACGTCAACGCACAGATCAAAACGCTTTCACAAGGTCAACGCGCCCGTACGGCTCTGTTATCGGCGCTCGCTTATCGACCCGAGCTGCTCGTGCTCGACGAACCGTCGACGGGTCTCGACCCGATCGTTCGTAGAGACATTTTGACCGCGATCATCAGGACGATCGCCGACGAAGGGCGCACCGTCCTCTTTTCGTCGCATTTACTCGAGGAGGTCGAGCGCGTGTCGGATCGGGTGGCGATGATGTCTCAAGGGAGAATCGTCCTCGACGGCCCGCTCGACGAAATCAAAGAATCGCACCGGCGCGTTACGCTTAGGTTCGACGAGCCGCAATCGATCTCGCCTTATCCTTCGTTTCGATTCGAGGGAAACGGCGACGGTCGCGAATGGACGGGGGTTTACGACGGGTCGATCGAAATCCTCGCGGAGCGGGTCGGGTCGCTCGGGGGGAGGATCGTCTCGGCGAATCCGATTTCGCTCGACGAGATCTTCGTGGCGCGTGTCGAGCGGAGTAAAGCCGATCGCCTCTCGGCGAAAAAAGAGACTTCGCTCGATCGGGAGCTTTGAATCATGTCGCGTGTTTTACGGGCGTATTTGTGGGCGATCTGGACGCGCGATCGCAGGTGGATCCTTTTGGGATCGATCGCGACCGTCGCGATGATCGTCGCGGCGCCGCTCACGACGCGAATGAGACTCTACGGACAAGAAGTTCCTCGCTTCTATCTCGCCCCCTACGTATCTTTCATGCAGTTTCTGATCCTTAAGATTTTTCTGTTTGATTGGGATTTCAAAGGACGACGGGTTTCTTTTCACTCCGGTTCTTTTACTCGACCAGCGCGAACTTTTGATCTCGTCGCCGCGCCGATTTTAACGGGAACCGCGGTCATCGTACTTTTTTGGGTCTTCGCTTGTCGACTCATCTTTCAACGCGCCGGCGTTTCAATTCCTTTCCTCACGCCCGCGATCGCGACGGCCGTAACACTCGCGGCGATGCAAACGGGGGCGATGAACGTCGCCGATCGAAGAGATCGCAGAGCTACATTTCATTTAATATTATTTCAGATTTCATTCCTACCGCATCTATTTCTTCCACTAATTATAGTTACTAATGTTTTCGATTATACTATAAGTTATAGCATGTTAATTTTGTCGTTTTTGGCGTACGCCCTGATATTACAATTCGCGAATCTGACCGCGAGATCGGATCGACGCGGCGATTTCGCCGAACCGATTCGATTGCTTCCCTTTGAAGAACGGCTTCAAAGGTTTCTCTTGGGAACGCGCGACGAGCCGATCGGCTTAACCACTCCGGGTAAAGCTCAATTCTGGATCGAATACACTTTATTGCGAGGCCGGCCTGTAATTTTGACTCAATTTATATTGGCGATATCGTTTAGCCTTTATGCATTTAACTACGATCCGTCTGGGTCGATGTATAGAAAACTTAATCTATTTTTTATGGCGATTATCGCTTTACAAATTACATCCCTGAGTTTGGGAGCTTTTCCATTGACTTCGAATTCGGGAGGCCGATCCGACGATTTCTCTCGTCTCCGGCCGTTCTCGTCCGCCGATTTCGTCGCGGTCAAATATCGCGTCGCGGCGGCGAACGGGCATAAATACAAACTATTATATATGTTATTATTTTTTATTATAGTGTTAATATACAGATACTATTGGAATTATCATTTCGATTATCTATTTCGAATTTATCGTGAGTCGGCACGATCAAAGATCTTACCCTTCTCGGGTACGTTCGTGATCTGCTTAGCGGCGGTTTTCTGGAGAGCCCTGACCGAGTTGCTCGTCGCGGGCACGCTTTATAGACGCAATCCAGGGATGGCTTTGCCGGCGATTCTCATATCATTTGGATTTCCGTCGATATTTCTATTCGGAATTTATGTTTATTTCGACGAGACGGGTTCGAGACGTCGTTTGTTGGATTTTTTCCACATTTTCTTCGTCGTCTCGTTTCTGGTCAAAGCACCGCTCGCGTTCCTCGCTTACCGCTCGGCGTTGAAGCTGAGGCTTATCGGAGTGCGAACTTTGATTCTGGGTTTCGCGAGTTGGTCAGGGGTCGCCGCATGCGGATTCATGCTTTATCGCATCGTTTTTGAAGGTCGATCGCCGCCGATTCAACCGATCGTCGCGCTCATCGGAATCGCTAGCCTCGTTCCGCTTTGCCGCTACGCCCTCGCGCCCCTCGCGATGTATTGGGTCAGACATCGTTGAATCCTCAATCGATCACGGATTTAATATCATGAGAAAATATCTTGTCTCCTATTTCTGGATGATCGGCACGCGGAATCCGCGGATCTTCGCGTCGATACCGATCGCTTTCGTCTTGAGCGTCGTCGTTATTCCCGCGCTCGATCTGTTCGGTCTGACTGAACCATTGTTATTTATTTCGATAGAAATACTTATATTATCGTATTTGTTTATAATCGTTCACGCGATCTGCACGCTCGGTCCTTCGAAAGATGCGAGCCGAATTCCGCTCGAACCGTCCGAGTTCGGTCGCCCTGTAAGCACTCGGGTGCTCGTGGGAACGCCTCTATTGGTCGGATCGGCGAGTTCGGCGATCGTCGCGTTCTTTTTCACAAAGCTCGTTCTCAATCGTATCGGGTACGATCCGTCGATCTGCGCGCTCACAATCGCCGCCGCTTCGCTCTTCGCGATACTGCACGCGATGTTCTGGTCGAGTGCGATGAGCGTCGCGGTCGTCCTCGCGGCGATCGTACTGTTCGCTCCGATATCAGGACGATCGATGATTTGGCCCGTCGTCGATTTCGTCCGTTTGACTCGGACGATCACGCCGATGCTGATCGCGATCTGGTTCGGCTCGTCGGTCGTCGTTTTCGTCTCGGCTCGAAAACATCGCCGAGGCGACGGCGATCGGCGCCAATCTCAGTCTCTTCGACGATCATTTTGGAGCAACCTCTCTCAAAACGAACGGCTTGCGACGACACGACCTCGTTCGATACCCCCCCGGTTTCGATCGAGTTTTTCGGCCGATCTTTGGCTCATAAGGAAACAAACAAATCCGCTGTGCTTTTCCATATTCACAGTTTATCTAATTACATATATTATCGAATTATTTATTACTAATAACCATGTGCGCGCAATTTCTTTTATTATGAGCATAAATGTTCTTATTTATTTCTTTTTCCGTGGTTTCACTATCCAAAATTTGAAACATTCTTCTATTTGTTTTTACTTCACGAGACCGATCGAATCGGCGAAGAAGGCGTTCTTGTATCTGTATGTTTCCGCCGAATCGCTGTTCGTTTCGTGCCTCGTCCTTTCGACGGCGATCTTTTGCGATCCGACGTCTCTTGTAACGGGAAACGACGGATATCTTCTCAAAATCGCGCTAAAAGTCGTCGCGATTCCTCCGGGAAGAGACGCCGGAGTCGTCGTCGCTTGCGCGATTTTTCTGGCGACGATCCTCTTTTGGAACTTTTTGTTCGACACCGCCTTCATCGGATTAACAGGATCTATTAAATATTATTTATGTTATATTGCTATTAAGTTTCCTATAATATTAATTACATTTTTACTACTATCAAGGAATTGGGTTCAATTTCGAGGATTAATGATCTTATTGGTCATACTGGCTTCCGGCGTGATCGCCAAAACGATCGTCGCGATCGGCGCCGTTTATCGGTCGCGTTCCCTCGGGCTGATATCAAGACGCACTATGTTCATTATACCACTCGTTTGGGCGGCGATTTCGGCCGCGATAGTCGCTCTGGTCGCGGCGTCGGGTTCGTTCGTCGGCGATTGGAGATCGCGAGCCGTGACGATTCTCGCGGCGGCTTTGACCGCCCCGTTGTCGAGGTTCGCTCTCTTCCCGATCGTTCTCGATCGGGTCAGACATCGATGACCGATTTTTCAAACCGACGCTTAGCGATCACGGAAAGGATGGAATTTCGATGAAAATACCGATCATTAGTCATTTATCTTGGCTTTCGTGTTTCGGATTCGCCGAGCCGAACAAACCCGCGACGCTTCGCCCTCTCGCGAACCCGTTCGAGGCGATCGTTTGGAGCTTGTGGATCGGCGGCGCCAAAACGTTCACTCAATCGATGATCGCGGGCTCGATCCTTTTTCTAGTGATACGTTCGATCTTTTCGCATGAAATCGTGATCCAAGGATCGATGATGTTCGTTCTCTTTCAATCAATTAAATTTCTCAATGTCTTTATCAACCTGGACGATTCCGACGATTTCAACAAAAGCTATTCTAAGCGAATGTTCGCTCTGCCGATCTCTACCGGTTCCTACGTTTTACTCATAACGGCGATCGATTTCGTTTCGGCGGCCCTCTTTTCCGCGACGATCGATCTCGCGTTCCTTTATCCGATCGGCTACGGCGCCCCGGTCGTCCCGCTTATCCTCGGAAGCGCCGCGGCTCTCGCCTTGGTGCGGGCGTATTCCTGGACTTCGATCGAACCCGCGTGGGCGAAACCGTATCTCGCGCTGATCGTCCTGACGGCGCTTGTCGGAATCGCATGTTGGACGATCCAGATCGTTCACGCGTCGAACACGATCGTTTCGCTCGTCTTCATGTCGTATCTGATCGGAGCCTTTTTCGTCGCGCTCAGGGGAGTCGAACGCGCTCGCCGAGGCGACTTTTTCCGATTCGGAAGCACGCGCGCCATCCACAACCAAACCGGAGCGATCGACATTCCTCGATTCCGTCGCTTTCGATCTCCCGCCGAGGCGCAATTCCGGCTCGAATGGTCGTTCCTCGGCTGGATTCCCGCGATCATCTCGACGGTCGTGCCGATTCTTATCGGAACCGAACTTTATTTTTTGTCAAGATCCTCGGAGACGAACAAGATCTCTTTTATAAGTCCAGTGATATTATTTTTACCATTTATCCTTTCATTTTTTTACTCTTACGCGTTACCGGGATTCAAACCGATTTTAACGGAACACAAAGATCGTCTCGAATATTTCTTACTAAGACCAATGAGGACGAACGATTTCATCAAGGTGAAATTCCTGGCCGCTCTTTTCTGTACTTTATCGAACTGGATCGGTTTTTTGATTTTGGCCGCGATCGGGATCGTTCACGAATCGATCGAGTCCGGAATCGATCGATCGATCCTGAATGGAAACTCGGGTTGGATGACGCACTTCGTCACCACGCGACTAACGAGCCCGGCGGGAGCTCTTTTGGTCGTCTCGATGATCGGTCTCTCGTGGAATTGCGCCACGTTCATGCTCGCCGATTCGTTGGATCGAACTGTTAAGAGATTTGCAAAAATTGTTCTGTTTATTTTTTTGTTAATCCTCCCAATCGCTCATTTCGCCGACGCCTCCTCCCCATTTGTGGAAACCATTTTTGTACTAGTTATATCTTTAACTCCAATCGCGGCGATCTGGAAAATCGCGCGTTCGATCGTCGCCTATCGAAAGGCGCTCGATCTTAAGCTGATCGGCGTCGGAACGGTCGCGCTCGGCGTGTGCGTATGGATCGGGCTCTCCGCGTGTACGCTCGCGACGATCGGGCTCATTTTCGCCGAGTTTTCATCGGTTCGATTTTGGATCGTCGGCGTTTCGGTCGTCGCGACGATCACCCCGCTCGGTCGCTTCGCGCTCGCTCCCCTGATGCTTTACCGAAATCGACATCAATGCTGATTGATTATGCGATAATTACATTTAAACACTGTTGTACATTCGCTGCGAAGAAGACTCGGTTGCGTGATCGACTCCGATTTTGGTAGGTTCTTGGCTTCCAGGATCTTCAGGCTCGCGTCGAACGTCGAGCCCGCGAACGACGCGAAATCGCATGGGAGGACGACGATGATCGGACGGTCGACAAGGAAATCGCTACAATACATCGCCGCGGTCGCACTGCTCGTTCCGCTCGCGGGCTCGATTCGAATCGCTCGCGGCGACGAGCCCCTCAAGCCGACCGCGACGGTCGAGGGGATCACCGAATATCATCTTTCCAACGGGCTCCGCGTCCTCCTCTTTCCCGACGACTCCAAGCCCACCGTCACGGTCAACGTCACCTATCTTGTCGGGTCGAGGCACGAGGGGCTCGGCGAAAAGGGGATGGCGCACCTGCTTGAGCACATGCTTTTCAAAGGAACTCCCGATCATCCCAACGTCTGGGGTTTGTTGCAGGATCACGGCGCCGAATTCAACGGATCGACCTCGAACGATCGGACGAATTATTACGAAACGCTTCCCGCGAGCGATGAGAATCTCAAGTTCGCGCTCGAGCTCGAAGCCGACCGGATGGTGAATTCGAAGGTCGCCGCCGAAGACCTCAAAACCGAGATGACGGTCGTGCGCAACGAATTCGAGATGGGCGAAAACAACCCCAGGATGGTTCTTTCCGAACGGCTCCTCGCCGCGGCGTACCTTTGGCACAATTACCGCGATTCAACGATCGGTAATAAAAGCGATATCGAGCGCGTTCCCATCGATAAATTGCGAGCATTCTATCATAAATTTTACCGTGTCGACAACGCCGTTCTCATCGTCGCGGGGAAATTCGTTCCCGAATCCACGCTCAAGTTGATCGACAAATATTTTGGATCGATCGCCAAACCCGCCGAGCCGATTCCGTCGACCTATACGATCGAGCCGCCGCAAGACGGCGAACGGCACGTGACGTTGCGGAGAGTCGGCGACGTCGCGGCGATCGGCGCGGTTTATCATATCCCCGCGGGTCGGCACGTCGACGTCGCGGCGCTCGACGTTTTGTCCGAAATCCTCTCGCGCGAGCCGACGGGTCGGCTTTATCAGGCGCTCGTCACTCCTGGGCTCGCGGTCAACGTCGGAGCGAGCGTTTCGTCGTGGGCCGAGCCCGCGGTGATTGAAATCTCGGCCGAGGTCCGGAGCGATCAAAATCCCGAAACCGTGCTGAAAACGATGCTCGAGACGACCGAGGGGGTCGCCGACGCCAAGATCACCGACGAGGAAGTGTCGCGAGCGCGACAAACGCTGCTCAAGCAGATTGATCTCATGCTTCGCGACAGCGGACATGTCGGAGTCGTCCTTTCCGAATTCGCCGCGATGGGAGATTGGCGGCTCCTGTTCGTAACCCGCGACCGTTATCAAGCCGTCACCAAAGACGACGTGATTCGAGTTGCGCGAACATATCTGGTTTCAACCAACCGAACGAGCGGGATTTTTCATCCCACGAAGGCGCCGAAACGATCGATCATTCCCGATTCGCCGTCGGTCGAATCGATTCTGGCGAATTATCGGGGAAAATCGGAGACGGCGACGGTCGAGGCGTTTGCGGCGACTCCCGAGAACATTGAAAAACGAACCGAGCGTTCGACGACGAGCAAAGGGATTCGGACGGCGCTTTTGCCCAAGAAAACGCGAGGCGATTCGATCCACGCGGTGTTGAGATTCCGGTTTGGAACCGAGAAAGACCTGACGGGGCACGAGACCGCGCTCGAAACGCTTCCCGATTTGTTGATGCGAGGAACGACCAAGCACACATATCAGCAACTTAACGATGAATTCGACCGTCTCAAATCGAAAGTCGGTTTAACGGGCGGTCCCGGGCTCGTCGTCGCTTCGATCGAAACCGACCGAGCGCATTTGACCGCGATCGTCAAGCTCGTCGCCGAGATTCTTAAATCGCCCGCGTTTCCCGCGGATCAATTTCAAGTTCTGATCCGCGAACAAGTCACCGATCTCGAGAACAAGCTCGCCGAGCCGATGGGACAGGGCGTGAACACGTTATCACGCGCGATGAGCCCGTGGCCCAAGGAAAGCATTCATTACCGGCCGACGTTGACCGAGGAGATCGAGCGGTTGAAGTCGCTTAAGATCGACGAGTTGAAGGATATGCACGCGAAATATTACGGAGCCGGCAATCTCGACGTCGCGGCGGTCGGTTCGTTCGATTCGAGCGCGATGAAAGAATTGTTGGACGCGGAGTTCGGCGATTGGAAATCGACCGCGGCGTACGAGCGAATTCCGACGCCTTATCGCGCGGTCGAGCCGATCGATAAAACGATCGAAACGCCCGACAAATCGAACGCGATGGTTGCGATCGGCACGGTTTTACCGATCAAGAAATCGGATCCTCAATATCCCGCGCTCGCTTTCGCGAATTTCGTTTTCGGCGGCAGCCCGAAATCGAGGGTGATGAACGAGCTAAGACACAAAGGGGGGCTTTCGTACGGGGCGCAATCGGCGCTTCAGGCGAGCGTGCTCGATCCCCACGCGGCGTTTTACGGCTTCGCGATCTGCGCCCCGCAAAACGCAGCCAAGGCGAAAGATATTCTCATCAAAGAATATCAGAAGTGGTCGACCGAGGGGATAACCGCCGACGAATTGGCGAATTTCAAAGAGGGATATAAGCAGGCGTTTAAGCAACGACTGGCCGACGACGCGACCGTGGCGGCGGAGCTCGCCGACGGCCTGGAAACGGGGAGGACGTTCTTCGATCACGCCAAGGTGATCGGAGCGGTCGATACGATGAAGCTTGAAGAGATCGACGCTTTCGTGAAAAAGGCGTTTCAGGATCGAGGGATCGCCAAGATCATGGCGGGGGATTTCTCCAAAAAAGGCGCCGAGAAGGCGAAGTGAACGAGCAAACGTGATCAAGTTCGCGGATCATGATTGGTGAACATCCTTCTCGATCATGACCCGCGAATTCTCTTTTGGGATCAATACGTTCGTCCCAGATATGAGACGATCGCGCGTTTGAGTTCGAGCGGTTCGATCGCCCCGGTTTTGCGATAAAGAATCTTGCCGCCGGGTGCGATCAACAGCGTGTAGGGGACGGGTCCCGGCCAGTCTTTATCGAGCGCCTCGGCGAGGGAATCGTGATCTTTCACCTTGGCGATATAATTTGTCGCCGATAGATGATTTTCTTTAAGAAGATCGAGCGGCTCGGCTTTCTTATCGGGCTCGTCGACGCTGATCGTTACCATCCGGAAGGGTCGACCTCGGTACATCCGGTTGATCGTCGTCAATTCGGGAAGATCGGCGACGCAAGGTCCGCACCATGTCGCCCACATGTTGACGAGAAGCAGTTTTTTCCCCTCGTTTTTGACGAGTTTTTTGATGCCGGCCTCGTCGATCGGATCGATCGTCACGGGCTCGGCGTCCCACCTGGCGAGCGACTTTTTGGCGTCGGATTCTTTATCCGCCCACTTGGTGGAACAGCCGAAAACGCGCGTCTTCTCGACCGGAACGGGTTTGCCGACGAGCAACGCGTTCACGGCGTTGAGGGTATCGTGCGATTTCGGAGTCTTCACCTCGCCGTCGTCGAATCGCCCCACATAACGCAATTTTCGCTCGGAATCGAACACGTAAACGTGAGGCGTGGCGAGCACCCCGTAAGCCTTCGCGGTCGTTTGAGTGTCGCCGTCGTACAGATACGGAAATCGGAAGTTTCGATCTTTAGCGCGAATTTTCATATCTTCAAACGAATCGCCGACGTCGGTGTAACCGAGTTCGTCGAGCCGCAACCCCGCGGGGCTGTTGGGCGAGATCGCGACGACCTTGACCCCTTTATCTTTGTAATCGGCGTCGAGTTTAATGATCCGATCTTCATAAGCTTGCGCCGTGGGGCAATGGTTGCACGTGAAGACGACGACGAGGATTTTGGCGTCGGCGAAATCTTTGAGGTGATGGATCTTGCCGTCGACCCCCGGGAGCGCGAAATCGGGAGCGGTCGTGCCGATATCGAGCGTTTTGAGCCCGGGTGGATCGGCGAGAGCGAGCCGCGAGCCCGCGAGCGCGGCGATCAAGACGAGTGCGGAAAGGCTGATGTTTCGATGCATGGCGTGCCCCTGAACGTCCTGGGTATGGATTGTCGATCGCATCAGTATCACACCAGATTGACCTTCGGCCAAGCCCCCGACGGATCGAATCGGAGTTCCTGGACTGTCGCTTCACGTCGCCGGATCGCCGGAGTCGCGCGTTTGGAACCGTGAAATAGGGGCGATCGAATAAACACGGAAAGCCGTCGTCGCGGTTGACACGGCCCGGATCCGCGGATTAATTTGAATCGGTCGACTCGCGACGGTTTGTCGTTCGCTCGCCGAAAGATGTGTCGCGGGATCGAAAACCGAACGCCCCGCCGAATCGTCCTCGCCCGGAACCGCTCGCGTGACGCCAACCCTATATCGTATGATAAAGTCATTCAAAAAATACGTGATCGTGAGCCGATTATTTGTTTTCTCGGCGTTCGCCTGCGCTCTCGCGGCGGGGGGACTCGCCGCTGCGGACGACGCGTTCGTCTTTCGCGAGGGGGATCGGGTCGCTTTCGTCGGCGACACGTTTTTTGAAAATGAATTGAAATCGTGTTATTTGGAAACGATGCTCACAGCGTCGTTCCCGAAGGCGAACGCGACGTTTCGAAATCTCGGCTGGAGCGGCGACACCGTACGAGGAACGGCGCGGGCTCGGTTCGGCCCTCCCGCCGAAGGCTTTCGACATCTTAAAGAAGACGTACTCGCGTTTAAACCCACGGTTCTGTTTATTTGTTATGGAATGAACGAATCGTTCGAGGGGGAATCGGGCCTCGCCGCGTTTTCATCGGGTTATCAAACGCTTTTGGACGCGATCGTTCCGAGAGCGGCTCGCGTCGCGCTGATCACACCGATCCGTCATCAAAAGCTCGATCCTCCGCTCCCCGACCCGACCGAACATAACCGCGCACTCGCACTTTACATTCAAGAAATCAAAAAAATCGCCGATAAACGGGGATATCGATTCGTCGATCTCTTCAACGACTCCGAGATCGCGCGATCGGGATCGACGACCGACGGAATCCACCTTACCGAGCCGGGCTATTTCGCCGCGGCGACCGCGATCGGTCGCTCGCTCGGTCTTTCGTTCGATCCTCAAACGGTCGATTTCTCCGCGGGAAAGCCGACCGACGATCGGCGCGGAACCAAAGGGAGCGCGGTCGCGTTTCGCCTCAAAACTTCGTCTCGCTTTCAACCCTTTCCCGCGATCGATCCCCGATCGAATCGTTCGAGTTCTCATAAAAACAAAAGCGATAATGATTTTCGAGCGGAAGACCGCGCGAACGATTCGGCTCGATCGAGCCTGATCGTCAAGTTTGGTCGAATCGATCCGAATCATGACGTGAAAGCATCCGAGTTTATAGCGCGAATCGACGGGGTCGAAGTCGGAACTTTAAATTTCGACGCGAAAGGTTGCTTGCGCTTCCCGATTCCACACAGCGATATCGAACGGCTTGAAACGCTCCGGGGCGCGATCGTCGAGAAGAACACGCTCGATTTTCACCGCAGACGCCCCGAGAACGAAACGTATCTTTTCCTGTTCCGCAAGCACGAACAGGGGCAAAACGCTCGCGAGATCCCGATGTTCGATCCGCTCGTCGAAGCCAAGGAAAAAGCGATCGCCGAGTTATCTCTGCCGATCGAGCATACATTTGAGTTGATTCTGAAGGAGTCGGGCCGATGAGCCTACGTTCGCCTCGTTCGGGCATATTACCGGGGGGATTCCCGCGACAATCGATCGTCGCGATGGGCGCGATCGCGCTCGCGCTCACGCTTTGTACCGCGGCGAGAGCGCAGCGCGAGCTCAAAGAGATCCCCGATCCCGACCCCGAGATCGAACGCAAGTCGTTCATCGTCGCCGATGGATTTGAGGTGAATCTTTTCGCCGGCGATCCGTTGCTCGCCAAACCGATCGAGATCAATTTTGACGCCGCCGGCAGGCTTTGGGTCGCGACATCCGAGGTTTATCCCCAGATCGTTCCCGGACAAAAGGCCGACGACAAGATTTTGATCCTCGAAGACGCCGACGGCGACGGCAAAGCCGATAAGACGACGGTATTCGCCTCGGGCCTGCTCATTCCCACCGGAGTCGAGCCCGGCGACGGCGGCGCGTATGTGGCCGACAGCACCGAACTCCTGTTTCTGAAAGACGAAAACGGCGACGGCAAGGCCGATACGCGTCGAGTCGTTTTGTCGGGATTCGGAACCGAAGATACGCATCATATCCTTCATACGTTGCGCTGGGGATACGACGGCAGGCTTTACATGAATCAGTCGATATACATTCACAGCTCGATCGAGACTCCGCGCGGGGTTCGTCGCCTCGACGGCGGCGGGACCTGGCGGTTTCGCCCCGAATCGATGGATTTGAGCGTCTTTTACCACGGGATGGTGAATCCCTGGGGCCTTCATTTCGATCGCTTCGGCCGTCACTTCGCGACCGACGGGGCTTTCGGCGAGGGGATCAATTACGTCGTTCCCGGGGCTTATTACACGACCGCGCCCGACGCGGTGCGAATCCTCGCGGGGCTCAATCCCGGAAGCCCGAAGGAATGCGGGCTCGAACTGTTGGGCGGCCGCGCGTTGCCCGACGATTGGAACGGAAACGCGCTTACGAACGATTTTCGAGCCAATCGCGTGTGCCGCTATATCCTCGGCGAAGAGGGGTCGGGCTTCACATCAAAAGAAGCGCCCGAACTGATTAAAACGAATCATCGCGCGTTTCGTCCCATTGATATCAAGATGGGACCCGACGGAGCGATTTACATCGCCGATTGGTACAATCCGATCATCCAGCACGGCGAGGTCGATTTTCGAGACCCGAGGCGTGATCACACCCACGGGCGCATCTGGCGTGTGACGGCGAAAGGGCGCAAGCCCGTCGCGAGACCTCGGCTCGTGAACGCGACCCCGGGCGAATTGCTCGACGATCTCAAAGCCGAGGAACCCTGGACTCGCCATTTCGCCAAGCGGGTTCTTAAAGAACGGGGCGCCGAAAAAGTTCTTCCGCATTTATCAAAATGGGTCGCTTCGCTTGATTCTCAAGATCCTCATGTTTCGATGAATAAACTTGAGGCTCTCTGGATGTATCAGGCTTTCGACGTTCCCGAGCCGGCGCTTTTGAAGGCTTTGCTTCGCGATCGCGATCATCGCATTCGAGGCGCGGCGACTCGCGTGATCCAAGATTGGGCCGATCGGCTGGAGAACACGCTCGAATTATTGAGCGTTCAGGTTGAAGACAAACATCCGATCGTCAGGTTGGAGGCGGTTCGCGTTTTGGGACACGTCAAACGCGCCGAGGCGATCGCGATCGCGTTGAAGGCTCTCGATCGTCCCGTCGATCGGTTTTTGGATTACGCTCTTTGGCTCACGGTTCGCGATTTAAGCCCGATTTGGCTGCCGATTTATGAGTCGGGGAAGATCGACATATTAGGGTCACCCGATCGGATGACGTTCGCGCTCGCGGCGGTCGGTTCACCCGCGGTCGTCAAGCCGCTCTTTGAAGCGATTCGTTCGGGGAAGGTTCCTAAGAAAGATCAGGGGGACGCGATCGCGATCGTGGCGACGCTCGGCGGTCCGAGCGAACTCGAGTCGGTGCTCGAGGTCGCGATCGCCGACACGACCGCGGTCGACCTCCGCGATCGAATCCTCGCGTCTCTCCTTGAGGCGCACCGACGCCGCAACGTTAAACCCGCGGGGGACGTCGCTCGTTTGAAAATCTTATTAAAATCCAAGAATACTTCAACGCGAGACGCGGCGATCCGGCTCGCCGGCGCGTGGAAGATCGAATCGCTTCGAGAAGAAATCGCGCGGATCGCGAGCGACCGCTCCACGGATGAAATCGACCGCCGCTACGCGATCGAGGCGATCGCCGGGCTCAAAGGATCAAAAAGTGAAGAGTTGCTAGGCCAAATCGCTCGATCCGACGATTCGCTACGCGTCCGCCAAGACGCGACGATCGCGCTCGCCGAATTGAACCCGAGCGCCGCGTCGAAGGCGTGCGTCGAACTCGCTCCTTCGGCTCAAGACGGAGGCGGAGCGATCGTCGCGGCGATTTTGACGCGGCGGGGCGGCGCCGACGCGCTGACCGCGGCGCTCGCCGGGAAAAAGCTGCCCGAAGACGCCGCGCGGGTTTGGCTGCGGATCGTTCGGGCGTCGGGATCGCCCGCTCCCGCGCTCGTCGAAGCGATCGTTCAGGCGGGCGCGATCAAAACGGGTTCGCTCACGCTTTCATCCGAGCAAATGAAAGAAATGATTGATCTAGTGCGCGAGAAGGGAGATCCCGCCCGCGGCGAGGCGATTTTCCGTCGCGGCGATCTCACGTGTCTCAAATGTCATGCGATCGCTGGCGCGGGAGGGCGCGTCGGCCCGAGCATGGAGAGCCTGGGAGCGAGCGCGCAGGTCGATTATCTGATCGAATCGATCCTCAAACCGGGCGCGAAGGTGAAGGAAAATTACAACGCGATTATGGTCGCGACCTCGGACGGCCGCGTCTTGGGCGGAATCAAAATCAGACAAACCGACACCGATTTGATCCTCCGCGATCCCGACGGTAAAGAGATCTCGATCCCCCTGGGATCGATCGAGGAGAAGAAAGACGCGGGCTCGTTGATGCCCGAAGGGCTCGCCGATACGCTCACTCGCCAAGAATTCGTCGATCTTGTTCGGTTTTTGTCCGAACTCGGAAAAATCGGCTCGTACGCCGTCCCGCGCGGCCGATTCGTGCGTCGTTGGGAAACGCCGGTGAACAATGTCCCGACTTCGGTCGAAAAGACTTCAATCGATTCGATCTTGAAGAACCGAGCGATACCCTGGCGAACCGTTTACAGCAAGGTTTCAGGCGATCTCCCCGTCGCCGATTTAACGATCGTCAAACCGAGCGATTCCATCGAAGAATCAAAAACAAAACGCGCAATTACGCGATTTACGATCGACGTTACCAGCCCCGGCGCGATCGGTTTGCGTTTCAATTCGGCGAAAGGGATCTCCGCGCTGCTCGAGGGCCGCGCGATCTCGATCGAGGAGCGTACCGATTTGAATTTATCTAAAGGCCGTTATGATATTGTTCTTTTAATCGATTCGGGAGTTCGAACCGACGATTTACGCGTCGAGATCGTCGAAGTTCCGGGTTCCTCGGGCCGAGCCGAGCCGATCGTCGGCGATTGAAAAGCCGTCGAATCGGCTTAGATTTTAATCCAAACGATTCCTTCGCGGATGTCGCATTCGTAGCGTTCGACGTCGCGTCCCGGGAAGGTCGAGCATGCGCCGGTTTCAAGGCTGAACTTCCAGTGATGGAGGGGGCAAACGACTTCACCGTTTTCGATCCGACCTCGGCCAAGCGGCGCCCCCTCGTGCGTGCAGCGACCGGAGAGCGCGAAGACGCGGTCTCCTTCACGGAACAGCGCGATCATTTTGTCGTCGATGAACCTGGTGATCCCTCGGCCGTCGGGAATCTCGGCGATCGGGCAAATCGGCGTGAAGCGTTTCAATCGATTTTCAACCTCGTTTTGAATGAGCAGTTCCAAGAGTTCGCCTAGAACCGAGCGACGCGGGTTTTAATCGACTTTCACCCTCGGGTTGAAGGCGAAACAGATCCCTTTCGGAGGCGAGCCGCGAAACGGTTTGGGGAACTCAAGAACTTGACGCTCGTCGTACTTGCGGAGTCGATCTTCCACTTTGTACATTTTACATGAGGCGCCGCTCTTCCGCCCGAGCTTCCGAATCGTTGGATCGCATCGCGTATGAATCGCTCGTTTCCCAGATTGTTGTTCGCGTCGATCGGCTTGATCGCGGCGTGCGCGTGCCTATCGGGTTGTGAGTCGAAAGCGCGTTCGTCGGTCGACAAGGTTTGGGGGATTCACGGCACGAGGTTCGGCTGGCTTGATAAACCGAGGGTCGCGGCGCTCGATTCTGAAGATCGGCTTTATATCACCGATCTGACCGATCGCATTCAGGTGTTCGATCGCGATGGAGCGTTCGTACGCGGCTGGCACACCCCTGATTTCAACGTCGACGGGCCGAGCGGTCTGACGATCGACCGCCTTGGCCGGCTCCTCGTCGCCGACACCCATTTTTATCGCGTTCTCGTTTACAGTCGAGAAGGCGAACTCCTCTTCCAGATCGGCGACGGAGTTCAAGGCACGACGCCGGGACGGTTCGGTTATCCGACCGACGTCGTCGTCGACAAGGCGGGCAATTTTTATGTGAGCGAATACGGAGAGAACGATCGGATTCAGGTCTTTTCTCCCAAAGGCGAGTGGCTTCGGCAGTGGGGGGGGCACGGGACCGAGCCCGGTTCGTTCTTGCGACCCCGCGCGATGGCGATCGACGAGAATGATCATATTTACGTTGCCGATAGTTGTAATCATCGCGTCCAGGTTTTCGACGCGCGGGGAAACCTCGTTGGGATGTGGGGAAAAAGGGGAGCGGCGCCCGGCGAGATGTCGTATCCCTACGACGTCGCGCTCGGACCAAATAATGATTTGTATGTGTGTGAGTACGGCAATCAGAGGGTGCAGAAGTTCTCACGCGAGGGGAAATCGCTGGGGATCTGGGGAAGGCCGGGGCGAGCGCCGGGAGAATTGAACAATCCGTGGGCGCTCGCGGTCGACCGTCGCGGGACGGTTTTCGTGATCGATTCCAACAATCACCGCGTGCAGCGGTTTCATATGTGAAAAAGGATTAAGAAACCGAATTATGGAATCGATGCTCGCACGAACGGCGACGGCGATCGGTCGGCCCTGGTGGCTGATCCTGCTCGTCGTTTGCCTTCCCCCCGTCGTTTTGATGAGCCGAAAAAGCCTGGCGGGGTTGGGGAAAACGCGTCGAGCCGCGGCGATTTTGATCCGCTCGGCGGTGATCACGTTGCTCGTGCTCGCGCTCGCGCGGTTGCAGGCGGTGCGGATCAGCGACCGGATGACGACACTGTTCCTTCTAGACGTTTCACAAAGCGTGCCGCGCGAATGGCGCGGACCAATGCTTGAATACATCAATCAAGCGATTACGCGTCAAAAGCGAGCCGACGATCTCGCCGGGGTGATCGCTTTCGGCAAGGAGCCGCGGATCGAGGTTCCCCCGACTCCCACTTTCAACCGGATCCAGGGGCTCGAAACGACGATCGACGCCGAATACACCGATCTTTCGGCGGCGCTCAAACAAGCGCTCGCGACGTTTCCCGAAGACACGGCGCGGCGGATCGTGCTTTTAAGCGACGGCAATCAAAACCGCGGCGACGCGATCGAGCAGGCTTCCGCGGCGCGGCGGCTCGGCGTCGAAATCGACGTTGTTCCCATTCAGTACAAATATGATCGTGAAGTTCTTGTTGAAAAGGTGTCGATCCCTCCCGACGTTAAAAAAGGAGAGACCGTCGACATCAACGTGGTGATTCGCGCCGGAGAGCCGACCAAAGGAACGCTGCAGATCTTTCAGAAAGCCGACAATTACCGCTCGCCCGCGCCGGGGAACGAACAGCCGATCCCGATCACCCTCGAACGCGGCCTGAACGTGAGAACGCTTAAACAGACAATTACCGAGCCGAATTTTTATACGTTCACCGCCGAATTCATTCCCGAAGAGGGAAGCGGCGATCGCCGCGCGATCAACAACAGCGCCGAGGGGTTCACGATGGCGCGGGGCGCCGCTCAGGTGCTGTTGATCGAGGGGACGCGGGGCGATCACGACGATCTCGTCAAGGCGCTCCGCTCGAAGGGGATCGGCGTGACGGTGATGGTCGCCCCCCGGATCGACGGCTCGGGCGCGGTCGGCGGCGACGCCTTGCCGACCGATCTCGCGCAGCTTCAGCCGTACGACACCGTCGTGCTCGCCGACGTTCCCAAAGATTCGTTCACCGACACGCAACAAAAACTCCTCGAATCGAACGTACACGATATGGGCGCGGGGCTCGTCATGCTCGGCGGGCCGAATAGTTTCGGCGCGGGGGGCTGGAAAGATTCGCCCGTGGAAAAGGCGCTTCCCGTCGATATGCAAATTAAAGCCATGCGCGTAATGGGTAAAAGCGCTCTCGCCCTTATTATGCATGCGAGCGAGATCGCCGAGGGTAATTACTGGCAAAAGGTGATCGCGCAACAGGCGATCAAAACCTTATCGAATTACGATTACTGCGGGTTGATCCACTGGCAGGGGCAAGAGGCTTGGTTGTTTCCGCTCCGCGAGATCGGCGCGACTCGGGGTTCGATGCTGCGATCGATCGACCGGATGACTCCGGGCGACATGCCCGATTTCGATCCCTCGCTCCAGATGGCGATGAAGGGGCTTGTCGTCAAAAGCGACGCGATGACCAAACATATTATTATCATAAGCGACGGCGATCCGACGCCGCCCACCCCGGCGGTGATCCGCGCGCTCGCCGCGAGCAAGGTGACGGTCACGACGGTCCTCACCGCGGCGCACGGCAACGATCAATCGGCGATCAACGTGATGAGCAACCTCGCCAAGCAAACCAAAGGACGTTTTTATAACGTTACGAATCCTCGAGCGTTGCCTCGTATTTATCAGAAAGAGGCGCGGATCATCTCGCGACCGTTGATCTTCGAGCGCAAGCCGCCGTGGACCCCCAATCTCATTTACGCGAGCGAGCCTTTAAACGGTATCCCCGCGACTTTGCCCGGAATTTCGGGAATCGTCCTGACAAGTTTGAAGGAGAGCGAACTCGTCGAGGCGCCGATGATGTCGCCGTTGCCGACGGGTCAGCCGAATCCCCTACTGGCTCACTGGACATACGGACTGGGGAGATCGGTCGCTTTCACGTCGGACGCCGGTCGGCGATGGGCGACCGCGTGGACAAGCTGGCCGAATTACGCGGCGTTCTGGTCTCAGGTGATTCGCTGGTCGATGCGACCCGTCGAGCGCGGCAACCTCACGATCAATCTCAGACGTGAAAACGGCAAGGTTAAAGTCGTCGTCGACGCGCTCGACGCCGAGAACCAATTCCTCAATTTTCTCACCATGAAAGGGGTCGTCGTCCGCCCCGATCTCACACGAGGAACGGTCGAACTGGCGCAAACCGCTCCGGGACATTACGAGGCGACGATTGAAGGCGCCGAGGCGAGCGGCAATTACTTTGTGAACATCGGCTATCGGGGCGCGAAAGGTTTTCAAGGAGTCGTCTCGTCGGGGGTCTCGGTTCCCTATTCCGACGAATACCGCGAGCTTCGCGCCGATCCCGAAACCCTCGGCTCGATCGCGAGCCTCGCCGGCGGAGAAACGATCGAGTGGAAATATCGACCGAATCAAGAGGTCGATTATCAGGCGATGCTCGATTCACGAAACGTGTTCGAGCGTGATAAGAACCAACCCCCGCCCAAAAGCTACCGCGACCTTTGGCCCGATTTGTTGTTCTGGGCGTCGTTCCTCTTTTTGCTCGACGTCGCGGTGCGAAGGATCGCTCCCGATTTCGACAGGATCCGAGCGGGGTTCGTAACCGCCTGGACGAAGCTCAGGGGAGACGAGGCGGTCGGGAGAGAAGAATATTTAGATAAACTTAAAAGTCGCAAAGCCGACGTCGTCGAACGGATCGAAAAATCGCGCGCCGCGACCCGATTCGAGCCGATTCCGCGCGATCCAGCGACTTCTCCCGGAGAATCGGTCGTCGCGGCGGAGCGGGCTCGCGAGGCTCCTCCGCGAGGCGACTCGTCGAAGCCTTCGATCTCCCCGGGCGCGGCCAAACCCGCCGAGCCCGAAAGCTACACCGATCGCCTTCTCAGAGCCAAACAAAAAGTTTGGGAGGATCGCAATCCGGGCAAGAAAGACGACGGCAAGTAACATGAGCACATACACAATAAACAACACAACGGCTTTTTTGATGAATAATCTCAATTATCGGTTCGTTTTTAAGAAAGGACGATCGCGATGACCGCGGACTCGGAATCGATGGAGGCGCGAGCCGACGCGTTTCGCGCGGCGTACGCCGGAGTGAAGGCCGAGATCGCCAAGGTGATCGTCGGCCACGAGGAGATTGTGCACGGAATTCTCACATGTTTGTTCGTGGGAGGGCACGCGCTTTTGGAGGGGGTTCCCGGGCTTGGCAAAACGCTGCTCGTTCGGACGCTCGCGGATACCGTAGCGCTCGATTTCAATCGCATCCAATTCACCCCCGATTTGATGCCCGCGGATATTTTGGGAACAAACGTGGTGATGGAGTCGCCCGACGGCAGGCGGGTTTTCGAGTTTCAGCGGGGTCCGATTTTCTCGCGGATCGTCCTCGCCGACGAGATCAATCGCGCAACCCCGAAAACGCAATCGGCGCTGCTCGAGGCGATGCAGGAACATTCGGTGACCGTCGGCGGGGTGATTCATAAACTCGGCGAGCCTTTTTTCGTGATGGCCACGCAAAACCCGATCGAACAGGAGGGAACTTACCCTCTTCCCGAGGCGCAACTTGATCGTTTTATGTTCAAACTGGTTGTCGGTTATTCATCGCGCGAGGAGCTCGCGACGATCCTCGACCGGACGACTCGGAGCGACAACCCGAAAGCCGAGAAGGTGATCGACGGGGCGACTTTAATTCGGATGCAGGCGCTCGTGCGCGAGGTTTTGATCGCGCCCCACGTGCAGGATTACGCGATCAGGCTCGCGCTCGCGACTCATCCCGAAGGACCGTTCGCAACGGATGTTACCAATAAGTATATTCGTTGGGGATCGAGCCCGCGCGGCGTGCAGACGCTTGTGCTCGCGGCGAAGGTTCGCGCGCTCCTCGACGCCCGCTACAACGTCGGCTTCGAGGACCTACGTCGCGTCTACCTTCCGGCGCTTCGGCATCGCGTTTTGCTCAATTTCGAGGCTCAGGCCGAGGGGATCGAATGCGACGAGGTTTTGCTCAAAATCCTCGATTCGGTTCCCGAGAAAGCCGTCGAACTCGCGCCCGCCAAGGCGGGGTAGGGGAAGGCCAGGCAAGGATCGCCGCGCTCGGATCGCGATAGCTCAAAGGAGACAAAACGATCGAACGAACGATCCAGGCGGTTGAAGACGCGAAGCTCGGATCGCGAGAAATCGAAGGAGACAAAACGATCGAACGAGCGATCCCAAAGATTGAAGGCGAGATGCTCGGTTCCCCGGCGATCGACGGCGACGTTCAAAAACATAGCATCATGATATTTTCAGCATAAGGAATGACGTCGATGAGAGACATCTACGATCCCCCTCCCGCGCCCGTCGCGCTGGGAACTCCCGCGACCGAGCGGATGATCTGGACGAAGGCCGATTTCGCTTGTCTCGCGACGTTCGGATTGATCGTCGCCGCGGGATCGCTGTTGGCTTCGTTGTTCGAGCCGACGCTCGCGATCCTCACGGCGCTCGGCGGCACGCTCGTCTTCGTCGAAAGCTGGTACACCGCGGTCGCGTACCTGCATCGGCATCCCGCGGCGAGCATGAAACTTCGCTGGATCACGTTCGTCGCGGCGCTCGTTCCCTGGACGGTAGGGCTCGGAGTCGCCGCTGGAGCGATGCTGATTTTATTCAAGATATCCGACATGTTCTTTTAATTGATATGATTTATTACTGGTCGATATCGAATCGATCGAGATTTTGAGGAGAAAGTCGATGGCCGTCGCCGAAGCGCCGCTTTTGGATCCCGAATTTCTCGCCAAGCTCGAGCGGCTCGAGATCGTGAGCCGAAAGATTTTTTTGGGGAGGATGAAAGGCGAGCGAAAGAGCAAACGCCGCGGGTCTTCGGTCGAATTCGCCGATCACCGCAATTACGTGGCCGGCGACGACATCCGCCATATTGATTGGAACGTTTACGGCAGGCTCGACAAGCTTTTTATCAAGCTATTTTTGGAAGAAGAAGATCTGCATTTTCATTTATTAGTTGATAGTAGTTTATCCATGGATTTCGGCTCGCCGACGAAGCTGAGATACGCCAAGCAGGTGGCCGCGGCGCTGGCGTTCGTCGGACTCGTTTGTCACGATCGCGTCGTCGTCGAATCGTTCTCGACGGCGCTCGGCAAGCCGACGCCGAGCGTGCGGGGGCGCTCGCAGATGAGGCGAGTGATCGATCATCTCGAATCGATCGAGGCCGACGGCGGCAGCGACCTGACCGCCGCGGCCAAAGAGTTCGCGATCAAGCACCCGCAGAAGGGAGTCGTCGTCGTCGTGTCCGATTTTCTCGATAAACGCGGCTACGAATCGGCGCTTCGTTATCTTTTGGCTCGCGATCTTGACATCTACGCGATCCAGGTTTTATCGCGCGAGGAGGTCGAACCAGAACTCACCGGGGATCTCCGACTCGTCGATTGCGAGGACGACGACGTCGCCGAGATCACGATGAGCGCCCCCCTCCTTGAACGTTACAAACGAACGCTCGACGGATTTACGGGAGGGCTTAAAGATTGGTGCTCAAAACGAGGAATTACTTATATCTTTACGACGAATCAAAATCCTTTTGATCGTCTTGTGCTCAATTATTTGCGCGAGCGAGGCCTGGTGCGATGAACGCGGTTTTATTCGGCAAGTTGTTTCGGTTGACGGGAGACGTGCGAAACGGCTGGATCTTTTACGGAACGATCGCGGCGCTCGTCGGCTACACCGTCGTCGTCGCGATCAAACAGTTGATGAAAGAGAAAAAAATCGCGACGAACTCACATGATGAAGATTCCGATTTATGATTCATTCTTTTAGCGAACGACGATCGGGCCGATCGGTGAAACGGCGTTCGAGCGAACGGAGCGGAACGAATGGAAAGCTTTAGTGAATATTTTCATACTCCGCTCGACCCGGCGCGTTGGGCGGCGCTCGCCGGCGTCCCCGTCGCGCTCATCGCGCTCTATTTTCTCAAACTCAAACGCCGTCCGGAGCGGGTTCCGAGCACGCTTTTGTGGCGTCGCAGCATGGAAGACCTGCACGTCAACAGCCTTTTTCAACGTTTGCGCCGCAACCTCCTTTTGTTTTTACAGTTGTTGATCATTTTTCTGGCGATGTTCGCGCTCGCGGGACCGCGGTCGAAAGGTTTTTTCAACGAACGTCAGAAGTACGTGATCGTGATCGATAACTCGGCGAGCATGTCCGCAACCGACGCGGGGAAGACGCGACTCGAACTCGCGAAGGCCGAGGCTCGAAAGGTCGTCGACGGCATGAACGCGAGCGATCTTGCTATGATTATATCTTTTAACGATCGCGCGAAGGTCGAGGCGAGTTACACCTCGAACAAATCGGTGCTGCGCGGAGCGATCGAACGCGTCGCGGCGAGCGAGGGGTCGACTTCGCCCCGCGAGGCGCTCGAAGTCGCCGCGGGGCTCGCCAATCCTTCGCGACAGTTCGAAGAGGGGACGGTCGCGACCGCCGAGGTTCCTCCCAAACTTGTCATGCTGACCGACGGCGGCTTCGACGACGTCGAGGGGTTTAGCCTCGGCAATTTGCAAGCGTCGATCGTCGTCGTGGGCAAGCCCCCTCGGGCGACCCGCAAAGCCGAAGCCGATAACCCCCCCCCGGTCGAAGGAAAACCGCTCCCGAATCCGTCCGACAATGTCGCGATCGCGGCGCTTCAAACCCGCCGCGACGACGAAAAAACCGATCGATTTCAGATCTTCGGACGCATTCATAATTACAGAGAAGAGTCGGCTTCGATCGAAGCCAAATTGTACAAACATGATTCGGCCAAACCGACGTCTCCGGGATCGCTTCTCGACGCGATCGCCCTCGAAATCGCGGCGCAGGCGGATCAATCGTTTAAATTCGACCTTCCAGGTTCGGGCGCCGCCGAGTTCGAGGTTCGCATCGACGTGAAAGACGCGCAACCGCTTGATAATCGAGCTTTCGCGGTGGTGAGCGAACCGAGGCGATCGAAGGTGCTGATCGTCTCCTCGGGGGATCGTTATCTGATCGACACCCTTAAAACCCCGGTGACGCTTCAGGAAGCCGATTTCACGGTCGTCAAGCCCGAGGAATACGATAAATCGCCGGTCGATCGCCAAGTTGCGGGTGGTGAGTTTGATTGGATCATTTATGAGAACTTTCGCCCCAAACAGGCGCCCGAGGCCGACGCGTTGTACTTCGGCGCGTTTCCTCCCGGAGCGGTTTATGATAACCCGAAATCGCTCGAACATCCCGTCATTCTCGATTGGGATACGACCCACCCGCTGATGCAATTCATTCGCGACCTTTCGACGGTTTTCATCCAAAAAGCGAAGGGAATCGAACCCCCGCCGGGCACGACCCCCTTGATCGGAAGCAATCTCGGCACGCTCGCGTTCGTCGTTCCCAGGTCGGGTTATCGCGACGTCGTCGTCTCGTTTCCGCTTGTCGAAGGAACCGAGTTCAACACCAACTGGCCTTTGAAAATCAGCTTTCCCTTATTCTTATACAATTGCTTGAACGTTTTAGGAGATCCGACGACGAACGCGAGTGATCGGGTCCATGTACCGGGACGTCCCGTGATTCTTCGTGTCGGTTCGCTCGTCGATCGGATCGAGGTGACCGCGCCCGACGGATCGAGATCGACCGTCAAGCGATCGACGCAAGGGACGTTTATTTATAATCAAGCCGATCGGAGCGGGATTTATTACGTGAATCGGGGCGAAAACGATCGCGAGGCGTTCGCGGTGAACCTGTTCGACCCGCGTGAGAGCGACATCGCCACCCGCGGGCTCGTTCCCGAAGGCGTTCCAGCCGCCGAGGCCGAGAGGTATCGAATTAAAATCGGCTACAATCCCGTGGAAGGGAAGCGAATCGGAACGACGAGAGAACGCAGCGAATGGTGGCCTTGGCTCGCCGCCGGGGCGCTCGCGATCGTCATGCTTGAATGGTATATCTATAACAAAAAAGTCTATATATAATATTAGCCTAGGGAAATAATTCATTTTGAATCCGAAGACGACGAATGAAAATTGATTTGATCGCCCGTCGCCGACATACGTCCGATGGAAGACGATTTGCGACCGACTCGCCGAATCGACCTAGCTCGGTCGAATCGAATCGGCTCGCCGAAGTTTTATCCGATATCGATCGCTCGTTTTCCGTGTTTCGGATCGAACGCGCGACGATCCGCCGCGATTCGCGAAACTGCGACAACAAATCATGATTATTTACAAGATATGTAATTGCATAATGATTCTCTGCGTCGAATTCTTAGCGCCGATTTCTTTCGACGATCGCTTCGATCTCTCGGAGATCGAGATCGCGCCATTCGCCGGGCGCGAGATCTCCCAACACGATCGGCCCGATCGCGATTCGAACCAGGCGCAAGGTCGGCAGACCGACGGCCGCGGTCATTCGTCGAATCTGGCGATTCCTTCCCTCGCGAATCGTCAGCTCGATCCAAGACGTGGGAACATTTTTACGAAAACGAATCGGTATCGATCGAGGCGGTAGATCGGCGGGCTCGTCGATCGCCTCGGCGTCGGCGGGCCGAGTCGGTCCGTCGTTCAAGACGATCCCGCGACGAAGCGATTCGAGCGCGGAATCGGTCGCGATTCCTTCCACCTGCACCCAATATGTTTTCGGGTGGAAAAATCGTGGATCGGTTAGCCTGTGAGCCGTCGCTCCGTCGTCGGTTAAAAGCAACAACCCTTCGCTATCGCGATCGAGCCTGCCCGCGGGATACACGCCGGGAACGTTCACGAAATCGGCGAGCACGCGTCGTCCCCGATCGTCGCGAAATTGGCATAAAACGTCATAAGGTTTGTATAATTTGATGTACCTCATACAAGAATTCACCCGACGCTTTAGCCGTGACCGAAACCTCGATCGAAAGCGTCGATCTCGCGCAGCTTCGCCGAGTAGACGTTGCGGAAAGTGTCTTGATCGACGGTGAATCGGGGAGCGTCCTCGGTGTGACGATGACAATGCTCCTCGATCAATTTATGCAAGAACTTGAATAATTGACGAGGCGTACGAAGATTCGCGAGCGCGTCTTTGAGCGTATCGTCCGATACCGATTCGTCGATGAATTGGCGAAGCCTCGGCCCCTCGCCGTCGCTCGACGGGTCGACCGAACACGCGCGGAGGCGATCGGTGGCCAGATCGTAAAGCGAAGGCCCGGTCCACCGGAGCGGCTTGATCAAATTCAGCTTATCGGGTCGAGCTTTGTCGTAAAACTCTTTCTCTTCCTTCTCAAGGTAATACGCGAGTTCGATCGGCAACAGCAGCTTGACGCCGATGCCGGGATGTCTGAGAAACTTATGATCGAGCAACGGCCAGATGAGAGAGCGCATTTTACGAGGATCTCCCTCGATCATTTGCGGCTCGTCGACGCGGTCGATCAAAACGACGATCCCAGAATATCCAAGCTTATTGATAAGTCCTTGGAATTTGCGGAGTAATTCGTAGCGTTTTTCCTCGCCTCCCGTCGCCGAAGAGACGGGCATCGGTTGGCCGCCTAGTTCGCTCGGCTGAAACCAGAGGAGTTCCCAGCGCAGCGCCCACGGATCGCGGCTTAATACTCGAAGCCCCTTACGAATATCGGCGGCGAACCAGACGGCGCGGGCCATCCTCCAGCCCCAATAAATCCAGCCCGCGAACACCGCGAGCAACAGCCAAGGCCAAACCGACCAAACACGCAATCTGGGAAACGCCGCGGTCAGCGCCGCGACGACGATCGTCGTGCCGACTCCGATTTGGATGTCGCGACGGCTCCAAAGCGGGCGAAATCCCGAACGCCTGCGGAGTTTGCTCCATCGTTGTTCGATCGGTTCTCGGGTCGATTGATCATACAAGGCGGCGAGCAAGAGAAGGTCGCGGCGCTGATCGACGCTAAGGACGGTGAGATCGGCCTTGTCGGCGATGAGTTCGTCGACGAGCCGGGTCGTACCGAGCGCCAGGATCGCATCCATATGATCCTGCAAACGCCACGATTTGAGCGCCGAGACGTCGTCGCGAGCCCGCGACGCGGCTTTGAAGTGATCTAAAAATGGATTGAAGTCGTCATACGAAATTACGAACACGCGTTGATTGGGATTGGCTTCGTTGTGAGCTTCGAGTTCGGCCTCGGCTTGCAGCCTGAGCGCGGTTTTTCCGCTCCCTTTTTCGCCGAAGACGACCGCGGTCGAGGGGTCGACCGGGCTGCCGTAAAATTTATCCCACGCGGGATGATGGATTTTCCATAAGCATCCGCTTTTGAAGACCGTATCGGTTCGTGCGTCTTCCTCGCTGAAGGGGTTGCCGACGATGCCGTGCCGCCGCAAAAACTGATCGGTTTTCATCGCGTGAAATCTCATACCAAACCGAGCGCGAACCGAGCCGAAACGGACCGACAAGGCGCGCGCGAGGCGAAACATTCGACGTATCGTCATAACCGATCAAGCCCCCGATCCGCAATCGACATCGGCGGATTGACTCGCGCGCGTCACTCGACCTACGATGAATTCACCCCCGAAACAACCCGAGGCGTTTCATGAATCGATCGATAAGACGCGGCATTCTCGCATTGACGCTCGTCGTGGGGTGTGTCGATCCTCCGCCGCGGATCGAGCCCAAAATCCTTCGCGTCGCCGCGTCGAGCGAGCTTTTCGAGGCGGCGCCCAAGATCGTCGCCGAATTCGAGAAACGATCGAAGGGAACGATCAAGGTCGTTATAACTCACGGAGCCTCGGCACGACTCGCCGAACAAATTCGCACGGGCGCCGGTTTCGACTTGTTCTTATCCGCCGATATGTCGGCGATCGACTCGCTCGTGAAGGAGGGATTGATCGAAGCCGATTCGATCCGTCCTTTCGCGTCTGGAGTGCTCGTCGTCGCTCGATCTCCCGACGCGAACGCGGAGATCACGTCGATCGCCGATCTGGACCGCCCTGAGATCAAAAAGATCGCGATCGCCGATCCATCTCAAACGCCGATCGGCGCCGCGTCGATCGAGGCGCTCAAGAGCGCGGGGATGATCGAGCGAATCGAGCCCAAACTCGTCCGCTCCGAAACCGCTCGCGGCACGCTCGCCTTGATGCAAACGGGAAGCGCCGATTTCGCGTTCGTCGAGGAATCGATCGGGGCCGCGGCGGGGCTCGAATTCGTAATCGTCGACCCTAAATCGTATCGACCGATCCGTTACGGGATCGGCGTTTTAAAACGATCGCGCAACGCCGATCGCGCTCGCGCGTTCGCGTCGTTCATTACAAGCGAAGAGGGCGAAAAAATCCTCGCCAAGTGCGGTTTCTCGCCGGCGTCCAAGATAACCCGATAAAATATAACATAACTTTCAAGAAATCATTTATGATTCGTCCTCGTGTGAGAATTTGGTTTGAAAACGACGAAGGTTGGGGCTTCGGGCTCGGACTCGTCGAGATTTTGCAGGCGGTCGATCGAACCGGATCGATCAAAAGCGCCGCGGTCGAGTTGGGGCGGAGTTATCGTCATGTTTGGAGTCGAATTAAAGAGGCGGAAGCGGCTCTTGGACGTCCGCTCGCGATCACCACGGTCGGAGGTCGCGACACACGCCGAGCCGAGATCACCGACGCGGCGCGAATCTTAATCGACGAATTCCTGGCGATCCGCGACCGCACGATCGAATTCATGGAAAACGAATGCGTTGACAGACTCGATCGACTTTCGGCTCGATCCGCGAAAGAATCGTAAATCTTGTTATATATCATTTTTGTTTTTAACAAATCATGATCTCTTAGAGGAGGTTTTCTGAAATGTGCGGACGATTTAGTTTGAGAGCCGATCCGAGGGCGATCGCCGACGAATTCGACGTCGCCGAGATTCCCGAACTTCCCCGTCGCTACAACATCGCGCCCGCAACGCCGATCGCGTCGATTCGGGTCGACCCGCGGACCGCGAAGCGAGAGTTGATATTTGTCAATTGGGGGCTCGTTCCGTCATGGGCCGACGATCCCAAGATCGGCGCGCGGATGATCAACGCGCGAGCCGAGACGATCGATCAAAAAAACTCGTTCAAGCATCCGTTTAAACGCAAACGATGTCTGGTGATCGCCGACGGGTTTTATGAATGGCGATCGACCGGAGAGGGGAAACGTCCTTTTTTCATTCATCGGCAAGACGATCGTCCGTTCGCTTTCGCGGCGATCTGGGATCATTGGGGACGTGACGGCGGCGAGTTCGAATCGGCTTCGATCATCACGACCGAGCCCAATGAGCTGATGAAGCCGATTCACGACCGCATGCCGGTGATTCTCGCACGCGAGGATTACGCGGAATGGCTCGACCCGAATGAGAACGACATCGTATCGCTCAAAACTCTGCTTCGCGCGTGTTCACCCGAGGGTTGGGAGGCGTATCCGGTCGATCCTGTGGTGAACAACCCAAGAAACGACGTCGAGGCGTGTATCGCCCGGGTCGCTTGATTGGAGATAAGTTGTTTTTTTGCGACATGATATGCGCCTTTCCGCAACGTTCTCAAGGTCTCCAACGGGTCTGCCTAATTCCAAGGCGACTCTGTAAAAGATTCCAGCAAGCCCTGCCGAATCACCGAAACAGTAGGATCGACCCTGCTTCGCTTTGCGCGAGGCATCGAGAATCTTCATCTTGCTTAAGCGAAGATTGTCGATCATGGGCGGCGTGGAGCGCGTGTGTGAGTTTTGCGTCACTCGTCCAATCGGGCCTTTCTTGAAACAATGTAACCGCTTAATTTTATTTAAGTTACATCGACAATTCGGATCGCTAATGACGGTTTGATCGACTCTGGGACCACCCGACTGATTATGGCGTTTGATTGTGTTTAGTCGTGGGAATCGCGAATTGAACGATTTTGATAAATCTTTGGCCCGCCGTTTGCTCTGTTGCTTAAACGACTCGCTCGCCCATACCTAAAAGCACAACGAGTAAGGGATTGGAGCCCTAAAGGGTGAAAGTCTTCTTCTTCGCGATGATTCATGACGACGCGCGTGGTATACTTGAAGTTGTGGATCGAGTGATCGAACCAAATTGGTTTGAAACTCGTCTACACGGTGAGGGCTGATCGGGTAAGATTGCGTAGTGTGATTTGTCCTGTTCTTTCCATCGGGGGTCGGTTCATGAGCGTCGTTCGGGTCTTGATTGAAAATTCGAGACTTGAGCGAAATCTTGTGGAACCAAACGGCTCGATGAAGCGTTATTAATGGTAGAGGTTACGCCCCGGAACCACAGTCAACAGGAAACGCCGACCGCCTCCACAGTTTGCGTTTTCAAATAACCCGAGAAAGGGGTTCGCCATGGCGATGAAGTTGTCCGACACGCAGCGGTGGCAGCGGAACCTGGCCTCATTGATCAGGTCTGGACTGCTTACTAAAGCGGAGATCAGCGAGTCAAACGGACTCTTCACGGTCCATGGAGTGTACACGGACGGTTCTCACTCGGCGGCGGTCGCGAAATACGGCGACATTCGTCGTGCCGAGGACGCCGCCGACACCGTGAATTATTTGGCCCGGTCGTCTCCTCCCATTGAAATGAATTGAACCCAGGCGCGTCTTGTTTAAGACGTTACCAGCCTGACTGAACCGACTAAACTCATGTAAAGCGTTTTTTATAGAAAAAATTAGAACGCCCGATCGACCCGAAGCGGTCGGTCGGGATTTTTTTGCGAGATTTCGCGGCTAACTAGCTTATTTAATATCTTGGCCTGCATGTTCCACAAAAACGATCAATAAAACATCACGATAAAATTTTTATGAAAACCTTGACTCTCGCTTGTCGAGGTTCCGTATAATCCGTGCATGATACTCGATTTAAATGAGATGACCGACGGGTCGACTGTTTCGGCGGATATCTGCATCGTGGGGGGCGGTATCGCCGGGATTGCGCTTGCGACCGAGCTGTTGAAAAGCGCCGGAAGCTCGCTTCGTGTCATCTTGCTCGAGAGCGGCGGCGCCAAAATCGAGCGTGAGAGCCAGAAGCTCAACGAAGCGGATATCGTCGGTTTGAAGCACGGGACGATTCGAGACGGTCGAATCCGAGCGCTCGGAGGGCTCGCTAACATATGGTCCGGCGTTTCGATCGAACTCGACTCGATCGATTTCCAACCGCGCGATTGGGTTCCGCATAGCGGCTGGCCGTTCCGAAAAGAAGATCTCCGTTCGTACTACGATCGCGCCGCGCGGTTTATGAAGCTCGAAGGCCGCGTCAATATCGACGCCAATTCGTTCCCCCAGCGTCATCGTCCTCCCGAATATAACGCGTCAAAACTAAAGCATATTCTTGCGGTATTCGGCCCCAAACCCGATTTGCGTGTCGAATATTCTCCCTGGTTTCGTAGCGATGATCGTATCCAGGTGATTCTCCACGCCAGCGCCACGATGATCGCGACCAACCTCGATGGAACGGCGGTCGAAGAGATCGATATTCGATCGCTCAAGGGACGTTCGGCCAAAGCCCGAGCGTCGATCTTCATCGTCGCGTGCGGCGGCGTCGAAACCCCTCGGCTCTTGCTCGCGAGCGACCGGATTGATCGCCGTGGAATCGGCAACGCACACGATCTCGTGGGACGTTTTTTCAACGAACATTTGCACGCCAAGCTCGCACTTATCAAACCGATCAATCGCAATCGAATCCGAGAGATTTATCACCGATATTATTACAATGGAATTAAATATTTTCCGAAGATTTTATGTTCGGAGGATGTGCAGATCGAGCACAAGATCCTCAACATTTTCGGCGACGTAACCTACGAACCCCCGCCCGATTCGACCGTAACCGCGGCGAAATTCCTCCTCCGCGCCGCGCGACACCCGAGTCTTCTTCCGAACGCTCCACGCTCAATTTTCAATATCCTTAAACGACCTCACGAACTCGTCGACGCGATCTTCCGCTACACCTTCATCGAGGACACCGCTTCCGAGAAACGTGGAGACATGTTCCTTGGTATACAGAGTGAATGCGAGCCCAATCCCTCCAGTCGCGTTCGTCTTTCGAGATCGCTCGATCCTTTCGGATTTCCACGCGCCGAACTTGACTGGCGGCTGACCGATCTCGATCGTCGCACGCTCGTCGTTTTCGCCGAAACCGTCGCCGCCGAATTTCGCCGTCTCCGGCTGGGTGAAATCGATCTTGATTCGATGAATCTTCAGGCAAATCCTGGCGAACACGACCGTGGGGTGTACGACGCGGGTCACCATATGGGAACGACCCGGATGCACGACGACCCCCGACATGGAGTCGTCGACGCCGATTGCAAGGTGCATGGAGTGTCCAATCTCTACATCGCGGGAAGCTCGGTTTTTCCCACGGGAGGAGCCGCCAACCCCACGTTTACGATCATCGCTCTCTGCATGAAGCTCGCGGATCGAATCGTCGCCAAACTCGCCGATCTCACCTCGCTCGACGACCCTTCAAATTCGATCTCAGAGGCGCCATCGGCTAGCTCGTAATTATCATTCAATTCCATTTGGGTTTTGCGGCTCCCCCGCGCCGCCGATTATGATGAATGACGTCGACCGATCCCGAGAACGTGCGGTTCTCCCCCGGCGCTACGATTATCGATGGAGTTATCGATCATGATTGAAATGAATCCATTCCGCGACGATTCTACGCGTCCCTGGCCGACTCGACGCGACGTTCTTCGCGCCGGTTCGCTCTCGATCTTGGGAACGAGCCTCACACGCTCGCCGAAAACCCTCCGAGAATCGCGTTCGTGGAACGCTCGCGACAACTCTTGCATCATGATCGTCCTCACGGGAGGTCCGTCGCACATCGATACGTGGGACCCAAAACCGAACGCCCCCGAAGATATCCGCGGGCCCTTCCAAACGATCGCGACAAAAGTTCCAGGAATCTCAATCTCACATGCTTTCCCACGGTTGTCGACCTGGATGGATCGCGTTTCTCTCGTCCGGTCGATCCATCACCGATCGATCGCGGTTCACGAAACAGGCCTTCAACTGATCCAAACGGGCAGGCTTCACTCCGACGGAACCGAGCATCCTCACATCGGCTGCGTCGTCTCCAGGTTTAAACGAAAGAACGAACAAGTTCCCGCTCACGTTCTCCTTCCCGGTCCAATCGGAGAGATCGGCGGGATCTCGTCGCGCGGCCAATCCGCAGGCTATCTCGGAAGAGCTTACGCCGCGTTCCAACCTCTCGCGAACGTCGCCTCCGAAGAGGTTCCCATCCACGAATCAATGGGTATTGATCAATTGAAACGGTTCTCGATTGAGCGACGCGTCGCCGGATACCCGCTGCGCGAAGCGTTCGACTTGTCGCGGGAAAAAAACGAGAAAATCGACCGTTTCGGCGCGACGCGATTCGGCCGAAATTGCCTGATCGCGCGCAGGCTCGTCGAACGAGGCGTCCGATTCGTCACAATTAACATGCATACGGATATTTTCGATCAACCAAGCTGGGATATTCACGGATCTTCGCCTTTTAGTTCGTTTGATACGATGCGAGACGAGATCTGCCCAATTTTCGACACGGCTTACGCGGCTCTTTTGGAGGATCTGACCGAACGGGGTCTGTTACAAAAGACGGTCGTCGCGGCGTTCGGCGAGTTCGGCCGCACTCCTCGAATCAACCGATCGGGAGGACGCGATCATCACCCCGGTTGCTGGACGGGGCTTTTCGCGGGAGGCCCGATCGCTGGAGGACGCGTGATCGGCGAGTCCGACTCGATCGGTCATTCCCCCAAGGATCGCCCGGTCGAACCCGCGGAAGTCGTGGCGACGATCCTCCACGCGGTTGGAATCCCGCTCGATAGCGAACTCCAAGGCCCTGGAGATAAGCCGATCGCCGTTGTCGATCGCGGAGTCGAGCCGATCTTCGAGCTGTTTTAGCGATCCGGAACGATCGTCGGCTTCAATACGCCGCCGCGATCGAAAACGCATATCGTATGCGTTGATGTACGTTTCAAGATAGCTTACGACAATCCGGACTTCCATTTTCGGAACACGAAACAAAAACACCGGTTTCATGAGCGAAGAACGACCGAACATCGAAACACGGAAACGGACGTTCGGACGTTCGGAGGAGGCGACATCGATCGCGTTCGCGATCGCGATCGCGGGGCTCGCTCTTTCCCCTTTATGGTTCGGTTTCGAGCCCGTCGGCGGCGATCCCGACCGATTATATCGGCCGATTAAAGCCGAGCTCGCTCGAGCGCTGATGCGCGGCGAGCCGCCGTTATGGAGCGACCGCTTCGGACTCGGCGTACCGCTCGCGGCCGAGAGCCACGTCGCCGCGTTTTATCCGCTCAACCTCGCGTTTTACGGCGCTCTTCCGGTCTCCATCGCCTACGATTTGCTGATGTGGTTTCATTATATCGCGATATGCACACTTACATATATATACGCAAGAGTAGTCGGGTCGAGTCCGCGAGGAGCGGCGCTCTCGGCGATCTCGTTCACCTTTTGCGGGTTCATGGCGATCCATTCGAGTCATGAACCTTTCTATCACGCGATTGTTTATCTATTATTTGTTTTGATTGCGACCGACCGGTACGCGGCGACGGGAAAGATCGGCTGGGCCGCGGCGATCGCGCTCGGATGGGGAGCGCAGCTCACGCTCGGGCATTATCAAATTCAGATGTGGACCGCGGGGCTCGCGTTGTTCACCGGCTGGTGGCGAGTCGTCGCCGATCGCAGACCGCGAGTTCGAGCCGCTGGGCTCTTCCTGGCGCTCGCGTGGGGCGCGACGATCGCCGCGGTTCCGCTTCTCTTAAGCGAACGTTTTCTTGTCGCGGTCGGGATGACTCGTCGATCGATTCATGATCTTTCTTACTATGCTTTCCCTCCTGAAAACTGGGTCGAGGCGTTCATTCCGGAACTCTTTCGAGGGCTCAAGGGAGGTCCCGATAACGCCGCGTATTGGACGGCGCGGAGGTCGTCAGGCTATGAAGCGTGCTTGTATATCGGAACGATTCCGCTCATAATGGCGTTTGTGGGATTGTTCCGTCGCGATCGACCCCGAGGGCTCGCCCCCTGGTATTACTTGATCGGCGCATCCTTGTTGTTATCCATTTTGCCAAGCATTTCGCCCGCGGCTTATCGGTATTTACTTATGATTCCCGGAATCGGATTCTTTCGCGCTCCTGGGCGGTACACGTTGATCGCGATGCTGGGATTGGCTCTGTCGGCTGGATCGGGGTTCGAACGTTCGATCGGTCGCGATCGATTTCGCGTGGGGCTCGCGCTCGCGATCTTCGTCGCGATTCTCGCGTTCGATCGAAGCGTCGTATTGGGTAAACACGGGGGGCTCTCGGCTCAGTATGTCGCCGTCGGATTGGGCCCGATCAAAAGGCTCGGACTTGGCGCTCGAATCGCGGCCGCGGCGTTTAGCTGGACGATTGGGCTCGTCGTCGTCACCCTTTGGCGGAAGCGAAAACTCTCGTCGCTCGTTCCCCTGGCGATCGCATCCGGAGAACTTGTCGTCCTGTTTTACACTTCAACAACGGTTTGGGGGCCGCGCGTGCACATACCGGAAGACAGTCCCGTTCTCTCGCGGCTTTCCCGGGAGAGGCGTGTCGGTCGGATCGCGGGCTTTTTGGAAAACGTACCGATCTTCGCCGGATTCACTCCCGCTCGTCCGTATCTGGTGCAAAACCTTCCACAACCTCAATCGTGGCTCTCGGCAGCGAATTTCGCCGCGGCGAACGCCGATCCCGCCGCGGCGCGGCTGCTGCGCCGCTACGGCGTGACGCACGGCGTATGGAGCGTTCCCGTCCAATCGAAAAATGTCCGCGTTCTTTATCAAGGTCCCGATACGGCTCTGGATCAATTGATAACTCCCGGCCCGCGTGAACCGTTTCACCGCACCTGGACGCTCGTGCGCTATCCCGAGCCTTTTCCACGAGTTCGTCCTGCGATACACGTGCGTCGATCTTCGGGAGATCGCGAGATCTTTGAATCGTTTCAATGGGATGATTCGATCGACGAGGCGCGACTCGGCCCCGATGCCGACGAGCCTCCCGCCGTTCTCGCGCGGTCGGCTCGGATCATCGCTTCGGATGGAAAGACGACGATCGTCGATACCGACGGCGCGTGCCTGCTTGTGATCGATCGAACGTACGATGACGGTTGGCAAGCTCGGATCGATCGCCGCGAAAACGCTCGGGTCGAACGCGTCGACGGCGGAATCATGGGAGTTTGGATCAAGAAAAGCGGTAGGACGACCGTCACGCTGCGGTATCGCCCCGCGGGGCTTTGGTTCGCCGCGGGGATCTCGGTTTTCGCGTGTCTGGTCGCGGTCGTCGCGATCGGGTTGTCGATCGTCCAGGCGCTTTTACGCAAAGCCGAATCGACGAAGGCTGCCCCCCTCGCCGCTCAAACTCCAGCGGATTGACTTTTGGCGCCCAATGTGGAAAAAATAACTCAGATAGGTTTACGTTTCGGAGTTTCAACCTCTTCCACAAAGCTTTTTTAAGAACTATTATTTCAATCGAGGAAGAATCTTCACGACTGCGATTCGCTTCGACATTGATCTTCCGACATGGAGTCCGGGTCGATGAACGGCATTCCGATTTTGGACTGGTTCACCGGCGGCGAAACCCCGTATATGAATCTCGTCCACTGCATGAATCACGACTGGTTCTGGATCGGCACGACGGTCGCGCTCGACTTCTCGATCGCGATCGGTTACGCGATCATCGCGCTTCATTGGCGGCGTAACGAGCGAAGCACGCCTCCCTCACAAGCCAAGAACGCTCTCTCCTCGATGAGAAACATCTTCATTTTTTGCGGTACATGCGGATATTTATTTATACCGATAAAAATGTATTGGCCTGCGTGGCGTTTGTACGATTTGTTTTTGGCGTTCTTGGTTTATTATACATGGAAGTACGTTTGGAAGGCGAAGGATCTGTCGGTGATTTATCACGAGATCGAGCGATCGGCGAAGCTGGAGCGTGAGCTCGCGGCGACGCGGGTTGAATCGGAACGAAAGAGTTTTTTCTTAAACGCGATCAGCCACGATTTAAGAACTCCGATCAACGGATTGGTGTTGCAGGCGCATCTCGCCGATATGTCGCTCGAGGCCGACGATTTGGAAGCGCTGCGAGAGGCGATCGGATCGCTCAAGGCGAGCGCCGCGGCGACCGCGGAAACGCTCGGCGAATTTATGGAATTGGGTCGTTTGGGGTGGGATAACTCGACGAATCGGCTGGAACCGTTCGCGATCGACGAACTCGTCGACCGCACGGCGCGTGCTTTCATCACGACGGCGAAGGCCGCGGGTTTAACGTTCTCGATCCAAGCCGAAACGCATGCTCACATCCTTTCAGATCGAATGAAAATCGACCGTATCCTCCGCAATCTGATCGGAAACGCGATCAAATACACGCATAAGGGAGGCGTAACGATCTCGGTATTCGTGAAGAATCGAGATTTAACGATTGAAGTCGTCGACACGGGCGTGGGGGTGGCTCCGGAACATCGCGATCGGATCTTCGAGGAATTTTATCAGGTGAACAATCGTGAACGCGATCGTCAAAAAGGATTCGGTCTCGGTTTGCCGATCTCGCGCCGGCTCGCCGAGCAGTTGGGTGGATCGATCGTTCTCGACGGCGACCTTGATCGAGGGAGCCGTTTCTCCGTCGTTTTACCCGGAGTCGTCATTCCCCAAGAACACCCCGCGCCGCACCATATTTACGGCGACGCGACGAACCGCGGCGGGAGAACCGACGAAAAAATCGGTGCTCCTCGTTGAGGATGACCCCGCGACCGCGAAAGCGATGAGCCTGATCTTGCGGCGCATCGGACACGACGTCGATCACGTCGATTCGGTCGCCGCGGGAATCGCTCGCGCAGCGCAGCGTCCCGACGTCGTCATCCTCGACATCATGCTCCCCGACGGCGACGGAATCGACGTCCTCGCGGCGATCCGCGCGAAGAATCCCTCGACGCGTGTCGTCGTCACCACGGGATTGAGCGATCCCGATCGCCTCGCCGCCGTCTCCGCCTTGCAACCCGACCTCGTCCTCGTAAAACCGATCGACGTAAATCAACTCTTAGACATTCTGAAATAATTCTACAAAGATCTCTGCAAACGTATAATCTTTCTTCACGCGATCCGTTCGAGCTCCTCGGCGATCCTCGCCATGAGCGGTTCGATCGTCTCCACGCCGAAATCGAATCGCGCTCCGGCGGCGGCGAACAATTCGGGAAGCGGCCTGCTTCCGCCGAGAGCGAGCGCCGAGCGATACGCGGCGACGGCGCCTTGACGATCGTCGAGCGAACGTCGCCAAATTTGCAACGCCCCCAACTGCGCGATCCCGTATTCAATATAATAAAATGGATACAAGAAAATATGCAATTGTTTGTGCCACGAACTCCCCCGAGTCTCCTCGTAACCGGTCCAATCGACGATTCCGCCGAATCGCCGATCGATTTCGATCCACCGCCGTCGTCGATCGTTGCGATCTTTGGCGGGATTCGCGTAAATCCAATGCTGAAACGCGTCGACCGTCGCGATCCAGGGCATGATCAAAACGATCCCCTCAAGCAACCGCCGATACGATCGATCGGCGTCCTCGGGCGAATAAAACATCGACAAATTTCGGGCGCCCAACAATTCCATCGACATCGAAGCGACTTCGCAGAACTCGATCGGCGCCTCGCGATACGCGGCCAACGGCTCGCCGCGGCATTCCAAAGTGTGAAACGCGTGCCCACCTTCGTGTAATAGCGTTCTAACGTCGCCGTCCAAACCGACCGCGTTCATAAAAATAAACGGCAAGCGATCGTCCTCGAACGTCGTCTGATATCCCCCCGGCGCTTTCCCTTTCCGGTTCTCCAAATCGAGCAAACCGTGCGTTCGAAGGAATTCAAACCGGTCCCCCAAATCGCGGTCAATCTCATCAAAGATCGCTTTAGTTCGAACGGCAAGTTCATCCACATCCTTAAATGGACGAAGCGGTTCTCGACCGAACGGATCGACCGCGAGATCCCAGGGACGGAGCGATTCGACCCCGATCGCACGCCGTCTTCGCTCCATAATTTGATCGGCGAGCGGAACGACGACCCGCTCGATCGCGTCTCGAAACCGCTCGGCCTCGGCCGTTCCGTAATCGAAACGCTCCCGCGCACGATACGCGTAATCGACATAATTGGAAAAACCCGCTTCATGCGAGACTTCCGTCCTCAATTCGACCATCCTGTCGAAAAGATCGTCGAGCGCCTCGCGGTCGACGGCGCGGCGAGCCGCCACAAGCTCCCACGCTTCCTGACGCAACGAACGATCGGGCTCCTCCAAAATCGGCGCCATCTGAGCCGGCGTTTTTTCCTCGCCGCGAAACATCACCGTCATCGCGCCGATCGTCTTCTGATATCGCTGCTCAAGCTCGGCGAGCTCGGTCTCGCGAGGAACGTTCGCCGCGCGGAATAACGCGCGACGATTCTCCTCGGCGCGATCAAACACGAAAAATCGATCGCGGGGCAAATCCAGTCGAAACGGATTATCTAAATATTTAGATCGCAATGCGTCTCGAACGGGTTTGAGCTTGGGCTCGATCTCGCGAACGAAAGCCAGATGCGCCGCCTCACGCTCGGGATCGTCGGTTTGTTGCGTCATCGCCACGTTCCGCCGAACTCCCTCCTGCGAAACCGCCGCGTTGAGTTCGCCGCACGCCTCGAGCCAAACCTCGAGATCCCTCGCCGATTCAATTCGCCAATCCAACAACTCTCGATACCAAGGCTCGATCGAATCCCAGGTTTCAAGCGCAAGCGAATCCGGCAGCCGACGACGAGGAAACTTCTCAGGTATATATGTCATTATATAAATTACTCATGAAGTAAACGGCGCATGTCGCCGTCATTCGACCGAAACCTGAATCAAATGAAGACCGAGCCAAAAGAGCCCGTTCATCACCAGCGACGCGATCGCGAGAACCGCGATCGTCGCGGTCACCGCCTCGAAATACTGACCGGGACGGTTGGCGTGCCCGATCGCCGCGATCGTCTGAAATAATATCAGAAGCGCGGCGGTCCCGAGCGCCGTTTCCCCCAACCCCATCACAAAGACGACCATACTCACGCGACCGACCGGGTCTCGCATCAGAACCAGTACCAGTGCGACCACGAAGATCGCCGTCAGCAAGTGCCAAAGTCGCATCGATCCTTCCTCGGATTGAACGAACGAGCCGACGGGTTTGTGAAAAAAGTGAAGGAGATCGAACAAGAAATCCGTTAAGGTAAATCGTCATCCCCCCGAGCGGACCGAACCGGTTCCGAGGCCCCCGGTTCCAAAACGAACACTCGAACGCCCCGCTCGATTGCGCAACCAAAGACGCGGGCTTTGATTCTCGATTCTAGGAGATTCGCCTACCATGGCAAATCCAACACACCCCACGCAATATCGCTTCTCGTTCGGCCCCTGGAATATCAGTACCGGCGCCGATCCGTTCGGCCCCCCCGTGCGCTCCGAACTCCCGTTCGCCGATAAACTTCGATCATACAAAAAACTCGGCTTCGACGCCGTCCAATTTCACGACGACGATATCGTTCCCGCCGATCTCGATTGGAACGCCACCCAAAAAGGAGTCGCCGCCGTCCAATCGATCCTCGACGGCGAAGGACTGTTCGTCGAAATCGTCGCCCCCAGGCTGTGGGAGGACGCCCGCACGATCGACGGCGCCTTCACCTCGAATAGCCCCTCCGACCGACGCTACGCTCTCGACCGCTCCAAACGCTGCGTCGACATCGCCCGTGCGATCGGCTGCAAAAACTACGTCCTCTGGCTCGCCCGCGAAGGAACCTACATCCGCGAGGCCAAAGACGCCAAAACCGCGATCGGCCGCATCGCCGACGCCTGGAACGCCGTCCTCGAGCACGATCCCGAGATCCGCGTTCTCGGCGAAGCCAAACCCAACGAACCGATGGATCAAGCATACCTCCCGACCGTCGGCCACATGATCGGCCTCGCGTACAAAACCGTCGACCCCGATCGCTCGGGAGTCCTCATCGAATCAGCGCACTCGCTCCTCGCCGGGCTCGACCCCGCCGACGACATGGCGTACGCGCTTTATCATAACAAACTTTGGAGTGTTCATTTAAACGATCAAAACGGGCTCAAATACGATCAAGACAAAGTCTTCGGATCGGTCGATTTGCGTCGCGCCTTCAACCAGGTTTGGACCCTCGAAACCAACGGCTACGGTAAAAACGGCGAATGCGTGGGACTCGACGTCAAGGCGATGCGAACCACCACGCTCGAAGAATCGACGTTCCATCTTTCGCACTCGAAAACGATGTTCCTCAGGCTCCTCGACGTCGTACGCTCGATCGATCACAAGCGCGTCGAAACCCTCCGCGCCGAACGACGTTACGAACAACTCGAAATGCTCGTACTCGAAACGCTCCTCGGTCGATCGAAATAATTCTGAAACCGAACTCCTTCGTTCAAGCCGATCTCGCGAAAAGAGCCTTCTTAGAATTTATCTGTCTATTTGTAGATAAGATATTTTTCGCGGATCGCCTTGAACGATTCGAGTTCGCCCTGGTACATTTGTTTGATTTGATCGAGCGTTTTCCCCGCGACGATCGCGTCGCGGGTCGCTCGATCGGCTGTGAGTTTAAGGAAACCGTCGGCGCCCCACTTGCCGGGATACTTCGCCTGCAAAACCGTCGCGATTCCGATCCCGAGATCGACCGGATCGACCTCGGCCCAATCTTTGATCAAAATCCGCACACCTCCGCACTCTTCCCCGGCGTATTTCCGCGCGGTCGGCTTAAACCGAATCGGCGTGAAACCGAACCCCGCGAGATTCAATTCATTGAGCGATCGTGAAAAATCGATCGCGTCGATCCACGGCGCCCCGATCGCCTCGAACGGAAATTCCGTCCCCCGACCGTGCGCCAAATCGCACGCCTCCAACAATCCGACTCCGGGATACAACAACGCCTCGGTCAAACTCCGGATATTCGGCGAGGGATTCACCCACATCAATCCCGTTTGATCATACAAGTCGCCTCGATTCCAATCTTCGCACGGTATCACATGCAAATCGACCTTGATCTTTCTTTCGCCGACATACAACCGCGCCAGCTCGCCGACCGTCAGCCCGTGTCGAACCGGGAGCGCATGATACGCGATGAACGAAGCGAACTCGTCGTCCCGCACCGGCCCCGAAACCTTTACTCCGCCGATCGGATTCGGCCGATCGAGAACGTAAACCGATACGCCGTTCTCGCCGCACGACTGAAGAACATACCCCAACGTGGTAATATAGGTATAAAAACGAGCGCCTATATCCTGAATATCGTAAACGACCGCGTCGAGCCCTTTGAGCGCCTCTGCGGTCGGCTTCCTCGACGCGCCGTATAGGCTATGAATCGGCAGCCCCGTCGCCTGGTCGCGCGAATCGGCGACCTCGGCGTCGACCGCCCCCCGAATCCCGTGCTCAGGCGAAAAAAGCGAAACGAGCTTCACCCCGGGAGCGTGAAAAAGAGCGTCGATCGTCGATTCGCCGTTCGCCGCTCGTCCCGTATGATTCGTAACCAATCCGATCGTCTTCCCCGAAACATCGGCGAATCCACGCTTAATTAGAATATCAATTCCGCATTGCACATGATACATGCGTAAAATTTTGTTATCTACATCATTCATTGCTTGATTTGTCCGAGCCGCTCTTGAAGCCGCTTTATCGACCCCTCCGGTTTTTTCTCGCGCCGGCGCGTCGACGATCGCCGCGGCGACGAGCGTCGCCACTTCGCCTCTCAGCGAATTCACCTCGCCGCGCGACCTGGGATGAAGCCGGCTCGTCAGCAGAACGATAATCGTCTCGGTTTCCAGGTCGACCCAAACGCTCGTCCCGGTGAATCCCGTATGACCGAAACCGTCGCCGCCGAACAGCGACCCCCGCTGCGCCGAGAAGCTCGTCGCAACGTCCCAACCCAATCCTCGTTTTTCTCCCTCGCGAGTCTTGCCCGTATCAAGTGCGAGACGCACCGTCAGCGGAGCGAGCACCCGCACGCCGTTCGGCCCGACCCCTCCCTTGATAAAAGTTTGAGCGAGTGTCGCCGCGTCGTCCGCCGAGCTGAACAACCCCGCGTGCCCCGCGACCCCGCCGAGCGCTCTCGATCTCGGATCATGAACGACCCCGCGAAGCACGATATCCCCCTCGCGCTCGGTCGGAACGATCCGTTCGAGCGGGATCGGTCGATCGGGCTCGAAGCCGATCCGCCGGAAACCCGAGTCGTTCATGTTTAAAGGATTGAATACCCTTTCTAAACAGTAAGCGTTAAGGCTTTTTCCCGTGATCTTTTCGACAATCTTACCCAAAACAATGTAATTGATATCGCTATATAAGAAGCGATCTCCGATCGGGTGTTTGAGCTCGAGCGCGGAGAGCCGTTCCCACGCCTTCTCGGGTCCGTCGGCGTAATCGGCGACGGGATTGTCGGCGATGAATCCCGAACGATGCCGCAACAACTGTTCAATCGTAATCGCCCCTTTGCCGTGATTGTCGAATTCGGCGAGATACTTTTTAAGCGGATCGTCGAGCCGAATCTTTCCCTCTTCGATTAACGTGAGGATCGCGGTCGCGGTCGCCATCGGTTTGGTGAGCGAAGCCATATCGAAGATCGAGTCGCGCGTCATCGGCTCGGCGCTCGGTTCGACCGACCTTTTACCATAAGCTTTCACACGTGCGATCAAACCCCGCCGCGCGACAAGTAAAACCGCTCCCGGAATCCGGTCCGCTGCGATCGCTCGCTCGATCGCTCGGTCGACCAGATCCAGCCGAGCCGAATCGAATCCGACCGCCTCGGGAGAAGAAGCCTCGGGTAAAGCCGAACGAACCGATGATGTCGACAGCAAAATTAAGAGAGATGAGAATATTGTTACGTAAATCGTTTTTTTTGCTCGCTTCATCGAGGGGCGTCTCCGGGGGATCGTCGACGGAACAGGATCGAGGTTTTGTCTTCGTGAACGACGCTCCAGCCTCGATCGCGTTTGAGCCTGCGAGCCAACGGCCTGCTCGGCTTAACCCAAACGAGATCAAAGCGCTCTCGCGCCGATACGTCGTCCCACGTCGGCCCTCCTTCGAGCACGCCGACATAATCGAGAATGAACGCCTTACCGAAAAGTTCGAATCGATCGTCGATCCACGCCTTCCGAACGGGCTTGCATTCCGATTCAATCATTCCACCCCAATCTTGCTCATGAAACAAGCGTTCGCCGACGGGCGTCGCATCAAGCTTCGCCAGTCCTTCAAACGGCCACGCCTTCCGATCATGCCCTCCCAATCGAACGCCCGAGAGAGCCGCGATCACCACGCCGATCGATACGATCGCGGGCCAAACCGAGAACCGAGCCGCGGCTTCGCGCCCCGATTCGTCGTAGCCGGACCGCCCCCCCGCCAAAAATGCCGCGGCCGGCGCGACGACGAGCCCGAACAACGGCGCTTGGCGAACCGATGTCAACGCCAAATGTAACCATGCCGTCACATGCATAAGCTCATAGCGTTCGATCTTCCGCGCGACGACCGCCTGGATCGCGATCAGCCCCAGAATCACGCATTCGAGCATCCGAGTTTCGGGTTTGCCGAACGCCGGAGGCTGATATTCGGTAATAAGCGCGGTCACTCCGCTGCCGTGCAGCAGGTTAAATACATGCCTATACAAATCGAATCCGTAAGGGTTCGCCATCGGAGCGATCGAGCAAAGAGCGAAACACCGCGCGAAACCAAGCACGCGCCTTCGTCGCTCGTCGTCCCAAGGCCCCGCGATCGCATGACCGATCAAAGCCGATAAAACGATCATTGGACCCGCCAAAAATCCTCCGTGAATATTCGCCCAAACCGCGACGACGATCGGCGCCCACGTAAGCCCGCTCGAAGCCGATCCGCGATCGTGATAGTCGCGGCAGGCCCCCAACGTCCATAAAACAAAAGCAAATGTCAGAACATGTGGACGCACCAAAAAATGAATCGACCCGATCTCGGCGACGATCATCGCCACACATAGCGCCACCCACGGTTTCGCGCCCATCCGAATCATCCCGCTCGTCAAACACGCGTAAATCCAAGCGAGAACGAGCGCCGTCGTCGCGATCGCGCCGGGCCACCCCGCGGCGTCGACGATCTTCGCCAACGCCAAATCAAACAACCACGACTGATCAACCCACGGAACCCCCGAACGCGAATAAGTCAGCGCGTCGACATGCGTTACATCACCCGATTTCCAGATGTCTCGGCCGAGCCGCAAATGCCAGAACGTTCCGGGATCGTTGAGCAGCGCCGATCGTCCGCCGATCAAAACGACCGCCAGAATTAAGAGAAACACGAAATCCGCGGCCCCAGGCCAAAAACGTCGCGCGTTCATCGATCGGTCCCCAACCCTCGGATCGTCCCGCTTAAGCGTAGAACACGAATCCGAACGCCTGAGGACGGCGTCGTCGCGACCGATCGATCGACAGAATCGAACGCACAAGACTCGATCGACCTCGGACAAAAGGTTTCGATCAAGTCGAATTGAGATCAAAACGTAATTGCATATATTTATTTATTGACTTTTCGTTTCGGCAGCGACCACCAAACGGCGTCGCACGCCGCGAGTTCCTCGTCGTCGAGTCTGGTTTCGGCGGCTGCGATCGTTTCCTCGAGCTGATCGGGTCGGCTCGCTCCGACGATCGCCGCGGTGATTCCAGGCTGCGCCAGCACCCAAGCGACGCTCGCTTTCGTCAGCGACGTCGCGCGTTCATCAAAGAATCCTTTAAGCGTTGCGACCGCCTCGAAAAGACTCGCCTGCCAGTAACGCTCGCGGTAAAGCTCTCCCGACGCTCCCAACGTAAATCGAGTGCCCGGACTCGGCGGCTCTTCGGGACGATATTTGCCCGATAAAAAGCCTCCCGCGAGCGGGTTGTAAACGATCACTCCCACCCCCTGATCGCGGCAAAGCGGCAGAGCCTCGGTCTCGATCTCGCGATGCAAAAGGTTGTACCTCGGCTGAAGGCAATCGTATCGAGCGAGCCCCCTCCGTTCGCTCTCTCCAAGAGCCAAAGCGAGCCTCCACGCGGGATAATTCGAACAGCCGATATACCGAACCTTTCCCGAGCGAACCAGGTCGTCGAGAGCGCGCAACGTCTCGTCGATCGGAGTCTCGGGATCGGGTGAATGAGTTTGATACAAATCAATATAATCGGTTTTCAGCCGTTTCAGGCTCGCATCACACGCCGCTATGATATGCCGACGTGAAAGCCCCTCGTCGTTCGCCGATGAGCCGACTTTCATCCGACATTTCGTCGCCACGACGAAGCGATCGCGATGCTGATACTTGAGCCAGCGGCCCACGACCTCCTCCGAACGCCCCGCGGTCGCGACGTCGGGAGGAATCGGATAAACGTCCGCGGTGTCGAGGAACGTCACCCCGCGTTCGAACGCCTCATCAAGAATCGCGATCGACGTCGGCTCGTCGCACTGACCCGCGAACGTCATCGTCCCCAGGCAAATCTCCGAAACCTTCAAACCCGTCCGCCCCATCTGTCGATATCGCATGAATGACTCCAACCTGGATCGTCATCGAAAACTCGATTTTATCACGAGTCCGTCGGAGCCCGCAATCGGTTCAAGCAATTAATTATGATTATTTAATCATGTGGATTTTCCGTCACGTCGTTCGTCATTCTTTCCAGTAGGTCGGCAAAGCCGATTTCGTCGACCGGAGGATTTCCAGGATCGCCCGGCGCGTTTCTTGATCGATCCTCGCGAATTCGCGCGTTTGATCCTTCCCGGAAAGGATCTCATAAATTCGCTTCAGCACGTGATCATGACATATCGACGGCAGAGCGTCGAACGCCTCGGAATAAATCTCATAACTGCATGGATAACGGAAGAGGCGCGTTTTCAGATCAAAATCGCGCAGCGATCGTCCCTTGAGATCTTTTTTACCGCGCGCGGCGAAGTCGACCGAGAACGTGCTTGTCCCGGAAATCGGATCGGTCCATTTCGACTCGTCGACGAACAGCATGTACCGAACGAGCTTCTCGCTCGAACTCTCGATCCGCCTCCTCGTGCTTTCGCCGATCGTCCCCGCGGGATCGCCGAACGCCTTGTTCAACCCCTCCTGATAAGCGAGTGCGCGGCGGGTTTCGTAATTCGCCTGAGTAATATAATTATGCATTTGCGTTTGATGTTCAAGCGTGAGAAGAGCGACGACATCGCTATGGGATGAAAGGTATCCCGACGTTTGGAATCGCTTGCACAGATCGACGACGTTCGCCCCCGCGTCGACGTCGAGCTTTTCGGGATTCTCCTTATTGGTGACAAAAACGTTGCCGAGATGGCGCATCCGCCCGTGCGTTCCGCCGACATACCAGCCCCCCCAGCGTTCGCTGATCGGGCTTTCGTGGCTTGTCGTGAACGATCCCGCGTTAAAAACGGGAAGCCCGCTCCGGCTCGGATAAATCGACCTCACGAAATGCCCTGGAACGTCGAGCGTCTTCGGCGACGCGTGGCATTGCAGGCACTCGTGAGTTTTCCGCTCGAAGACGGGCTTCTCCCCGGGATCCTGGCTTAAAAGATAAAACACCGCGCCCTGACGGGGATCGACGGTCGAAAGCTCGATCACATCACCCCCTTTAACATAGCCGATGTACGTGGAATCGTTAAAATAGATTGCTCGTGGCGTACGGGGCGAGATCTTCGCGAGCTGAAAGCTCGTTTTGCTGAAGACGAGCGTTTGCGAAGAAACGGGGATATCGAGTGCATCGAGCACCCATTTAAGATAACCTGTTCGGTCGTCGCGGGACGGCGTGCATTCGCCGCGATCGATCTTCTTTTGGAGCCGAGCGACGGGATCGTCGACGGGCGCCTTGAGGTAATTGATCGGCTCGTCTTCGTAAGACTGAGCCCGCGCCGGTCCTGATAAGAATAACCCCGCGCCGAACAGGCAAACGATCGTACGTAAGAAGCTCACACCGATATGAGACTCGGCGTGAGAGATCTCTCGCGTTCCGGCGTCCATCGATCTGAGCCGCATCGCTCGCGTCCTCCGTCGTCGCGGGAATCAATCGCCAAGGTCGAAGCCGAATCTCGACCAAAGCTCTCCCGCACACGATTCATCCTACGCGACGACAAAACGGATATCAAGGTCCGGTTGTCAGGATTTCGCGGAATCGCTCAAGCTTCAATATCACACTTCTAAATCGCCAAGAAATCGTCCAGTATGCGTATCAAATCGCTTAATGAAGGGCATCTTAGCGGTAATTCCAAATACAATCGAGCGTAATCGAGATTCTCGACGACTCGTTGAATAACTTTTTTATTCTTATTATAACCCTTATTCACTGATCGATAGATATTTCTCATGTCTTCTGATGGTTTATCCCTCAACTCCACGTCGTCTACGCTTGGATCAAATCCGAAATCATTCCGAATTCGATCAGACGTAAGGCTCGCGTCGACTTTGAGGAAATGAGTGTGTTCGATGATAAAATATGTCTCGATCTCCATCACCGATAATAACAACAAGGACCGGGCGTCTCCATTGCATATCTTGTTGAAAGTCGTCGCGATCACTTCTCTAAATCGTGGAATATCCGATCTTAAAAGGGGGTGAACGTCACGGATTCCAATAATCAGAGAGTATCCTTCTCTGATCAAATCCTGATACTGATCGCATATGTCGGAAACAACCTGATTATCCGTCCCGCAATCGACTATTACCACCGAAAATCGAGCGCCCACATCTTTCGCGCTCGATCTTAACGCTCGAATACGCGGAGTTCTCCTCCCTCCGGTCATAGAAAATGTATTAATTACTATATTTTTATAACCTGCTATTTCTTTCAAGAGTTTTTCGACGAAAATCATCTCGGTTTGACCCTCGACGAAAATCGCCATTTTTGATATATCCGAAACCATTTTTCTTCTCATCAAGTAAGTTTAATCTTCCAAGTAACGAGCGAAAAAATCGAAATTATTTAGCCCGGTGAACTTAAAGTCTTCGAAGAGCTCCGGAGAATTCTCTTTATTAATAATTTCGCTGGTGTGACCTTTTCGACGAATCACGCTCCAATATTCGAGCGGAACCTTATTCATCACGAACCGATCGTTCGTCGACATAATCAATTGAACCGAGCTTTCTTTCGCTTTATTCATCACGACTTCGATCAAATTGCACGATCGTTCAAAATCCAACCCCTCGCCGATGTCGTCGATGATCAAACAACTAGGAATACCCGAAACCAACGAATAATTCAGATGAATCACGATCGAGAGTGCTCTGAACATTCCATTCGACATGTCGATTTGATTTGTATCACCTATCAACCCCTCTTCCTGAACGCAGATCAAATAAGGAACTCCTGGCAGATACGATTCTTTAAATAGTGGAGTAGCGGCTAGTTTTACGTCTGTTAACTTATACCCAATAGACACCATATCATTTATTATCATCTCTACAAATCTGTTACTATACTTTTTGATACCATCAACTAAAATTCGGCTAGTTGCGTTTTCATCAGAAGGATCTACCGAAGTATCATTTTCCTTGATAACCATGATAACTCGATCTTTGCCGAGTCGATCTCCGAAATGGTAATGTCTTACGTTTCTCACCCACTCGTTGAGGGGTTCGAGATATGGATGCTGAATTGAATCGCGCCGAGAAAAGATCGCCAATTCGTCAACCGGGCTCTGGAAATCCAACAATTTATCTTCTTTGAAAGCGAAGATTTTACCCGCTCCTTCGGCATTTCGATCAAAGCGACATTCGTCATCTACATGAAATCTTTCCATTACTACTTTTTGATCTTTCAGCTCTAATTCGTAGCGAATAATCAAATCCTGATCCCTGAACAGTAAATTCCATTTGCCTGCAATCATCAATTGTTTTTGTTTCAACATCCGATGCATCGCTGCAATGACATTCAAACTCATAGATTTTCCCGAGGCGTTCTTACCCACCAACAAATTAATATCTTTTAATACGAATTCAGGTAATTTCCAACATCTACCTCCCGATTCTTCGTAAGAATATGTAATCTTTTCAAGTCTCATGATCAAAATCTTCCATGTCACTTACATCGAGTCTGATCTGTCGTTTTCGACGACGATCGATCCCTCCAAGATACCAAATCATCATACTCGGACCGTCTTCGTTTCCGCAACAACCGGCCGCGGAGGTTCCGGCTGAGTTCGCCGATCCCGCCGCGGCTCGAGTACTACGATGCGAGTCGATCCGAGCGATCACTCGGCCTTCTTGCGGAAGCTCGGCTCGATCTTCGACGCGACCGCCTTCTCGTGCGTCACTTTCACGGGGATCCCCTTCGCGCCCTTCGCCTGTGTCTTCTCAAGACGCTTCGAAATCTTCTCCAGATCGATCTTGCTCGCCCCCTTCGGAGTCACCCACTCGGTGTCGTCGTTGACCGTCACCTCGACCTCTTTGTCGGAACCCTTCTCGACGACCGTCACCTTCTTGCCTTCAATGTTCACTTTTGTGAGCACGCCAAGCAATTCGTCGGCGATCGCGGGCGCGACGACGACCGCGAGGGCCATGAAACCCGCGACCAAAACGAGCGGAAACGCGCGACGCTTCTTCATCGGATTCGTCCTCCCAAGGCAAACACCGGCGATACGGAACACGATCGCCCGCGAATTCGCGTCGAATCCGCCAAGGGCGTAACTTCTCAAAGATATCGCCGGGACTCGCACATTATTAACACCGATCGGCTCGCGGAAGTAGCGTCGACCCCCTCCATAACCGAATTTTTACGATCACCACCGCGACGCCGATCGACACAACGCCAAAAACCGATCTCACATGGACAGCGATCCCGCTCATCAACCGCGCTCGGCGACCATCCCCTCCGCTTCGGCGCCTCAATCATTCGGAAGCGGAACTCCCGCGACCCGCCGAACGACTGAATTCTCATAAACACTATTATGATGATCTAAATAATGCGAGAGAGATTGACAGCCGGTTCGTTCAGGGTATGATCGTTCCCTAAGTAAGGGATACGCGGATTTCGACGTCAAATTACCTATAAACGCAGGAACATCTGATGGATCGTCGACGGCGTCGGATCGTGGTGGAATTGGCGATCATCGCGGCTTTATTGCCGGCGACCGCGGCTTATTGCTCGGCTCGCGACGAAAAACCCGCCGCGGGCGTTAAGTCGATCGCCGCCAAATCGGGGTCCAAAACCGCCGCGAAATCGGGCTCCGACTCCTCCAAATCGGCCGCGAAGGTCGGTCGCGGCGATATCGTGGCGATTCTCACCCAGGCGAATCCGCTTTTATGGCCGCTGGGGATCTGCTCGATCGTAACCTTGGGCTTCGCTCTCGAGCGATTGGTTGCGCTTCGTCGCGAACGGATCGTTCCCAAAGATTTCGTCAATCGCTTCATCGAACGGCTCGCGGGAGGAAAACTCGACCGCGAACGCGCCACCGAACTTTGTCGCGCCAACGAAAGCCCCGCGGCGCGTGTTTTCGGTCAGGTCGTGCGGTATTGGGGTCAGCCTTCGGCGGCGATTCGCCAGGCGATCGATCATGATATCGGAGTCGAGATCGCCGATCTTAAACGCAATGTCCGAGTGCTCAACGGCGCCGCGACGCTCGCTCCGCTGCTCGGTTTGCTCGGAACCGTCATCGGCATTATCGAATCGTTCGAGGCGCTCGGCGGAAAGGTCGGCGCCGCGAGGGGTTCGGCGCTCGCTCACGGCATCAGCCTGGCTCTCGTCACCACCGCGTTCGGCTTGGCTATCGCGATCGTCTCGGTCGTTATGTACTACTTTCTTCTTGGTCGGCTCGATCTCGCGGCGCGCGAGCTCGACCGCCAAACGCTCCGCGTGATCGACCTCGTCGCCGCCGAATCGGCTCGTCCAGCGGTCGAACGACGTCCGGGAATGTCTCCAGGAGATCACGCGAGACACGAAACCAGAGCGATCTAACCGAATTCAGGCGGGGTAGGGTAGGGGGCCGGTCCCTCGTCGATCGATTCACAAGAGACGCTCGATCGGCTCGCGTCCCTAATTCAATCGATACCCTCGAGGATAAGCACTCGTTTCTTTTTTGTTTTTTTGATCAGGAAGCCGGGCGAATGCGCGATCGACACGACGACCCCCCGTTCATCAATATGACGCCGATGGTCGACGTGCTCCTTTGCCTGCTCGTCTTCTTTATGGCCGCCACTCAATTATATGATTGGGATGAAAATCAATTTTCGGTTAAAGTTCCCGAGGTATCGGACGCCGCTCCTCTCACCCAGGCGCCCGACGATCTGATTTTGACGATTCTGGCGCCCGGCAAGATCGCGGTGGGGGAAAAGACGCTCGATCTCGCGGGGCTCGTCGAGGTTCTCAAAGCGGCGAAAGCGCGTTACGCCGACCAGGGGGTGATGATTCGAGGCGACGGTAAGCTCGATTATCAACATCTCGCCGACGTCCTCTCGGCGTGCGAATCCGCCGGAATCGCGAGCGTACGGCTTCCCGTTCGTCCGCTCGAAACAAAGTGAGAACATAGTGACATACTATCTTGATCTGACCGAATCGAACGTGCGGCGGCGGGCGTCATCCGCCCCGGGTCGGCGACCGATCGCACGGATCGAAGCCCGCGATCGCCGCGTCATTTCGGGTTAAATCACCACGGTATTGGATTCATTCGCCAAGGGGAACGACGTGCTTGAAGCGTTGCAGCCGATTCTCAAGTTTTTCAAGCCCGAGCATTTGGTCCAGGGGGGCTACGTGCTGATGACGTTGATCGTCTTCACCGAAACGGGGCTTCTGATCGGCTTTTGTCTGCCTGGGGATTCTTTGCTCGTGACCGCGGGGCTGTTCGCCTCGCAAGGGCATCTTAATATTTTACTGTTGAACTTATTTTTGGTTCCCGCGGCGATCATCGGCGACACGGTCGGCTATTGGATCGGCTATCATACGGGCCCCAAGCTTTTTAACCGCGAGAAGTCGTTTCTCTTCAATCCCGCTCACCTGCGCGAGGCGCACGAATTTTACGAGCGTCACGGCGGCAAAACGATCGTTTTGGCTCGATTCGTGCCGATCGTCCGCACGTTCGCTCCGGTCGTCGCGGGAATGGGTAAGATGGAGTACAAACACTTTTTGATGTATAATGTTTTCGGCGGTTTCGGCTGGGTGACGGGGATGACGCTCGCGGGTTATTACCTTGGGCGTATTTTCCCCTCGGCGATGAAGCGGCTCGAGATGATCATCGTCGTCGTCGTGTTCGTATCAATACTTCCAGGGCTCGTGCCGATCGTCCGTAATCGATTGAGGAAGAGACCGACGGTCGCGAACTCGCCCGATCAAGCCGAGCCGGCCGCCGCGCCTCAAGACGCCTGAAAAGGGCGCCTGCGCATATCCCGATCGTCGTTTGGACCCGACGAACGCGACCGCCGATATTGGGCGAGAAAACGAGGGGGGGAAGGAAAAAATCAATCGCCGTTATTATCAAGCATTTGTTCGAGTTTTTTAACCTTACGCGGGCGTATCCCTTTACCCATCAGCGCGCTCAATTGCAGGTTGACGATCGCCTCGCTGGGATTGGTGTTCTCGCCGATGAGGTCGAGATACGGTTCGGCGCCGACGAGCACGGCTCTCGGCTTGCCGTGAACGGTGAGAACATAGCGCACCTCGCGGCGTTCGAGTTCACGGAGGATCGTCGGTAAATTGCGATGAAGATCGCGACTGCCGATGATGCGCACGGGTGAATCGGATGTTTTTTCGGGCTTCAAGTATTCGGCCTCCACCGACGATGCGAAATCCTGGTGACGTCTCGACACTTTTCTGAACCGATCTTGCCGCGACGTATCATTCGTTGACGACGATGTCACCGAACCTGGAATTCATCTCAGAATCGATGTCACGAAAGGAAACAGGACGCGAGTGGAGGATAGGGGACTTGAACCCCTGACCTCTTGCATGCCATGCAAGCGCTCTCCCAACTGAGCTAATCCCCCGGAGTGATAACGAACGAACTTTATCAATCGCCGAGCCCAAAGTCAACGACTCGGCGACGCTTTCGAGTTGCAATCGTCGATTTTCCGGACGCGATCGACGCGATCGGGTTCGCCGTGAACGTCAATTCCGGATAAGATCGCTCAGGGTCGATCATGCGACGTTTCCTTGTCATCCAACCGACGAACGACGTATACCGAGCGAACAGATCCGTTCCGAAAGCGTACGAATCGCGTCGCGCGAAGATCGAGCCGAAGCAAGAGGGCGAACGACATGGCCGAATCGCGGATCATCGTATTGACGAACGACGACGGCGCGGGCGCCCCGGGGCTTGAGGCTTTAAAACGAGCCGTGGGCGATCTGGGACTGTGCAGAGTCGTGGCGCCCGCGGGGCCCAGGTCGGGTTGCGGACACGCCGTCAGCACGGGACGCTCGATCGCGATCCATAACCTCGAAGACGGCGATTACGCGATCGACGGAACTCCCGCCGATTGCGCTCGGATGGCGATCGATTTCCTCGTTCCAGAGGCCACGCTCGTCCTCTCGGGCATCAACGCCGGCGGCAATTTAGGGGTCGACGTTTACCATTCGGGAACCGTCGCCGCGGCTCGCGAGGCCGTTCTTCACGGACTCCCGGCGATCGCGTTTTCACGTTATATCGCCCGCGACCGCGAAGTCGATTGGAATCAAACCGAACGCTGGACCGCCGACGTCCTGCGCAAACTGCTCGAAAAACCGATCGAACGAGGCGCGTTCTGGAACGTCAATTTTCCCCACCGCGAATCGGGCGACGACTTTCCCGAAATCGTCTATTGCGAACTCGATCTCTCGCCGCTTCCCCTCTCGTATCGCGTCGAGGGGGGATTCGCGAACTATCAGGGAGATTACCACGGCAGGGCGCGACGCCCCGGCGGCGATATCGACGTTTGCCTTTCGGGCCGAATCGCCGCGACCCTGGTTCGCCTGAAACTCTAACCCGCTCGTTTTCCCGACCGACCCGATTCCCGTCGGGCCTCGTTTACGTCATAATCAATAGAACGAGTAGGCTGCGGCCGACTTATCGATACACACGTTATCCCTCATATTATTGAGTATTTTGGAGCAACAGGCATGAAGTTTTTGATCGCCGCGACGGCTCTGACGCTGTTCGCGGTTTCGGGCTGCCAACCTCCCGACATGAAAACTTTAAACCCCCCCGGGATCGATTCTCCTCCGCCGATTCCCGAGGGCGCCGACGAATCGATGGCCGCGGGGGAATCGGCGAACGAGGTCGCCGTCGAGCCTTCCGAACTCCCCGAAAACGTTAAGACACCCGACCTTCAGACGACGAAACCGCAAGAAATCGGCAAAACCGAAGGTGGAATCGATTACACGATCAATAAGAAAGGGGAGGGGAGTCGACGCGCGAAAGCGGGCGACGAGGTCGTCGTTCATTATGTCGGTCGGTTGATGAACGGTCGCAGATTCGACAGCTCGCGCGAGCGCAACGAACCGTTCCGGTTCCGCATCGGCTCGGGCCAGGTGATCAAGGGCTGGGATGAACTAGTAACGGGGATGAAGATCGGCGAAACTCGCCAAGCGGTCATCCCTCCCGATAAAGCCTACGGCAAAGAAGGGCGCCCGCCGACGATTCCCCCCAACTCCGAACTCGTCTTCGAGGTCGAACTTTTAGATATTCGTTGATATTGATGTAACAATTGCGCGTCCCCCTCCCGGGTCTTACGATTCAAACCGGGGGGGGACGATCTCGTGATATCGATCGCGCCGATGATCGACCCGATCCGTTATTGATTCTTCGACTTTTCCGGTACGTAATCATGTCGCCAAATGTTCCGGCGTATTCCGATCTGCTTTGGCCGACGATCGAGGCTCTTAAAGCTTTAGGCGGATCGGCCGCCAATGACGAATTGCTCGAAAAAATCATCGAGATCGAGAAAATCCCCGAGGCCGTCCAATTGGTCCCGCATAAGAACGGTATTCAATCGGAGCTCTCTTATCGACTCGCCTGGGCGAAAACTTATCTCAACAAATCAGGATCGATCGAGAACCCGTCTCGCGGCGTCTGGACGCTGACAAAATACGGCGAATCTTTAACCAAGGCCGATTGCGAAAAAATTCCGAAACTCATTCGCGATCGGGCCGCACAAAAAAAACAAAATCTAGTCGTTCGACAGAAAGAATCTCCGAATTCCAATACCGATGCTCAAGAATCATGGAAAGATAAGTTGATCAACGCTCTTCTCAACCTAAAACCCGACGCGTTTGAACGTCTTGCGCAACGGATTCTTCGCGAAGCCGGGTTTATCAAGGTTGAGGTTTCGGGACGCTCGGGAGACGGAGGAATCGACGGCGTCGGAGTGCTGCGGGTAAACCTCCTCTCTTTTCAGGTCCTCTTCCAATGCAAGCGATACCAGGGAACCGTCGGCGCGGGAACCGTTCGAGATTTCCGAGGCGCCATGGTGGGACGGACCGATAAAGGATTAATCATCACCACGGGAACTTTCAGCGCCGACGCAAGACGCGAGGCGACGCGCGACGGAGCTCCCGCGATCGATCTGATCGACGGAGATCGCTTGTGCGATTTGATGAAAAACCTCAAGCTCGGTATTCGCATCGAAATAGTCGAAAAGATCTCCGTCGACGAAAACTGGATCGCATCTTTATGATAACATAACAATACTTTTACACTAGCAATTTCCGATTCGCATATCGCGCCGTTGTTTTTCGTCTTTATCACTCCGATCTCCGCTCTAAGCTTGCAACCGAACCGAAGATTTCAGAGAATACTCTCGCCTACCGATTCCATCGATTAAGGTTTCGATCATGCCCAACGATAGGCGTCGCGCCCCGCGAGCCGCCGGCCTCGAACTTTCGGCTACTGCGTTAATCGCTTCGGTGATCCTTGTCGGATCATGCGCTTCACCTTACGAAGCTCGCTGCGCTCCCCCCTCGCCCGAGACCGCGACGACATCCTTCGACGCCTCGGCCTTCACCCGCTATGCGCTCGATCACCTGGGAGATTCAAACCGCGGGCGCAAGCTCTTCTTCGACGCCGAACGCGTCGGCTGCGGCCGCTGCCATAAAGCGCGCGGAGACGGAGGAAACGTAGGCCCCGATCTCTCCAATATCGGCGGTAAATATGAACGCCTTTTACTTTGCGAATCGATCCTCGATCCGTCTCGTTCCATCGTCGAAGGATACGCGACGACGATCCTCGCAACGAGCGACGGGCGGATCTTAACCGGAATCGTTCAAAGAGAATCGAAACGGGATCTGACGCTGATCGAAGCCGACGGCGAACTTCATAAGATTCTCAAATCGGAGATCGACGAACGGAAAACGGGGGGCGCCTCGATCATGCCGAGCGACCTCGTATCAAACCTGTCTGCTGATGAATTCGTCGATCTGATCGCGTTTCTTGAAACCCTCAGATCCGCGGGACAAGCCGCGGCGGGGAGCGACCCGCTCGGCTCGATCTCGCTTCCAGCGGGCTTCATTGTCGATCGGATCGCCGCTGGAATCACCGGCGCCACGGCCCTGGCGATCGCTCCCGACGGCGCGATCTTCATCTGCGAACAAACGGGATCGATCCGCGTCGTTAAAAACGGCTCGCTTTTACCCAAACCGTTCCTGTCGATCGAAGTCGATAGCCGATGGGAACGAGGAGTGATCGGAATCGCGCTCGATCCGAATTTCTCCACAAACCGATTCGTATACATCAATCATGTAAAAGCTAGGCCGTTTCCACATCACCGGATCAGTCGATTCACCACCGTCGGAGATTTTGCCGCTCCGACAAGCGAACTCGTTCTCTTCGAAGGCGACGAACAAACGAACCCGGGACATCAGGGAGGAGCGATCCACTTCGGCGAAGACGGCAAGCTTTATGTCGGAGTCGGCGAACAAACCGCGGGAAGTCCGGCCCAGGCGATGAACTCGCTCCTCGGCAAATTGCTCAGAATCAACGCCGACGGATCGATTCCCGCGGACAATCCGTTTTATCACACGGCTCAAGGTAAATATCGCTCGATTTGGGCTCTCGGCCTTCGCAATCCGTTCACGTTCGCGGTTCAACCCGAAACCGGACGAATCTTCGTCAACGACGTCGGTCAGGGAACCTGGGAGGAGGTGAACGAGGCGTTGAAGGGAGCGAATTACGGCTGGCCCGCGAGCGAAGGGCCGACGACCGATCCAAAATTTCACGCGCCGATTTATTATTATCCGGTCGCATCAATTACGGGAGGCGCTTTTCATCCCAAGAGCGGGGCGGCGGGATTTCCGATTCGATATCAGGGCAAGTATTTTTTTATGGATTTTGTGCGCGGTCGGATCGACGTCCTTGATCCCGATCGCCCCAAGAACGTAGAAACGTTCGCAACCGGGCTGACAAGGCCCGTCGATCTGGCGTTCGCTCCCGATCACGCTCTTTACGTCCTGATCCGCGACGCGTGGGTCGTCGACGAAAACTTCCGACCGCGTACGGGCTCGTTGCTGAGGATTCGATTCTCACCGGCGAAACTCAAGCCCTCGGATAACGCGATCGACCGCGCATCACGATAACGCGACAATCTCATTCTACTACATCGAACGGTTCTATGCTATGAAAGAACAAACCGATTTTCCATTACCCGCCGATCTTCCCCGCCCCGTCGACGACGGCGCGGCGAACGGTCTCGTCGGCGCGGCGATGCCGAGCGTCTCTCTTCCCTCGACTTCCGGAAGGATGATCGACCTTTCGGTTCCGCACGCGCGGAGGATCGTGATCTTCTGTTATCCGAAAACGGGGGTTCCTGGACGTCCGTTGCCCGACGGGTGGGACTCGATTCCGGGGGCGCGCGGCTGTACCCCCCAGGCGTGCGGTTTCCGCGATCGTTATCAAGAAATCATCAACCTGAAAGCCGACGTGTTCGGCCTCAGCACGCAAACAACCGAATATCAACAAGAAATGGCGATAAGGCTTGATTTACCGTATGAGATTTTAAGCGATTCCGAATTCAAACTTTGCGAGGCGCTCGGCTTGCCGACTTTCGAGGTCGAAGGAACACGGCTTTTAAAACGACTGACGCTCGTCGTTCACGAAGCCCGAATCGAGCACGTTTTTTATCCGGTCTTTCCTTCGAACGAGAACGCCGAGCGAGTCGCGGATTGGCTTCGTGAGAATCCGATCTTATCCTGATCCGAACGTTCAAAAGCCGCGGGCGAGCCCGCCTTCGGCGTCTCGATGAAAAACGCCGCGACTACGACTAGATCACGGTTAAAACACATGATTTAGTTATGAGATTAAATACAAATTTACGTTGAACGCCCTTTGATCGTCGGATTCGCGTCGAGCATTCTCCGCGTCTTTTCCAATTCGGCGGCCAACGTTTTCTCGTCGGGTAAATTCGTGCGATACTCGGCGGCGAGGATTTTGTTCGGTAAATTGTCGAGAGCGTAATGAACGACGGAGTTATCCTTGCGCGTGCATAGAATCAAACCGACGGGAGGATTTTCGTCGGGCCTGGTCCAATGTTCTTGCGCGTAAGAGAGATATAAATGCATCTGTCCCGCGTCGGCGTGGGTGAATTTGCCGATTTTCAGGTCGACGATCACCAAACATCGGAGCCTGCGGTGATAGAAAAGCAGATCGATGCGATACCATTCGTCGCCGATCTTGAGTCGCTTCTGACGGCCGAGAAACGCGAAATCGCTCCCCAATTCCATCAAAAAGTTCTCGAGTTGCTTGATCAACGCTTCCTCAAACTGAGTTTCGGAGTATTCGTCCTTGAGATCGAGAAACTCCAGAATGTACGGATTTTTGATCTCCTCCTCGGCGGAAAGAACTTCATCGGGCTCGGGTACGGCGCCTTTCTTAAGCATCGCGGCCTTGTTCCGCGAAGCCAAAGTACGTTCGTAAAAAAGTGTATTGATTTGCCGTTCCAACTGACGCACGGTCCATCCGCATCGAAGCGCCTCGGATTCGTAAAACTCGCGCGATTCGGGCTTTTCAACCTTAAGAAGTTGTACATAATGCGACCATGAAAGACGAAAGTAAGAAGAAATCCGTTCCAATATTTCAACACGTTTTACCGAATCGATGACGTTCGACGCCTTTTCCATTTTGCTCGCGATTTTATCGCGTATTGCCCCTTGATTCCTCCCTGAACTCGAAAGATTGCTCAATTCGCCAGACGCCGTCTGGCGAATTGGTTCCGAACGAGTTTTTCGATCGATTTGGCGAGTTTGATCGATCCCCTTCTTCGCACTTTTGTCCGATTTCGACGCCTTCGCCAATTCGCCAGACGCCGTCTGGCGAATTGGTTCCGAACGAGTTTTTCGATCGATTTGGCGAGTTTGATCGATCCCCTTCGCACTTTTGTCCGATTTCGACGCCTTCGCCAATTCGCCGGACGCCGTCTGGCGAATTGGTTCCGAACGAGCTTTTCGATCGATTTGACGAGTTTGATCGACCCCCTTCGCACTTTTGTCCGATTTCGACGCCTTCGTCAATTCGCCGGACGCCGTCCGGCGAATCGATCCGGATTCGTCTCCCTCGGTTCGATAAATCATTTCCGGTGGATACGCCAGATAGAACTGACGCATTTGTTGTAGGTTCTGCCGCGAGTATCCTCGACCGACTTTTTTCGTCAGGTCGACCGCGAGCCGTTCCAATAGGTTTGCGCCGTATCGTGCCCGTTCCTCGCCGGCCTGTTCGAATTCAACAATACGCCTGCCGACTTCCCAATAAGTCGCCGTCATCACCGAATTCACGGCCCTCGCCGCGGCTCTCCGAGCCGAGTCCAACAGCTCCACCATGCCCGTGAGAACGTCGTCGTAACCTGTCGAACGCTTGTGTTGAATCGCCGAAGCTTCGAACTTGGATGACCGAGTTCGATTTTGAGTTTTCGATCGGTTACGGCTTGAACTCATCGGATTGACCTTGAATTGATATCAAGAATCTTATGAATCGTTACGATTAGACGGTCGAAGGATACGGCGGCGCGATAACGCATCGCGTGTGTAATTCAACGGTCATTGCGGAGGGAAGCGCCGGCCCGAACGCCACGAAACGAGATGAATTGTATCCGAGCGAATGAACGGTTGTCACGAAATCACCAAGGAATTTCGCAAGTCGATCGCGGAAGCCTTTCGAGCCCGCTTTGAATCGGACAGGAAGGCGAAGGACAGGAAAGAATTCGAATCGGATCTTAACGAAACGGAAGATCGGACGTTCTAAAGCAAAAGAAAGCTTGTGACGCGAAGGAGTCGAAGCTCTGTAATTACGGCGATCGAGGAATCGGAGGGATCGGATCTCGGCTCGGATCGGCCTTGTCCAAAATGGGCCGACCGGATAACGTTCGCCTCGCAATCTCGCGAAAATTCCACCCCGTCTAATACTCGAACCCTGGGGAGGGCCGGCATGGACGCCGAAGCCCATATTTTTTCCGCGCGCTGTGATTCGAGCGCGATTGGAACAAATTCCTTGAAAAGCCGCCGCGTGGCGCTCGCGCACGACTGGCTAACGGGAATGCGCGGCGGTGAAAAATGCCTCGAAATCCTCTGCCGAATCTTCCCCGACGCCGAAATTCACACACTCCTTCATCGACGCGGTTCGTTAAGCCAAACGATCGAAAATATGAGGATAAAAACGTCTCCTCTGCAAATGATTCCCGGGATCGATCGTCATTACCGCCATTGGCTGCCGCTGATGCCCGCCGCCGCGCGAACGTGGAGGGTCGGCGAAGTCGATCTGGTGTTCAGTCTTAGCCATTGTGTCGCCAAATCGGTGCGAACGCCGGCGGATGTTCCGCATGTTTGTTATTGTTTTACACCTATGCGTTATGCGTGGCAATTGCGCGACGCGTATCTCGACCGCTGGTCGAATCGACCGCTCAGACGCGCCGCGGCGAAGATTTTGCTGAATCGCTTACGCGAATGGGATCGACGAACGGCCGACGGAGTCGATCATTTCATCGCGATTTCCGAGACCGTGCGTGAACGGATCGCGACATGCTACGGTCGTACGAGCACGTTGATTCCGCCCCCCGTCGACGTCGACTTTTACACCCCGGCGGCGGTCGCTCGCGAGAACTTTTATCTCTGCGTTTCGGCTCTCGTTCCGTATAAACGAATCGAGCGAGCCGTCGAGGCGTGTACGCGATCGAAGCGTCGGCTCGTCGTTATCGGCGAAGGCCCCGAACGGAAATCGCTCGAGGCGATCGCGGGACCGAACGTCTCATTCCTAGGTCGAGCGTCAGATGACGATATTCGTGATCATTTAAGACGATGTCGCGCGTTATTGTTTCCCGGTGAGGAGGATTTTGGGATCACTCCGATCGAGGCGCTCGCTTGCGGCGCTCCCGTGATCGCGTTGGGCAAGGGAGGAGTCGCGGAGACGGTCGACAATCGCGTGGGACGCGTCTACGCCGACGATTCGATCGACGGACTCGTCGCCGCGATCGACGCGTGGGAGGCCATGGGAACGCCCCACGACGCCGTTGAAGGAAGAAGACGAGCCGAGCGGTTTTCCACGGCGCATTTTCAAGAACGGATCGTCGATTTCCTCGACCGTGTGACGCGACGGCCAAAACCGACTCGCGAGCCGCTCTTCAAGGGGCCGATTTCGACGCGCCGCGATCGCGACACGAAGTCAAAATCAACCCCGTAACGAGATATTATAGGTAATATTTTTGATCAGTGAATCGCCGAGAACAAGCGCGCGGCGATCGCCTTGACGCCGCGTGTTCGGACGGCGCGACGGATTCGGCCCAGTGCGCGGCGGAGCCTTCGCAAGCGGTTGGATAAGTGAGCCTCGTCGCGTCGCGACCAGCGGAGGATCGCCTCGGCCGTTTGCGTACGCGCGTCGTAGGCTTCCTCGTTCGATTCATAAATCGCTTGTAAGTAAGCCTGGTACGTTTCCTCGGCGGTTCGACTCCAGGTGAATTTAGCGGCTTGTTCACGTCCTGATGTAATCAGTTTTTGACGTAAGGATTCATTTTGAGCGAGTTCGATCATCGCCGCGGCGAGGTCGGCGGGAGCGAAGCTTTTTGGGTAAAAAACGGCGTCGCCGCCGACTTCCGGGATCGAGCTGATCGGATAAGCGATCACGGGAACACCCGCCGCGGTCGCCTCGAGAATCGGCAGGCCGAAGCCTTCATAAACGGAGGGAAAGACGAACGCCTCGGCGTTTTGGTAGAGCCGAGTCAACTCGTCTTCCGAGACTTGCCCAAGATAGCGCACGCCCGAGGGGATTGCGCCGGCGGCTAACCGCTCATAAACGCCGTTGCGGATCGACGTCCGCCCGCCGACGAGGACGAGTTCGGGAGGTTCGCCTTCGGTCCAAGAGCTTCGCGCGATCGCGTACGCTTTGATAAGGTTATCAAGATTTTTATGCGGGAAATCGGTCGCCACCGAAAACCAGTAACGGTTCGATCGAGCAGGTTCGACTTCGCCGACCGAACTCGAGGCGTTCGTCGCGGAGGAACGGGCGTACCGTTCGTGATCGACTCCCAAATAAACGATGGAGATCTTACTTTCTTGGATATGAAATTCGCGCGCGATCTCTTCGCTCGCGTGTGCCGAAATCGTGATCGTCTTCGAAGCCGCTTGCAAAGCGAGCCGGCTCGTCGCGAGATAACGCTCCGCGGCCTTAGGACCTTGAATCACGCCTTTAGCCCGCGTTGCGATCATGTCTAGATAGGTAATTACAATGTGGGACGACGAACGGAACAGGAGATCGAGTTCGCGTTCGTCGAATACTTGCGCGGGTTTATGAATAATATCAAATTCGTCTTGAAAATCGCGAGCGAGGACGATTCTCGCGGCGATTCCCCGCGCCTGTTCGGCTTGATGGACGATCAGGGCGAGATCGATTTCCGGCGAGCGAGCGAGTTCGCGCGCCAGCATCGTCGCGTAGCCGGTCGTGCCGACGGGATCTGGTGAAAGATGTCTCAGGTCGAGAGCGACTTTGATCTTTCCCGAAACGTAAGCCGCGACGGCGCGGGCCGCGAGCGGTCCCTCCACGCTTGAACAGAAAGTGCGTACCTGTGATAAGTAATGAGGATAACGTTCGTTTAGGATTCGCGCGTTGCGTTCGTCGAGAGCGTTCTTTTGTTCCTGAAACGAAACGCCCCCAAGGTGGTGCACATAAGCGTGATTCGCGCGTCGAGCGACGAACCCCATGAGCTGGGCGCGCATACACCAATCGTTCTCTTCGTTATATCCTTTTCCGAAGATTGGATCGAGTTCGCCGACGAGGTCGATCGCGTCGCCGCGCATGTAGAGACAAAATCCGACGCCCGTCGGGATTTTGGTGCTTCGCGGCAGATCTTTCGTCGCCTGGAGAACGATATCGGCTTCGATCGCGAAGGGATCGTTCGCCGAGCAAAACCTGGGAACCGAGCAGATTGTCGCGTTATTCGAAAGCGGCGAAACGCAAGCGGTCCGGTCGTCGGTGTACGCGACCGCGGCGAGTTCGGCGAGCCACCCCTCGGTTACGATCGTATCGCTGTTAAGCAATACGGCGTCTCCCGTTCGCTCGCGCAAACCCCGATTGCAAGCGTGAATAAATCCAAGATTCTGAGGTAGATGAATAACTTTTATACGTGAGTCTTTTTCGGCGAGGCGATCGAGCTCGACGGCCAATCCCGGTTCGGGGGTCGCGTCGTCGACGACGATCAGCGATGCGAGCGATTCTCCCGATCGATCTAAAACGCTCTCGATACAGCGGATCGTCGTCTCGCGATCGCGATAAACCGGAACGATCACGTCGGCGCGGCGAGGCTTCTCGTCGATTTCGTGATCGTCGTCCTTGTCGAGATCGGCGTCCTTGTCGAGATCTTCGTCTTCGTATCTCATAATAAATGATCTTTACGCGACATGAGATTGATGCACATGTTCAATATAAGCGTCGATCGTTTCGTCGATCGGGCCGTCGCGAACGATTCGGCCGCGTTCCAGTTGCACCCCGCGATCGCAAAGTTCACGAAGAGCGGCCATATCGTGCGAGACGACGACGACGACTTTGGCCTTGTTCATGACGTCTCGAATCCGCGCCTTCGCCTTGTCGACGAAAGCGGCGTCGCCGACGCCGAGCGATTCGTCGATCAAGAGGACGTCGGGCTCGACCTCGGTCGCGATCGCGAACGCGAGCCTCATGTACATGCCGCTGGAATAATATTTCAAGGGCAGATCGGCGAATTCATTGAGCCCGGTGAAATCGAGCACTCCGGGAACTTTTTCAAGCATTTGTTTTCGTGAAAATCCCAACATAGCGCCGTTTAATAGTATATTCTCTTTGCCGGAAAGTTCATGGTTGAAACCCGCGCCCATTTCGATCAGGGGCGCGACGACTCCGCGGATTCGCGCGACGCCCGCCGTGGGAGGATAGATGCGTGCGAGCACGCGGAGCAGGGTGCTCTTGCCGGCGCCGTTGCCGCCGATGATCCCCACCCGCTCGCCCGCGCCGATCCGCAGGTCGACGTTCGAGAGCGCCGCGAATTCGGAACGAGCCGGAGGCTCGGCGCGGCGCAAAATCAAATCGAGCGCGGCTCGCTTGAGCGTATATTGTTTATCGTGATAGCTCCGAAATCGGAGCGAAACGTCGCGCAGTTCGATCGGCGGAAGCGAATCGATCGTCGCGCGTCCGCTCGGTCCGTTAGAGCCGAAAAACCAACTTATCTTCTTGACTCTTGAATGTGGCATAGCCGACTCCCACGCTCGTCGCCGCGATCCCCGCCGCCATCAGCCAGGTCGGCCAATCGGGCCACCGTCCCCCCGCCAATATGTCCTGGAACAACTTCACGACCGGATACGCGGGGTTGAAAACGAGCCACCACCGGATCCGTTGCGGTAAAAACTCGGGTTTGTAGATGATCGGCGTCGCGAAATACCAAGCCTGCAAAAAAACCGAAACGAGATGACCGCAATCGCGGTAAAACGTGTTTAACGTCGATACGATCAGGCTCAACCCCAACACGAACGCCGCAAGCAATACCAACGCCGCGGGAAGCGCGAAAAGCGCGAGGCTCGGCCGCGCTCCCAACGGAATCAACATCAAAAACAAAGCGGTCAACGTAAATCCCAACGTCGTTAAATTGATCAGTAATCGCGTTAAAGGAAAAACAATCTTTGGAATATATATCTTTTTAATTAACCCTTCGTTAACGATGAAGCAGAGCGCCGATTCGCCGATCGAAGACTGCACAAAACCCCACGGCACCATCCCCGCGAAAAGATAAAGCGTGAAATTGTCTCCCGTCCGCCCCTGGTAAAGATTCGAGAACACGAAGCCTAGAACGGTCATCATTAAAATCGGATTGAGCAATGTCCAAAAAAAACCCAGGAACGATCGCTGATACCGAACTCGAAGCTCCTGAATCACCATGTTCGCGATCACCGGCCAAAAACGGACGATCTCCGAAATCTCTCGGCGCGGCGCGAGCAAAAGCGCGGGATGGAACGTCCGCTTCCGCTCGAGCGGAAAGTATTCGGCGTGAGGGACCGCTGTGCTCGTCCTCGTCGTCATGGCCTAAATCCGTCCCCCATCGCGGCTTGATTCTCCGCCTCGATCTCATCTCGGAATAACCGATCGGTCGTTTGAGATCGTTCCCCCGGAAACGGGTCGGAGGCGACGTTCAAGGAATCGTTTCCCGATCCCGGATTCCCTCTTCTTGGCCCATCCCCAAGAACCCGCGGAATCTTACGATCCCGTCGCGATTCGAGGAAGATCAACCCGCTCCCCAGGGGGATCGTACAGGGCGTTATCGGCAAGCAAGTTCTCCATTCTCCGCTTTTTCTCCAGCCGGCCGGCGCTGTAAACGCTTTTCGAGACGATTGCAACCGCTCTCCTTCGCGATCGATCGTCCTGGAGACGACGAGTCTTCGCTTTCTCTATCGAACGATTTAAGCGTTCATTCGCGACCAAGCTCGGCCTTTTTTTGATATCCATCAACCCGAGGCGTCTTACTTCGAGGACGTCGGCGTCGATTTGGCGTGTTTCGGTCGCTCGTGTTTGGTCGATTTTTTCTCGTCGGAATCGAGGCGGTAGCGAATTTCACCCGCGACAATCGCCATCACGGCTCGGCCTTTAACATCCCAGCCCGCGAACGGGCAGTTGCGACTTTTCGACCGGAATCGAGTCGGATCGATCTTCCACGCAACGTCGGGATCGATAATTGTTACGTCGGCGTCGGAACCGGGGGCGAGCGATCCCTTGGGCACTCCCAACAGCCGCGCGGGGTTCACCGTCAATTTGGCGATCAGCTCGGGCCATGTCAGATGTCCGGGCTCGATCAGCCCCTTCACAGAAATCGGCAAAAGCGTTTCCAGGCCGATAATGCCGAAAGGCGCCTGATCGATCTCGCGCATCTTCTTTTCGGTGGAGTGCGGCGCGTGATCGGTCGCGAGCAGTTCAATCGTGCCGTCGACGATCCCCTCGATCACCGCCTCGACGTCGCTCCAGGTACGTAAAGGAGGATTCATTTTGAAATTCGCGTCGAAGCCTCGAAGCGTCTCGTCGGTAAGCGTGAAATGATGCGGACACGCCTCCGCGGTCACCCGGACGCCTCGCCTTTTCCCCTCGCGAACCAGCTCAACCGACCGAGCCGTCGAGATATGTTGAATATGAACACGTCCGCCGGTGATTTCGGCGAGTCGGATGTCGCGCGCCACCATGATATCTTCGGCCGCGGCGGGCATTCCTGGAAGCCCGAGCCGCATCGACTCGAACCCCTCGTTCATCACCCCTCCGACGGTCAATTCGGGAACCTGACAATGCTGCATCACGACACGATCGAACATCTTGGCGTATTCGAGCGCGCGGCGCATCAGCGAAGCCGAAGCGACGGGAGCGCCGTCGTCGGTGAACGCGACCGCGCCCCCCGCGACGAGCCGACCCAACTCGGCGAGCTCCTCGCCTGCTCGCCCCTTGCTCACCGCCCCGACGGGATAAACGTTCGCTTTCCTCGCACGTGACGCCTGTAAGACGACGAATTCGGCGGCGCCCTGAGTGTCGATCGCCGGAATCGTGTTGGGCATGCACGCCAGCGAAGTAACCCCCCCCGCGAGCGCCGCGTCGGTCCCCGAGGCGATCGTTTCGTCCTCCTCGTTGCCGGGTTCTCGCAAATGAACATGAACATCAATGAGACCGGGGCAAACGATCATGCCGCGCGCGTCGATTACGACCTCGGCCTCCTCGATCGCCTCGCCGATCGCCAGCACGCGGCCCCCGCCGAGCCACAAGTCCGCCTCGCGATCGATCCCCCGCGCCGGATCGATCAATCGACCCCCTCGTATCTGAATCGTCGACATCGTCGCGTCTCCTTATAATTACCTTGCAATCTTATGCAGATAAATATCAATAGAATCGGCGGCGCGACGCCGCGCGAAGACGATTCCGGGCGCGTCGATCGGCGGGTTGCAAGATGATCGCGTCGCGAGTATCACTCGGCGCGGCGCTCGCTCCGCTGCCGGGGCTTGATTCCCGAGGCGTGATCGTCGTGTTCGTGCGGATGCGGGTGCGTTCGTCCCGAAAGAAGATACAACACCGCCATGCGCACCGCGAGACCGTTCGTCACCTGGTCGAGAATCGCCGAATTCGGTCCGTCGGCCACCTCGGGAGTCAGCTCGACGCCCCGATTGATCGGCCCGGGCGCCAAAATCAACAAATCGGGCTTCGCCGCTCGCATCCGTTCGATCGTCATTCCATAAAAATGTAAATATTCCGATACCGAGGGGAACGGAATAAAGCCCTTGTGAATCCGCTCGAACTGAATCCGCAGCGCGTTCACGACGTCCAATCGCGGCAAAACGTCGTCGAGATGATGCGCCACCTCGCACCCGAGCGGCTCCATGCTCCGGGGAACAAGAGTGGGAGGACCGCAAATAATCACATGCGCGCCGAATTTATTGAGAGCATGTATATTTGATCGCGCTACCCGCGAATGCGCGATGTCTCCCACCAATCCGACGGTCAATCCTTCGATCTTCCCCTTGGCGCGGCGAATCGTCAACAAATCGAGCAAAGCCTGCGTGGGATGTTCGTGCGCGCCGTCTCCCGCATTGATGATTGAAGCTTTTACATGTTGAGCCAAAAGATGAGGCGCGCCGGGGGTCGAATGCCGCACCACGAGCACGTCGGCGCCCATCGCCTCAATATTTTTGGCGGTGTCGATGAACGATTCCCCTTTGGAAAGGCTTGAAGTCGCGGCGCTGAAATCTTGCGTATCCGCCGAAAGCCGCTTGGCCGCCAAGCTGAAGCTCGTGCGCGTGCGGGTCGAGTTCTCGAAAAAGAGGTTGAACACGACGCGACCCTGGAGCGCGGGAACCTTTTTGCGGCTCCGCCGCGATATCTCGGAGAACGAATCGGCGGTATCGAGGATCGCCGCGCATTCATCACGCGTGAGCTCCTCGATACCGAGCAAATGCTTGCGATGCCAGGCTTTCGTCGAAGCGGGGGCGAGATTCACCGGCGAATCACTCCTTGGGAAAAATCAACCGCCATGACGCCGGTAAAATCACGATCGAGGCCGTGGAACAATCCCGTCGGGATGCGCCGTATCGTCGACCTGAATGATCTCGTCGACTCCGTCGACCTCCGACAGGCGAACGAAAACGGGACGAGAAAGATCCTCGCCGACATCGAGTCCGAAAATATCGGGAACAATCGGCAATTCACGAGGTCCACGATTGACGAGCGCCGCCAGGCGGATCCGAGCGGGCCTGCCAAGGTCGCAAATCGCGTTGATCGCCGCTCGAACCGTCCTTCCCGTGAAAACGACGTCGTCGACGAGAAAGAGATCGGCGCCTTCCACTTCAAAAGGGATCTCGGTTCCAAACAAAACGGGCCAATGGGGGAAAGCGCTCAGATCGTCGCGGTACAACGTGATATCGACGGCCCCCACCGGTACGGCCTTGTCGATCTTAACCTGAACGCGCTCGGCGAGACGTCGCGCGAGCGATACGCCTCGGGTCCGAATGCCGATCAACCGAAGTCGCGACTCTGGCTTCGTCGTCGAAGCGATCCGTTCGGCGATCTGGTCGAGGATCTTGTTCATTCCCTCTGCGTCACAAAGTCTCGTCTCGGTCCGGCTCATGGCGTCACTCATTCGCGAATGGGGTTGATCGATTGCGGGGGAATAACAAAATCGTATCAGCGACCGGGCGGAGTCGCAAGCGAACCAAAACCGCCGAGAGACGTCAAAAGATCATCCGATCACCCCATTCCGGATAACTCGCATAATGTGAAACCCGCTGAGGCCCGACTGAAGCATCCGGACGTGAAGTTAAACCGGGCCGGACGGACCGACGAACGCGATCCGTCGTCATAATTCCTTCGCGCATGCCGAAAGCCTCGCCGATATCATGGAAAATAGATGAACCGCGAGATCGAAAATCGGACGAACGGCGTATTCGAAACGATCTCGCGTAACGAAACGAAATCGAATCGGATCGCTCGTTTCATGAAATCCGGGGTCGCCCAACCAGAAGCAAAAGAATCCTATTTTTGGAAATGAGTGATTCGTGACGAACGCTAATAATCACATCTGTTTGATGCAAAAAATCGCCGATCGATCGGCTCGAGTCGGAATCATCGGCCTCGGATACGTGGGGCTGCCGCTGGCTCGCGCTTTTTCAGACCGCGGTTTCCGCGTCCTCGGCTTCGACGTCGATCCGCTTAAGATCGAGCGTCTCTCCCGCGGCGAAAGCTACATCGGCCACATATCACCGGAAACGATCGCCGCGATGACCGCCGCGGGCTTCGACACGACCGCCGATTTTTCCCGCCTTAATGAACCCGACGCAATCCTGATCTGCGTGCCGACCCCGCTCAGCGAATCGCGCGATCCCGATCTCACTTATGTGATTAAATCTACCGAGGCTGTCGCCGCGGCGATCCGCCCCGGAACGCTCGTCGTCCTCGAAAGCACGACATATCCCGGAACGACCCGCGAGATTGTGCTGCCGATACTGGAACGTTCGGGCCTTAAGCCCGGGACCGATTTTTTTCTCGCCTTCAGCCCCGAACGCGAGGATCCAGGCAATCCCCAATTCGCCACCCCCTCGATCCCCAAAGTCGTCGGCGCGCTCGATCGCGCCGCGCTCGAAGCCGCCGAAGCGCTTTACGGAGCGATCGTCACGCTGGTCGTCCCCGTCTCGAGCCCCGAAGTCGCCGAGGCGTGCAAAATCCTCGAAAACACGTACCGCGCCGTCAACATCGCTCTTGTCAATGAACTTAAGATTTTATATGAAAAGATGGGAATCGACGTTTGGGAGGTGATCGAGGCCGCCAAAACCAAGCCGTTCGGCTTTCAGGCGTTCCACCCCGGCCCGGGACTCGGCGGGCATTGCATACCGATCGATCCCTTTTATCTTACGTGGGCCGCGCGGAAACACGGGCTCTCGACGAGGTTCATCGAACTCGCCGGAGAGATCAACACGTCGATGCCCAGGTACGTCGTCGGCAAAATCGCCGACGCGCTCAACGATCGCGGCTCACCCGTTAAAGGATGCAAAATACTTCTTTTAGGAATGGCTTACAAAAAAGACGTCGACGACCCGCGCGAATCGCCCGGCTACGAACTGATGGATTTGCTTCAATCGAAAGGAGCGATCGTCTCTTACAACGATCCCCACATACCACGACTCCCCGTCGCGAGACGACATCCCCAAATCCGCGGCTCGAGCGTTCCAATCTCGGCGAACGATCTGGCGCTTTACGATTGCGTCGTAATCGTCGTCGATCACTCGGCTTACGATTGGGCTTTCATCGTCGAACACTCCCGCCTCGTCGTCGACACCCGCAACGCCGCCGGAAAGATAAGTTACGGAAAAGATAAGATCATCAAAGCATAGAATTGTGCGATTCGACGCGAACGTGGGAAAGAATTAATCCGTCGATCCTCCCGGCAGATTCATCGAAGCTCGGCGTTCGTATTCAACGGACTTCGAGATCGATTGAAATCTCACCGTATCATTTTAATATGATTATTTGCTTATAAAAATCCTCGCCGCGTTCGGCCGATCCGAGATTCATCTAGAATTCCGCTCTTCGCAACGCGGTCGACGACGAAAGGATCGTTAACGGACGAGTCGATGGAGAAACGCATTGCGATACATTAAAGCGATTTATCGATCTTGATCAAACATGCGGGGATTGAAAACGCGCGATCACCTCGTCGCCTTTTCGACGATCGCAAGAGCCGCCGCGCCGACGACGATCAAAAGGTATCCCGTCGCGTAGATCGCGGCGAATCGCTTTTTCATCCGCGACGGACCCCATGAGATCCAGATCCCCCGGCGAAACAACGAAACCTTCGCGGCGGCGATCATAACTCCGCCCAGGATCATCGCGCTCAAAGCGCCGACGGCGGTCTCGAACGGCGTATGAATAAGAACATAAAGAAACAACGATATCAGAATGACGAATACGACTTGAAAAAGTAAGAAGTAGGGAAAATCGACCAGATAGATCGAACTCCCTCCCGTCTTCGATCTTCGCTTGATCCAGATCGACATCGCCGATCTCCCCAAAACGAAAGCCCTGGATCGATCTCGCCGTACGCCTTCGATATCGATCGTCGTTGATATTTGACGCCTCGATCCCGATCCATCAATAAAATCATCGCATATCGTGTCGCTCGGGATCAAGACTTCTCCGCCGGGCGACGATCGCTTTCGGCGCCTTCGATTATTTGGTCGTTGTGACGGTTTTCTTCACTTTCGCTCGGAGGGTATCCGGTGGATCTCTCAAGGCGATATCGGCTCGAATGTAAGGGCTTTAATTTTAATTCATCATTTAAAATCCAAAATATCACGAATCAAGCGGCCGTGATTTTCCGTTCGCAAGTTTCGCCCTCCAAATTTCGGATTCGCCCTCGAATCCCGCCGAATCCGCGGTTTTCTTTCCGGAAGGCCTCGAGCCGGTCGAAATCGAAACGACGAACAAAGACGCTTCGATACAATCATCTTCAAAAGCTTGAGAATCCTTCGCTTCTTAATTATCGATGCACGAACCGCGCGGGTAGGACCCGAGGATTTCTAGTTTTTCGCATCGTTTACGGGTTTCGGCGACCGCTTTTTGAATCCGCTCCTCGTCGATGTGACCGAGAATGTCGACGAAAAAGAGATAAGATTGCGTATCGTCGTGCGTCGTTTCGGCGGTGGGGAACGATTCGATCCAGGTCATGTTCACGTCGTGTTTTTCGAAGGCTCGGAACGCCTGAACGAGGGCTCCCGGACGATTGGCTAGCCGGATCATGAGGGTCGTTTTGTCGTTCCCGGTGGCCTGTTCGCCGCGGTCCGAGATGACCGCGAAACGGGTCGTATTGTTGGCGCGATCCTCGATGTTCTCGGCGAGGATTTTGAGCCGATATCCGTCGGCGGCGGCGCGACCCGCGACCGCGGCGGCGTAATCCTCTCGCTGAGCGAGTTCGGCCGCGGCCGCGGTTGAAACGACGGGAACGAGCACCGCGCCGGGAAGGTTTTTGCCGAGCCATTCTCGACATTGCGATAGCGCCTGCGCCTTCGAATACACCCGACGAACTTCGCCCCATTCGCATCGGCCCAACAAACAATGATGAACTCTTAAACGAATCTCGGCGCGAATTTTAATATCGGGTAATCGCGCGAACATCTCTAGAGTGTCGGCGATGCGGCCGTCGGTCGAATTCTCGAGCGGAACGATCCCCAAATGTACGCGTTTTCGATTCACCTCCTCGAACACCGCCGCGATCGACCCGACCGGAACGTGTTCGACCGAACTGCCGAATTTGGCCATCGCGGCGACGTGACTGTAACTAAATTTGGGCCCGAGACTCGCGACTTTAAGCGGCTGTTGCAACGACCGTGAACCGCTCATCAATTCGCGAAAAATCAGCCGAAGCGTCTCCTGAGGAAGCGGTCCTTTGTTTTCGTGGAGGGCTTTTGTTAGAACTTCCTCCTCGCGCGCCGGAGACCAGACCTCGATGCCGTGATTTTGCTTAATCTCGCCGATTTTGGTCGCGATCTCGGCGCGGCGATTAAGCCGATCGACAAGCTGATTAAGGTATGAAACGAGATCTTTATCAAGCTTATCGATCTCTTGCCGAAGCCCCGCGAGCGAAGGGGCGCGAGATTGCGCCGACGAAAGCTTGGCGGATTTCTCCGGTTTCATCGCGGACGATTTGCTACGCGCGGACGGGCGATTTGGAGAGGGCTTGCTGGGCATCGGGAGTCTCGTCGTTCGCGGTGAGGCGACGACGCGCGAACGAGAGCTTTCCCGTTCGTAACGTCATCGCATATCAGTGGATAAATGGTAAACGACGCCGTGTCAAGCCTTTTCGGAATACGATTCGCATGCGAGACAAACGGTCGAATCGGTTTTAACAGCAAGTTCGATCGCGTTCGTTTTGAATCGATCTTGCAGCGGCTCGATCATTTCAGCCGGTTGAAATAGATCACCACGTTGTGGGTCGCCCGGCCCCCGGCGACGAGATCCTCTCGGCCGTCGCCGTCGAGATCCGCAGCCAGAACGTCTTCCACGGCGACTCCGCCGTCGTCGATCACATGCCGCTCAAACGCGAGAGGCGCGCCCGCCTTGACGACGGGATCGAACACATAAACGCCGGGACCGGCGGGATGATCGCCTCCAGTCTTGTTCTTATCGCGTTGGCCAATAATTAATTCTTCATCTTTATCGTCGTCGAGGTTCGCCACCCAAACGCCGTGGCCCCATTGCACGGGCTGATCGATCACGTGTCGATCCCAAAGCGACCCCGCGATCTTGGGCGGCGTGTAAACGACGGTTTGAAAGCCGTGCCAAGGCTCAATCGTCGCGATATATCGCGAACCGTCGGCGAGCCTTCCCACCTTAACCTCGCTCGCCCCCTTAAACGGTTTGGCGTCTTGATTTCCCGCGCCGAGCTTCGTTTTACGCCATTTGCCGTCGGATCCTCGGTTGAAAACAAACACGCCTTCCCAAGCCGCGACGACGATATCGGGCTTGCCGTCGTCGTCGAGATCGTGGACCCACAAATTGTGGGCGGTGTGCAGCGAATCGTCGATCAGCTCGACGGGCCAGGGATCTTCGGCGGGACGATCGGGGACCGAGAAAGCGAGAATCCGCGTCCCCTGTCCTTCGCCCCAATTCGGGCCTTTTGTTCCACGCCCTTGCAGCGGTGCGACGATCAGTTGCTTCTTACCCGTCCCCAAAACGTCGGCCCAACGCATCCGGTGCAGCGTCGGCTCCGAGGAAATCGGCATAACTCGCCAATCGTCGCCCGATCGACCCCGAGAAATCCATTGCAACGATCCCCCCGTTTTGGTGTCGGTCGGCCGCCACGCCGCTCCGAGCGCGAAATCGATTCGACCGTCGCCGTCGATATCATTCGCTTGAATGCACACGTTATCGCGCTCAGTTTTGTCTTTCAGCAACACGTGTTTGGTCCAAGACGGCGCGGTATACGCGACGACCGCGTTTTCCGAAAGCGCGACGACGTCGAGCTTCGAATCGCCGTCGATATCGGCGGTCGTGAGCGCGTAACAAACCTCGCCCACGTGCGGATCGATCACACACCGTTCAAAACGAGGGAAATCCCCTCCCCGAGACGTCGAAACGACGAACACGATCAGCGACAAAACGCTTGCGTAAAGCCGAAACATGGCGAATCTCGCGGCTTGGGTTTCAAAGAGTTAAAGCGCCTGGAATCGAATGAGTGTAACCTCGACGATCGATTCGACGCCGCGTCGACCAGGTTGTATCGTAGCGTTTCGTCGGTTGCGGAGCGATCAATAATCCCAAACGCGCGCGCCGTTTTGAAAGCACGAAACGACGCCGTCTTCGCTCACCTTCAGGACCGGGCCGAAGCGGCTGGCGACGAGCGCCGCGGTCGTGCGCGCGCCTTCGGCGACGATTCGACCGTCGAGCGCCGCGGCGTCGTGGCGAAGGATGGCGCCGAATGCGAGAATTCGGCCGCGCGGGTCGGTCGCGAGCGCTCCGTCGATCCCCGCGAGCGCCTCTAAAACCGACGAATCGAGTTCGGTCGCGAATCGGCCGCGGGCGAGATAATGCAGGGCTCGCTTGGCGAGCGGATCGAACGGAGTCACCTCGATCGGCGAATCCCCCGCGACCTCGGCGAGCAGATCGTGCTCGTCGATCAGTCTGCCGCGCGCCGCGGCGGGGTCGTTCACGACGACGAACAACCCTCCCTTGCGGCTTTCCGCCAAATCGAGCGCCGCCTGGAACAACGCTCGAGCGAGAGCGGGGGCCTTTACCATCCCCTCCCAAACCGCGTATTTTGACCGCGGATCGAGGATCCGCCAGCGTCCGTGGTTAAACGCGAACGCCTGAGCGCCGCCGTAAAACAGCTTGATCTCCTGGTTCGGGCTCAGCACGGCGCAAACGTGCCCGCCTGCCAAAGTCGCCTTGGCGTGCGCTTTGTAAGCCCCCGCGCACGGGATCGGTCCCAGCAAAGGACACGGATCGAGCAAATCACTTGAGAACTTCTCAATATCAATAATATCAACAAGCAAGCCCGCTTGATCGACGAGAAAGAGGGTGCGTTTACCGTCGCACAACCGATGCATGCTTTTCAGGATTGAAAGCTCGACTCCGTAAAACAGGGCGTCCGGGGGAGCGACGCGACGCGATCGTTCCGAGTCTTCGAGCGACCCCAAAAGCAAAACGCCCGTCGACACGCGGTGATTTTCATACGTGGATAAAGCCGCGGTCCTGAGCGTTTCGATCACCGACGCGATCCGGCTGGGGCGAAGCACGGTCGAATGGTACGACGCGGGATCGATGAACGCCGCGACATAATGATCCTCGACGCCGCCCCGATATATTTCAAGACGCGCCGTGCTATTGAGTTGAAAAGTTTGATTATATCTCATCGAAAGCACGGCGCCGATCGCCTCGATCATCCGGCGATCATGATCGCGAAACGACGTGCCCGGGCGAGGATGAATTCGATGCCTCGAACCGAAGAAACCGATTTCAAGCCGGTTCCACTCGGGCTGCTCGACGACCGAGAAATTCGGGCCGTCCTCGAATCGATAACCGCGCGACTTTTCATCGCCTACGGTCTCGAACTCGGCGCCGGGGAAAAAGACAAGAACATCACGGCGAAATAAGCTGTAAAGCAAATCGACGACGGCCTGGAGATCACGCATCCGTCCTCCAGCGGGGGCCGGCATGCGCGTCGAACGCGCCGCGGTCATAAGGAAACCTCGGCGAAGACGAGTGACGCCGAATCTTCAAGCAAAACGATTTCCAAACCCCACGACTCGGCTAGAAATCGTGACCATATCTTAATTTTCATGATACGAGCCCCCGAAGCCGGATGAGTCCATTCGAGCCCGACGCGAGCATCATACAGGGGAATCGAAACCTTGGGAAGAACGGCTTCTTCCGAACTCTTGCGATCCGCTCGAACCGAGAATCGATACCCGCTCGAACCAAGAAGACACGCTTCCGAACGGTCCAGGTTCAACCAATCGCGGAGATTGATCGATCAAAATCCCTTACGCCAGGTTCATTCGAACGAGAATCTTATGCTCGGCCGATGCGACACAATTCTCTTCCACATCCCTGTGCAAACGCTTGAACCCTCACGCGGACTCGTGAGACAATGCGTGTGGGGAAGGACGCAATGTGTCCCAAAATCAACATTCGGCCCGTAGGAAAGGTGTGATTTGGTTTGGAAGCCGGAGAAAGGAGGCTTGGAAAAGGAAGTTGATGCAGAACAAAGCTCGTAAAAAGTTACGCCGGCAGGAATCGAACCTGCGACCTCCAGGTTATGAGCCTGGCGAGCTAACCGCTGCTCCACGGCGCACTATGAATATACGGGAAGCGTGGACCGATGAAAAGAGGAATTTCTTCTTTTCTTCCCGTTCCTAAGTTTTCGCCCTGTTTTACCGTGTCTGAGAAAGAGGATTCACTTTGTTCGCTCGAATCGACGTGATGATCGGACCGATAAATGATATGGCCCTTCGCGCCGATTTCTCAGCCGACGCTCGAACAACGAAACTTTCTCGACGGGATCGGGTTCAATCCATGGATGATATACACAACGACGCCGAAAGCCGACTCACCGCCGAGGATCGATCGCTGATCGAAGCCTTCTTGAACTTTCTCAAAAACGAAAAGAACGCTTCATCGCACACTCTGCGATCGTACACGAGCGACCTGTATTGTTTCGTGGGCTTCTTGGCGGAAAAAAAGGGAGGGAAGGTCGCACTCGCATCCGTCGACGCCAGAGTTTTACGAGAATTCTCGGCCTGGTCTTCGAGACGCGGCGACGCTCCCTCGACCATCGCGCGACGTCTGGCCTGCCTCCGCTCTTTTTATCGATATCAACGCCGGTTGGGGGCGATCGACTCCAATCCCGCCGAGACGCTTCGCAATCCCAAACAACCGAAACGACTTCCCACACTCTTAACGGTGGATCAGGTGATCGGCTTGCTCGATTCAATCGAACCCTTAACGACGCTCGCCCTCCGCGACCGCGCCATGTTCGAAACGCTTTACGGCGGCGGCCTGCGCGTCGGCGAGCTTGTCGCGCTCGATCTCGCCGACCTCGACTTCGACCAAGGGCTCGTCCGGGTACGCGGTAAGGGAAAACGCGAACGGCTTTGCCCCGTCGGCGGAGCGGCGATCGATTGGATCTCAAGGTGGATCGAGGCGCGTCGCCCCGATCGCGCCGGCGAACCGGCCCTCTTCTTAAACAAACACGGTCGCCGACTCACGACTCGGAGCGTCGGCAGATTGCTCGAAAAATACCTTTTAATCAACGGGCTCGCTCCCGAGGCGAGCCCCCACACCTTGAGACACAGCTTCGCGACTCACCTGCTCGATCGGGGCGCAGATCTCCGCAGCGTTCAAGAACTCCTGGGACATCGCCGCCTCACGACGACACAGATTTACACGCACGTTACAAATGAAAGAATGCTCGATGTTTATCAGGATGCGCACCCGCGGGCCTAGCCGGGCGTTCACCGCGGATGCGCCGAACTTTTGGAACGCTCGGCGCGAATGGATCGATCGACTTCGAAGCCGATTCAAGGTTCGATGAGGAATCACGATCAAGACGATGTTATCTGACGACGAAGCGGACCTGTTCAGAACGTTTATCGCGACCGGCGCGACGCTCGGTTCGGTTCTCCAAAAGACCGGAAACCGCCGTGTCGCGCCGCGGTTATCGTCGTACGTTCCCAAGAATTCGGCATTTCCCGGGATGAAGAAAGCCGATCTCCGCGAATCACGTTCTATCATTCCCTCAAGGATGACGCATCGGCGCCGCGAAGTTCGCGAGACGCCCTTTGAGAGAGAATGATCCTATGAGCCACGCCCGTATTCTGGTCGTTCATCCCGAACCCGCGACGATCGCGCTGATTTCGTCGATGCTTCAGACCCTTGGACATAAAATTGAGGAAGCCGATTCCGATCGCGTCGCCGCGCGGATGTTGGCGCAACACGATTTCGACCTCGTCGTCGCGGGCATCGACCCGAGCGATCCCGACGGTCTCGAAATCCTCAGCCACATTCGTCGTAAACACCCCCACACGGCCTGCGTAACGCTCTTTCCCGATTCCTCGTGCGATCGCTCCAAAGACGCGATCCGGCTCGGCGCCGCCGCGGCTCTCAAGTTTCCCGTTTCGGCCAACACGCTTCGAGCCGTCGTCACTCAATCGCTTGAACAAACTCGAACGCCTCAATACATTGCGAATCCCGTCGCCGCGTCTCGAAACGGCGCAAATGGAAGTTCACAGCATTATACGAACGGTTCGTCGCCGACTCCGAACGCCGTCGCCGCGCATTCCGAACCCGGCGATCCCGCTCGATCGCTCGCGTCGTCCCGGCCGGACGGCGCGGGGAGAACGGGCGAGCACCTTTCGAACGGAAACGGTCATGGGAACATGGAACGATCGGCGAACGGCGAGGTCCGCTCCCACGCCGCCGCGGATTACACGAAACCGCATGACGATCTCGTGCGACGAGGCGAATCGTCGGTCGATTACGGAGTCGCTCGCGGAGTCGCGCCGAATCGCGGTACCAACGGAGCGGGCGGAGCTTTCTCGTCCGCGTCGTTCCGAGCGGGAGACGTCAAGCTATTAACGGGTGACGATCCCATTCTGCGTCAGACGTGCGAACTTGTCGATACTGTCGCCAATTCTCGATCTCCCTTATTGCTTTTAGGCGAACGGGGGACGGGCAAAACGGTGCTGGCGCGATTGATTCATGCGCGGAGCCCGCGAAAGGGAGGGCCGTTCGTCAAGGTCGCTTGTCTCGGCTTCGGCGAGGCTCAGCTCGAAACCGAATTGTTCGGCCATTCGGGTGACGGCGTCGAGCGCCAGGGGAAGCTCGCCCAGGCTTCGGGCGGAACGCTCTTGCTCGACGAAATCGCCGCGCTCTCCCCCCGGCTCCAATTTGAGTTGCTTCAGTTCATCCAAAACGGCGAATACGAGCCGAGGGGATCGGATGAACTTCGCCGCGCCGACGTCCGAGTCTTCGCCGCGTCGCGAGAAAACATTGCGGGCCTCGTCGAATCGGGCCAATTCCGCCAAGATTTATATTATCGCATCAGCATTGTTAGTCTTAAACTGCCGCCGTTGCGAAGGCGCGGCGAAGACGTTCTCAAACTGGCGCGTATGTTCCGCGATTCGTTCGCCCGCGACATGGGACGCGACGGGATCGAATTCAGTTTGGAAGCGATCGAGGCGTTGAAGTCTTACAGTTGGCCCGGCAATGTGCGCGAGCTTGAAACCGTCGTCGAACGCGGCGTTCTTCTCTGTCGGGGAGACAGAATCACTCCGGCGCATCTCGCTCTCGAATCGACCGAGCCCCCTCACGACGATCACGATCCCACGTACGCGACGGGCCAGCCGCGACCGCTCTCGCATCCCGTGAAACAACACCCCGGCATGAATTTGCGACCGCTCAAAGAGGCGCTCGAGGAACCCGAGCGACAAATCATCCTCCGCGCCCTCGAAGCGCTCAACTGGAATCGACAGGAAACCGCCCGCGTGCTCGACATCAATCGAACCACGCTTTACAAGAAGATGAAAAAATATGGGCTTCTGATCGAGGAGCCCGCGTGGCTTTGCTGAGATCGAATGAAATGTTTAAAGAAAATCTGAGCGATTTAGGCGACGAGCCGAGCGGTCCGATCGTTTGAACTCGGCTCGTTCGCGGTCGATCGTCCCGCGAAGACGCCGATAATACGAGAAAGCCGTGTCCCCTCATTCGACAAACCCTCCAGACGCCAGGGGAAGGCCGCCGCCGTTGAAGAGCCGGCGACCGGGTGGAATAGGCCGAGCCACGAGCGATTTAGCACTACGATCAAGAGAAACATTTTACCGAATGTTTTCATAAATAGAGCCTAAGCGTAACTAGAGTCCCTATTTGAAGAGTCGTTTAAATTCAATCGGACGACCGCGAGGGACTGGGCGGATCGGTCGATGAGTCGGAGAAGTCAAGAGTACTGTCGAGGAAGAGTAATTGCATTTGGTGATATGGGACCTTGAAGCGGAGCCGAATGACATATATCGTGGAAAGCCCGGAGATTGGCGTGAGCCTGATAACTCCATCATGGCTTTAGACCCGGCGAAGTTGTGACTTGACCGAAGCGGGCGCTTTTTCTTCGCCTCCCGAGGTCGTGAGTTCTGTCCGAGATCCGTATGCGTTCATAGCGCACATACGGTTCGACGAGCGGGATGTGAAAACGGAGCATAGATTGATACTAAGGAGTTGACAACCGGAAGTGTCAGTAACTGCTATGCGGACCTAAACCACCGCGCCGCATCTCGACTCTACGGGTTCTGGGTCGGATATTAACGTTTCGCTTTTCGTTGATTCTTGTTCGATGGAGCGGCTCGTCGTGGAGGAGCGGATCGGGCTTTATCGGGAACTGGGTTAATCGGAACTCCATTCCGAATCTTTTGCAATAACGGAATCGCTGTCGCCTGAACATACATGCTTGTAAACACAGTCACTTGATGATCGACCGCCCATTGGAAATAGGGAATCGCTTCTTTCTCCTTTCCCAAACGACATAACTCCAATCCGACCCAAACATTGGCTCGAATCTGATTCGTCGGCTCCTTGTAAGTATCCTTCTTCTTCGCCTCGGCGATCAAAGCGTCGGCGTCGATTTTGCCGTCGAGGTATTTCAAGATCGAATAGAAAATCGACTTTTTATTGCACTTGGCCAATCCGTCGTCAAGAATTTTTCGCGCCTCTTTCTCTCGGTTCAGTCTCCGTAAAGAATAGACGCACAAACAGGAATATTCCGCCGCGGAATTATAATCATACCCGTAGTTCTTTAAATCAAGCATTGCGTTGACATACGTTTTTTCGATATTTTTGGTTAGATATAGATAGGAAAGAAGGATATGATACGGGGCGACATCGGGATCTCCAAGTTTCATCCTTTTCGTTAACAAATCGATTTGTTTGTTATAAAACGTTTCGGATTGCGCAAACATGCCGAATCTCGTGTAAATTGTTGCAATCCGTGCATATTCGTGACCGCCTAAATTCCCATTGTTAATTAGAAAATTAACATATCTGTTTGAGGCATTAAAATCTCCAAGAGACGCGTGATATTCGGCCAACGATAGAACGGCGCTTTGAGAATTTTCGAGTTCGAGAGATCGATTGCTATACAGACACGCGTTATTAAGATCACCGCTATGTAGATATGCGTCGGCAATCAATGAGTATGCAAAAGGTTCGATGATTTTCTTTGCTTTAAAACCTTCCTGGACAATCTTGACAGCCTCTCGGTAATCCTCGTTTTCTTCCATGCACTCGGCGCACTCATAAACATAATCCTTATCATCATGACTGAGAGCATTAATGAATGAGTATGCGTATGTCATACTACTAAGGAACAGAATCAATTTCACGATCAATCGATAGCTCATTGATATATCCTTTGTTGTGAGACTCAGAATCAAGGCATGATTTTCGATCAGAGCGATTGATAGATGATGGATCATCCTTAAAGTATTGTGGTTACAGAGATGGGATAAGGATAGGGCCGGTTTTAATGGGGCTGGTCCCTGTGACCGCGATAAAACCACCCCAACCGGATCCGTAGATCTTGGGAGGGGTCTTTTGCGTATCGGGACCGCCGACCCATCCCTGCCCCCATTGATCGCCTGAACTTCCCGATCCGTATTTCGTACCGCTGTATCCGCCTTGCGAAATATGAATAACGATTTGGTTGTGAATCGGCAATGTACCATGGAATCCGCCGCGGAGATAATTATGATACTTTTTCAAATCATTGAGAACCATGTGCGTAATCATGGTAGTAGCTGTAGCGCAGACTTCCTTGCCGAAATCGGACACCAAGCCCGCGTCTTGCCGCGCCTGTTTGATAATGCCATTCTCATACGTGTTTCCTTGCTTTTGTCCCCAATGCGCCATCTTAATGATCTGTGGAAGAGGATTGAATGTTGTGTTATTCCCAAGCTTACGACGTTTTCGTCGAGGTTTTTTGAAAGAATTCACAAAACCGTCGATCACATTCGCGACGAAATTTGCCACCAAGCGACCGTGCGGTCCGATTAGCCTCGTAAAATATTCGGTCAGAATTGATTCAAAATCGATTTGATATCCATTCAAATCGATCAAATTCGTTGAGGAATTGAAACAGAATCCGTAGAGATTCATCGATCCGGCTTTCAAACCGGTTGGATCTTGCGAAACGAATCGTCCTGACGATGACGAATACCCCCGATGCCAATCGTTGTACAATCCCGTGATCGAATCGTACTGCATGCCGTCGAACTTGAACCGGCTCCCCGAGCTCGGATTGGTCTCGGCGCGAATCGAACCGAAAGCGCCGTAAGAAATGTGATCGATCACCGTCCCCGACGTGTTGACGATATCGCGCACCGAGCCGAGCTTGCCCGTCAAGTACCAATCGGTCACGCCCGAGGCGTTCGTGCGCGCAATCATCCCCGACACGCCTGAAACGTAAGACGGACCCGCGAGATAACGCTCCAAGAGCGTTCCCGAACCGTTGAATTCGGCGTAAGGCGTGTTTGAATTCCCGTTGTAAACGATCCAGGACTGTGTCGTCGTTCCGCCCGATGTCTCGTCGACGCCGATGCGACGATCGAGCGAATCATACGTATACGTTCCCGAAGCGATCACCGTCCCCGACGAATTCTTCTCGCTGAAATCCGTCTTCTCATTCCGATAATTCCAACTGTATGTCCAAACTTCATAATTTGAGAAGAATGCATTTGAGCGATGATTTTGCGCGATGAGCATTCTCGACAACCCCAACGCACCCGAATTTGTGATCTCCTGTGCGTTCATGTGTTGGATCCCTATTTCAGACGACGCGATTCGATTGGAGATTGCTTACCGCCGTGTGAGCAGTCTTCTGATACGCGCGTTTGAAAAAATGCCGGCTCGATCGGCGCCTCGCCTTCCCGGATAAACTCTCTCTTGGCACTAACCAAACCTGAGGACGACGCAGGGGCGATGGGGGGGGGTGATCGCCAAGACTTTATCTCTCGCGGTGTGCTTTATATAGTTTCGCGAGAAAGTCGATCGATCTTCACTACACATTCTACGATCGCGCGATCGGATTGCAACACCCGTTTTTGGTTTCTCTCGATTTTTTTGGAGGGGGGTCCCGAAGATTGAAAAGGCTTGTTTTTCCGGGGTTTTTGAGCGGCTTCTTCATCATACATTCTCATAACTTAATCCGGATTTTATGAATGAATCGTTTTTTGCGATGATCGCCACGGATGACTGAGGCGTCTCCCCCGGAACGGGGATCAAATTGATAATGACTCGTACAGAGTAATCGATCTTGGGAGACTCGAAAAATGACGACCGGCGTCATCAAATCCAAAGTCGCTCTCCGCGCCCATTCGGATCGAAAACCGCATAATTCGAAGAAATCCGAGTGAGTACCCGAAATCGGGAGGGACGACATTTTGGTGAGCCGTATTATGATGTTTGCGATGATTGAGCGAAAACACGGCCTTATCGCCGTAGCTTAGACGAAAAGAGGCTCACCGAGCGGTTCGCCCTCCCGAACAGAAAATACCGACATCTAGATTTGTTACGTATGGTAACATTATTGGCAAATTGGCGCAGAACCCGGCAAAATCGAGCCGATAGGGCTTCGAGAGCTTTTCCGGATAGGCTATTAGACTGGAGCGTAATCGAACGCCGACTCCTCATACGCGATCGCGACCGTCGCCGCGGTCGGCCGGGGGGCGTCCTCGGCGTAGGCGATCAACAGCGACAAATCGGCGAGCCTGTTGAGTCGACGCGGCAATCCTTCGGAAGCGTCGTAAAGAGCCTTCAGAGTCTCGACGTCGAAGAGGGGCTCGGTCGCCCCGGCGTTTTTCAATCGTCTTAAAAGATATTCATTCGATTCTTCAAACGAGAGCGCGCCGATCGGACACCGCGCCGCAAGCCGATCCGCCAAGCCGTCGGGAAGCTTGAGCAGCACCTCGGCGCATCCCACCATCAGCAGCGAAAGATCGGGGGGACCGAGCGTCGCAAAATTCAGTAATAAACGAATAATTTCAAACGTTTCCGGGTTCTCGATCAGGTGCGCCTCGTCGACGATCAACAAAGGCCGTACTCCGCGCTTCGCCGCGGCCGAAAGCGTCGTCCGCAGCCTTCTGATCGACCCCACGACGCGGGGATCGCGGGGACGATCGACCGTCGTCGAAAACTCGTCGGCGAGAAAAGCGAGCAGTTCGTCGGAAGGCATCGACGGGAACGAGAGATGAACCGTCGGCGCCCCGATTTCGCGAGCGAGAGCCGCGGCGGTCGTCGTCTTTCCCACTCCGGGAGGGCCGAACAAGAGCGCTGGGCCTCGACCGTGTTCCAGACCGTAACGCAACCTTCGGATCGCCGCCGATCGACCGGCCAGGGGGACGAACTCGGCGGTCGAGATCGATTCGCCGAATGGACATTCCCTCAAGCCATAATAAGATTCGTACAAGCTAACGCCTCCGTGTCGAGGCCGCGCGATCGCGCGACTTCGGAATCCATTCCGTAGACCCGAACCGATTTCGGAACTATTTATACAAGCTATTAAACGAACGTTTCGGCCATGCCGAGCAGCGGAATCCCCGCGGCGTCGAGAACCTCTCGAGCGCGGTTGATCGATCGATCGCTCGTCACTCCTTGATGTTGCACGAGGATCGCCGCGTCGACCGATCGGTGCAACGCCGCGGCGCTGAGGCCGACGAACAACGGGCCTCCGTCGAGCAACACGAGATCGAACTCGCGGCGCAGCCGGGCCATCAAGCACGACCAGGCGGGGCTCGCCAAAAACTCGCGCGGCGACGCCGCGGGTCCTCGAAGCGGAAGGATCGACAATCGTTCGCCTTTCGTATCAATCCACGCCGAACTCGCCGCGATCCCCGATTCGACGACATCCTCAAGACCGTAACGCGGGGTTAAACCGAGACGCCGCGCCAACATCGGCCCCCCCAAATCGGCGTCGACCAGGAGCGACCGAACGGGCTTCGTCGCCAGAGCTCTCGCCAACGTCAGCACCAAAGTCGTTCGCCCCTCGGCGCGACGACAACTGGTGAACAACGTCACTTTCGCTCGACCCGATCGCGATTGATCAATCAGCATATCCGCAAGTTTTTCAAATCGATCGCCGTGCGATCGTTCGAGCGCCTCGACGGTCGCCGGCCACGCGATCGCCTGCGATTCGTCGCGCGTTTCGATCGATTTCGGCGGTCGAAAGTGGGGAGCGTGATCGAAACCTCGATCGACTCCGCTCCGGTCGACTCCGCCCGGATCTCGAGCCGCGTAAACTCGCGCCAGCACTTGATCAATTTCTCCCATGAGACGCCTCCTCGTCGAAGTCGTCAAGGGGAAAAAGCGAACCCGACAACCCGATCCGAGCGGGGCGAGCGTCGATTTCGCCGTTTTCGATCGGTTCGATCGAAAGGGTGAGGAAGCTCGGGGCGGACGAGTTCAACGCGACCCGCGACGTCGAATCGATCGCCGATCGTCGCTCGATTCCGCCTCGATTCTCGACTCGTCGATCCGTCATTCGACCCGCTCCCGTCGAAACCCGATACGCCGCGGTCGATGCCGCGACGATCATCATAAACGCCAATAACGCCGACCCGACCCCTCGCTTCAATCTTCGCCTCGAACGACCTCCGGTTCGCTCGCTCGCGACAATCTCTATAACCGGTACCGATATCAATACAGGACAATCGAACGAGACGATCGAAGGCGCGATTCGTGTTTCGTGTTCAATCATTACTTTCGTTTTCGGATTCATGATGTCGCTCCCGGATTTCAACGCCGTCGCAAGAACCCGTCTCGCCGCTTTCAACGTGTCGGTTCACAAGATTCATCGACCCGATCGGTGGAAAACTTGAACGAAGACGACGGCTATGCCGAGCGGGCAAACCCTGCGGGAGGCGAAGACATTTCGCGTGAATCGGTCGATTCGTCGACGTGGGCTTTCGATTTGGTAGGCTTGTAAAAGTTACAAAAAAACGTCGGCTCGGCGAACCGAGCGCGACGCTTGTGTGAAGAGTTTGAGATTGCGATTCCTCGAATCGCCGCGGCGGGCGATCGAGGTTCGGCGGAATCGAGGGGTTATCGACCGCCGCCGAAGAGACGGAACAAACCGCCGCGGCGCTGCGGGCCTTCTGGATCGGCGCCGAACATTCCGACGCGGCGACCGCCGAAGTAGGGTCGGCCGGCCTCGTATTCGGCGACGGATCGGAAATTCGGCGGCGACGAAGCCAATCGCCAGCGACCGGGGCCCGACCCTGAACCTCCGTTGGCGAGGTCGAGCGCTCGCACGTTGGCCTCGGTAACCATCGGGTTATGACCCGCCCATGTCGTTTGGAGCACCTCGAGGATGTTCAGCGGAGCGTACATCGCCTCGCCTCCCACTCGGATCCAATCGGCGTCGATCGATCGCGTTTCGTCGACTTCTCCCTTAAGGTTGTAAGGGATGATATATTCGTATTCGACAAGTCGAGGTTTATCATCTTGTCCGTTGATGCAAGAGCCCGAATTCGCCGCGAGTTCAACCTCAAGCCTTGTCACGAGTTCGCTCTTGCCGGGAACGGCGTGATACTTGGCGGTGAATCGACCGATCCCCTGATTCCAAACCTCGTCGGGAGTTCCTCGCGGCGGAAACGCGCGGAGATTGCCGAGGAGGTTTTGCTTCTGTCCGCGGATGTGCTTTTCGAACATCGCGTGGACGCGTGGAGCGTGCGAATCGGTCATGTCGTAACCGGGAGCGGGAGGTCCGGGAGGAATCTCGTTGGCGTAATCGCCGATGCGATGATTGAGATGGTTCTCACCAAGCTCGGCCCAAAGAGCCTTCAGTTCGTCGCGCGTCAAACCCGACCCGGGAGCGGGGATCGGTTCGTTAAGCATGATCGATGCGACCGCGCCTCCGAGACAATGCCCAGGCCATCGCGTGATGTTCGTGTTCTGGGTGTTCGCCGCCTCCCACGCACGCGCCGAGGTATTGTAGATTTGATCATACTTTAAAAGAGGCGCAGGGGTGGCGTAAAGCGTGCCGTCGGCGCCTCGAAAGGTGAGGTCGTCGGAGAGGTTGGGGAACCAGGTCGAATCGTCGCCGCGACCGACGGGGGTTTCCAGCAGTCCGTTCGGCCCCGCGAGGACGATATCCTGGCCTGGCCCGACGGGTCCGCCCGGGGTGCGCACCATCACGTCGTCCCCCATCACTTGCATGGTGTCGACTCGGCCGTTCCAACCCGCCCACGGTTCGTGGATCGAATCGGATTTGGTGGGCCAGTAGTAGAAATTCCAGGGGGCTCGAACGCTTCGACCGATTTGTACGAACGTCGTATCAATCGAGTACGATTTCTTGGCGCCCGAGATTTGAAAAGTATACCATCCTTGTTGGTTATCACCGACCTCCTCGCCGTTCATCCGAAGTTTGCCGTCGGGGCCGGTGAGCTTCGTCACCTCTCCGTCGGTCGTTTTAATCGTGAGCACGCCGCCGAATCGCGTCGGCACGTAAACCGCGTAACGATGCTCGCCCGATCGAGCCGAGAGCGTTCCACCCAGTGGAACGCGTGTGATTGTTTCGTCGACAGCGGCTCGCGACGTCGCGAACGTGGTCGACACAATCGAAAAGCAGATCATCAAGCCGCTGACTCTAATGCCGTTGCTCATGCCGCCTCCGAGTAATCTCATACTCATCACCGCCGCGCCGGACCAACCGGTTCCCATCAAGAAACGAACATGGTCGTAGCCGGACGTGCGGGTTGCCACGGAAGTCTTTGTTCGGCATGACGACGACCCATGTTGGATGAAAAGACGACGACTTCCCGACCCTCGCTTGGTTGTTCCAAATAATTCGCACAACCCGCAAATTACCTAGTCATCTAGATTTTTCCTATTTTCAATGAGCCGTTACAACGTCTCTGCCGATGAATAGCGTGACCACCCCTGGGGTGGAAATCCATGGACGTTCGTCATGAACGCGCACGGATTCGCGTCGCTGACGCCGGGAGGGCGGTTTGGTTCGGTTCCCTTGCGCGGGTGGCGGGCGCCTGAACCACACGAAGGGGGGTCGGTTACCGACAATTCGGTCGACCCATCACGGACGGCGGCGCCGGCATTCGGACGTCGCGCAAGCGACGGTCCGCCCGGCCCAGAGGGGGTTGTCCGGCCGAACGGATTTACATGTAAGGCCATAACAACCTTTCAACAAAATAGAGGACCTCGCGATGACCAGTCTGGTTTTGATGATCGCTCTGAGCGGAACGGGAATTGGGCACCAGAAGACGTACGCCACGGCTCAGGCGCCGACAAAAGTCATGCCCGCGCCGCAGGCGCCCGGTAAGGCGCTCCCCGCTCCCTCCAAAGCCTTGCCCGCTCCGGCGAAACAAATGCCGGCGCCCGCCAAGGTGATGCCCGCTCCCCAGGCCCCGGCCAAAATGGCGCCCGCTCCGGCGAAACAAATGCCGGCGCCCGCCAAAGTGATGCCCGCTCCCCAGGCCCCGGCCAAAATGGCGCCCGCTCCGGCGAAACAAATGCCGGCGCCCGCCAAAGTGATGCCCGCTCCTCAAGCCCCGGCCAAGATGGCTCCGGCGCCCGCCAAGGTGATGCCCGCTCCTCAAGCCCCGGCCAAGATGGCCCCGGCGCCCGCCAAGGTGATGCCCGCTCCTCAGGCCCCGGCCAAGATGGCCCCGGCGCCCGCCAAGGTGATGCCCGCGCCCCAGGCGCCCGCCAAGGTCGTCCCCGCGGCGCAAGCCCCGGCCAAAGCCTTGCCCGCGCTCCAGGCGCCCGCCAAGGCCACCGGACAATATTAATCCAAGCCGATGGGTCACGAATCGCCTCGATCTCGTCGACTCATCGCGCGGAGGATTCAACCCCTCCTTCGCGATTCGGCGGCGCTCCTCATCCTCTGATGAAGACGCCGCCGTTTCGTTTTCCTCGCTCGTGAAGCGTCGCCTCAAACCGAAGCCGATCCCCACGCACCACGATCATACGTCGCGATCAACTCCTTCACAACCGAATCGATCGGACCCGTCAACGGGATCAATCCGCGACTCCGCGCAGCCTTCTGATGATTCAGTATCCCGCGCCCCCCCACGAACACCGGCGCGCCCCGAACCCCGCTCAATTCATCAAAACGCTTATTGATGTTCCGAGATAATACAAACGAGATCCCTAAAGCGTTTGGACTCCATCGCGCGATCGCGTCGTGATATTCCGACGCGGGAAGATCGACCCCCAAAACGATCGTCCTCCAGCCCGCCAGTTCGAGCATCACGCTCGCGAGCAACATTCCCCCCTCGTGACGCTCGCCGCCGATCGTCCCCATCACGATCGTTCGAGAAGCGCCCCCGTTCGCCGATTTCACTCGATCTAAAAATATTTGAATTTTACGAAGCAGAAATGCATTTGTATAATGCTCTTGATAAACACCGATCTTTCCCTGAAACCAAAGCTCGCCCGTCTCAACCAAAACCGGCTCGAACACGAGCTTGATCAACTCGACCGGGCTCAATCGAGCCGCCAGATTCTCGAACTCGGCCTCGGCTTCGTTCGAGCGCCCCTCGATCAAAAGCTCGATCAATTGTGTGTGTGAACGTTGAAATTGATTCGGAACGACGACCGATGAACCGGCCGAAACGTTCGCCTCGACGGTTTCGCGACGACGCTCGATCAACTCGCTGATCGATTCGCCGCGCCGCGCTCGTTCGGCGATCACGCGTAACTCATCAACCTGTTTGGCGTCATACCGGCGATGACCCGACTTCGACCGCGACGGTGTGGGAAAGCCGTACCGTCGTTCCCAAACGCGAAGGGTATGACAACCCACCCCCGTCAATTTGGATACCGCGGCGATCGGATAAACCGTCGTCGTTCCCCACTCGATTTCCTCGTCGTTTGGCATCGATCCAGGCCCTCCGTCGGGACCTCACACGTCGAATCGCGTGCCGGATACGCGATTTCACCGGCCTCGACTTCGTGGTCTAGCGAATCAAACGAAAGGTCGAGCCGTCGCGAAACCGACGCGATCGGCCGATCTCGTTGAGCGACGGAATCGGTTCGCTAGAAATCCGTTCGCCCACAACGTTTTCCATCAAGACCGTGTCCTTTCGTTTTAACGAGCGCCGCGCGCGATCGAAAGCCCCGGCCGTCGGCGATCCAAAAAAATGACGCGAACAAATTCGCCGCTTTCATTTCCGAATTTCAAGCGAATCGTTCGCCAAATAAAAAAGCCCTCTCGTTCGCGACGCTCGATTCCGGCCAAATAATCGACATGTCGTTTTTTCGCTTCATTCCGATGCGTTTTGGAATCGACGTTTTTCAAAAGCGACGCGACGATGCGCCCGTGCAACTTGTTTTTGACAGACCTTCGAACGTGTACTACTTATTGACCTACAGGGAGAGATAGACGATCAAACCGATCGAAACGTCTCCCCCTTATTTTTATGATCGATAACGATTTCAACCTGGAATCGAGACGTATATTCGTCGCGATGACACGTTTCGTTCGCGGTACGCCCGCTAGCGCCTCTTCGCAAGCCGTCCTCGTCGGAATGGCCTACGCTTAAATCATGACATGACGATTGACAAAGGCGCGCGCAACGTCGCGTGCGCCGGTTTCCGCGTTCGGATCGCGCGGAACGTCGTGACTTCAGGAAGGCGTCGACGATCCACGAAAGATCATTTAAGGAACCGATCACAATGCCCGGCATCAAGATTTCGCGCCGATCGCCCGCCCGCAAACCGTCTTCGCGCGTCTCGCGCCCCGTGCTCGAGGGGCTCGAGGATCGCCTCCTCCTTTATTCGACGACGGGAGGAATGTGGACGAACACCACGATCACCTACAGTTTCGTCCCAGATGGAACGTTGATCGCTTACAGTTCACCAACGAACATCACAAGCAATTTGAATCAGGCGATGAACGCCGACGGCATCACCACCCAGCAATGGGAGCTCCAATTTCAAAAGGCCGCCGCGGTTTGGGAGGCCGTCGCGAACATCAACCTCGTTCAAATCCAGGACGACGGTCAACCAATCGACAGCAGTAGCTATCTTCAGGGAGATCCCACCGAGGGAGATATCCGCATCGCGGGCTACCCGATGGGATTGGGTACTCTCGCAAACACATATTTACCTCCTCCTCTCAACACGACGTCGATCGCGGGCGATATCTTCTTCAACACGGCGCAGCCCTGGGCGATCGGCAGCACGTTCGATATCGAAACCGTCGCGCTCCACGAGATCGGCCACGCTCTTGGAATGGGACATTCGGCGATCGAAAACGCCGTCATGTACGCCGATTACAACGGCATCAAAAACTCGCTCAACAGCGACGATATCGCGGGTATTCAATCGATTTACGGCGTTCGCCAGCCCGATCAATTCAACAGCAACGGCCAGAGCAATAGCTGGTATACCACTCCCGCGAACATCACGGGGTTGCTCAACAGCGCCGATCAAATCACGCTTCCGAACCTGACGTTGAACGCCTACAACGCACAAGAGTGGTTCACCGTCACCGTTCCTCAGAACTCCAACGGTACGCTGACGGCGACGATGCAAACTTCGGGATTGAGCTCGATGACACCCGAAGTCGTCATTTACAATTCGTCGCTTCATTATGTCGCGTATCAATATTCGGGACAATTGGGAGCGACTGTAACCGCGACATATTCGGGAGTTCAACCGGGACAAACTTATTACATTCGTGCTTTGGGGGCTACATACAGTTCCTTCAACGTCGGCGCCTTCGCACTCGAGATCAATCTCGGTTCGCAATCGATGACCCCCGTTCCCACGCCCGATCCGCCGATTCCCACCTATTACTCAGGGTTCAGCACATCGATGAACGATTCGTTCGCTACCGGAACCTCAACCACTCAGGGGCCGGGAGGAACCGACGGATGGATGCAAATCGGTCAATCGAACTTTGGCGGCTGGGGTGATGCGCTCGGGATCGATCCCAATTACAACAGTAACGCTCCTGGAATTCCCGCGAATCCGATCGGCTTCAATCCGTTCAACAACGCATTCGGCGGCGTGGGAACGTTCAATCCAGGCTCGCTCGTCGTCAATCCGTCGGGCCTTCAATTCGGGTCGGCGCCGGGACTTATCGCTTGGCTTCCCGGAACCGCGGGCGTTATACCACCCGCATGGAACGGCCCTGGAACGAACTCAAATAACAACCCCGCCCCCTGGATCAAAGCGCTCGATCAAACGCTCTCAAACTGGAATTCGTGACGATTTCATCGGGCGTTTCAGTCTCAACCCGGCCGCGCGAATCGTCGATTCGCGCGGCCTCGCCGTTTCGATCCGGCTCAATCCAAGTTTACACAAACTTTTACACTAATTAAAAATAAGCATTCGAAATAAGTGCTCGATCGCGGACCTCCGGCGTCGTTCCGATCCATCTCTCAGAATCCTCGTCAACCCCTTTATTTCTTGAATCATCCCGACGTCTCTCAACCGCCACATCGTGGTTGATTCCGTTCGACATCATGCAACCACGAACTAGATTTTCCATGGCGGAAGCGATCACCCCCGATCCCTCACCCAGGGAAGGTCGCCTCCAATCCATCGAGATCGCAACATGAAAACCTCAAAACGATCGAACCGACGCTTCACGCACCTTCCCCGGTTTCGATTCGATACGCTCGAATCGCGTCGTTTGCTCTCGATCGCGTATCTCGAAGTGACCGGCGTCACTCCGGCCGATTCCTCGGTCGTCGCCTCGTCTCCGACCACGATCGTGGTTCAATTCAACGACTCGATCAATCCTTCGTCTCTCAGCACTTCCATGAATCCAATCCAGTATGAAACAGACATTCAAATTCTTCAAAACGGCAATCCTTTAATCGGTCCCTCATTATTCGCCGGCGAGCAAATCGATCCCTCCAATCCGAACGCGGTCGACATCACCCTCCCGGCGGGGGCTCTCACACCCGGGACTTATCAAATTCAACTCGCTCCGTTCGCTTTGCCGGGGCTTTCGGGAATGACCGACGGAGAACCGCTCGATCCCAACATCGTCGGAACGACGATCGGCTCGTTCACAATCGTCAATCCCGGCCCCACGCTCGCCTCCGCCACCAATCTCGGCGTGATCGGCACGTCGACCGTTTCCGCGACCGGTTCGCTCAACCTTCAAACAAACCCGCAAGATTATCAGCTTTTTCAGATCACGCTCCAACCGAGTTCGACTCCCTGGCTCTTGGGAACGCAGGTTCTCACCTCGACGATCGGATCGAATCTCAATCCCGAACTCGCTCTCTTTAACAACAACGGACAATTGATCCAGCAAACTTCGATCGGAACTCCGACGGCGCGCACCGAGCCGTTCCTGTTCAACGGACTCGCTCCCGGAACGTATTACATCGGCATCTCGGGGATCGGCAACAATCCAATCAACACGAACGGTTACAACCCGGTCACAGGATTCCCTGGTAACGGGACGCTCGCACAATCCGGCGGATCGTTTGAACTTCAACTCCTCGCCCAACCCGTCGTTAAGCCGACGACCGTCATCGGCTTTCAATTGAATCAAGCCGATCAGCTCTCGACCAATCCGACGGGCTTTTCGATCCAATTCTCCTCGGCGCTCTTCGTCAATCCGCCCAAGGGGGATCTGGGAGATTTTCTCGCGGGAGCGATCGAAGTCGTCGGCCAAAACGGAACCGTTTTGCCCGTCACCGCGGTCGGATTCAATCAATCAACGTCTTTGATCCGTTACATTTTCAACAATCCTCTTCCGGCCGGGAGCTACTCGATCCGCTTGCCGTCAAAGGGAGGGCTCGTCAACCTCGCGGGCGATCCTCCGATCGCTCCCGGCCTTCCCGCCGGGGATCTCGCGAATTTCCAGGTCGCTCCCGCTCAACCCCTGAACGACCCGTACAACCTCGGGCCGATCTATCCGGCGCTACCTGCGTCGAACATCGTCACAAACCTCGATTCGGCGAACAATCAATCTCAGATCTATCGATTCGTGGTGACCGATCCAGGAATTTATCAATTGAGTTATCAATCCTCAGGATCGGCGATCGGCGTCCTAACGAGTACTAACGGTTCTCCTATTCAAACCATTACTCTCAAGACATCGGCCTCTCTGAGATCAATCGTTCTGAATCTACAACCCGGAGAATGGTTCCTCCATATCGTATCGTCACAAGCGAATCCAACGAGTTCGCCGGCGATGATGGCGTCGCCGACGCCTTCAAGCGTTACGATCGATTGGTCGCTCGGTCTCAATCAATCCGATCCCGAATCGACTTTGATCAGCGGTATCGGCCAGGGCCCAGCGCTCGGTTTGATGGTGATCGACCCGACCGCGGTACTTGGAGCTCCCTCGTCGAACGGGCCGCTCACGGCGCCGAATCCTCAACCGATGACGACGCTCGGGATCAATTCGGCGGTCTCGCCGACGGGGTCTTCATCGATCGATTCGCCCAATTTCGCGAGCGGCACGGGAGCGCTCATTCTCTCGTTCGGTGGGAACGCGGTCGGAAGGCCGACGATCGAAGGTGATCAGATCCTCACTGCGGCGTCGGTCGGCTCGGGGAACTCGGTCGCGCTCGCGGCGCTCGGCGAAGGAATCGGCTTCGGCCAATCCGCTTCGAACAATACGCGCAATGTTATCAAGAATTATCTTGATCAAGATTCAATTGTGGAGACCGACGCTGTCGACGAAACGACGATCGTCTCCGACGCGTCCCCCGAAACTCCTCTGACGATCGCGGTGATCGAGCCCGAGACGCCGAATCGGAACGGCGGCGGCGTGCTTGAACGGCTCGGTTCGCTTTTCGATCCGTTTTCGATCAGCGGCGAATCGCTCGCCGAAATCACCGGCGACGCTCCGACCGACGCCTCCGCGAATGCGGCGAAATCAAACCGCGGCGAGGTTTTCAACGATTTCGAGGAATCCGATAAGCTCCAACACGCGTCTTTTCAGGCGCCGATCGGCGCGGGCCTGCTCGCGCTCGCTCTTTATCGATCGAGGTCGACGATCGCTCGCTGGGCTCGCGGGCGACGTCGAAATCTCGTCGGCCGAGCGATCTCAACCGCGCCGACAAACCCTCGACGCCCCGCGGGCCGACCCAATTTTCGGCACGGACGAGCCCAAAATCAGGGATGATCGAGCCTCGCTTCGCCGCATCAAAGTCCGTCGATGACAATGCGCTTATTTCATCTATTCTTTCATCGAAACATGCGCGTACGTAGCAGGTATCGCGTCGCACAGTTTTATATACACTATTAAAAAAGACTAGGATTCAGCGATCTTAAAGGGCTCTCCGGAAAGAAAAACGCATATTCGGCGGGATCGGCCGGCGAACCCGAAAACGGGAGAGCGAACCTCCTGGTAAGCCGCATTATGATGCTTGCGATTATTGACCAAAAAAACGACCTCGTCGCCGGAGTTTCCGAAAAGAGGCTCACCGGGAGGTTCGCCCTCTCAAACAGAAAGAACCGACATCTAGATTTTTAACATGTAGTGATTTTACTGGTGTAATGACGCCGAAACCGGTAAAATCGATCCGATCGGGCGTCGAGAGCTTTTCGGATAGCCTCTAACTCGTCAATGTAATTTATATTGTATTCCGATATGTTGATAACCGAGACTTCAAACCCGCGTAATCCAACCAAGATCGATTCGCGGGATGAAACCGGACCCGTTCCACTCGAATCCCCCGTTACCGATACGATGATTCGCGGCGAACGAAGCTCGGCCGAGCCGATTTTTGCCTCATCGACGTTTCGTGCGTATAATGTTGCTCTCGCTCAACAGGCGAAGGTTTCGGATCGGGTTCCGAATCGGCCGCGTTGGAGCGATCACTTGACTATCCGGCACGGCGGCGAAACGATAAACGTTTCTCGAAAATCACACTCGGGACAAAACGCGAATCGCCGAGGTTAACCGAACCGGTCTACCTCGTTTTGGACGCGAGAAACGAACCGCTCGGCATGACGATCGCTTTTGCGATGACCCGCTGAAACCGAGACCGACAGGGGACAAAGTGACCGAATCGATCTTATACACCCATAAACTTTCCAATGGTTTGGTGTTGCTCGCCGATCCGATGCCGGGGGTTCAATCCGCGGCCTTCAATCTGTTGATTCCCGCGGGCGCCGCGTATGAGCCCGCGGATCGTTGCGGGCTCGCCTCGATGTTGTCCGAATGGATCACCAGGGGCGCCGGAGATCGCGATAGCCGCGAGATTTTGACCGATCTCGATAATCTCGGCGTCACCCACGGCGAGGCTGCTTCGACGGTTCATACGAGCGTGTCGGGCGCGACGCTGGGTCGCAACCTCATCCCGGCGCTCGCGATCTTCGCCGATATCGTGTTAAGGCCGCGATTCGACGACGACGAAATCGAGCCGATCCGCGCCCTCGCGGCGCAATCGCTTCAGAGCCTTGAAGACGACCCCGGCTCGAAGGTCATTTACGAACTGAGGCGGCGTCATTATCCCGATCCGTGGGGTCGCCCCGCTCCGGGCTCGATCGAGGGGGTCGAGGCGACGACGGGCGAAGACATGCGTCGCTTTTTTCATGAACGGTATCGCCCCGACGGAGCGATCCTGGGGGTCGCGGGGGCGATCGATTGGCCGCGGCTTAAAGACGAGGTCGAGGCGTTTTTCGGCGATTGGAAGCCGGGGAAAGGGGGAGCGATCGTCGAGAGGCCGACGGGACCAAAACACGATCATATCACACGCGAAACGAATCAAATACAGATCGCGCTCGCGTATCCGACGGAGACGATGACGAGCGTCGATTATTATCAGGCGCGGGCCGCGGTCGGGATTTTGGGAGGATTCGCGTCGGCGCGGTTGTTCACCGAGGTTCGGGAAAAGCGCGGGCTTTGTTATTCGGTGGGATCGAGTTACGAAACGCATAAAAATATCGCAGCGGTGATGTGTCACGCGGGGACGGCGGCCGATCGTGCGCAGCAAACTCTCGACGTCACGCTCGCCGAGATCGATCGGCTGCATCGCGAGGGGGTCGACTCGCTCGAACTCGACATGATGCGGGCGGGATTGAAAAGCTCGCTGATCATGCAGCAAGAATCGTCGATGAATCGCGCGTCGGCGATGACCGCGGATTGGTATTTTCTCGAGAGGGTGCGTCCGCTCGACGAGATCGCCGCGAAGCTCGACGGGCTGACCGCGGAGTCGATTAATGAATACCTGAGCCGACGTCCGCCGGCGGATCCCACGATCCTCACGTTGGGACCGAAACCACTCGCGATCACGAAGGGGGCATGAATGTCGCGGTTTCATCACACGCAATTGAGCAACGGATTGAACGTGATCGCCGAGCGCGTCGATCATGCGAGGTCGATTTCGGCGGGTTTTTTCGTCAAAACGGGAAGTCGCGACGAAACGCCGTCGATCGCAGGAATCTCGCATTTTCTTGAACATATGGCGTTCAAAGGAAGCGACAAGCGCGACGCTCTCGCGGTGAACCGCGATTTCGACAAGGTCGGCGCCAAGCACAACGCGCAAACCTCCGAGGAAGACACGGTTTATCACTTCACGAGCCTTCCCGAATACCTGCCTCCCGCTTTCGAGGTTTTAGCCGACATCATGCGTCCCAAGCTCGACGCGACCGATTTCGACGTCGAGAAGCAAGTGATTCTTGAAGAAATCAAGATGTATATGGATAATGCGATGTCGGTCGCTTACGAGGCGGCGCGCGAGCTTCATTTCACGCCTCATCCGTTGGGCCGAAGCGTTTTGGGAACGCTCGAATCGGTCGGCGCGCTGACGATCGAAGAAATGCGCGATTATTACGCGCGAAGATACGGTCCGTCGAACATCGTTTTGGCGTTTTCTGGGCGGATCGATTGGCCGGCGCTCGTCGACTTGGCCGCCGAGCGGTGCGGCGATTGGACGGGGGTCGAGGCCAAACGCGTCACTCCGCCGGCGAAGGGGACGGGCAAATTCCGCGTGATCGAGCGCGCCGAGGACAATCAACAATCGGTCGTGATGATCGCCGACGCTCCTTCGCTCGAAAGCCCCGATCGATACGCGGCGCAGTTGCTGGCGACCGCGCTCGGAGATCACACGGGATCGCGGCTTTACTGGACGCTCATCGATCCCGGCTTGGCCGACGGCGCCGAGGTTTCGTATCAAGATTACAATCAGGCGGGCGCGTTTTATACGTTCCTGGGTTGTGATCCCGCCGAGGCGGAGGCGAACATCCAAAAAGTTGTTGATGTTTATAAGAAAGTGCGCGATGAGGGAATCGCATCGGACGAGCTCGAAGTGGTGAAGAACAAAGTTTTATCGCGGTCGGTTTTGCGGGGAGAACGACCGATGGGTCGGCTGATGTCGATCGGGTTCACGTGGTCGTATCGTCGCGAGTATATTCCTCTTGAAACCGAGATCGAGGCGTTTCAGCGTGTTACCCCCGCGGACGTGAAGCGCGTGCTTGAGGAATGGCCCCAGCCGCCGATGACGATCACGACGGTCGGACCAAAAACCTCGATCAACCCCCCCGATTTTTCCTAGGCGTTCGTCCTCCCGCGCCGTTATCATTCATCCGACCCGATTCGCCTCAACCTTGATCATCGAACATGAACACCTTGAAGTCCCCCCTAAGATTCGCATATTTGGTTATCATCACGTTATTCGTCAGCGACGCTTCGCGCGGCGATACGTTGGTTCTCACCTCGTCGGATTTGCCGCGCGCCGCCGCGGAGGGGGTCGAGGTCGATCGCTCCGGCGAGTATTCGATCTGGGTTTGGTCGCCGAGGCGCGTCGAATGGACCGCGGTTTTGAATCACGGTTCGATCACCCTCTCGGCCAAGATCGACGGGACCGATCCGACTCCCGTCTGGCGTCGCGCGGGGAAGGGCGAACCGGGCGATCATAAACGATTCAAGATCGTCGTCGCTCCTGGAGAACAGCCCGCCGAGAGGCACGCGACCGAAGGCGAAGACGAAGGGGGGAAGGCGTCGAACGCTCCAGGGCTTAAGGATCCCTCGGCGAAGCCGCTCGATCGCTCGGTACCCGCGGCGATCGCGATCGCCTCGGACGCCGATTTCGAGCCGTCGAGCGTCTTCGATCGGATTCGCGGCAGGCTCGATACGATCGACCCCTCGCCCGACGCCAGGAGAACTCGGATCCGAACGAACGCGCAAGGCGCGCGATTCAAGCCCCCCGCGACCGCCGACGCGTGGCGTTTGCGAAGCCATCGAACCCGCGAGCGATTGCTTGTGACGCTCGGGCTTCGGCCGATGCTTCCTCGAACGCCGCTCAACCCCAAGGTTTTCGATAAAATCGACCGCGACGGCTACACGATTGAACATGTAGTGCTCGAAACTTTCCCAGATTTTTATTTATGCGGAAATTTGTACAAACCGAAAGGAAAATCGGGCCCTTATCCGGCGATGTTGTGCCCGCACGGGCATTATCCCGACGGCCGCGTGAACGATGAGGTGCAATCACGCTGCGTTCATTGGGCGCGGCTCGGTTGCGTTGTGTTTATGTATGATATGGTTGGATATAATGACAGCAAACCGTTCGGCCACGCTTTTTTGAGCGATCGGCTGCGGCGGTACGGGCTTAGCCTACCCACGTTGCAAACGTGGAACGGGGTTCGCTCACTCGATTGGATCGCCTCGCTCCCCGAGGTCGACTCGACTCGAATCGGCTGCACGGGATCTTCGGGGGGCGGGACGCAAACGTTTTTGTTGACGGCGATCGATCGACGCGTGGCGATGTCGGCGCCCGTGGTGATGGTTTCAGACGCGTTCCAGGGGGGCTGCGTGTGCGAGAACGCGGCCGGGCTCCGAATCGGAACCGACAACGTCGAGTTCGCGGCGCTCGCCGCGCCTCGGCCGATGAAGCTCGTGGGGGCGACGGGAGACTGGACCGCGAAGACGATGAGCGACGCGTTCCCGACGATTCGGTCGATTTACGACATGCTCGGATCGCGCGATGATATTAGCGCCGATGTGTTCGATTTTCCTCACAATTATAATCAAACAAGTCGAAACGCTGTGTACATGTTTATGGCGCCTCGCCTGACGGGTATCGCGCCTCCCGAGGCGGCGCGTGAAACCCCTTTGATCGTCGAGAAGCCCGAGGATCTGTGGTGTTTCACGGCGAAAAACCCCGCTCCGATCGGCGTGAAGAGCGCCGAGCAGCTTGAAAAGGCTCTGATCGCGGTCGTCGCGCGCGATATCGACAAGCTAGCCCCCGCGAGCACCGCGGCGAGTTGGGAGGCTTCGCGCGATTTGCTTTTATCGATCGTCAAGGCGCGGGTGAACGCGACGATCCCCGCCGTCGCCGAAATCGACGCGCGATCGATTCGAAGTTCGAAGTTCACCGACGCGAAAATTAAATCGCCGATTACGATTGAACATTACGTTATAGAAACGAACGATGGGGTCGCGATTCCGGTCGTCCGTTATGTTCCCGAGTCGTCGTCGGGAAGTACGACGATCATCATGAGTTCGCGGGGGAAGGCGGGGCTTTTGGGAAGCGACGGCGGCCCGATCGAATCGGCTCGCGAGCTGCTTAAGCTGGGACACGCGGTCGTCGGATTCGACCCTTTATTCGCGGGTGAGGCGCACGATCCGTCGAATCCGGTCGGTCGCCGTCCTGAAACGGCGCATTTTGATACGTACAATCGTTCGCTCGCCGCGGATCGGATCGACGATTTGGCGAAGGTCGTCGGTTGGGCTCGATTTATCACGCGTTCGCGGCGGGTGAACGTGTTGGGAATCGACGGCGCGGGCCCGCTCGTGCTCGCGGCGCGTCCGGCTCTCGACTCGATCGATCGGACGGCCGTCGATCTGGAGCGTTTTGATTACGGCGACGGCTCGGCGAGCGTACCCGCCGAGGTCGATTTACCTGGGATTCTCCAATTCGGCGGGCTCAAGGCCGCCGCGGCTCTTGTCGTTCCCGCTCCGCTTTGGATCGCGCGGCCGGGTTCGACGTTCAACGCCGCTTGGGCCGACGCGGCGTATCGACTCGCTGATTCGAGCGCGGCGCTCGTCGTCGACGATTCGTCCGCCGCGGAGCTCAATCCCTCCTTCGATCCCCAAGCGACCGCCAAATGGCTCGATCACGGAGAAACACCTCGACCCGCCCCCAAGTAGGATTCGTCGACATACACCAAGGCGATCTGGAACGGAAGCGTCGGTAAACACCAACGCGATTGGGACGAGTCGAAAAACTCCGAGGCGATCGTCCCGGAACGGACTCGTTCGGTAACGTTGAGATGTTCAACAAATTACATTAGATTCGATCGATCATCAATATGAGATATCTCTTCGAGCGGTTCGGTCGAGAACGGAGTGCGGCGAGGTTCGGCGCGAACGGGTTTAATAGATTGGAATCGATCCGTGTCGAATCGGAGCGAATTGGGAGTGATGTGTGAAAATGTCGAATCAAGGGCGAAAAGGGAGTGACGTTTGATGTCGCGATTCGACGTTGAGATTCGGGGGGCTCGCGAGCACAACCTGCGCGACGTTTCGTTGCGGCTGCCGCGCGGCAAGTTGATTTGCATGACGGGTGTCAGCGGATCGGGTAAGAGCTCGCTCGCATTCGACACGCTTTACGCCGAGGGTCAAAGGCGTTATGTCGAAAGCCTTTCGAGCTATGCGAGGCAATTTCTCGGTAAGCTTCCCAAGCCCGACGTCGATCGGATCGACGGTCTCAGTCCGTCGATCGCGATTCAGCAGAAGACGGGAGGAAACAACCCGCGGAGCACGGTGGGGACGATTACCGAGATCAACGATTTTTTGCGCGTGTTGTACGCGAGAATCGGTGAAAATCGATGTCCCAGGTGCGATCGTCCGGTCGCGGCGCTTTCGCGCGAGGAGATCACTTCGCGAGTCTTGGAGATCGAACGCGGCGCCAAATTCGCGATTCTGGCGCCGATCGCTCGCGGTCAAAAAGGTGAATATAAGGATGTCTTCGCTTCTTTGGCGCGAGCGGGATTCGTAAGGGCGCGGGTCGACGGCCAAGTGATCGATTTGAGCGATCCGCCGCGGCTTTCGCGCAACGTTCAACACGATATCGACGTGGTGATCGATCGATTGAAGGTCGATCCCGAGTCGAGATCGCGGATTGCGGAGGGGATCGAGACGGGGCTCAATATCGGCGAAGGCGCGGTGATAATCGCGGTGGAGGGCGCCGAGGATTTGATGTTGTCGTCGCGTTTCGCGTGCGCATCGTGCGGAATCGGCTTCGACGAGCCGAGCCCTCAATTATATAGCTTCAACAGCCCGCGCGGGATGTGCATGAAATGCGCCGGCCTGGGGGTGAGTTACAGCTTTGATCCCGATTTGCTCATACCCGATCCCGATTTATCGATCTGGGAGGGGGCGATCGAACCGCTCGGTCGGGTTTCCGAGTTCGGTAAATGGCGCAAGCACATTTTTGAGGGATTGGCGAAGAACCTCGCCGCCGATCCGGGGGGCGTCGACGCGAAGAAGTTGCTGAAAACTCCCTGGAGAGAGCTGCCGAAGCCGATCCGGACGGCGATTCTTGAAGGCACGGGCGATCGAAAAATTGTTTATCATTACAAAGGAGGAAAAGGAGGCTGGGCGCACACCGAGATCTGGGAGGGGGTTTTGGCCGATTTGATGCGCCAGTATATGAACGCGACGAAGAGTCCGCGGAAAGCGGCGCTCGATAAGTACATGCGCAGTGGAACGTGCGTCGATTGCGGCGGATCGAGGCTGAACGCGCGGGCTCGCGCGACACGTGTCGGCGGGAGGACGCTGCCGGAGATCTCGGCGTGGCCGATCGCCAAGTTCGCGCAATTTATGGCGGCGCTCGCGGGTAAACCGCTCGATCATCACGATCTCGATCCCGCCGATCTTCCCCCTCCATTGGAATCGACCGAGGCGTTCATCGCCGAGGAGTTGATCAAAGAGCTGCACGCTCGCACGGGCTTTCTGATCGACGTCGGTCTCGATTATTTATCGCTCGATCGACCCGCTCCGACGTTATCGGGAGGCGAGGCGCAGCGGATCAGGCTCGCGGGCCAAGTCGGCGCGGGGCTCGTCGGCGTTTTATACATTCTCGACGAACCCTCGATCGGCCTGCATCCGCGAGACAATGAACGCTTATTAAATACACTTAAGCGATTGCGCGATCTGGGCAATACGGTCGTCGTCGTCGAGCACGACGAAGAAACGATGCGGGCCGCGGATCATCTCGTCGATTTCGGCCCGGGACCGGGAGTGAAGGGGGGAGAGGTCGTCGCGTCCGGGACTCTCGCCGAGATCGCCGCCGAACCGCGGAGTCTCACCGGGCGTTACCTTTCCGGGGATCTCAAAATCGCGATCCCCAAGGTTCGCAGGCCCGCGGGCGATCGCAAGCTGACGATCGTGGGAGCGAGGCGTCACAATTTAAAGAATATTGATGTTGATATTCCATTAGGTTTACTTGTTTGCGTAACCGGGGTGAGCGGATCGGGAAAGAGTTCGCTCGTGACCGATATTTTGCGCGACGCTCTGGCGCGCGAGCTCAACGGCGCCGAATGCGAACCGGGGGAGCACGATCGGATCGACGGGGTTGAACTGCTCGATAAGATCATCGACATCGATCAATCGCCGATCGGTCGCACTCCGCGGTCGAACCCTTCCACCTATACCAAATTATTTGATCTTATTCGGAATCTCTACGCCGAGCTTCCCGACGCCAAAACACGCGGATATCAGGCGGGTCGGTTCAGCTTCAACGTCGAGGGGGGCCGATGCGAGGCGTGCCAGGGGAACGGATCGAACAAGCTCGAGATGGATTTTCTCGCGGACGTCTGGACGACGTGTCCCGTTTGCGAGGGAAGGCGATTCAACCGCGAGACTCTCCACGTTCGCTTTAAAGGAAAAAGCATTAACGACGTGCTCAATATGGACGTTCAAGAGGCTTTGGATCATTTTGCGAACGTTCCCAGGATCGCGTCGATGTTGCGCACGCTGCACGACGTGGGGCTCGATTACATCAAGCTCGGCCAACCTTCGACGACCCTCTCCGGCGGCGAGGCGCAACGGATCAAACTGGCGCGCGAACTCGTGAAACGGGGAACCGGTAAAACGCTTTATATCCTTGATGAACCGACGACGGGTCTTCATTTCGCCGACGTCGGAAAACTGATCGACGTCCTCCGCGGATTTACCGATCAAGGAAACACCGTCGTCGTCGTCGAGCACAATCTCGACGTGATCAAAACTGCGGATTGGATCATCGATCTCGGTCCCGAAGGGGGCGAGGGGGGGGGGCGGATCGTCGCCGAGGGAACTCCCGAGCAAATCGTCAAGGTCGAGGAAAGCCGCACCGGGCGCGCCTTGCGTTCGGTTCTCTCAGCCGCCAAGGCGTCGAAACGCAAGACGACCGCGAAAGCATCGACGAACAATCGTGCCAAAAAAGCATCGGCTATCAATGATCCTTCCCTCAAAGAGATATCGATACAAGGAGCTCGACAGAACAACTTGAAGGGGGTCGACGTCGATATTCCAAGAAGATCATTGACGGTTTGCGCCGGGCCGAGCGGGTCGGGGAAATCGTCGCTCGCGATCGACACGCTCTACGCCGAGGGGCAGCGTCGCTATGTGGAAAGCCTTTCGAGCTACGCGCGACAATTTCTCGCGCCTCTTCCCAAGCCCAAGGTCGAACGCATCACAGGGCTTTCCCCCGCGATCTGCATCGAACAAAAAACGACGTCTCACAGCCCGCGATCGACCGTCGGCACCGTTACAGAAATTTATGATTACATAAGAATCCTTATGGCGCGATTGGGTCGCGGGCATTGTCCGGCGTGCGGGATCGAGATCGCCGCCCGGACGACCGACGAGATCGTGGAGAAGGTTCTTCATCTTCCCGAGGAAACGCGTATTTATGTGATGGCGCCGATTGAATCGCGCGAAGGGTCGACTTATGAAGATCTTTATAATGAGCTGAAAGCTTCGGGGTTTACGCGGGTGCGGGTCGACGGAATCACTTACGAAGTCGACAAGGCGCCTCGATCTTCGCGTTCGGGCGGTCGAAAAATCGAGGTGATCGTCGATCGCGCGATCGTCCGCCGATCGACTCGTTCAAGGCTCGCCGATTCGATCGAAGCCGCGCTCGATTTGGGTAAGGGAGTGGCGCATGTGGCGCGGGTGGGGGAGGCCGACGACGAGGCGCGCTGGCACGTTTCCCGTTTCACGCGACATCGGTCGTGCGACCGTTGTCGACGCGATTTCGAGGAGCTTTCGCCGCATCATTTCTCGTTCAACAGTCCGCTCGGCTGGTGTCCCGATTGTCTCGGCATCGGCGTCCGATCGGGCGCCGATCCTTCGTCGCTCATCCCCGATCCCACTCTCAGTATCAATCAAGGCGCTATCAGTTGTTGGCCCTATCTCGACGATAAGAACGCGATGTTTCGCGCGCTGATCCAGGCGCTCGCCGCGGCGACGGGGATTGATCTCGACGTTCCGTATCGCGATCTTCCCGCGGCGCACCGGCGAGCGATTCTTTACGGAACGCCGAACCTCAAGGTTCAAGTTCCCGCGGGATCGTCCTGGCCGGCGTTCGCATTCCAATATAAAGGGTTGTTTCCGGCGATCGAAGAGGCCTCACGAGTTTCTTACACGTATCGCAATCGGTTGCACGGAATGGTGGGCGAGGTCGAATGCCCCACGTGCATGGGTTCGCGGTTGCGCGACGACGCCGCGGCGGTGAGGTTCCACGGGCACACGATCGATCAAATTTGCGCCTGGCCGCTCGATCGCGCGTTCGCCTTTTTTAAGAATCTTGATATCAAAGGGGATGAGAGGCGAATCGCGGGAGATCTGATTCGCGAGGTCGTCGACCGGCTGACGTTTCTGGTCGAGGTGGGGCTTGAATATTTGACGTTAAGTCGATCGACACCGACGTTGTCGGGGGGCGAGGCGCAACGGATTCGGCTCGCGAGCCAGATCGGAAGCGGACTTTCAGGCGTCCTTTACGTTCTCGACGAACCGACGATCGGGCTTCATCCCCGCGATAACGCTCGCCTTCTCGCCGCGCTCAAACGCCTGCGCGATCTGGGAAACACGCTCGTCGTCGTCGAGCACGATCGAGACGTGATCGAGGCCGCCGATCATTTGATCGATTTCGGCCCCGCGGCGGGTGTTTTCGGCGGCGAGATCACCGCGGCGGCGCGCCCCGGCGAAGTGAAAAAAATCGAAAAATCGCTCACCGGGCGTTATCTCGCTGGGAAAGAGTCGATTCCCGTTCCGATCAATCGTCGCGCCGTCGACGGTCAAGCGATCGTCGTCGAGGGCGCAACGCACAATAATCTTAAAGATATCACTGTGCGTTTCCCGATCGGCGCGTTGACGGTCGTCACGGGAGTGAGCGGTTCGGGAAAGAGTACGCTCGTCGAGGACGTTTTATGGAAGGCGCTCGCGGCACGGATTCATCTCGCCAAAGTCGTCGCGGGAACCCACAAAGCGATCACGTTCAAGAATTTTATCAATAAAGTGATTAGCGTGGATCAATCGCCGATCGGCTCGACTCCGAACTCGAATCCGGCGACATACACGGGTGTTTTTGATTTGATTCGCGAATTGTTCGCCAAAGTTCCCGAGGCGCGGGTGAAGGGGTTTACGACGCGCAGGTTCAGCTTCAATCAACCGGGGGGAAGGTGCGAGGCGTGCGAGGGCGAAGGGCAAAAAAAGGTCGAGATGCATTTTCTTCCCGACGTGTGGGTTACATGCGACGTGTGCCAGGGGAAGCGTTATACCGCGGATACGCTCGCGATCACGTATCGAGGAAAATCGATCGCGGACGTGCTCGATATGACGATCGACTCGGCGCTCGAATTGTTTGAAGCGGTTCCTCGGATCGTCAAAATTTTGAGGACGCTGCAAGATGTCGGATTGGGATATGTTTCTTTGGGTCAAGCTTCGCCGACGTTATCGGGAGGCGAGGCGCAGCGTGTGAAGCTCGCGTCCGAGCTGGCTCGACCCGATACGGGTCAAACGCTTTATATTTTGGACGAGCCGACGACGGGGCTGCACATCGACGACACGCGTAAGCTACTAGCGGTGTTGCACAGGCTCGCCGATCTGGGGAACACCGTCGTCGTGATCGAGCACAACCTCGACGTGATCAAATCGGCCGATTGGATCATTGATCTTGGACCCGAGGCGGGCGACGCGGGGGGATCGGTCGTCGCGACGGGCTCTCCCGAGACGATCGCGGCGAATCCCGCGAGCATCACGGGACGCATTTTGGCTGAAGTTCTTAAGCGCGATCCGCGCGGCGCGAGACCCGTTTTCAACCCGCTCGTTGCGAACATACCGGCGAGCGGACCGCGCCTGGAAAACATGAGCGGACGCGGAACGAACGAAACCCCGATCGGCGACCGCGGCGCGATCGCACCGAACGCGAAGCCCCCCTGGCAAACCGACGGTCGCAAATGGCACACGACCGATCGTACCGGACGCAACGGCAAGCCGGCTCGATGGGATGGAGCGATCATCACACGAATCGTCGATTACGTGACCGCCGCGGGAGATTTCAAGGTCGATTGGTCGAACCAAACGATCGTCCGTGTCACGTATAACGACGAAGATCGGTCGCCGATATTTCTCGAATTCGGCACGGGGAGCGAATGGATCGTTAAAGTTCGTTTTTATTTACATAAAAAGATTTCCGACCCCCGATCGTTCGCCGAACGATTGGGACTCGCGCCTTTTTACAAGTGTCGTCCTCCGGTCGCGAGCGTCGAGGAACGGGTCTCGGTTCGTTCGGCGGGAACCAAGCTGCACGAAATCGCTCTCGCGTGCCATTCGGTCGAAGACGTTTCGACCGACGCGTTTCGAGAGTTTCTCGATATGGCGATCGAGGATTACAAACTGCGAACCGGTCGTTACGGAGTCGATCGCGCGCGGGCGTATCGCCAAGAGGACGACGACGAGGCCGAGGACGAAAGAGCGAAGCGCAAGAAAATCAAAGCGTAGTGATACTTACGATAGTTTGGGTTATTATTATGATTGAGCGAAGGCTTTTGTGAGCGAAAGCGATTTTGTGAGCGAAAAAATTTAGTCGTCGAGGCCGGTCGAATCGTCGGTCGGCCCGCTCGGCCTTCGCGCGGGGGAGCCGATCATCGTATGATTTGTGGGAACGATGCGAACCAAAAGCCGCGCCATTCGATCAAGCGGCGCCGCGCGGAATCGGTGGACCTGGAACGATTATGAACAGACGCAGCCGGGGCCGTGAAATCGCGCTCCAAGTACTTTACCTGATCGAGCAGAATCCCGAGATCGATCCCGTTGAGATCGATCGGTTTATCGCTCGTCGCGTCCGCGAGCCTTGGCTCCGCGGCCTTGTGGAGCGAGCGCTCATGCGCGATCGTCCCGACGTTCCCCCGAAAACGATCGCCGAGATGCTTGATAGACGACTCAAGTCGATCGAGCAAGGGATTCGAGCCGGCGAAGATCGATCCGCGGGAGAGGGGGAACTCGCCGAACTGGCGCGTGCGATCGAACAACGCGAATTCGTTAAGGGATTGTTCGCGGGAGTGCGAAAAAACCGTCCGCGAATCGATAAAATCATCGGCCGGGTCGCCGAAAATTGGCGGCTCGATCGGATGGCGGCGATCGATCGCAATATCATTCGGCTGGGCGTTTATGAGATCCTCTTTTCATCGAACGAAGTACCCCGCAAAGTCGCGATCAACGAGGCGCTCGAACTCGCCAAGCGATACAGCACGGCGCAATCGAGCCGGTTCGTCAACGGGATCCTCGACCGTCTCCCCGCGTCGCTCGCCGATGTCCCCTCCGACGACGAAGCCGAAACGGAAACAAAAACCGCCGAATCCGCGTCGCTCGATCCCTCCGGGCGCGAAAGTCTCGATCGCGGTTCCGATCGATCGATCGATTCATGATCGAAACTATCGCTTGATTTTCCACCTTTTTCTTTCGGCGGTCGCCGCCGTTTCCTCGGTTTAATCTAGAACATGAGCATAAAAACCTTTTTCGATAAATTGAAACGCGGGCTGGCGAAGACGGCTCGGTTGATCGACGTGCGATCGTGGTTCGGCAGGAAAGTCGACGCGTCGTTTCTCGAAGATCTCGAGGCGCGGTTGATCCAGGCCGACGTGGGGGTGGCGGCGACGGGCCGGATCGTCGCGCGGGTTCAGGAATCTTTCGCGGATAAGACCGCGGGGGAGGATCTCGTCGAGTTCGTGCGGAACGAGCTGAAGGCGTTGCTCGACGATCCGCGGAAGTCGACGCTCGCCGAGGCCGAGACCGGACCGACGGTCTATTTGATCGCGGGAGTGAACGGATCGGGGAAGACGACGTCGATCGCCAAGCTTTCGCAACGGCTCAAAGAGGGAAATCGGACGATTCTTCTGGCCGCGTGCGACACCTTCCGCGCCGCGGCTTCGGATCAGTTGGAGATTTGGGCGGGCCGAGCCGGAGTCGATCTTGTCAAAGGGTCGCCGGGCGCCGATCCCGCGAGCGTGGCTCACGACGCTTGCGATCGAGCTTTGGCTCGAAAGATCGACGTTTTGATCGTCGACACGGCGGGCCGGCTGCACACGCAACAGCATTTGATGCGGGAACTTGAAAAGGTTCGGAACGTGATCTCGCGGAAGATTCCGGGATCGCCGCACGAGGTTTTACTTGTTCTCGATGCGACGAACGGGCAGAACGCGATCCGTCAGGCCGAGATTTTCACCAAATCGATCGGCTGCACGGGAGTTATCCTCACGAAGCTCGACGGTACGGCGAAGGGGGGGATTGTCGTATCGATTCGCCAGACGATCGGCCTGCCGGTTAAATTCGTTGGGGTAGGGGAGGGTATCGACGATTTGCAGCCGTTCGATCCCTCGGCGTTCGTCGATTCGCTGCTGGAAATACCGGCTTCGGCGGATTAGCGTCGCGGATTCGATTCGAATTTCAACAAACGATGATCGAGTTGGTCTTGACTCGGTCGAAACCGTTGGTATTGTTGTACTTTTCGTCCATGGAACCGAGTTCCACACACTGAACGTCGAACGACGACGTCGCAAAGCCAGGTTGAATATCGTCATGAATTGTTATCAGGCGAAGGCGGGCGAATTGACCCGTCAATGGTATGTAATCGACGCGAGCGAAATCGTCGTGGGTCGTCTCGCGGCACAGATTGCGCCGATTTTGATGGGTAAGCACCGTCCCACATACACTCCTCACGTCGACACGGGCGATTTCGTCATCGTCACCAACGTTGATAAAGTCGTGTTCACTGGAAATAAGTGGCGACAGAAGTCGTATCAGCGTTATTCGGGATATCCGAGCGGTCAGCGCGAAGAGGTGGCGTGGAAGTTATTCCAACGGCGACCCGAACGGATTCTTGAGCTCGCCGTCACGCGGATGATGCCGAAGAACAAAATCGGTCGGCATATGTTGCTTAAGCTCAAGATGTATGTCGGTCCGAATCATCCGCATCAGGCTCAATCACCGATTCCTTTGGAGGCGGTTCACGGTCGTCCCGAGGCCGCGGGGGCGATTTGGGCGCCGGTACCGGTTCCCGAGACGAACGATAAATCCGAAGAGCGTTCCAACCGCGGTGCGGGTCGAACCAAGAAACCCGCCGACTCGGCCGACACGGCGCACGCTCAAGCGGCGTCCGGCGAGCACGCCACGCACGCCGAGGCAGCGAACGATCACACGCACGCCGAGGCAGCGCACGATCACACGCACGCCGAGGCCGCGCACGATCATACGCACGCCGAGGCCGCGCACGATCACACGCAGGGCGAGTCGCCGCACTCGGCGACCGCACCTTCCGATACGGCTACAGAATCGCCTCAATCCGCCCCGGCGGTCGAAGGCGATAACGCGTAATCGATTATTCACTGACTGAATCGTTTTGAATCGAGGTTTCAACGTCCGATGACGACCGCCGCGACGAAAACTTACATCTGGGGCACTGGAAGGCGTAAAACCTCCGTCGCCCGCGTACGAATCCGTGAAGGAACGGGCGTTTATCTGGTGAACGACCGCGTGGTCGACGCCTATTTCCAGGGGGAAATTCAGCGGAACGACGCGCGTGCGCCGCTGACCGCCGGGGATCTCGCCGCCCGCGTCGACGTCTTCGTCAACGTCAAGGGAGGGGGCGTTTCGAGCCAGGCCGGCGCGGTGATGCTCGGCCTCGCCCGCGCGCTCAAAGAATTCCGTCCCGATCTCGAGCCCGCGCTCCGCGACGGCGGATATCTCACCCGCGATTCGCGCATGGTTGAACGTAAGAAATACGGTCACAAAAAGGCGCGCAAGAGCTTCCAGTTCTCCAAACGTTGATTCCGAACCCGCGCGTCTCGTTTTACCGATCATTCACTCGCACAAAAAGACCGCGCCGATCCCCTCGGCGCGGTCATTTTTTTCGCGCGTGCTTATTGATATCGCCAAATCAATATGTCATACGGGCTGAAACGTCGTTTATCTTCGTCGGTTCGCTTCACGCGTTGATCGAATTCCGAACCGATTTTCGTCTCATCATTCGGTTCAAAGCTTCATAGTATAATTTAACGATTAACTGAACCGATTTTCATCCGTGATTGTCGCACGTCGCATCGCCGTATTGCTTGCAGAATTGATCAAGTTTGGCTCTTGAACCGAGCAGCACGATCGAATCCCCCTCGGTCATCGGTTCGTCTCCCGTCGGCGGAAAGTCGACGCGACCGTCTCCTTTTTTGATCGCGACGACGACGACCCCGGTCTTGCGTCCGACGTCGGCGTCGCGCAAGGTTTTGCCGGCGAGCGGACTTGAAGCCTCGATCGACACCTCGTCCATCTCGATCGCCAAATGCGATCGATGCGTCATCAAATCAATAAACTGCACCGCGTAGGGATTGAGCACAAGCGACGTGATTCTCCTCGCGCCGATCGCCGCGGGAAGCACGACATGATTCGCCCCGGCTTGCCGCAACTTCTTCTGCGTGCTCGGCATCTCGGCTCGAGCGATGATTTGAACGTTCGGCGCCAACTGTCGCGCCGTGAGCGTGATAAACACATTATTCGAATCCGACGGAACGACCGTCACCAGATATTTCGCGTGCTCTAGTCCCGCCTCTTGCAACACGCTCTCCTCGGTCGCGTCTCCAATCACATACAGATATCCAAGTTTATCTATCTCAGCGGATCGCTCCGGCGACGATTCGACGACGACAAACGGAATTCCCCCCGCGGAAAGCTCCTCGCTGACGAGCGTTCCCATCCGACCGAAGCCGGCGACGATTGTGTGATCTTTAAGAGTTTCGATTTGTCGTCGCACGCGTTGATGCCCCAAAACTTTGCGAATCTCCCCCTCGGTGACGAACTGGAGAAAACCCGCCACCATATACGCCACCGAAACGATGCCGAACGTGATGAGCAGAATCGTATGCGTCCGTTCAATTACCCCGATGACCGGCCTTACCTCGCTAAAACCGACCCCCGACACCGTGATCACAACCATGTACAAGGCGTCGGAAAAACTCCATCCCATCATCAGATAACCGATAATCCCGAAAGTGATCACGCTCACGAGCGCCGATAAACCGGCGAGCATTCTGCGGACGGATCCTCGTCTCCAAAACGAGCTATCGAGTTCATCGAGCACGTCCACCTTTGGCATCGAATCGCGACCGCTCGTTTTGGAATCGTACCGTATCGAAGCCCCGAGCGTTGGATTTCGATCCCACGTCGGACACCGAAACTGTAACCCTTCGATCGCGGGTTGTCGATCGAATCCGTCGATCGCCTCGATCCGGCCTAAGCCGATCGCTTGGATTCGGCTCGTCCTGAGACGAACCTCATCGTGTCGATTCGCTCGCTATCGGCGAGATCGGGTCGATCGCTTCGGTCAAATGCTCAACGATTGAAGAATTCGGCCTTGACGCGAGGTCATGTTCGCGGAAGAATTCGCCGCATAAGTAGCGGAAAGAATCCTTTTTATCGTGTGTGTGATGAATTTCGCTCACGGTTGAAGCTCTTCTCCGTTTTGATGAATAGCCGCGCCGTCGGTCAATCGCCTCCAGGCGCGGTTTTCACCGTCCATCTCCTTAGCGATTTCGTGCGATTCATCCCCTTGAATACGATCGCGGTTCCAGCGACCGATCTGCGAATGCATATCGGAATCGTCCGTACTGCATAAAGACATTTCAGTTCGAAGAATCCGTTACTCGTTCATGAACATTCGTAGGGCTTGCGGGCGATTCGCCGTGTCGGCGAATGTCTCGGATTCTAAACGCAAGTCAATCTCTTAGTCACATGAGCGATTCCGTATCGATACCGGTCGCCACGGTGGCGACGCGGAGCCTGGGACGATTCGCACGATGGATGCCCGAATAGCCGACTGGAGCGGGATTCATGAAGTTTGAGCGGTATCGTCCTCCACAACGGTGGAAGCGATCCCTCCTTCTCGCTTGCGTATTGGGCGGATGGGGGGCCGGAACGAAGGCCCAGGAGCCGGCCGCGTCCAATAAGCCTCCGCCTTTTATCGCCGCTCCAACCCCTCAGCAGGTCGCCCCCGTCGCGTCTCGGCCCGCGGCCTCGGCGCCTCCGAGCGGAACGCAAGCTCGCTCGAACTCAAAGCCGATCCCGCCTCAACCGCCGCCGCCTCAACGATCACAATCCGTGAGAATCGCGGGAAATCCAGGCCCTCCGTCGACGGGAAACCTCGGTTCCACAAACAATACCAATATATCATGAAACAACAATCCCTTAGAAAGATCTCATTCTCCGAATCAAACGAATCCCGCGGTCGCGATCAATCCCCAACCTTCCGCGTTCTCTTCCATGGAAGAACGGCTCCGCAGGATGGAAGAGGCGTATCAGCGGTTGGAGCGTCGCAATCAGTTGTCGGAACAAAGCACGAAACAATTGCGCGCTCAAAATGAAGAATTATTACGAAAATATGAAGATCTTTCGCGTCGAGTGTCCGATTCCGCCCAGGAGGGAAAGCGGCAAGCGACTTCGAGCACAAGGACGGCGAGTCGAAGATCGACCGATCCCGCCGGGTTCGCGCAAACCGGTCGGCCTTCACAGCCGGCTCAACCGACGAGCGCCGGTCAACCCGTTATGCCTGATGCTACGACGCCCGCCGGGCGGCCTCCCGCTCAGCCCGGAGCGCCGACGCCGGCGAGTCAGCCGGCTCAGCTTGCTCAACAGCCGAACTCATCGATCATCAGTAATTCGACGACGACCGGCTCGATTCCAGGCGATCCCCTACCAAACGCCTTGCCCGATGAACCAGGCCAAGAATCGGTCGCTCCTGGAAACTTGGAAGGAAGTGCGATGCAACAGAACAACGCCGAAGCGGGCGGCGTTCTCGTTCCGCTCCTCCCGTTAGAGGCCGGCGGTGCGGTCGGCGGAGACCAAGGGCAGGGGGCGTCTCCCGCGGCGGGCGTCAATTCGGAAGGCGTTTCCGTTGTTCCAGAACAGCTCCAGGGTGAAGGATCTCAGGGAAGGATTCAGCGCGGCGCCGCGCCGGTCGGGCCGCCGTCACCGACGACTCCCGCCTCTCCCCCTTCCGCAACGCCTTCCTTGCCGGGGTCTTCGGCGCGGATCAACCGGATGGATATCAGCGGCGAGGGCGCACAGGGAACGGGAGGTCGAACGAGCCCCGAACAGCAACCCGCGATCGGCGCTCGCGGTACCGATCGACGCGAACTGCAGGGCGTCGAGGGCGCCGATCAAAAGCCCGTCAAGCATCACGCCAACGTCGAGTTCGCCGAGGGTTTGGAATTCACCTCGGCCGATAAGGAATTCAAAGTCCAATTTCACAATTTAACACAGGCCGATTTCCGCGGCTTTCCCGTGCGGAATCAGGGATTCCTTCAGTCTCAATTCCTCATCCCCCGCGAACGTTGGTATTTCACGGGCGATCTCACCAAGCACATCGGCTTTTACACGATGATGGATCACGGTTACGAACCCGTTGATTTCTATGATATGTTCGTTAGTATAAGATATGACGAGCGAATTAAATTTCGAATCGGTCGTATGAAAACTCCTTATTTATACGAGGATTTTTCGATCTCGGAGGGGGATTTGATCGCTCCCGAAAGATCGATCTACGCGGGCAATTACGACGGCAACCGCGAATATGGAGCGATGTTCCTGGGAGAATTATTCGGCGAACGGCTCAGTTACGCGGTGGGCGCCTTCGACGGCGGCCGAAAATCGTACGAGATCGCCAAGAGCCCAAAAGACCTCTTCGGATATTTTCAGATGCGCCCGTTTTTGAAATCCGAACGGTTTAAGCCGTTTCAATATTTCAATATAGGTGGATCCTTCCGCGCCGGCTACGAGGATCAGCCGCCATATGTCGATCGATTCCAAACCGCCAACGAATTGTCCTCGACGGGAACCGCGAGCGTTTCTCCCACGTTCCTCTCATTGAATCAAAATGTGATCGAACACGGAGAACTGCACCAGTGGGCCGCGGACATCGCCTGGTTTTATAAAAGCTTCTTCCTCTTCGCCGAATACGGCGGATCGCGAGCCGGCTACAGCCTCGTCAACGCGACGACGACGACGCCCGTCAACGTCAGCGGGTATAACGTCACCGCGTCGTATTTTCTCACGGGAGAACGGCTCACTCGGCGGGTCAACGTCGTCAAGCCGCTTAACGATTTCAATTTCGACTTCTTAAAACCGGGCGGGAAATTCCAGCCCGGCGCGGTCGAAGTTTTCGCTCGCTACAGCACGATGAGCTTTAGCCAGAACATCTTCACCGCGGGTTTCGCCGATCCCAATCTCTGGTCCGATCGAGTCGGAGCGACCGATATCGGCTTAAACTGGTATTTGAACTTCTACACGCGAATCTATCTCGACTGGCAGCACGCCGTCTTCGCCAACCCCGTGATCATGGGGCCCGGCAAATTCGCGGCTTCAACCGACCTGATCTGGCTCCGATTTCAGGTCTTCTTCTAATCGCTCGGAACGTCGAAAACCGCGCCGAATGATTCCGCTACGAATCAAAGGTAATCGCTCGAGAGAAAATCGCGATTTCGGTTTGAACGCCTCGCCTCGAGCTTTCAAGAGATTGTTTTGCTTGTTGGATTTTGAACAGCCGCGTCTCAACCGCTTGATTCCAGGCGATGAACTCGATAAACGCCCGAGTCGAGTCGCTTCCGCGCGATCTCGATTAAATGCTCGTGATGCGTGAAAAACAAAACCTGCGTTACGCGAGCCAGATCGGCGAGGATCGTGAGAGTCGCCCCGGCGCGTTCGTCGTCAAAATTGACGAGGATGTCGTCGACCAAAAACGGCGGGTTCGACCGCGATTCCACGATGTTCACAAGCGACGCGAGCCGAAGCGCCAAATACAATTGATCACGCGTTCCTTCGCTCATTTGATTAACCGTTAACAACTCACCCCCTCCCTTGCGAACCCCGACGAGCACGGGATCGTCATTCTCGTCGTTATCGACGCGTAATTCTTCAAACGATCCAAGCGTGATCGTCCGGAACAACCTTGAAGCTTGCGAGACGACGGGGCCTTGATTGCGCTCGCGATAACTCTCGATCGCCTTCCGTAAAATCGCCCGCGCGAGCTTGAGCGGAACGTATCGATCGACCTCGAGCTCGATCGCGGCGCGGATCTCCTCGAGCCGTTGCCGATCGCCCGCGGCGCCCTCGTCGTCGGTATGCGATTTGATCCATTCGTGCTCGCGAACTTCGTCGGCGATCGCCTGTTCACGGCTCGATTCCAATTCTTGAATCCGCTCGTCGAGCCGCTCGATCCGATCATGAAACGCGTCGGGATCGATCGTCTCGGTCGCCGTTTCTTCAAGAAACGCATCAAGAGATTTTCCCGATGATAAAGCAAGAATTTCCTGCTCTCTCTGCTCGATTCGAGATTTCAACTCTTGTGCCCGACGGATCCGTCGGAACGTCTCGGACAATCGATCGACCGAATCGCAATCCAAACGGCGCAGGATCCGATCGAGCTCGAGGCGAGATTCTTCGCGTGTGATTTCGGCTTCGGCGATCGACGCGCGCACTTTTTCACGCGCTTGTACCTCTCGATTATAATCCTCACGAGCCCTCCGCGCCGCGGAAAGTCGTTCGGTAAGAGTCGCGGCGATTTCGATCGGATCGCGATCGACGAGATCGACCGCGACTCGCTCGGCGATCGATCGCATCGATTCGGCGAATCGTCTCGAATCGGCGTCGATCTTCGCGATTTCGTTCTCTTTGCTTCGCGCCTCGTCGCGCTCTTGAAATATCGCCGCAAGCTTCTCCAGCATCGCCTGAACGACCTCGGTCGAAGCGTCGACCGAAACCCCAAGAGGCTCGATCGCTCTCCGCCATTCAACCTTCCAACTCTCCAGATCGATCCGTCTTTTGTCCAATTCGGCCTGCGATTCCTGGATCGTGGAAATCGAGCTCTCGATTTGTTTTTGAATCAGCCCGCGGCGCGCGGCGTCTTTCGAGATCGTCTCTTGATAAGTTTTCGCTTGATCAAGAAGTTGTTCAATCGTGCTCGCACGATCGATCGCGAGTTCCGCCCCGGAAAGCGCATCAATCAAACGATCCATAACGTCTTTATGTCTAGCTGAGAGTGATTTCGCTTCGGCTTCAAGCCCGCGAGCCGTCTCGGCGAGGGATCGAATCTTGTCGAATTCGACTAGCCACGCCGCCATTTCCTCGGGATCGCGCGGTTCGTCGATCGCGATCGTCTTCCAACCCGCGATCCATTCGTCGCGTAATCGCTCAAAATCGGTTTCACTCGCACGCAAAAGGCTCGATTTCTCTTGATATTCGCCGGCGATCCGTTTCAATTCGGCGCTCCTCTCGGCGAACCGAGCGACGCGATCGGATTCTCGGCGAAGCCGATCGGCGAACTCGTCGGCCTCCGCAACGCTCGCCTCGTAACGCTCGACAAGCGATCGAGACGATTCCGTCGTCGCGGCGATCGAGCCGTTCCAGGCCGCCAAAATTTCACCCCAAAGCCCCTCGCGTCGCTCACGCGCGGCGAACAGATCGCTCTCGGTCGGAACCTCCCCCTGACGCTTGAGAACGTCGAGATCGCGCTCGACGTCGCGCTTCAATTCCGAACTTCTAAGCAATTCATATTCAAGCGATCGTATCTGATCGCGATACATCTTAAAATCGGTCGCGAAGCGGCGGACGACCTCGATCGGCGGAGTTTCGAGCGATTCGATCGCCTCGATCGGACCTTTCCATAAGCCGATTTTGGCGAGGGCGTTTTCGATTTTCTTATGCGTTTTGATCGCTTCGACGCGTTTCGTCTCGAGATCGCGCTCGATCCCCCCCGACCGCCCCGCGTGGTCGATCGCCCCCTTCAACTTATCGCGGATCGATTCGGCGGGAACGACGATCGACGCGAATTGATCCTTAAGTTTCTTTAATGCTTTTTCTTGATCATGAAGTCGTCTTTGTGCTTGATCAAACTCATTAAAAAGCTTCGACTCGATCTTGATCATACGATCGATCGAGCGAACGGTTTCGAGCGAAACTCGGAGCGAATCGACTTCGGCGAAAGCGACTTGGGGTCGATATTGTAATAAAAGATTGCGAGCGTTCTGATTCTTTAACTCGCTTTCGATCGCGAGCGCGGCGCGACGCGACGTGGCGGCTCGTCGAAGCGTCAGTTCTTTGCCGATTCCCTCGAGCGAATCCTCGATCTTGAGCAAATCCGCGGGAACGACGATCGAGGCGATTCGTTTTTCAACCTCGGCGAGTTCGGCGCGACCGCGCTCGATCCGATCGACCGCGACTTTGAAATTCTGATCGACTTCAACCCATTTTTTTTCGTCGTCGAGCGGGAGATCGGAGTCGCCGCGGATCGGATCGAACTCGGCCCTCAGAGACTTCCAGTCGGCGATCGCCGTGAGCGCGTTCTTGATCCGTTCGAGCTTTCGTTTCTCAACGTGTGATCGATTCCATTCGGCGTCGAGCCGTTCCCTCTCGCTCCGAACGCGCTCGAGGTTGCTAAAATGAGCGTCGTATTCGTCGAGCTTTAAACTTTTTGACCGCGCCGATTTCTGAGTTTCTTGATATGCACGAATCAGTTTGTTGATCGAAGGCTTCGAACCGCGGCTCGAAAACAACCCCTCGGCTTCCTCCTCAAGACTTTTCAATACGCGCTCGAGCCCCGCGAGCCCCCCTCCCGCGGCGAAAAGGATCTTCCCCGCGTCCCCCGCGCCTTCGAGAATTTCCTCCCCCCCTCGCACAAGTTCATCATGACCGAGCGCGAACATCGTTTCAAATGTACTTACATCGACCCCTCCGAGGAATCGATCGAGCTCGGCCTGATCGATCGATCGCCCCGTCTCGGTTTCGATAATCGTTCCCTTCCGCCCCTTCCTTCGCTCGAACGAGAGCTTCCCGCCCGCGTCGTCGACGATCGCCCCCCCCAGCCTGAGCGATTTGTTTTCATGAATGAAATTATCGTTTGTTCGTTCGTCGATTCCATAAAGCAATTGACGCGTCGCGCGTCGCGCGCTCGTCTTCCCCGCTTCGTTCGGGCCGTGAATCAGATGCAATCCGGGATCGCCCGTTCCCGAAAAATCGAGCGTCCGATTCGTGAAGGGGCCGAACGCCAGGAAATCAATACGTTCAAATCGCATGATGTTCAAAGATCCTTATACATTTTCCGCGTCGGCGAACAATCGATCGCGGAGCAATCCCTCGATTTCATCGAGTTTCGCGAGCACGTCTTTCGGATCGCGAGGCGCGATCGCGTCGTCGTCGCGCTGGACGAGTTCCGCGGGAAGTTTGTGTCGCAGGTCGTCGAGTTCGCTCGCGAGTTCGGTGAGCGACGACGCGTCGGTACGATACCTTTGAATCATTTCCAACAAAACTTCGGCGGGTCCTTCGAGAGAATCGTCCGACGATTTTCCGCGGGCTCGCAACGGACGCGTCGCGAATTTGACCTTCTCAACCCAGACGCGATCGGCGCCCGCTCGCATCGCCTCGTTGCGGATCTCGGCGATCGCCGTTCCCCTCTTTGACGCGAGAGAATCATGAGCGGCGCACGGTCCAAAGAGCTCGACCCGAATCGCCAAAAGCCGATCCTCCGCCGCGGCGACCCCTCGTTCAAGCTCGCCCCCGAATCGCGCCAAAACGTCGTCGAGTTCGTTCGCACCCGAAACGTCGACCCGCATCCGTACCCAGCGCACGACGTCGAGCGGAACGAACTCGACCTCGGCGCGGCCGCGCTCGATCGAAACGACGCAACAACCCTTGGCGCCCGTCTCCCGCGCGTGGCGACCTTGCACGTTCCCCGGAAAAATGATCGGCGGCTCGTCGTCGCGAGAAAGATTCTCTCGCGCGTGGATATGACCAAGAGCCCAATAATCGTAACCTTTGCGTTTCAATCCCTCGATCGAGCACGGAGCGTATCGTTCGTGCCCCTCGCGACCGTCGGCGCTTGTATGCAAGATCCCTAAATTAAACATACCTGGAATCGCCGCGGGATAATTCGTCGACAGGTCGTCGGTAACGGCGCGGGTTGCGAAACCCTGACCGTGAATCGCGACGCCGAGGTCGTCGAGCGTGATCGTTTGCGGCGCGTCGACCGAGAGCATCGTCGTGTTGTCGGGCAATCGCAGGCTCTTCGTCATCCGATTCGCGGCGTCGTGATTCCCCCGAATCAGATACGCCTTGATTCCCGCCTCGCGCAATCGAATCATTCGGCTTGTAAAATATAAGCCTGTGTTGCAATCGTTCCAGTCGCCGTCGTAAAGATCTCCCGCGATCACGACAAAATCGACGCGGCGGTCGATCGCGGTTTGAACAAGGCGATCGAAAGCCGATCGTGTCGCTCCCCGGATCGCTTCGGCGGGCGCGCCGTCGTGACGGTCGAGCCCCAAAAGAGGGCTATCCAGATGAATATCGGCCGCGTGCAAAAAAACGGGCATCGGTTCCACTCTCGGCGGGAGGATCGATCGATCAAGAACCTTTGTACTTGGCAAGGGATCATCCGTCAACCAAATTCTTTCACAAACGGACCTTTCAAGAAAAGTCGCTCGGTTCATCGTCGCGAACCGAACAACGACGATCGTCGAGACGCGCGGAATCGCTCGCGGGCTCGTCGTCGCGTCGATTCGCCTCGCGCGCTCGCTCGGGTTTACGGCAAATATAAACCTGCGCTAGATCCCTCGGAGTTACCGGGCCGAAGCGAATCTCGGTTTCAAAGCCGGCTCGGTCGAGAATCTCGGCGATATCGCCGCCGAACTCGGTGAAGACGAGATAACCCCGATCCCCCGCGGGATGATAAAGCGGCGTAACGTGATGCTCGATCGTCCCGTCGGCCGATAAGCTCGCGCGGCGAAAGGTGCGATCCGCGGCGGAATCTTGTGGTATCGTGAAAATATGCCTTCCCCCCGGTTTCAACACGCGAAGGATCTCGCGCAGCGCCGCGTCGAGATCGGGAACGTGTTCGAGAGTCTCCGAGGTCAACACGATGTCGAACGAATCCGACGGATAAGAAAGCCGCGTCAAATCCTCGCGTCTCACCGAGGAATCGCCGTAATCGTCTTGATATTCCGAATAACTGTGATGCGGAAGCGTTGATATGTAAGAATGAATTCCTTCAATGAGGTTGATCTCGGCGATGTGAAGCCGCTTAATCATAGGATTGCGCACCCATTCGACGATCGAACGAGCCCGGAGCGGCGCCGAGCCGACGCGATAAAGATCGAGAAGCGTTTCGGCGATCCGCCGGTTGCGCAGTTTTCCGCCGCACCAAACGCACATCGTCGATTCTTTCCGCGCGATCGCCGCGGCGACCTCGCGCGAGACGCCCCATCGCTCGATAAGCGCGGGGGTTATCAGCCACGGGCGATAAACGAGCGGGCTTAATCGTCCGCAAATCACGCATCGCGCGATCCGACCGCGCATCAACGCCTCGCCGATCTCCCCCGTCCGCCAAACGAAAAAACACGATCGATTCCAGATCGGTACGAGAATCGGCTTCAACAAGCGTTTGATTGAATACATAAAAAACGCGACGGAACTCGATCGATGATCGCTTAATAAGGTTTTCACGCGAGGCGTCGAATCGATCGCGGGCGTGATTCGTACGGGAGAATCGTCCGATTCGGATTGAAATTCGTTCTTATCGAACGTCCGCCGAACCCGATCGACCTTCGTGTTCGGTATCTCTCTCGGCCGTCGCGGCGTCGGATTCGAGCGGCGGATCGAACGGAAGCGTGATGAGAAAACGCGATCCTTTGCCGGGTTCGCTTTGAAGCCGGATCGACCCGCCGTGCGCCTCGACGACTCGGCGAGCGAGCGGCAAGCCGAGCCCGCTCCCCCCCGGCCGCGTCGAGAAAAACGGCTCGAAGACCTTCCGCTGGAGGTCGAAAGGCACCCCGACTCCCGTATCGGTGACGTCGAGCGCCGCTCGGCCGTCCTCGCGCCGCGTTTCGATGATCAACTCGCCCCCGTCGGGCATCGCGCTTAACGCGTTGAAAATCAGATTAAAGAGCGCCTGCTTAAACAAATCAACATCTAACGGAATGGCGGGGATGTCGCGATCGAATCGCGTGCGAATCAGCACGTTTTGAGCGGCGGCCTGGGGCTCGCAAAAATCGACGAGATCGTCGACGACCGAATTGAGATTCGCGAGCGCGGGCCGCGGCTGGTGCGCGCGAACGAGCCTGAGAAAATCTTCGACAAGAGTTTCAAGCCGTTGCGATTCGCGCGCCACGCGACGGATTTTTTCGAGCAGCCGCCGATCACGCGGATTTTCATCGCCGGCGAGCTGCTCTTCAACCAAACTCAAATTGAGGCGCATCGTCGAAAGGGGATTGCGGATCTCGTGAGCCAATCCCCCGGCGAGCTGCGCGATCTCGGCCGATTGCGCGCGAAACCGCTCGCGGATCGCGACAGGGTCGAGATCCACGACGGTCGTCTGATCGGAGAATGTGTCGACGCCCGAATCGGTCGTCACGTCCGGCTCTTTCTTCGTTTAATGACCGCCTCGATTGCCGCCGCGATCGCGGTCGTCGCGCGGACCCGACGGACGTCGCGGAGGTCCGCCCCCCGATCCTCCCGGCCCCCCGGGACCGCGACCGGGACCCGCCGCGGAACCCTCCCCAGCGGTGCTCAGCCCGCGCTCGGCCATCGCGACCCGCCGCGAAAGCTTAACGCGGTCTTGATCGTCGACCGAGATCACCTTCACGAGCATCACGTCGCCCACGCGACAAATATCCGACACCGAACTCACATAACCGTCTGAAAGTTCGCTAATATGAACAAGACCGTCTTTACCGGGGAGAATCTCGACGAACGCGCCGAACTCTTTAATCGAACTGACGCGCCCCTCGTAAATTTTGCCGATCTGAACCCCCTCGGTCATCGCCTGAATTCGGTCGCGCGCCCCTTCTGCGCCCGCGGCCTCGATGCACGAGATCGTCACCACGCCGCTGTTCTCGATCTCGATCTTGGCGCCCGTCTCCTCTTCAAGCCGACGGATCGTCTTGCCGCCGGGGCCGATCACCAGGCCGATCTTCTCGGGATTGATCTGAATCTGGATCAATCGTGGAGCGTTCGCCGAGATCTCCTCGCGCGGCCGTTTGATCGAACGCAACATCACCCGCAAGATCTCGAGCCGAGCCTCGCGAGCCTGTTCGAGCGTTTCGCGAACGATCGTTTCTGAAATTCCCAGATTCTTCAGATCAAGCTGAATTCCCGTGACGCCGCGTTGCGTTCCCGCGACCTTGAAATCCATATCGCCGAAATGATCCTCGTCGCCGACGATATCCGTCAACAACACGTGCCGACCCGTCGCATCATCTTGCACGAGACCGATCGAAATTCCGCCGACGGGATCGTTGATCGGGACACCCGCGTCCATCAGGCTTAAAGTGGCGCCGCAAACCGAAGCCATCGAACTCGATCCGTTCGATTCGAGAATGTCCGAAACGACCCGAATCGTATACGGAAACACCGAGCCGTCGGGAACGACGGGTTGAACCGATCGCTCGGCGAGCGCGCCGTGACCGATCTCGCGCCGGCCGGGACCGCGAATCGGCCGAACCTCACCCACCGAAAACGACGGCATGTTATAATCAAGCATGAATTTCTTGCTAAATTCATCCATGATTCCGTCGACTTTTTGCTCGTCGGCGCCCGTCCCCAGCACCGTCGTCACCAGGGCCTGCGTTTCGCCCCGTTGGAACAACGCCGAACCGTGAGCCTTGGGAAGGAGCGAAACCTCGCAGTGAATCGGACGAATGTCGCGAAAACCGCGGCCGTCGGGACGATTCCCCTGGAGGATCAGTTCGCGGACGACTTTCTCTTCCCACGTGTGGAACGATTGCTTGACCTGCGCCGGAGTGTATTCGGTCGACCCCTCGGGACAAAGCTCGGCGACGAGTTTGGCCTGAATCTCCTTGGTGGCCGAGGCGCGATCTTGCTTGCCGGGGATCTTCTTGGCCTCGAACATCGCTTCGCCGTACTTCTCGGCGAAAATCGCCAGGAGCGGGTCGATCTTGACCTCGGGCTCCTCCATCGGAGGCATCCCCTTCGCCTCACGAAGCTCGATTTGCAACGCGATCAATTCTTGATTCAAGTGATGCGCCGCCATGATCGCCTCGGCCATCTCGTCCTCGGGGATCTCGGCGCCGAAACCCTCGATCATCACGATCGCCTTCGAAGTGCTCGCGACGATCAAATCGAGATCGCTGTCGGCGAGTTCGTCGGAAGTGGGAAACGCGATAAATCCCGATTCAGAACGCGCCAGCCGGATCGCGCCGATCGGCCCGCGAAACGGCAATCCGCCGATCACGAGCGACGCCGAAGCTCCAATCATCGAAAGTACGTCGGGATCGTTCTTCCGGTCCGCCGAGATCGGACTCGCCTGAATCTGAACCTCGTCGCGATACCATTCGGGAAAGAGGGGCCGAATCGGTCGATCGATCAACCTCGACGTCAGAATCTCCTTCGTCGAGGGACGCCCCTCACGCTTGATGAATCCCCCAGGGAATTTCCCCGCCGAATACGCCTTTTCGCGGTATTCGACCGTCAGGGGGAAGAAATCAAGCCCTTCCCGCCCCGGCGCGCCGACCGTGGCGACCAGCGCCATCGTATCGCCCAGCCGCACAACCACGGCGCCCGTCGCCTGCTTGGCGAGTTTGCCCGTTTCAATCGAAATAACCTTGCCGCCAACCTCACGCTCTACGGTGATGGGCTTGCCCGCCACCAACGGGGAATTCGACATTCCGTCTTTCCTCTGCCGATCGCCTTACCCGGCCGGTCGTTACATCATGGCTTATCATCGCGTTCGATTTCCCTATTTCGAAAATCAAAACGGAATCGCAAAAGAGGCTAAGCAAGGGTGAGCTCGCTCGCTCGAACCCCGCGCCGCGCCGACCCGACGCGACAAGGGTCCGAAACAAGCGTACCGATCGGCGCAATCACTTACGAATGCCCAATCGCCCGATCACATCAAGATATTTCCGTCGGTCGCGCAATCGAATGTATTTGAGCAATCCCGATCGCTTCGAGACCATCATCAGCAACCCGCGGCGGCTGGCGTGATCCTTGGTGTGAACCTTGAGGTGCTCGGTCAACTCGTTAATACGGGTCGTCAACAGCGCGATCTGCACTTCGGGCGAACCCGTATCGCTATCGGCTCGGCGAAACGACTCGATAATCCCTTGCTTCTTCTCTTTGGTAATCCCCATCACAAGCCCCGCGAACCCGGCCTTATGGTCAAAGGCGTACAAGTTAATCGTTCTTCAATGAGATCCAGATCATAGACCGATCGACGCTCGAATGCAATGCCCCCGCGCCCCTTTTTTGGCGAAACGTTCCAAATCGATCGTCCCACGCGTTCGATCAATCCCCCAAGCGACCTTTCTCGCGAGCTCACACGCCTCACTCTCGCGGCGAACTCGGCCGGATCGCGTCGATCCCGCTCCCCCATGTAAATCGATGAAACCCGCCGTCCCATCGCGAATGAACCCGCGGCCTTCCTCTCGCATCAATCCCGATCGCCGAGATCGCCAGGATCGCAAGCAAAACCGCGGGCAGATACACGGGAACGCGATCCATCCAAATCCTCTTCGATCCGTCGCTCGCGTCCGATACGCCCCCAAGCCGAGTCACCCGAAACCGCACGATCAAAAGAATCAACGAGCAAAACCCGCCGACGCCGCTTAAAATCAATCCCGGATAAAAACCCGCCGGCTCGTATCGAAAAACGATATGATGCTTTCCTTTAGCAAGATATACCGCGCGAAACGCGATATAAGCCGGGCGAATCGCCGCCGTATTACCGTCGACAGTCGCGCTCCAGCCGGGATCGAACGTATCCGCCAAAAATAAATATGAGGGTGTTTCCACCTCGGCTTCGACCTCGACCCGCTCGGGAAGATCGACCACGATCCGCGCCGAGCCCCGAGCGACCGCGTTTGATGCGAGCGGACGATCGGGATCCTCCACGACGATCCGGTCGCGAAGAAAATCGGCGTCGGCGCCCTTGCCGCTCGCGGCGACGATCCGCTTCGCTTCCGACTCGTCCTCGGCGTAAACCGGCCGGCCGAGAAGCCGCGCCCGCGGAAGAACACGCTTGTTTTTGTAAAGATACGCCGATCCCGCCGGCACGGGCGAACCGAGCCCCCGCGCCGTCGAAATCCCCAACAACACGTGCGTCACCGATTCGACGTCGAACCGTCCCCGACCCGGCGGCGCCAAATCGGTGTAAGCGAGCATCCGCTCCGATCGAATCGGAGTTTCTCCGATCGAACTCTTAAGCCCCCAAACGATCGGTAAACTCCAACCCAACGGATCGCGCACCGACATAAAATCAAAAGGTTCCGACGCGTATCCCGGCTCCCCCGCCGAATACCGCGCCAAACCGAACACCCGAACCTCGCCGGGCTCATTTTGAAGCGTTCGAGCCGAGACGGGAGGCTCGGTCCAATACCTCGGATCGACCGTCGGAACGTCGCTCCGGTGCGATCCCAATAAATCCAATAAGACGATCAGCGGAAAAATCGCAGCGATCCGCCTTCGACGCCGAACGTCCAAACTCTTGCCGCACGCCCGCGCCGCGAAATACGCGATCGACGCCAGAACTATCGTCCGAACGCACCCGACGATCAACTCCTCGGCCAACCAATTATATCGATTGATATGATACGGCTTTATCCAACGCCTCGGCTCGGTCCAAACGGGCGCATAATCATAGATAAGTATCGGTATAGATACAAGAACGAGCCCCCCCGCCAAAAACAAAGCCGGCCGTAGCCGAACGCCCCCCGAATTCGCCGCCCGCTCGACTCCGCGCGCCGCCAACGCCGCGATCGCGACCGCGAACAACAAATGAAACCGCACGGGCTCGCGCGCTCCGCCGATCAGAGGTATTTTGTTCACATAATCGAATAGAAATGTAAATTTACCCAGCATTAGAAAGGGAACCGCGATCGCCAGGAGGAGCCAGAAGAGCGTTTCGGGATCGCGAGATTGGTTCTCGCGTCGCGCGGCGCCGAGCGCCGCCAAGCCGAGAGCGACGAGCCCGACGTAAGCGTCCATCTCATGGTAGGGGTAATAGCCGTCGAGCCAGTCGGTATCGCGAGCCCGGGTTCCGTAAGCCTCGCGGACGACGAGCGTCGGGATCAGCTCGGGGCTCCACGAACCGTATGTCAGGTCTTCCCACGATAACCCTTTGGCGCGCGGAGAGCGGTCGATCAGCTCCTTGGACGGGATCCACTGGACCGCGGAGACGAGAACTCCGAGAGATACAAGCCCCCCGGCCAAACCGAGCGCGGTTAGTTTACGTGGAACCGTCGGCTCGACGAGGGCGCGATACGAGGAGTAAAGCGCGACGAGCCCGACCGAGAGGAGCGCGTCTTGGAGGTGTCCCGCGAAGACCTCGCACGCGAGCGCCAAGGCGCCCGGGACGATCGCTCGCGTCGAGCCTTTTTCCCAGGCTGTTTCGAGCGACCAGAGGATGATCGGCACGCTCGCGAGCGCGTTGATCATGCTTGTATGGAACCAATGAGCCCATGTAAATCCAGAGAGCGCCAGGATCGCGGCTCCGGCGAGGGCGCCCGCGGGTCCGACACGCCTTCGGTGCCAGAAATAGGATCCGACGCCCGTCAACCAGATCGACGCGATCGTATCGAGATTGAACGCGCGCCACGTTTCGATCCATGGATAAAGCAGGTATTTGAGGGGATGGAGATAACCCGCCTGGCTTTCGCTGTAAAGGGGATGGCCGCAGTAAAGCCCAGGGCACCAGCGTGAGAAACGACCCGCGGCGAGTTCGGCGGCGAAAAATCGGCGATACGGGTAATTGATCTCGGTGATGTCGAAATAAAACAGAGCCTTTCGAAGCGTCACGGCGTCCCAAAAGAACGCGACGATCGCCGCGGTCCAGGTTGAAAGCGCGACGAGATCGGCTTTAAGCGTCGGCCGAGTCTTTTCCGCGGGGATCGCGTCTACCGAAGGATCGTTCACCAAAATCGTCCGCCTCGATCGGGTTAGGGATCAGGATTCTCGACGTGACGCCGATCGGGCGCCGACCGTGCCGTCGACGATTCTCGCGTCTGGGCGCTTCGGAGTCGAGACTCCGGCCGTCGTTTTGATCCAGACTATAAAGCAATAGTGTTTTAAGAATATATACATCTAGTTGATTAAGTTCTTCAGATTACGAATCGAATCTCTCGGACATGCGGTGATCAATCGAAATTCAATAATCGCTTAAATTATGATTCGTTCAGATTGATCTAGGTTTGATTCTTTCGTTCTTCCGGTTTTTTTGAACTTATTCGTCGATTACGATCACGCGATGAAGCACGCGCCTGCGAATAATTGAAATAGAAGAGGAGTTGGACCCTATTGGATCGAGAGTCCCGTCGCGAGAATCACAATGCAATTATATTTATATATCAGTCGTCTGCAGTAGTATTTCTCAGTGATTATACGCAAAGCGTCTTAGTCTGGCAAAACCGACCGCGCCGGTTCATAATTGGGTTGAGACGTTTCGGTTTTGAGTTTGACTTCTCGATGTTCATCTAGGGAGGCGCCGCATGGGTCGCGACGCCGATAATTCGGTTCGCCGACAAATGAGACGAAAAATCGAGTGGGAGCCATTGGAATTTCGCCGCTTGCTCAGCGGCGGAGGAAGAGTAGGAGGCGGATTTGTTACGTCTCCGTTCTTCATCACTCCCGTAACGTCGACGATCGTATCACCAATGGGATCGCCCAATCAAGTGTCGAGCGTCGTCTCAGGGATCGGCAAGTCGACGGGATCGGTCGATTACACCGACGGCAGGGCGCAATCGCCGATCGACATCATGGATCAGGCGACAAGCATGCCTTCAAGTTTTCGATCGTCGCCGATGAAGAAAGACGACGCCGTTTCGCCTTCATCGGCGATCGATCCGTTTGAGACGGCGTCGGCTAACGTTGAGATCGATTACGCTCTGGGAATGAGCGAGGCCGGCGAGGAGGCGTCGATTTCATTGGCTCAGGCGCAGCGATCATCGATCGGTTCGAGCGGCTCGTCGGCGTCGGCGTTCGGAACCTTCGCGTCATATCTTAGCGGCAACGAGATCTCATACGCCTCGGTTCAGCTTCCTCGTTTCGCCACGCGCGCGGTATCGGGTTCCAAGGGCTTCGACGCGATGACGCCTGGAGCTTCGTCGAGCGTTCGCTCAACCGTACTGAAAATCGACGAGATCGGGACGGCGATCGTGCGAACGAAGGCCTCGGCCGAGACGGGTGCGGTCGGCGTTTGGTCGAATTGGGGCCGTGGAACCGATTCGACTCCGAATCCTGATGCCGGCTCAAGTCCGACGGGTTTGGAGGATGACGATCCGATTCCCTCGGCTCGGGTGGCCGGATTAATGGAGAGATTCGCGCGATTCGATCTGAATTCGTTCGACGATGCGATTGATCAACTCATCGGCGATTTAAAAATGGAGGGATCGGATGCGTCGGGTCCAGGAACACCGATGGATTGGATCCCCACGGTGGTCGCTTCCGGGGTCGCTTTGGGGGTCATCGAAGGATTGCGGAGGCGCAGCCGATGGAGCGGGGGAACGGCCCGTTCTGTCGATAACGAAGCGCTCTTTCCCGTCGATTTGTCGGTGTGGAATATGGAGGAGCGATGAACGATTCGCCGCTTGACGATTTGCTCGATCGACTCAACAACGGAGACACGACCGCCGCGGAGGAGATCCACGCGATTTATGGGCCTTATCTTCAAATGTTGGTAAGACGCCAATTGCGACCGTCGTTGCGAGCCAAATTTGATTCGATGGACGTCGTCCAATCGGTGTGGGCGGATGTTTTGGAGAGGGTTCGATCGGGGGGGCGGCGGTTCAAGGATCGGGCGCATTTGCAGGCGTTTCTCGTTCGACTGGCGCGCAATCGATTTCTCGATCGTTGTCGCAAATACGGCGGACGATCGGCTCGCGAACAACCGTTCGACGAAGGCGGACCCGGGGACGCGGCGAAGTCGGATCAGCCGCGAGCGAGCGAGATCGCACAACGCGATGAACTATGGGATCAATTGCTTACGCTTTGTCCTCCAATACATCATCAACTTCTTCAACTAAAGCGACAAGGGTTTTCGATCGTCGAGATCGCGGCGCGGACGGGCCTTAACGAGGGGAGCGTGCGGCGCATCCTGTATGAATTGGCGCGACGTTACTCCGCGGCTTCGGCGAGTTCCGACGGTGTGATCGTCGATTCAGGCCGGGACGGAGCGGGGCGATGAATCCCCTTGCGTCAAGAACGTTCACCGAGGACGAGTCGACTCCGACTTCGGCGATTTCGCGCGCGGTTGAAAAGTTCGTCAAGGCGTGGAGGAGCGGCGAATGTCCGCGAGCCGACGATTTTTTATCGCGACATCCCGAGTTCGGCGACGACGACGCGATCCGGCTGATTTTTGAAGAAGCCTGTATCCGACGCGAGCTGGGAGAATCGTCGGTCACCGAAGAGATCCTCCGACGGTTCCCGGCGCATCGTGATCAATTAGTGCTGTTATTGGAATGTGATCGCATTATGCGAGGATCGCCGACCGTCGTTTTTCCGGAAGCCGGCGACCGACTGGGAGATTTCCGGCTCGACATGGAAATCGGTCGGGGAGCGACGGGTCGAACGTATCTCGCGTGCCAGGTTTCGCTCGCGGATCGTCCCGTCGTTTTGAAGGTGACGCCGATCGGCCACGACGAGCATTTATCGCTGGCTCGATTACGCCATATGCACATAGTACCGCTCTATTTTGAGCAAGAGTTTCCCGATCGATTTTTGCGCGTTTTGGGGATGCCGTACCTGGGTGGGACGACGCTCGCGCGCGTTTTAGAAGCTTCGTCGGGGATTCCGTTCTCGCGCCGTTCCGGTCGAGGAATTCTCGATGCGATCGACCGTTACACGCATTCTTATCGTCTCGAGACGATAGTCGACGGTCCGTTTCGCGCGTTCCTGCGGCGCGAAAAGTATACGCGAGCGATCTGCTGGATCGGCGCCTGTCTCGCCGATGCACTTCAATATGCTCATGATCGAAATTTAGTACATCTTGATATCAAGCCTTCGAACGTCCTTTTGGCGGGAGACGGACGTCCTCTCTTGCTCGATTTTCATCTGGCGCGCGCTCCGCTCGGCCGCGGATTTCCGTCTCCCGAACGATTGGGCGGAACGATCGGATATATGTCGCCCGAGCAGAGCGAGGCGATTCGATCGATCGAGCGCGGCGACGCGGTGATTACGACGGGTGTCGACGGCCGCTCCGATATCTTCAGCCTTGGCGTTCTGCTGTACGAGGCTCTCTCGGGATGCTCGCCGAGCGCTCGCGGCGGCGTTCTCCGGTCGTTACGGCGTGAGAATCCCGACGTCTCGACCGGGCTTTTCGACATTATCCGCAAGTGCCTCGCGGAGAACCCCGACGATCGCTACTCCGACGCGGGCGCGCTCGCTCGCGACCTAAGAAGGCATATCAGTGATCAATCGTTACAAGGAGTCGCCAATCGGAGCATCGTCGAGCGTTGGACGAAACGGCTCCGTCGACCTGGAGGGATCGCGTCGGTCCTGCTTCGCCTGACGGTTGTCGTTGCGATGGTCGCCGCGGGCGTTTGGGGCGTGATGCGATATCGGCAGTGGAACCGAGAGATCGTCGCCGCGGTCGCCGAGAGTCGAAAAGAGCTCCGGGCTCATCGATACGACGAGGCGGAAATCGCGCTCCGACGCGGACTCGAACTCACCGCGATGCTTCCCGAGGAGGATTGGCGAAAACAAGATATCCGAAGGAGATTAAATCGAGTCGCGGGCGAGCGCGCCGCCGAGAGGCTGCACGACCTGGTCGATCGCCTACGATTCCGGATCGACTTCATCACACCCGAGAGCGCCGAGTTCCAATCGCTGCTCCGTCGAGGAACCGAGATCTGGTCGACGCGCGAGCTTTTCATCCCGCTCACGCGCGACCCGCTACGGACCGAATTGCAGCGTCGGATTCGAACCGATTTCCAGGATTTCGCGGCGATCTGGGCCGACGTCGCGGCGCGATCGCGACGCGTCGAAGGCTCCGACACGAATATTCGCGACGCGTTGCGGATTCTGATCGACGCCAGAGATCAATTCGGCGCGAGTCCCGCGTTGATCCGAGACATCCAAAAATATCGACGTTCGCTCGGTGAAACCGCCGAAGAGCAGGTTCCTCCCTCGGCGCCGCAAACCGCGTGGGAACACTTCGATCTCGGCAGGTCGTATTTTCGTTCGGGGGATTACGCATCGGCCGAGCGGTCGTTTCAGAAATCGGTCGATTTGAATCCCCGGGAATTTTGGCCTCAATTTTATTGGGGGATCTGCGCTTATCGAGAGTCGCATTACCACGACTCGGTGACCGCGCTCGGCGCGTGCATCGCGCTTTCTCCCGCCGCCGAGTGTTATCACAACCGCGCCAAAGCCCACGAAGCGCTCGGCGCAACCGATCGTGCATTCTTTGATTATTCAAAGGCCCTCGAAATCAACCCGAATCTCGCCGAGGCCTCGTTGAATCGGGGAGTGATTCACTTCCACGAAGGACGACTTGATAACGCGATCGTCGATCTCGAACTCGCTCGACGAACAGCGTCGGATCCGGAAACGCGTGGAATCATCGATTACAACCTGGCTCTCACGCATCTCGCTCGTCACGACACCGCGGCCGCCAAAAAATATCTCGAGAGCGCGATCGCACTCGGCGACGCCGACGCGCGATCGCTCGTCGATCGTCTCGAAAAATCCCGGCCCCCCGCGTCTCCTTCATCCCCGCCATAAACCTATGTTCGCGTTGATCGCATCGAATTCTTCAAATTCGATTACGCGTGCTATCCTAACCCGCTCGCGCCGATCGGCGTGAATCTAGCGCCGAATCGCGATCTCTTCATAAAATCTTCATCATCTCGCCTCTTTTTGTAACGCAAACTCGCTCCGGCGAATCCCGAGCAATTTCACGCACACGTTTCCGCGTGATCTCGTCGATCAAAATCCCTCCCGAGCGATTTTTCAAAAATCCGCGCGCGCTTTTTCCCCTCTCGTCCGCTTATTCCCTTGAGGACGGGAATTCGAATCGTCGATCTCGGGGCGAACGCTTCGGCGTTCATTCGCAAGAGGCGAAAACGATTACGACGCTTATGGAGGGCGACTTCCATTCGGTCGATTCACCCCCGCGCTCGAATCGTCGCCGGCCGCAAGAGTATAGACATGATGAAATACACTTGTTCTTTACTAGAATTTATCAGTTGGAGCTCGCGGTCGTGAGATAATTCTCGAACTCCTACGAAATCGCCGCGCGTACCGTTTCGATCTTGAATGAATCGATTCGACCGACGCGAGCCGACCGTCGTCACGTGCGGGACGAACCACGAATGATTGACGATTCTTAAAGCCGATTCGTCGCCGCTCGCGAGAAGGGCGCGACCGAAACCGTTACGACGACTCTCGCTCAATTAATCCGCGCGGGAGGAGTCGGCGAAGCGAATTGAACCTATTTCGATGAATCGAACGAACCATTTACTCGGGAGATAATTCCATGAATCCCGGTTACGAATTTCGAGGCGGCTGGAAGACATCTTACGCGTTGAGACGCGTGCCGTCGGCCCGCCTTCATACTACTTTTCCGCGAACCGGCGAGCCCAAACCGGGCGAGATCGTCCTCGCCCAGGTGGAGAAGATCGGCAAAAACACCGGGCTTGAACTCGTGGACGGGCGTAGGAGCACGCTGCACGAGGGAGATCGTATCGCGGTCGTCTTCGGCAATCGTTACGCGACGGGCCAGTTCGAGGGATACGCCGAATCGAACGGCGATCTTTGCGATCTGATGTCGATGGGAGGGCTTTGCGGTCTGGTGCGGAGTAAGCATTCGAGCGTGGCCGATCCGACAAAGCTTCGGATCCTGGGGGGATTCGTCGACTCGGACGGCCGTGCGTTATCGCTCGCGGATTTCGCCGTCCCACAGCCGGCGTCGACGTCGGATCGACCGCGCGTGATCGCCGTGTGCGGGTCTTCAATGGATGCCGGTAAGACACATACGGTAATGAGTTTAATTCGAGGGTTGCGGCGTCGGGTCGATCGCGTCGCCGGAGTTAAGCTCACGGGAACCGCCGCGGGACGCGACACGTGGAGCATGCGCGACGCCGGGGCGTGCGTCGCGCTCGATTTCGTCGACGGCGGCGCCCCGTCGACATACATGAGCTCACTTGAGGATTTGCTTAACCTTAACGATCGATTGATCGGTCACGCTCGAGATCGGGGCGCCGAATGCGTCGTCGTCGAGATCGCCGACGGACTGCTTCAGCGTGAGACCGCGGCTCTTTTGCAATCGCGTCGTTTCACCGCGGGGGTGGACCGGTGGGTTTTCGCCGCGGAGGGGCCGTTGGCGGCTTACGCCGGACATGCGCTCTTACGCGGTTGGGGGATCGACCCCGTCGCTCTATCGGGTTTGCTGACGATGAGTCCGCTCGGGATGAAAGAAACGCGCATGGTCGTCGAAGTCCCTTGTCACACCGCGAAAGACCTGCAAAACGGATCGCTCAACGATCGCTTGTTCGAGAATTCGATTGATCCCGAATCGGGATCGAACGAACGTCTCGTCGTCACGGAGGTCGCTCAAGTCGCATGAACCGAGGACGCGTTTACGTTTGGACCCCCGACCCCGCTCGGCCTCTCGGCGGTCGGGTCGCTCGAGAAATCGTCGCTTTGCCCAGGCTTGATCCTCCGACCAACGGAATCGTGAAACTTCGCGGCAAGCATGTTTTGATTCGAAACGGGGGCGAGGTGAACGCTCCCGATCCGATTACGGGAAAACCGCGCGCCGTTCCGATCGGAGACGCGATTCCCGACCCGAACGGCGATTTTCTTTTCGAGCCCGGACGCGGAGGCGGCCGGATCGACAAGATCGATCTCGCGGAAACCGATTTCCGCGAACGCTATATCCAGGCTTCGCATTTTGGTGAAGTTAACTCATACTATCATCTTGATATGATTGCTTCGTATGTGGGCGGTTTACTTGAAGATCTCGCCGCCGATCCGTTGCCGCGGGTCGTCACGGTGATCAACGCCCACCACGCCGCGACGGGTCGCGACGGAGTGATCAGGAAAGGGATATTGCGGCCGTTCGAGGGGGGGCATTATCGTTTGCCGAGTCGTCGATACGACATTCACGAACATCATCGGCTTCATCCCGACGGCGAGATCCACATCGGACCGGGACGGTTCTTAACCGATCACGGAGCGCTCGTCGAAGCCGCGGGCGATCGATATCGCACCAACGCCTCGCACAACGCGGGCATTCTTTACCATGAATTCGGCCATCATATCACCAATCACACCGCCGATTTCCGCGGCAATTCGCTCCGTCGAGCCGATCGAAAAAACAATCGCAAGACGGCCATGGATGAAGGTACATGCGATTACTTCACCGCGGTGATGCTGAGAACGCCCCACATCTGGGCGTTGCATCGTCGCCACGACGCGATCGAGACGCATCGCCGAAGTCTTGTTTCCAAGAAAACGATGAACGATTTCGACCCCGCGCCGACGGCCGACCCGCACGCCAACGGAACGATCTGGGGCGCGGCGTTGTGGGATCTCAGAAGTCGACTCGTCGAAAAGGAGGGGATCGACGGCGGTCGTTACGCCGACATGCTCGTTCTTAAAGCGCTCATTCTCATGGGACGTCTCGGTCTCGATCGCCCCGAACCGACCGTCGCAAGCCTTCGACACGCTCGCGAACGATTTGGAGCCGGCTTGACCGCGTTGCTCGTCGCCGACGAGATCCTCGACTCGGCGCGACATTATCGGACGATCGAATCGGTCTTCGACGCTCGCGGCGTTCAAGCCGAATCCGCGTGTTTCGAAGGCCTCGCCCAGAAAGCCGGAAGATAAACATGACAAAATCACTTTGCACGGCTATTCAAAACGATCGTCGGGAAGTCGTCGACATCGAATCGTGGCGTGCTCATTTACTGAAATGGGTTTCTCCGGACGAGATCCCGAATTCGGATGAAATTCTCTCGGGCGAGGAACTCGAGAAAATTCTGGCTCGGCGTAACGAGCCTCGTTTCTCGGTTTTGGTCGCGGGCGACGTCATGCTCGGCGATCGCACCCGCTCGTATCTCGCCGAGCACGGCGACGATTACCCTTTCCAGGGGGTCGGTCCGCTCATGAGCCGAGCGGATATCGTTTTTGGAAACCTCGAGGGGCCGTTGGCTCGACGAGCCGCCAAGGTCGATCGCGTCTATTCGTATCGTGTGAAACCCGAGTCGGCGCACACTCTGCTGCGAGCGGGGATCAACGCGGTCACCCTTGCGAATAATCATTTGCTCGATTGCGGACGTGATGGGGTCTTGGAGACGATCGACACTCTCGAATCGGCGGGAATCGCGTCGGTGGGAGCGGGTCGCGACGCCGCGACGGCGCATCGCCCCGCGATTCTTCAGGCGGGCTCGCTCAGAATCGGTCTTCTCGGCTATTACTGGAACCGCCGCTGCGCCGCGGTCGGCGACCTTCCAGGTTCGGCGATCGATTCCGCCGAATCGCTCGCGGCCGATATCGTCCCCCTCCGCCGTCTGGTCGATCGAATCGTAGTGGCTTTCCATTGGGGCGTTCCTTATGAACGCGACCCCGGCGAGGAAATCCGTATCAAAGCGCGACTCGCCGTTGATCTCGGCGCCGACGCCGTCGTCGGCCACCACCCCCACGTCGTCCAGGCGTTCGAGGTTTATCGGCGCAGACCGATCTTCTACAGCGTCGGTAATTTCGCGTTCGGATCGGGATCGAGCCGAAGCGAGGGTTTACTCGTCGGCTTCAATTTCGAGCCCGACCGGACGATTACACGCGTTTATCCAATTTACGTCAAAAATCGCGATCCGCGCGTCGCGTACCAGCCCAAAACGCTTCACGGCGACGCCGCGATGCGAAGTTTGAGCAAACTGAGAAGCCTCTCCGGCGCCCACGGCGCGTCGCTTCAAATCGACCAAGATCGTGGCGTCGTCGAACTGAACCGCGGCGACGACGATCACATTTATGACAAAAAAGAATATTTATGATTGAACATTCAAAAGATCACGAGGAAAATCGACGTTCGAGTCTGATCGGAACGATCCGCGCGCTTTCGCCGACGCTCGGAGCGTTTCGGGTCGAGCTCGTTCTGGCGATCATCGCCATGATCGCCGACGCCGTGTTGACCGTGATGAGGCCGTGGCCGCTGAAAGTCGTCATCGACCGAATCCTCTCGAACCGGCGTTGCCGCGCGCCGTTCATCGGCGTCCGGCTCGATTCCATCCCTCACGGCTCGCCGTCGCTCCTTTACGGCGCTTGCTTGACGACGTTGTTCATCGCGATTGGAACCGGGCTTCTTACTTATTACTTCACGCGTTCGCTCGGCGTCGTCGGCCAACGATTCGCATTCGCGCTGCGTCGCGATCTTTTCGCGCACATGCAACGGCTCTCGCTTCGGTTTCACGACCGCAGGCGAGCCGGAGATCTCACCGTCCGACTCACCACCGATATCAACTCGATTCAAGATTTCGTTTCCAATGGATTGATCCTTTTGGTCGGCAATTTCGCGTTGCTTTCGGGCATGCTCGCGCTGATGTTTTGGCTCAATTGGCGGTTCGCTCTGATCTCGCTCTCGGCGACTCCGCTGCTTTTCGCCGCGATATTCCGCTACACGCGTCGAATCAAGTCGGCGGCGCGGCGGGCTCGCCGAAGCGACGGCCTGCTCGCCTCGGTCGCTCAAGAAACGCTCGCGTCAATTCGAATCGTTCAGGGACTTTCCCAGGAAGATCAACGCGACGAACGGTTTCGACTTCAGGGCGAAAGCAGCCTCGAAGCATATCTGGAGGGGATCCGCTACCAGGCTCGCGTCGCGCCTCTCGTCGACCTGCTTTCCGCAATCGGCCTCGTGATGGTGATGTGGTTCGGCTCGATTCGGGTCGTTTCCGGCGACATCACGACCGGAGATCTTATAGTATTTTTTGCATATGTTACCAATCTTTATTCGCCGATGAAATCGTTGGCTCGCTTCTCCTTCTCGGCGAGCAAAGCCTTGATCGCGGGGGATCGAATCGCCGACGTCTTGCACGAGCCTCTCGAAGTCGCCGATCGCGCCGACGCTCGACCGGCGCCTCGGTTTGAAGGTCTTATCGAATTCCGAAACGTCTCGTTCCAATACGAACCCGAAAATCCCGTGTTGAGCGAGATCGAGCTCGCGATCTCTCCCGGAGAATGCGTCGCGATCGTCGGCTCGACAGGCGCCGGAAAAAGCACCCTCGCCGGCCTCATCCCCCGCCTCTACGACCCGACCGAGGGAGCAATCCTTATCGACGGCGAAAATATACAATCTTACATGATCTCATCACTCCGCGAACGGATCGCGCTCGTTCTGCAAGACGCGCTCTTATTTAGCGGGACGATCCGCGACAACATCGCCTTCGGTCGTCCCGACGCGACCGACGAACAGATCGTCGCCGCCGCGGTCGCCGCGAACGCCGACGAGTTCATCCGACACATGCCGGAAGGCTATCTCTCCCGGGTCGCCGAACGCGGAACGACTTTGTCTGGAGGACAAAAACAGCGGATCGCGATCGCCCGCGCGATCCTTCGAGACGCGCCGATCCTCATCCTCGACGAGCCGACGAGCAGTCTCGACGTCGTCTCGGAACGCTTGGTGATGCGGGCTTTGGAACGAGCCTCGACGGGGCGAACGACGATCATCATCGCTCACCGTCTGGCGACGATCCGTTTCGCCGATCGCGTCGTCGTCCTTGAAAAAGGTCGGATCGTCGAACAAGGAACGCCGGCCGAATTGATCGCTCGCGGAGGATCCTTCGCCGGGCTTCATCGACTCCAATCGCTCGGCGAAGACGATAACGAATCGGATCATGCCGACATGCTTCAGGCCAACACTTCCTTGACGACCCGTCCGGCGACGTCCGTCAGTCGGTAATCGCGACCTCCGTGACGATACGTGAGCCGCTCGTGATCAAACCCCATCAGATGCAAAATCGTCGCATGAAAATCATGAACATGAACCGGTTTTTCATCCGCGCGGAGACCGTGTTCGTCGGTCGCGCCGTGGACGATGCCGGGTTTCACTCCGGCCCCCGCGAGCCACGAGCTAAAAGCCCAGGGATGATGCTCGCGCCCCTTGGCGTCGGCGGTGTTGTTGAAGGGAGTGCGGCCGAACTCGGTCGTCCAGACGACGAGCGTGTCGTCGAGCAATCCCCTCCGCTTCAAATCCTGGAGCAGCGCGGCGATCGGTCGATCGACGTTTTTCGCGAGCGGTATATGTGTTAACATGTCTCCGTGCGCGTCCCAATTATCGGACGACCCCGAATCGATCAGCTCGACGAACCGAACGCCGCGCTCGACGAGCCGACGCGCCGCGAGGCATTGCCAACCGAACCCGTCGGTCCGACCCCGCTCGAGCCCGTAGCTCCTCAACGTCGCGTCGCTCTCGCTTCCCAGATCGAAGGCTTCGGGCACGGCCATCTGCATGCCGAAGGCCGTCTCGAACGATCGAATCCGAGCGGCGAGCATCGGGTCGAAGTCGCGGCTTGCGAAATGAGCCTCGTCCTGGCGTCTCAACGCCTCGAGCTCGAGCCTCTGGAGGTTCGCCGGAACCCTCGGCTTGATATCGACGACGGGATTCGGGCCCGGCGCCACGAGCGTTCCCTGATGAGCGCCGGGGAGAAAGTCATTTGCATATACTTGCGTGCCGGCGTAAGTTTGTTTTGGTGCGATGACGACGAACGACGGGAGGTTTCGGTTCATCGTTCCGAGACCGTAGCTGACCCACGAGCCGATGCTCGGTCGGGCGAACGCGAACGATCCGGTGTGTATGCCCAAAGTGGCGTTGTAATGGTTCGAGTGCGAGGTGTGCATCGATCGAATCAGCGCGATGTCGTCGACGCACCGCGCGACGTGGGGGAACAGCGAACTGACTTCCGTTCCGCACTCCCCGTGCCGAGCGAATTCCCATTGCGGCCGCTTAAGGAAAATCCGCTCATACCCCGGACGATCCTTAATCTCGGGGTGATCCGCCTTGATCTCCTTGCCGTGATCGCGCGCCAGAGCGGGCTTCGGGTCAAACGTATCTACATGCGAAACTCCGCCTGTCATGTATAGGAAGATCACCCGTTTGGCCTTGGCTGGAAAGTGAGGCTCGCGAGGCGCCAGGGGATCGGAATCGTCCGCAAGCGCCTGTCGCACAATCGCCGGGAATACGATCGAGCCCGCGACCGCGGATCGGAGAAACGATCGCCGGTTTCCATTGACAAAAAGGTTCATATCGGATCCTTTCACAAATCGGCGATCACCGATCGAATCGTCTTCGACGCCGAACTCGCGTCGCGAATCTCCCTCTAATCTCTATACTAATCAATATACAAAAATTCGTTCCCCGCTAAAAGGACGCGGCAGAGCGCCCCCAGGGCGTCGGCTTGAGGCGCGGGATAATCGCGCAAGAACCGCGCGGCTCGTTCGCGTTCGACGCTTGTTGGATATCGTTGGAAGAGCGTTCGATAAACCCGCGCGATTCGCGCGTCGTCGTCGTGCGAAGTTAATAACGACGCCGCGAGCCCCCCCGCCTGGGCGTGGAAGAACGGATCGTTGAGGAAATAAAGGGCCTGCGTGGGGACCGTCGTCGTCTGTCGTAACGGGGTGCTCGCGTTGGGGTCGGCGCCGTCGAACAGCGCCAGAAACGGATGTCTACGCTGTCGCTGAACCATCTGGTAAGCGCTGCGCTTTGTGTCGTTATAAACCGCGTTGAACGGGGCGTGCTGCGAGAACGTCCATGTCGATGGATCGGGGAACGGATGCGCTTCGCCCGGCGTAAGATCGAGTGCGCCCGCCGCCAGCAGAAGGCCGTCGCGTATCTCCTCGGCGGTAAGCCTACGCCGCGAAAACCGCGCGAGCAAACGATTCTCAGGGTCGATCGCGATCTGAGATTCGGTTCTCACACTGCTTCGCCGATACGCCGAACTGTTCATGATAAGCCGATGCATCGCCTTGACGCTGAATCCCGATCGCTGGAACCGCGCCGCCAACCAGTCGAGCAAAGCCGGGTACGTGGGACGTTCGCCGCGCGAGCCGAAATCATTGGGGGTTCGCACTAGACCCTGGCCAAAATGCCATTGCCAAATCCTGTTCACCATCACGCGCGAAGCGAGCGGGTTGCGGATCACCCATTCGGCGAGTTCCTTGCGACCGCTTCCCGCCCTCGCAGGCACACGATCGCCGCCGAAGACCGAAAGCCAACGCCGTGGAACGACCTCGCCGAGTTTTTCGTGATCGCCGCGCTCTTGAACCCTCGCGTCTCTCGGTTCGGCCTCAACGACCGCGTAGGCGACGGGAATCCGCGGTTCTGGACCGGGATCGGGCAAAGGCGCCGATAAAGTGCGGCCGGTTCGGGTCAACGCGGCTCCGTATTCCGCCGATGCGATCAACTCCAATCGATACGATACTCCGTCGAGCTTGGCCGGATGAGCGTCCGCGACACGCCCCGATATGTTGAATTCCCCGTCGCGTGGACACACCCAGGAGATCGCGACCGGACGATTCGGTCCGGGATGAACAAAAAAAGAACGCGGTTCGAGCTCGGTCCAAACGTTCACTTTCCGGTCGGAATCGTTGACAAAAACCGAAGGTTCGCCGCCGATGCTCCACGACCGAATCCTGCCGTCGCCGCCGTTGCTCTCGCGTCGCGTCAGCAAGAATTCCGGACCGTCGGTCACTTCAAGATAACACCAAACGCCTTCATCATTGATCGTTTGCGGATTCGCTTTAAGAAATTCGGGGATCAGCTCGGCGACGCTCCACCTCGATCCGCCCGCTCGGTTCTCCTTAACGATCAACTCGACGAGCGTGGTATCCGCTCCGTGGTTCCCGTTCGGCGATACGGACAATTGCAGAACCTCTCCCTTGCGGATGGGGATCGAGGCGAGCGGTTCGCCCGCGAGATCGGTCAACGCCGCGGATTCCCCTTCGCCGATCTTCGCCTCGCCCAACAACCGCCGAGCCGCCGCGGCCATCTCTTTGAGTCGCGGCCTGGGGGTTACCGTCGCCGATCGCCGCTTTTTCTCGGCCTCGAGCTTGGAAACGCGCTCGCGCCACGGCTTCATCAACGCCTCGACCTCTGAAGCGGGTAATAGCGGCGCGAGATCGCGCGGTCTGCCTTTCGGCTCGCACCCTGGAAACGAAAACCGCGAACTGTCGAAAACGCCGTAAAGCGAGTAATAGTCGCGAGCCGTGATCGGATCGTATTTGTGATCGTGGCAACGAGCGCAAGCCGTCGTAAGCCCAAGAAACGTTTTACCAAAGTTATCGATTACGTCTTCATACGTTAAGTACATGTCTTTGTCGATATCATGACCGAAACGTCTGGCGATCGCGAGGTAGCCCGTCGCGACGATCCCATCGGCGCACGCTTTCGGGTCGTTCTTCGCCGCGACGACGTCGCCCGCGAGCTGGAGTCGAACGAACTCGTCGTAACGAAGGTCGCGATTGAACGAGTCGAAAACCCAGTTGCGGTAGCGCCAGGCGTGTGGGAGCGGTCTGTCGGTGTTCTCACCCGCGGTATCGGCGTAACGAACGACGTCGAGCCACCTCCGGCCCCACTGAACCCCGTATTGCGGCGAATCGAGCAAGCGATCGACGACTTTCGCGAACGCCCCGGGGGATTCGTCGGCGATGAAAGAGTCGACCTCGTCGGGGCTGGGCGGTAGCCCGGTAAGATCGTACGTCGCCCTGCGGATCAGGGTGCGCTTGTCGGCCGGCGGATTCGGCGCCAGGGAGTGAGCGGCGAGTTCCGCATCAATAAACGTGTCGATTTCAGCCGACGAGGCGTCGCCTTGTAACCGCGGAACCGGCTGAAAGGCCCACCAAGAAAGCGCTTCCGCCGCGGTCATGCCGCCGAGGCGTTCGGTCGCGACGCGGGGGTCGAACGCTCCGCTTTTAACCCACCGGGTCAGTGCGGCGATCTCCGAGTCGCTCAGTTTGCCTCCTTTTTCCTTCGGGGGCATTTCGAGCGATTCGTACTGGATCGCCGAGATCAAGAGGCTTTCATTCGGCTTGCCCGGAACAATCGCGGGGCCGCTTTCGCCTCCCTTTTGCCAACCGGCGCGGGTATCGAGGGCGAGCCCCCCTTTGGTCTTCGCGCCACTATGACAACTATAACAGCGCGCGACCAGCACCGGTCGAATGTGTTTTTCGAAATACTCGGCCGATTCGGCCGCGGCTTCTTGAGCGAGCGCGGGCCGGAACGCGCAAAGACCCGCCACGATGGACGCGAAACCGAACGTCAGCCTTGAAAAGCGGAGGGTCATGGAGGAGGGTTCCTCAACCTTGAGCGAGAGCCTTGTTGCTCTCCGATTACAGGTCCAGGACCGATGGTGCGGGAGGGTCGACGATTCCAGATCTATTGTAACAAAAAAGACCGGCCGTAATGCAAGCCGATGATACGAGAGATCGCATCACGCGCGAGATCGACTTCTTTTCATAAACTTGTTCTAATTTACAGATCGACGACGGTGCGCCCCGCTCGTCTGGAAAATCCTTCGCTAACCAAGCGATCAGGACAATCTCTTTCGGCGATATCGGCTCGATTCAACGGAATTCGGCGCCGACTTATCAAAGATTATCCCAATTTATTAAAATTACCGACATGTCGTTATTGCTAATCGGAAGCCCAACCCTCCCGATGAGTCGCTATTCAAAAATTCGGCGACTCTTAAACACCGGCGAAGCGGCCGATTAAACGCCGGCGAAGCGGCCGATTAAACACCGGCGAAGCGGCCGATTTCTTTGACAAGAAAAAGAAACTCGATCATGCGGATCACAAGTTCACCGTGTCGATACGCCCACCCCCGATCGAGTCCTCGCCCTGAAACTTCGCCGGACATGCGGATTTCTTTCCGACGGACATGAGTTCTCGTTCGATCGCCCGAATGAGTTGAAGCACCGCCGAACACGCGGGTTTCTTTCCGAATCACCTCACTCCGCGATCCAACTTCCTTGCTTAACGCGATCTCGAACCGATCGAGAACACGATCGAAACGTTCCCGATCGCTCGTATCGCCTTCAAACGAAATAAACGACCCGATCATCCCGGTCGCGGTTAAACCCCCAATTTTAAACTCACAAAACCTTGGCCAAAATATTTCGAGAAAATTCTAAAATCGCGCGAACTAAAACGCCTGGTTCGGCGTCTATATTATCTGACGTGTCATTCGATCCGGAATTTCAACCTCACGCGCCAAAATCATCCGTAAAAAACTTCGTTTCAAACAGCTTTTTTTCGATCGCCAAAACGATGAGAATCCCCGACAACCCGCGAGAATCGTCGCGTCCTCGAACACCCCGATCGATCGCCGATCGAAGGCGAAGAAAATGCGCAGTCGGAGCCTCCGATCCATTATTCACAAGCAACCGCTACAGTTTACCCAAACATCTCAACATCCGATTGGCTTCGCTCGGCAGTTTTTCTTTATCATCTTGGTTTATCAAGTTTTACATCAAAAGCTCTAGGCCGCCGCCCAATTCTGTTCGAACGAGATCCCGCTTGATTCGATCGCTTTAAAGGGATTGATCGCGGTGACCTCCGCCCTTGAATCCACAATCCGCAACAATTATGGCCCCGAACGTTCAAGCCGCTCGGGTCGCTCTTTGACAATTCGCAATCGGTTCAAGGCGTGAAGCGTCGTCTCTTCGACGGAACCGAGGGGTTCCGATCGAAATCCGACGTCGCTCTCACGCCGAGGAGGTTCACGGCGCGCCTTGGAATTCATTTTGAAGCGTTTCGGCAGGAGGCTTACCGGCTTGCCCGTCGGGCGAATTCGATTTAAGATACGCGATTCTCATAACAGTCCGACGAATCGGCGGAGTCGACCGTTCGCGTCTCGGGATTTCTCCGACATCGGGGAACGTGACCATGCGATCGAAGTCGACTCGATGAAATACCGTTTGAGGAGCGAGCAGGATGGCGATCAGCGAATGGACCAGGGGTAGGATTTACGACGACATCACCCAGACGATCGGCAACACGCCGCTTATCAAATTGAGGCGCGTCAGCGCGGGCGCGCACGCGCGAATGGTCGCCAAGCTCGAAAATTTCAACCCGCTCTGGTCGGTCAAGGACCGAATCGGCGTGGCGATGATCGCCGCGGCCGAGGCCGCCGGCAAAATCAAGCCCGATACGCTGATCGTCGAGCCGACGAGCGGAAACACGGGAATCGGGCTCGCGTTCACGTGCGCCGCGCGCGGTTATAAATTGTTGGTGACGATGCCCGAAAGCATGAGCCTGGAACGTCGCCGGTTGCTCAAAGCGTTCGGCGCCGAGATCGTGCTGACCCCCGCCGCCGAGGGAATGCCAGGAGCGGTTCGCAAAGCCGAGGAGATCGTCGAGTCGAATCCCAACGCATATATGCCGCAGCAATTTAAGAATCCGGCGAATCCCGCGATTCATCGCGCCACGACCGCCGAGGAAATTTGGCGCGATACCGACGGCGAGATCGACATCCTCGTTTGCGGAGTCGGCACGGGAGGGACGATCACGGGCTGCGGCGAGGTTCTTAAAGAGCGCAAGCCGAGCGTTCAGGTCGTCGCGGTCGAACCCGAGAACTCGCCGGTGATCACCCAGAAAATGGCGGGAAAACCGCTCAAGCCGGGTTCGCATAAGCTGCAGGGGTTGGGGGCGGGTTTCATTCCCGATAATCTCAACGTTTCGATCATCGACGAGGTGGCGCTCGTACGAGACGACGAGGCGTTCGAGATGGCGCGACGGCTGGCTCGCGAGGAGGGGATGCTGTGCGGTATTTCGTGCGGCGCGGCGGTCGCGGGGGCGCTCCAGATCGCTCGTCGTCCTGAAAATAAGGATAAGCTCCTCGTCGTCGTGTTGCCCGATCTGGGAGAACGGTATCTATCAACCCCGCTTTATCCCGAATGAGCGACGAGCCGAATTCCGCCGGAGACGCAGACGAGCCTCGATTTCGCGATCGCTTGCGGCTCGAAATCCCGCGAGCGATTTTCGACGCGATGATCGCGCACGCGGAACGCGAGTCCCCCCTCGAATGCTGCGGGCTTTTGGGAGCGGTGCGGGGCGCGATCGATTCGATTTATCCGCTTCGGAACGAAGATCAAAGTCGCGTACGGTATACCGCGGACCGTCGCGACCTGATCAGCGCCGTGCGAGCGATCCGCGAAAGCCGCGGTGATATCGGAGCGATCTATCATTCGCATCCGTCGACCGCGCCGATTCCAAGCCGGGTCGATCTCGCCGAGAATTATTACGGCGACACGCCGAGAATCATCGTGTCGTTGGCGAGCGGGAAGGCCGAGGTTCGGGCGTGGCGGCTCGGCGAGGGTTGTTTCGACGAGATCGCGTTGAGCGTGGGTGAAGACGGCGGCTCGTCGTCGGCGGTTGTCGAATCGTCGTCGAGTATGTAAATTGATGATTCCTTCGATTCAACGATGCGACGCCGAGCGATCGGCGGGCGCCGCGGGCCCGGTAGGCCGAATCGACGGGAAAACCGATGTTCCTTTTAGAGAGTGAACGATGCAGCGAACGTTGATTATTATGAAGCCCGATTGCGTGCAGCGGCGATTGACGGGCGAGATTTTGCGGCGATTCGAGGCGAAGGGGCTGAAGATCGTCGCGCTCAAGTTGATGAAGGTCGACCGCGCGACGGGTGAACGGCATTACGCCGAGCACAAGGGGAAGCCGTTTTTCGAGGGGCTGCTGTCGTTCATCACGTCGGGTCCGGTCGCGGTCGGCGTGCTCGAGGGGAACGAGGCGATCGCGGTCGTGCGGAGCATGTTGGGGGCGACAAACGGAGCGTCGGCGGCGCCTGGAACAATTCGCGGCGATTTTTCGATCAGCAAGCAGAACAACCTCGTTCACGGCAGCGACGGCGCCGAATCGGCCGAGCGTGAGATCGCGCTTTGGTTCAAGCCCGAGGAACTCGTTTCGTACGAACTCGCCGCGAACGATTGGGTCGACGCCGGCGTTTGATCAAAGCTCGATTATTAGGGAAGCTCGATTTTTAGGGCGCCGAGAGGAGGTTTCATCCCCTCTCGGCCGAATCGAAATCGCCGCCGTTCCGATTCACGATCGATATGCTTCGCTTCATGGTTTCGACTCCACCGAAATCGCCGCCGATCCGAATCGCGATCGACCTCGGCCGATTGATTTAAACAATTGAGAACTTAACAGATGGCTGGAACGAATCGTAAACCGTTATTTCCGAATCCGTTTTATTTCTTTCTGCTGATCGTGAGCGTGCTGTTCGTTATCACGATCTTCGCGTATCTGGTGATTCCTTATTATGAGATGGGCTTGATGAATCATCCCGAGCTGAAACGGAAGCCTTCAAACCAGGCGTTTTCCGATTGGCTCGACCGATCGGGTCCGTTGATCATCGGGATCGAATTCGTGATCATGCTGGTTTTATCGGTGATCGCGATGCTCGCCGACGACAAGTTTGATCGAACGAATAACGACCGCGACGCCGATCGAAACAAAAAGTAAGCGAATATACACTCTTTTAAAGCGTTGAGCGTTCGTCGCGAACGCGATCGAGAGCACGGGGGATAAGCGATGGCGGGCGTAAACATCGAACGCGAGATCAAGAAGTTGCGCGCCGAAATCGAGCGCCATAACCGGCTTTATTACGTCGACGCCGCGCCTGAAATTAGCGATCGCGAATACGATAATCTGATCAAAAAGCTCGAAGCTCTTGAGAAGGAACATCCCGAATTCGACGACCCTTCGAGCCCCACCAAACGCGTGGGGGGGGCGCCGTTGCCGTTTTTCGCGACGGTCGAGCATTCGGTTCCGATGCTTTCGATCGATAACACGTACTCGTTTGAAGAGATACGCGAATGGGCCGATCGGGTGCGCCGCGGGCTTAATCCAGGAGAGCCCGTGAGGTATGTCGTCGAGCTCAAGGTCGACGGAGTCGCGGTTTCGCTCCGTTATGAAAACGGAACGCTCACGCTCGGCGCCACCCGCGGCGACGGCGCAAGCGGCGACGACGTGACCGCGAACATCCGCACGATCCGCTCCGTTCCGCTTAAGCTCACGGGCGATCCTCCCGAACTGCTCGAGGTTCGCGGTGAAGTTTATATGACGAATTCCGAACTCGTTCGCCTCAACGATCTGCGACGCGCCGCGAACGAGCCGCCGTTCGCCAATCCCAGAAACTCGACCGCGGGCTCGCTTAAGCTCCTCGACCCGAAGATCTGCGCCAAACGGAGGCTCTCATTCATCGCTCACGGCGTCGGCTCGTATCGTGGAACCGAATTCCAATCGCATTCGGAAACGCTCGAACGATATCGATCGATGGATATACCAGTAAGCCCTTACACCGCCATATACGATTCGATTGAAGAAGTGATTGATCACGCGAAGGTTTGGGAGTCGAAGCGCGACGAGCTCGATTATCAAACCGACGGTTTGGTGATCAAGGTCGATTCGATCGATCAGCAAAAGCGGCTGGGAGCGCGGAGTAAAAGCCCTCGCTGGATGATCGCGTTCAAATATGAAGCCGAACGAGCCGTGACGCGGGTCGAGCGGATCGGCGTGCAGGTGGGAAAGACCGGCAAATTGACCCCCGTCGCCGACTTAACCCCCGTTCCGCTCGCGGGGACGGTCGTCAAACGCGCGACGTTGCACAACGCCGACGAGATCGCCAGGAAAGACGTTCGCGTCGGCGACACGGTTGTGATTCAAAAGGCGGGGGAGATTATTCCCCAGGTCGTGCGGGTCGAGGTCGAGGCTCGCACGGGCGACGAGGTTCCGTTTGAATTTCCCACGCACTGCCCAAGCTGCGGCGCCGAGGCGATTCGAGAGCCCGGCGAGGCCGATTATCGGTGCTCGAATCACGCGACGAAATGTCCCGATCAGCTCAAGGAATGGCTCCGCTGGTATGCGCACCGCGACGCGATGGATATCGACGGATTGGGCGAGAAGCTGATCGATCAGCTCGTCGAGAAGGGGCTGGTGAAGACTCCCGCGGATCTTTATCGGCTCGACGTGAAAACGCTTTCCGAGCTCGATCGGATGGGGCTTAAATCGGCGAAGAATCTCGTCGCGGCGATCGAGGTCACCAAAACGAGGACGCTCGATCGACTTCTTACGGGATTGACGATTCGACATGTCGGCGTGCGTGTCGCCGAGATCCTCGCCGAGCGGTTTAAGACGATCGACGAGTTGCGCGGCGCCTCGATCGAAGATCTTGAGGCGATCCAAGAGATCGGCTCGATCGTCGCCGCCAGTATCGTCGATTACTTAAGTGAACCTGAACACATTCGATTACTTAAAGAGCTCGCCGAGGTCGGCGTCGCGCCTCGGCCGCTCGAGCCCGTCGCGGCCGCGGCGGGAGGAGCGAAGTTCGCGGGGAAAACCTTCGTGATCACGGGAACTCTGCCGGGTCGAACGCGTCCCGAGGCCGAGGCGTTCATCAAAAAACTGGGGGGCAAGACGACGGGATCGGTTTCGAAAAGCACCTCCTATCTTCTCGCGGGAGAAGATCCAGGAAGCAAGATCGACAAGGCGCGCGAACTCGGCGTGCCGATTGTCGATTGGAACGAGCTTGAGGCGATGGCGAAAGCCGACGATTCGACGAAGAATAAATCTAATTGATTATAAATATGAGCGATTCAACGAGCTTGAGGCGACGGCGAAAGCGGACGGTTCGACGAAGATTAAGCCAAATTGATTATAAATGTGAGCAATCCAATGATCGTTATGGAATTGAGTAAGTCTCGGGCGGTCGAGTCTCGCCCGGGGAGGTTCCAAAGGCGTATGATGGAGCGTATTGAGCAAACCCCACCGATTTTTCGAGCGAGGCGTATCCATGGAACCGAACGATAAGCAAGAACCGGCGATCGATTCGCCGAATCGCAGACGATTTCTGGTTGCTGCGGGGACCGCGGCGATCGCGACTCCGCTGGCGGCGCCGTTCGTCCGAGCGGCCGACAAATCGGAATCGCGGAGGGCGGTCGTCGGGTCGGGCGAATACCGATACGAGTGCGAACACGGCTGGGGAAAACTCCCCGATTCGATCCGCTGGGGCGAAACGCACGGCGTGACGATCGATCACGACGGATTCGTTTACATCAAACATCGCACGCTTGTTCCCGAACCGATGGATTCGATCGTCGTGTTCGATCCCGAAGGGGTCTACGTGCGCTCGTTCGGCAAGGAATATTCGGGAGGGGGACACGGAATCGACGTCCGCAAAGAGGGGAACGAAGAATTCCTTTATCTTTCGGACATCAAGCACGCGATCGTCGTGAAAACGAATCTCAAGGGCGAACACGTTTGGAGCAAGGGACGTCCCGAGGAGCCGGGGTATTACAAAGACCCCAAAACCCCCTACAGCCCGACGAACGTCGCGTTCTCGCCCGACGGCGGATTTTATATCGCCGACGGTTACGGGTCGAATTATATTCATCAGTATGATAAAGACGCCAAATGGGTTCGATCGTGGGGGGGCTTGGGCGAAGAGCCCGGCAAGTTCAAAACGCCGCACGGGCTCTGGCTCGACGATCGTCCCGGCCGCGATCCTCTGCTCGTCGTCGCCGATCGCGCCAACGCTCGGTTGCAGTATTTCACGCTCGACGGCAAACACGTTCGGTTCGATCACGACGTCAGTTTCCCGGCGCATTTCGATATCCGCGGCGAGGTTCTCCTCGTCCCCGATCTCCACGCGCGGGTCACTCTTTTTGACAAGAATCAAAAGGTGATCGAACACCTGGGCTACGATCCCGAGTGGACGAAGCGCGTGCTCGACGGATTCAAAATGCGCGGCCGTCCCGACGAATGGAAACCCGGCAAGTTCATCCACCCGCACGACGCTTGCTTCGACCGCGACGGCAATATCTTCGTGGTCGAATGGGTGCCGACGGGGCGAGTGACTAAACTGATCCACAAGCCGGCGTAAGATCACCCGATCCTCCCGGAGGGGTGAATCTCACGCGCGTTTATGGATGATCGTTAAAATCAATATCGACATCAACGATCCGAGGCTTCGTCTCCCTCAAGCTTCGGATCGATATTAACTGATGCGGGAGATCGTGAAAGAAAAAAGACGATCGAGGCTTCGCAGCGAATGTCGATCGAATGAAAGACCGAGTCGAGAGTCGATCTACGAAACTCGGACCGATTCTCGCCGTCTTTCATCGCGATCAAAAGGGCTCGGAACGCCACGTTTTGGAGGTGTTGAATCGTCCTTCGAGTTCGTCGTGGATTTCCTCGCGGACGACCGTGACGTCGCCCGGCGCCTCGACGCCGATCCGAACCGAATGGCGGTCGATCCGGACGATCGTGATCCTAACATCCTCGCCGATTTGAAACCGCTCACCGAGCTTCCTGCTCAATACCAACATGATAGGCTCCTTCGTAAGGGCGCTTCCATTCACCCTGGAACGATCGGACTTTTAATCCATAACGCATCCTCCGTGCCGTCTTGACCGCGAAACTTGAGAAAAATCAACGATTATTACGGAACTCCCTATGAGGCGACACTTTAAAATTATCGAAAGCAATCTCGCCCGATTCGTCTTTAAGCCGATTTCGAGCAAAGAATCGAATTTTTGTAAGAATTACCTCACGATCGACCACGAAAACCGGATCCATTTTGATCGATTTCCAGCCGTTCTTTAAAATGAACAAAATGAGCAGCTTGGCCAATCTAAAAGATCGTATTGATCGACGACCTCTCGTGATACCTACGATCGTGCTCACGTTCGCGGTGATCGCGTGGCTGTGGCCGATCGGTTTCGGCTGCGCCGAGCCTGTCGGCGGCGACGTGACGAACTTTACGATCGGCCTGATGGCCGAGCTTTCGCGCGCATTCAAGGCGGGGCGCCCGCCTTTGTGGAACGCCAACTGGGGTTTTGGCTTTCCAGGCCTGGCGGAAAGCCAAATGGGGGTGTTTTACCCGCCTCACTGGCTCTTTTACGGCCTTCCTTCAACCGAGATCGGCTACACGCTCAGCTTAATCGCTCACACGCTGTTTGGAGCGTACGGGGCTGCCTGGGGAGCACGTCGCTGGGGCGTATCGCCGTGGGGCTCGGTCTTCGCCGCGATCGCCTGGTCGTGTTCGGGATTCTTTATCGCGCACATCCCCCATCAATGGGGCTATTCCACAGCGAGCTGGCTCCCCTGGGCTTGGGGTGTTTGCCCCCTCGTGCTCAGCGGAAACAAGAAAGGCCGCGCCGCGATCGCACTCGCCGCGATCCTCGCGCTTCAAACCCTCCCCGGGCATTTCCAGATCGCCTTTTATACCCAGATCTCTGTATTACTAATTGGCATGCATGATCTGATCGAACGATTGATCGCCGATCGAAAGCTTTCGGCGGGATTCGCGCGGATCGTCTTGGCGGTCTTCGCGTGTTTTCCGCTCTCGGCGATCCAACTGATTCCCACGTATAACCTGGCGCGACTTTCCAGTTCCGATCGCGATTTCACGTATCTCGCGGGATTCGCCCAAACGCCCTTGCATCTCGTTTGTTACGCGGCGCCGGCGCTGTTTCATCGATCCCCCCTCTGGCGTCCCGTCGTGTGGGATCCGTTCCGAACCGCGCCCGAAGAATTATTATCATACCTGGGATTATTCCCACTATTATTTTCCTTACGTATATTTATTATTGGAATTCGTAGCGACGCGACGGTTCGCCGCCTCGCCGCGCTTTCGATCGCGGCTTCGATCTTGAGCCTCGGGCCTTACGTTCCAGGGTTTCGCTTGCTCGTCAACCTTCCCGGGTTTTCGTTCTTCCGCGCTCAGGCGAGGTGGGGAGTGATCGCCGATCTCGCGCTCGCGTTCGCCGCGGGGCTCGGGTTCGATTCGATCAAATCGTGGAAAAAACCGACCCGCGATATCCTCGCCTTCGCAACAATCTTGATATTATGGATCGCTCTTTCATTATCTATTGTAGAAATAATGATCTCTTCTTCCGAATCGGGGTCGACCGCGATTCCGCCGAGTTCGATTCGAGCGTCGATCTTCGGAGCGGCGCCCTGGTCGCGGGTCGCGAGCGCCGAGGCCGCGAAGGGAGCGAAGACTCCACAACTCGACGTCCGCGTCGTCACGGCGCTCGCACGCGAAGGCTGGGACGATCCCCCTCCCGGCGGGATCCGATTCGATCGCGTCCGAAATCTGATATATCGAGCCGAACTCGCCCCCTCGGCGCTCGCGATCGCGCTCGTGATCGCCTCGACCGCGCTCGTTCGACGATCGGAATCTTTCAAAACGCTTGTTATTATCATAACGTTTTTGGATCTTTGGTTTTTGAATCGACATCGAGGGATCGAGACCGCGCCGATCAGCCGATTGATCGATCGGAGCCCTGTTCTCGCCGAAGCGGCGCGATCGCCCGAAGGAACGCGCGTCGTCGCTGCGCTCGGGAATCTGCCGATCGTCGCCGATGTCGGTACGATCGCCGCTTATCGCACGCTCGATCTTCCCGAGCTCAAGCCCCTCGCCGATTTGGCGAGGATTCCGCTCGTTTCAAGGCGGAACGTCGAACTCGTTGAAAACGCGATGAAAACCGCGGGAGCGACGATCCGCATCATCGATCCCGTCGAATGGAACCGATCGATTCCTCCCGCGATCGCGCAAACAATTGTCGATCGATCGCGAACGATCGAGGATCCCGAACTCGCTTCGTGGCTCTACGGATCAAAATGGGTGACGCGCAATCGCGCCTGGGGATCTCGCTTCGTCTTGTGGCGCCCCTCGATCCAAACCGCGAAAGCCCGGCTCGTCGACGACGAAGCTTCGATCCATCGAATCGAAAAATCCATAAGCGACAAGATGCTTTTAAGTTCAAAGATTTCCGAGAAACGAATCGGTCGATCCGATATCGCCGCGGCGCTCGAGGCGATCGAGGTCGTTCGTCGCGCCCGGCCGCTTAAGTGCGCGTCGAGCCGCCCCGAACGCTCGACGATCGAGTTCGAATGCTCCGAACCTTCGATCGTCGTCGTGTCTCAAATCGCCGTACCCGGTTGGACCGCGCGAGCGACCTCGAACGGAACGACGCGCCCGATGAAGGTCGAATCGTCGCTCGGCGGAATGCAAACGATTCGCATCCCCGCCGCCGGAAAATGGACGATCGACCTCGCCTACGATATCCCCGAACTCGCCCCCGCCGCGGCGATCTCGGCGATCTCCTGGATCTTTTTAGCATCTCTATATGTACGTTTGCTATTGACAGAAAAACAAAAGACATTTAAGGAACAATTGACATGATAAGAATAGCGATCGTTGGCGCCTCGGGGTACGCGGCGCGCGAGCTTTTCGAGATTCTTCTCAATCATCCCGACGCACGGATCACGGTCGCGACCTCGCGGCGCGACGAGGCGCCGCGGGTCGAGGAATCGCATCCGAGCCTAGCGGGGAGGATCTCGCTCGCGTGCGAACCGTTCGACGCCGATCGGATCGCCGCCGAGGCCGATCTCGCCTTCCTCGCTTTGCCGCACACCGCGAGCCTCGAGGTCGTCCCCGCGTTGCGATCAAAAGGCGTGAAGGTGATCGACCTAAGCGCCGATTATCGCATCAAAAACGCGCAGGTTTATGAACAATGGTACGGGCACGCGCACACCGATCCCCCCGGCCTCGCCGAGGCGATTTACGGCCTTCCCGAATTGTTCCGCGATCGAATCCCCAAGTCGTCTTTGATCGCCAACCCCGGTTGTTACACGTCGGCGAGCATTCTGGGCGCGGCGCCGCTCGTCGCCGAGGGGATCATCGATCCCAAATCGATCATCATCGACGCGATGAGCGGGGTTTCGGGAGCGGGCAGGGCGCCCAAACCGAACCTTCATTTTCCCGAATGTAACGAAAGCGTCGTCGCGTATAGCGTCGGCAATCATCGACATACACCCGAAATCGAACACATTTTAAGCGAGATCGGCGGCGAATCGGTTGAAACGATCTTCACCCCGCACCTCATCCCGATGGATCGAGGGATCAACGCGACGATTCACGCCGAACCCAAGTCCCCCGTATCCGAGGCGTCTCTCGTCGAGCTATATCGATCCTTTTATCGCGATAGCCCGTTCGTCCGCGTCCGCTCAGGCGTTCCCGCGACCAAGGATTCGGCGCGGACAAACTTTTGCGACGTCGCGCCGCGCGTGGTGCGCAGACGAATCATTATCTTCTCGTGCCTCGATAATTTGATAAAAGGCGCCGCCGGAGTCGCGGTTCAAAACATGAATCTTATTTTTGGTCATCCCGAGACGACTGGTTTTTGGCGTCTTTAAGCAGCGCCGAGAACGGATTGCCTCCGCCGATCCCTCCTTTGAGGGGAATCTTGGGTTCGGGTTTGGGAGGACGCGGCGCCTCGTCGACCTCGTCCTCCTCCTCGGCCGCGGCGGGCTTCGTCTCGACGAGAGGACGGAGCGAAAGCGCGATCTTCTTGGCCTCGGAATCGATCGAAAGGATCCTCACCTCGACCTCCTGATCGGGCTTGAGGATATCCGCGACGCGACGCACTCTGTTGGGAGAAATTTCCGAAATATGTACAAGCCCTTCGACTCCCGGCTCGATCTCGACGAACGCGCCGAATTCCATCAATCGAGTCACCTTGCCGGGGACCGTCATCCCCCGCGCGTAGTTGACGTCGACCATATCCCACGGGCTCGAGGTCAACTGCTTAAGACCGAGGCCGATCTTTTGCGTCTCGCGATCGATCTTAAGAATCTTGACTTCAACCTCTTGTCCAACTTTAAGAAGCGCGGATATATCCTTCACTCGAGTCCAACTCGTATCGCCGACATGCAACAGACCGTCGACCCCGCCGATATCGACGAACGCCCCGTATTCCTTGAGCGAGCGCACCACCCCCTTGCGGATTTGCCCCTCGGCGAGCTCGGTCCAAGTCTTGGCTCGCGCCTCGGCTCGCTCACGCTCGAGCTGCTCACGACGCGAAACGACGAGGTTCTTGTTCCGCTGATCCGCCTCGGTCACGACGACCGCGAATTTCTGATTGATATAAATCGACGGATCGACGACATGATTGATATCGATTTGACCGATCGGCAAAAAGCCGCGGATCCCGTCGACGACGACCTCGAGGCCTCCCTTGTTCACTTTGTCGACACGAGCCTCGACGACAAGTCCGGGACGGAGGTTCTCCCAATTCGCCTCGACGGTGTCTCCTTTAAGCGAAAGGAGCAGGATTCCCTCGTCCTCGTCAAAGCGATCGACCACGACCTCAAGCTTATCGCCAGGCTTGGGGGGATTGTCGCCGAATCGCTCGAGCGCCACGACCCCTTCGCTCTTCGCCCCCAGATCGACGAAAACATTCTTCCCTCGAACCGCGATCACCTTGCCGATCTTTTTCTCGGGCTTGGGCGAATCGAACCGCTCGGAGCGGAGCGGCCGCGAACCGGGACGCTCGGACCGCCCCGGCTTTTTCGATCGATCGTCGACGCGATCGCGACGAACCGGAGCGGCGGCGGGCGGAGGCTCGTTAAACGATTCCGCGCCGAAATCCTTAAGCGCCTCTTCAAGCTGGGCTTCAAGTTCTTTGTCCCACTGCTTTTTCAAAGGCGCGCCGGGAGCGGGTCGAACCGCCGAACCCGCCGAAAGCGACGACTCAAGAGCGTCGTCGATCGCCGATTCGGGCTTCTTGGAAGGTTCGGGTCGCGGTTGGAGCGTGTCGGTCATCGTATCGTGTATCCGTTTCGATTGCGTTGGTTTGGAACCACTAAACGTAGAAAATCTCGACCGTTTTGGAAAGCCCGCCCGCCGAAAATCGATACGAAAACGACAACCCATGAACCCCCAAACCGCTTAACCTCTCGAACACGAACCACCCAAAAGGAACCTCAACCCGATCGCGCCGGCGCCCCCTCGCCGTTCGATCTTCCCTCGCGTCGCGTCCCGCGGGTAAAATCAAACTTCATCATTTCGAGGACGATTCCTCGGACAAGGCGAACGAGTGCGGCGGGCCGACTCGCGGTCGGACGGAATCGATATCTTATGCGAAATTCATCACTTAAAGATACAATCGTTTCAAAAGTTCTTCCCACCGTTCAAGCTCCGGCGCAATATCTGGGAGGGGAACGGAACAGCGTCGTCAAAGATCATCGGCTTGCGCGCGGGTCGCTCTGCCTGGCGTTTCCAGACGCCTACACGATCGGCATGAGCCATCACGGCCTGCAAGTGCTTTACAGCATCATGAACGACGCCGGTTGGGCGTGCGAACGCGTTTTCTGCCCTCTTCCCGATTTTGAAGCCGGATTGCGCAAGCATGATCTGCCCCTTTATTCGCTCGAAACCTTCACCCCGCTCCGCGAATTCGACGTCGTCGGTTTTACGCTTCAATATGAAATTAGCTATGTGAATGTTTTAACGATCCTCGATCTGGGAGGGATTCCGCTCCACGCGATCGACCGCCACGGCGACGATCCGCTCGTGATCGCCGGCGGCCCGTGCGCGCAGAATCCCGAGCTCCTCGCTCCGTTTATCGATCTGTTCGTCATCGGCGACGGCGAACCGAGCCTGCCCGATCTTTGCGAGGCCTGGAAAGAATTAAAGCGCGACGATTCGACGACTCGCGAGGAAAAACTCGCCGAACTCGCTTCGCGTTTTTACTGGGCGTACGTCCCCCGCTTTTACGAACCGGTTTACGATTCCGAGGGAGTCTTGACGGGCTACGACCGAACCCGCGACGACGTTCCCGCCGAGATTCGCGCATGCGTCGTCGACTCGCTCGACGCGCTCCCGCTGCCCGTCAAACCCGTCGTACCTCTCATCGAGACGGCGCACGACCGGATCGCGATCGAGATCATGCGCGGCTGCCCGTGGCTCTGCAGGTTCTGCCAAAGCACCGTCATCAAACGGCCGATCCGCGTCCGCGAGGTCGAAACGATCGTTCAAGCCGCACTCGAAAGTTATCGATCCACCGGATATGATGAAATTAGCCTGCTTTCACTTTCCACAAGCGATTATCCCGATTTCGAGCGGCTCGTCACGCGGATGAGCGAGGTTTTCACGCCGCTCGGGGTGAAGATCTCGTTGCCGAGCCTGCGGATCACCGAAATGCTTAAGAAGATCCCGGCGCTCCTCGACGAGGTCCGTCGCGGCGGGTTGACCCTCGCCCCCGAGGTCGCCCGCGACGACATGCGCGAACAAATTCGAAAACCGATCGACAACAAAGATCTTTACGAAGGCGTGGCCGAGGCGTTCCGTTACGGCAAACAAAAAGTTAAGTTGTATTTCATGTGTGGATTACCCGGGGAACGGCCGGTCGACCTCGATGGGATCGTCGAGATGGCCGAAACGATCGCGACGATCGGCAAACGCGTGACGGGCCGCTACGCCGAAGTCACAGCGAGCGTCTCGAACTTCGTCCCCAAACCGCACACGCCTTATCAGTGGAACGCGATGCGAGACGCCTCGTATTTCCGCTGGGCGCATAAATATCTTCGATCAAAAGTGAAACTTAAATCCGTCACCGTGAAATGCCATGATATTGAAACGAGCATGCTTGAAGGAATCATGACGCGCGGCGATCGACGCGTCGCCGCCGCGATCGAGGCCGCGTGGCGCGCCGGATGCCGGCTCGACGCTTGGACCGAACACTTCAAGCCCGATGCTTGGCGCCGCGTGTTCCAGGAACTCGCGATCGACGTCGCAAGTTACCGTGAACGCGAACGCAAACTCGACGAGTTCCTACCATGGGATCATATCCAAATCAAATATGGGCGTCCTTATCTCGCCAAAGAACAAACGCGTTCGATTCATCAGCTTCAGGCGCTCGCCGGCGCCGTTTAATCGATCGATACCGAACTCTTTTTCTCCTCACGATTCACCGAGGCGTCGCACGCGACCCATGAACCCTCCCCGATCCGCACACGATAGCGTTCGAACGCGCCTTTATCCCTGGATCGCACTTGCTTCGGCGCTCGTTTGGGCGAACGCCGCGAGGATCCCGTTGATTATTCACGCATCTAAACATCTTGATAGCGATCTGGCGATCGACGGGCTCGTTTTGCAAGAAACGACCGAGGGTCGGCTTCGCTGGCATTATCCCGGAACGCCTCACGTCGGTATTTTCGCGGCTTTTCTCTCGCTACCTCAGGCGATCGTTTGGGGCGCGAACCCCCAAACGTTGGTGAGCGGCGGCTCGATCGCGTTTAGCCTCACGATCGTCGCGATCTTTCTAACGGCTCGATCGCTTTGCGGCGATTCGGCCGCGATCTGGAGTCTCGTCCCGCTCGCTTTCGGCTCGCCGGGCGTCGTTTGGCTTTCAGGTAGAATCACGGGAGGGCACCTCCTCGCGGTCGCGTGGCACGCAGCCGCGTTCTTCTTCACGCGGCAAACGCTCGCTCGCGGAGGCTCGATCCGATCGTTCTTTCTCGGAGTTTGGTGCGGACTCGGATTCTATAACGATCGCATGTTTCTGTTATCACTTATTGGGATCTGCGCCGCGGCGACCGCCGCGTGGATCGCACGCGGGTTTTCAAGATCGGGGGCGATCGCGGGCCTCGTTTTTCTGCTCGGGTTCGCGATCGGCGATTCGCCGCGCGAACTCGGCGACCGGATCGATCCCTACGACGCATACCCCGGCCAATTTCAGACGATCTTCGATCGAGCCGCTCTCTCCGAACACGCGCGAATCCTCACGCTCGATTGTATCCCCAGGCTCGTCTCGGGACGCGATCTTCGCACTTTCGCCGAACATCCCAAAATCGACGAGGTGCAAGGCGTTCGTTTATTCGATAAAACCGCGCCGATCGACGCGCTCGACGTCGCCGGCGCATGCTCTTGCGTTCTAATATTTGTATTCTCATGTGTATCGTTTCTAATGGAAAGTTTTCGTCGGCGATCCGACGTTTCCGCGGTCGCGACGATCGCCGGGGTTACGATCGCGTCGATCGCCGCCGCGGGGGCTTTTTTGGTGAATCGCAATATTTTTGGATCCGATAATTACCGATATCTGGTATTCTTGATTGTCCCGTACGCGATCGGCTTTGGAATAATCGGTTCCCGGCTTTGGAGACGAGGTCTTTGGGGACGAATCGTTTTGGGGAAGGCGTGCGCGATCGTTCTGGCGGCGGCTTTCGCGATCGTTTCAACCTTGGATCTGGCGCGTTGGTACGACCGAATGGGGATGCTGAACACAAGTACGCAAAGCGGATCGATCGACGAAGTTCTTCAAGTCGACTGGGATCACGTACGCGGAGGTCGCGGAGCGCGATGGATATATGGGGGATATTGGGATGTGTATCGGCTGTCGTTCCTTTTAGGAGGACGCGTACGAGGGGTTCCGTTTCCGTTTTATCCCGATCGTTTCGGCGACCGCGAGCGATTGCTCGCGCGAGAAGGCGAGGGGGCTTTGCTCGTCCGTCCCTCGACTCGTGAAGGCTCCTACTTCGACCGCCTCGCCGAGTCGAAAGGAAAAAAACCGATCGTCCGATCGAGGAGGTTCCTGATCTACGAATGGCCGTAATATCACACGAACATAATATCAGAATTCCAATGAAACTCCGATCGCCTCGTCGATTCACCGGCTCGATTCGAAAAAAATGAATATAACGATAATTCTGATTGTCGTAACAGAAGAATACCATCATTCATAATATAATAGTAAACATTACATTTTTTTCTCTTTTGACGGCGACCCGGATCGTTACCACGAGAGGGTTGTGAAATCGCTCGCCCGGTCGATATCTTCGATCAAGGGTCGAACGTCGCCGCGGAACTTCCAAGCCGCTCTTTACGAGGCGAAATCATGAAAGTCGATCGTCGAACGGTTCGTATCCTCTCGGTCGTTTTGATCTTGGTTTTCACGGCGTCGATCGCTCGACTTGAATCGACTTGCTTCGCTCAGAAAGCTTCCAGGGATCGATCGGCGTGGATCGGCACATTCGTTTTTCCACGATCGTCGAGCGTGTCGTTGTGGAACGAAGATCGCGAGACCGTGGTGAAACGAGGGATGATCGAAAGCTTTCGCGTCGTGAAGGTCGACGGCCAGTGGATCAAGCTGACAAATCCGTTCACGACGGGCTGGGGATTGAAGACCGAGGTCGTCGATCTTGATCACGCCGTCGAGTATTTTACCGAACGGATCAAAACATCCCCCAAAGACGTTTGGTTTCTCTACGCCAGGGCCTATGTTTCATTCTATTCCGAAGGGAATAGCGATCGCGCGATCGAAGATTACACCAAGGCGATCGCGATCGCCAAGGAACGACAAGCGTACATGATGCGGGGACGCGTTTGGACCAAGAAGCAAGAATTTGATAAAGCGATCGCCGATCTCGACAAGGCGATCGAACTCGAACCGACTTTTCAACTCACCTACGCCGATCGGGGCGACGCTTACCTCGAGATGAAGGAATACGTCAAGGCGATCGCCGATTACAACCACGCCCTTAAGCTTGACAGCACATATGCCTATGCGTACAGTCAGCGCGGATCGGCTTGGATACGCACGAACCAATACGATCGCGCGATCGCCGATCTCGATAAGGCGATAAGGCTCAACCCTAAAAATGTCGATTCTATTATGAATCGAGGATTCGCGCGAGGATTGAAGCATGAATTCGACAAGGCGATTGTCGATTTAAACGTCGCGATCCGACTCGACCCCAAGTACGCGAACGCTTATATGCATCGTGCGATTGTATGGGCGATGATGCGTGATTACGATAAGGCGATCGCCGACGCCGACCGCACGATCCGGCTGGCGCCAGGATATGCAAAACCCCTGATCGTTCGCGGTCGAATCCTGTCTGAACAGTATCGTTACGATCTCGCGATTCTCGACTTCAACGAAGCGATCAAGCTCGAACCCTTGAACGCCGATTTATATTCGATTCGAGCGAGCGCTTGGGAGGGATTGAACCGGCACGACAAGGCGCTCGCCGATTACGACGAGTCGATCCGGCTCGATCCTCGAATCGCCGCGACTTACTCCGATCGATCGAACGTCTTCGCTCTTCAAGGTAAATTCGATCGTGCGTTCGCCGACGCCGAAACGACGATCCGGCTCGATCCCAAAAGCTCGGCGGGTTATCTCGCTCGCTCTTTCATATGGCTTATTAAAAAAGATTACAATCGTGTCATCGCCGATTGCGACGACGCGATCAAGCTCGATCCCAAAAATTGGATCGGTTATTCCCGACGAGGCCTGGCATATTCGCTTATCAAGCAATATGATAAAGCGATTGTCGATTACGACGAGGCGATCCGGCTCGATCCTAAAACGCCCTATTTACATTTAAATCGATCGATCCTTGGTTTAACGCTCGGCAAGGAATACGCGATATCCTCGGCGCGAACCGCGGTCGACCTTTCCCCCAAGTACAGGAACATCGGAATTTACGCGGCTTTGATCGGGCGTTTCGCGGCGCTCCGGTTGGGAAAAACCGTCGAAGCGGCTCGGTTTTTGGAAGACGCCAAATCCCAAACCAAATCCGACACGTCGGATTGGCCCCGCCCGATCGTGAAATACGTGACGAAAGAGCTTAATGAACCCGCCCTCCTCGCATCGGCCGACGACGACGATAAAAAGATAGATGCGCATTGTTATATCGGCCTTGAACTTGAATCTCAGGGAAAGAATGAAGCCGCGATCGAGCACTTCCGCTGGGTTTTGGAGCATGGTGATGCGAGTGTGAGCGAATTTCCGATTCCGTTCGCCGAGATCGATCGGCTTTCTAAACCCAAGCGATAGAGTCTTCCTCCTTATCATCCACGTGTAACGTGTCTTTATGAAAGAACGGATGCTGAATAATCAAAATCCAACGTACGAGCGTTTTACTGTCTAAAGAGTCAAATGTATTTCTTTATTATATTATCCGAAATATCCGCGGCTCTGAGTCGGGTCGGCGACGATATCGGCTTCGCGGAGGCGGGAGGATCGCGTATGGATCGACTGAAGTTCGCATGTGATAGATCGGTTTATGCGTGGTCGTTTCCGACGGGCGGGGGCGGCGATTTGGGACGTGATTCGAACCCGTCGTGTCTCCTAGGTGTCGACGACTTGACGGAGATCGGCCGACGCGTTAATTTGAGGAACGATCACGGCGAACGCGACGCGTTTGTTTACCGGAGAGGTGGCTGAGTGGTCGAAAGCGGCGGTTTGCTAAACCGCTAGGTGGGTAATTCTGCCTCGGGGGTTCGAATCCCCCCCTCTCCGCTTGCCGCGTCGCGGCAAGAGAGGAGAGTCGAGAGAGAAGCTCGTGGAACGAACCGCTCTCTCGGCTGTCCGGTCTATTTTCAACTTTCCAATCTCGTCTTAATGGACTTGGCGTTGTCGATCGAGAAGTTCGTGGAACGAACCGCCCTCTCGGCTCTCCGGTCTATTTTCAACTTGCCATTCTCGTCTTAATGGACTTGGCGTTGTCGATCGAGAAGCTCGTGGAACGAACCGCTCTCTCGGCTCTCCGGTCTATTTTCAACTTTCCAATCTCGTCTTAATGGACTTGGCGTTGTCGATCGAGAAGTTCGTGGAACGAACCGCCCTCTCGGCTCTCCGGTCTATTTTCAACTTGCCATTCTCGTCTTAATGGACTTGGCGTTGTCGATCGAGAAGCTCGTGGAACGAACCGCTCTCTCGGCTGTCCGGCCTAATTTTGACTTTCCACTCTTGTGTTGATGGCTTTGGCGTTGTCGATCGAGAAGTTCGTCGAACGAACCTCGTTCTTGGCATTCCGGACCGTTTTCGGCTTTCCTAATTGGTTTTCAATGACTTTGGCGTTGTCGATAGATCCGCTGGATGAACGTACATAGTTCTCATTCCGGGCCGATTTCGGCTTATCACAATCGCCTTTTTGGATTTCGCATTCGAGAATTTGATCGTCCTCCAAGATGCGATCGATTTCGCCGATGTTATTTGTCGTCACTCCGCGCGATTTCAGCGCCTTCCTCGATTCGTTTCGGCTCGTCTCATCCGCGACCCAATGTTGATTTTGGTCAACATCGCGGTTGAACGACAACGATTCTCCGATCCGGATCGCAAAAGCTTTTTTTTTATCGCCAATGGTTGTACTTGCGAACCCGGATCATGTAGAGTGTGTTAGTTCTCCAATCGGATCGCCAAGTTCGTCGGGTCGTAATCATAGTCGATCGTTTTGTATGACTATGCCGTTTTAGTTTTTGAACCGTACGACCTATCGGATTGACTAATAAATCTTGCAGAATATGATCTCCGACGCCGAAGCGAAAGGTATCGCCCATGCCACGACAAATACCCGACTGCCCGACCAACATTTCGATTCCCAAACGAAGAGAATCACGCTCGTATGAGATTGAACTGATTACGCCCATGGTCGGCGGAGGAGCCGTCGCCGGGGAAGTCGATTTTGATTTCCCGATTCGTCCGACAGCGATCCGCGGGCATTTGCGTTACTGGTGGAGGTTGATTCGCGGCCATTCGCTTGGCGAGCGGATGTGGCGGCGTGAAGAGGAGATTTTCGGGAGCACGGAGTTTCCGAGTCCCATCGAGATTCGCATATCGAATTGGTCAAAGCCTGTATTATTTCCAGCGACTAATTTCGATCGTTTTCGACCCGAAGCATACGCTCTCTACTCGGCGTGTGAAGGCAAAAAGAATATCGTTCGACAAGGCTTGAAGTTTACTCTATCTGTAATCTGGCCGGATTTGGATGAACTGATGCGACGTCGTAAGGCTCAAATCAGATCGAGGAATAAAAAGCTTCCAATCGACATTGAGGACCTTACTCCTGATATTGAAGATATGTTCGGAGCATGGTTGACATTCGGTGGATTAGGAGCGCGTACTCGGCGTGGTTGTGGCGCCGTTTATTGCAACAAGCCTGGTATGTTTCAACCTCCAAAATTGGCGGTTGGTGTTCGAATTTTCCTTGGGCCTACACAAAGTGACTCTATGTCGTCTTGGTACCATTCAATTCTCCCATACAGGGACTTTCGACAAACGCCAAGAGGCAAGATGCATGCGAAGACTTTGAATTCGGGAGATACGATACAAGTTCCCGGACGTAGCCATTGGCCTGAACCTGATTCGATAAGAAATCTGACCGGATGCTCACTCAAGCCAAGCACTGGTTATTCACCCAGCGGAGTTCCAAGTGACCAAGATACACGAGATCACTCGATTCCAATTGTTCCATCGAATCTTTTGCCGGCTTTCCCAAAAGCTGTTCTCGGATTGCCGATCAATTTCCATTTCGCTGATGGACCACGAAAATACGCCCTAGGTCAAGCAAACCTGGACCCACAAAACGTTGAACTCAGGCCATTCGATGAATCATTGGATCGAATGGCGTCACCAGTACTTACAAGACCACTGTTTGTCGATGGGAAATGGCGTCCTTCTGTAATTATCCTCAACACACAATTACCTGAGAACTTTCGAGCTAGACTCTTTGGTTCAAAGGCCAAAGCTGGTGGAGGAATGATTAACTTACCTATCTCGGCATCGGCCATACAAGGGGATAATGTTGCGAAATTGGAAACTATGAGAGGGCAGAAAAATGCGCTGGAGGCGTTAGTCGTTTATCTCAAACAAGTCTCAAATTTTAAGGAGGTGAACCTATGAGCCACCTCCTCGCCATTTCGATCGGGCCGGTGCAGGAGTTCATCGCCGCGGCGCGACGAACCCGCGATCTCTGGTTCGGTTCCTACTTGCTTTCGGAAATCAGCCGTACCGTGGCGCAAGCCGTTGAAGCCGAATCACGCAAGGGCAAACTCATTTTCCCCGCTAAATCCAATGCAGGGAATGTGGCCAACGTGATTCTTGCCGAGTTGCCGGGCGGCGACCCGAAGGAGATCGCCGCGGCGGCCAAGGAAGTCGCGAAGAGTCGATGGAGAGAGTTCGCCGACGACGCGTTCCGACAGATTAACGGATTCATCCGTACCGATATTTGGGACGACCAGGTTGATGATGTGATCGAATTTTACGCCGCCTGGGTCGCTCGTACCGAGGATTACAGAGAAGATCGACGCAAGGTCATGAGACTGCTGGCGGGACGCAAAAATTGCCGCGACTTCCAATCCGCGAAGGGGCGAGCGGGAGTTCCGAAGTCGTCACTCGACGGCCGGCGCGAAACCGTCTTCAAGGATGGTGATCGGGAGGCATGGACCAAGAAGCTTCGCCTGTTACCAGGTGAACAACTCGATGTTGTCGGCGTCACAAAACGATTGGGAAAAGAACGAGGAGAATCGGTTCCCCGCTATCCTTCAGTCTCCCGGGTAGCCGCTGAAACCTGGTTATCGGGAGCGCGAAAACGGAACTCGAATGATCTAAAAAAACTCAATGACGCATGTAAAAAACTAGTGGTAAAAGGGTTGAACACGGTCCGAGAGGAGAATTATCAATACTTCCCGTACGAAGGGACGGTCATCTTCAAGGATCGACATCCCGATCTTCAGAATGAACTCGGATTGGCTAATGAAGATTTGATTGAACTTAAGGCCGCCTTGAAATCGATAGGAGTCGAACCCAATCCTTATCTCGCCGTGCTCGTCGCCGACGGCGACCGCATCGGAGCTGCGATTGCGCAAATCGATTCTCCCGACAAGCACCGTGATTTTTCGACCGCCTTGGATGAATTCGCGGACGAAGCGAGAAAGATTGTCGCGAAGTGTAACGGCGTCTTGGTTTATGCGGGCGGGGATGACGTCTTGGCTTTCCTTCCAATCGATCAATGCCTGAAATGTTCTCGCGATTTGCACGAGGACTTTGGAAAACGTCTTGACGGATATGGTTCACCTACCCTCTCCGTCGGGATCGCCATCGGCCATTTCATGGAAAACCTCGAAGACCTGCTGGAGTACGGCCGTACGGCGGAGAAGGCCGCGAAAAAACCCGACCGCGATGGATTGGCCGTTCATCTGCACAAACGAGGGGGCTCTCCGATCCGAATCCGAGCGAAATGGGGCGAAAACCCCGATGATCGCTTGATCCATTTCGCTGAGTTGATGAATGGGAAGATCATCCCCACGAAATTGCCGTATGAACTCCGTTCGATGGCGAAACTCTACGAAAATTGGACCAAATCCGCCGAGGCGATTCAGCAAGACCTTTACCGTCTGATCGCTAAAAAATCTTCTATCGGCGAAAACACGGTCCGGGAGGTCCTGAAAAACTCTATCTCAGATATGGATTCAAACAAACTTTTATCGTTTGCGGAGGAATTGCTCGTCTCCAAACAGATCGCCGTGGCGATGAAACAGGCTGGGGGTGAAGCATGAGAGTCATCTTACAACTCTCACCGCTCGACCCGCTCATCGCTCGAGACGGCAGGCCGTTTGGAGCGGGTCAAGGAAACCGGATGCGGGGTTTGCCTTGGCCTTTGCCGTCGGTCGTCGCCGGGTCGTTCCGAACGGCGTTTGTCAAGACAGGTTCGGAGGATTTCTCGGGCGACTTGCCGCAACGATTGATGCGAATCGCCGTCGCCGGAGTCTTTCCGGTCCATGAACAGCAGCTTTATTTTCCCGCTCCGAACGATTGTGTCGCCGAACCATCCGGTAATGGGAAGGTCGTCAAAATCCATCGTGTGTCACCAGATATGGATTATTCGGACGGCTGCGACTTGCCCGAAGGTTTGATGCCCGTGATGCTCCCCGCCGAAGTCGACGACTTCAAGCCCGCCGAGATACCGGCGTGGTGGCCGATCGATAAGTCTATCGATTGGCTTCTCGGAAAGACCGTTCAGTTCGACGGCTCGTTCCTCAATTCTCCGGTTCAGGAATTCCGCGACCACGTGAAACTCGACCCCGAGCTCGGCGCCGCGGCGGAAGGACAGATTTTCTCCACGACGGGTTTGAATGTTTCTCATATGCCCAAGTTCTCCTCACATGCGAAAGGGAAATTCACCGAGCGATTCGCCGACGTTACACTCGGCGCGCGGGTGAACACGAACGGGGAATTCAAATCGTTTGATGATTTCAACATATTACATTCTCTTGGAGGAGAACGTAGGCTCGTTCACTGGCGGCGATCCTCGGAAAAAATCAACGGTTGGACATGTCCGACGGAGATTCGTTCGACCATGGCCGATGCGACAAAGGTTCGTATGATCTTGGCGACACCGGCGATCTTTAAGCAGGGCTGGAAGCCCGATTTGGATAATGGACCGTTGAAAGGTTTTAGTCTCAAACTCATCGGCGCAACGATCGGCCGCTGGAATGCGGTTTCCGGATGGTCGCTCGCGCCGCCTCGCGGGCCTAAAGCGATACGCCGAATGGTTCCCGCCGGAAGTGTTTACTTCTTCGAAGTCAAGAAAGGCGACGGCGAGAAACTCGCCGAAATGTGGCTCGAATCGGTTAGCGATGACGATCAAGAACAACGTGACGGCTTCGGCTTAGCCGTTTGGGGGACGTGGTAATATGACCAAAACTTGCATCTACTGGTTACACACGCTCAGTCCGACTCACGCGGGAGTGGGTCGCGGAGTCGGCTATATCGACCTGCCGATCGATCGCGACGGGGTGACCGGCTGGCCGATCATCCGTGGATCGGCTTTCAAGGGAGTGTGGGCTGATCATTTTAGGGCGACCTCAGATAAAAGAAATAAAGACCCGATGCTACGAGCCGCGTTCGGGATCGCGGGAGACGACAACAACTCGAACGCCGGCGCGTTGATCCCGACCGACGCCAAGATCGTCTGCCTACCCGTACGAAGTTTTCGCGGCACATTCGCGTGGGCCACGTCTCCATTGGTTTTGCAAATGCTTCATCGTTCCCTTACTCTGGCCGAGTTCTCGGATGTTCCAGAAGCGCCGCCTATGATCAAGGAGGGAAAGGCACATCACTCCGACGAATCAGTGATCTTCGAATCTGGAAAAATCTATCTCGAAGACCTCGACTTTACGGCTCAGAAGTGTCGGACCGCTGCGAAATGGGCGAATTGGATCGGTGAGAATGTCTTCGACAATTCGTGGCGTGATCATTTCAAGAAGCGTTTTGTCATCCTACCCGATGATGCTTTTAACTTCCTCTGCGAGACCGGTACCGAGGTTCATACTCGAGTGCGGATCGACGACGACACCAAGACCGTCGCCAAAGGTGCGCTTTGGACCGAGGAATCGCTTCCGGCGGAGACGATTCTTATGGGCCTCATTCATCGTGATCGCGTGTACGGACGAGACGGAACGGAGATCAAGGCGGATGATCTCATCAAGAATTTCACCTGCAAAGATCTGACTCTTCAAATCGGCGGCAAGGCGACCGTCGGTCGCGGTCAGGTGCGCTGCGTGTTCACGGAGATGAAGGAATGAGCATTCACACCAGAAGCCAGAAGCTGGCGCAAGCTGCGTACGATACTCTCTCTCGGCAAGGAATGCTGAACAAAGAATATGTTAGCTTCGCTAAGAAGTTCCCTGCGCTTATTCATACGTGTGGGCTTGCTCAATCCGTAGCGTTCGCGCTGGCTAAGAGCGAACACGATTATATTGGAAATCTCGCATTCGTGCTCAATGCCGCCGGCCACGATGAGTTGAAAGATGCGAATTCTCTTGACCAAGCGGCGCGCACGGCTGAACTCGGCGTCTATATTCGCCTGAGTCGTGACGCGATCAACGCGGCGAGTTGGCTGAAACGATATGTCGAGGCCGCCGAGGAGACGATTTGATGCGAAAAGCCATTATCGATTTGAGCGATCGTCGAGGAAAGAGTGGCCGGCATCCCGGCCTTCTGCTTCAGCGTTACCTCTGTGAGAACGCCACGGGAGACGGGGGGAATCCTGAAGAGAAGCGGGCAATTATGTTGGCGGCGATCAATGCGGCGATCCATCAGGATGTTCAGGATTTATATCGATGTGCGTTCGACCGATGGAAGGCGTCGCTACCGAGCGAACCGGCGCCGATTGAACTTGCCACACAAGGCCGATTGATCGTCGGCCTCGGCTCGGAAAACGTCCTAGAAACGGGGATTCGCCTGCATCACACCTACGGTATGCCGATCATTCCCGGCTCGGCGCTCAAGGGTTTGGCGGCACACTACTGTGATCAAGCTTGGGGACCATCGGATGAAAAATTTAGGAAAAGCGGATTATATCATCAACTTCTTTTTGGTAAGACCGACGACAGCGGCTGCATCGTGTTTCACGACTCCTGGTACGTTCCTGGATCCGAAGAGGAACCGCTTAAACTCGACGTGATGACTCCGCATCATTCAGGTTGGAATAAAGTCGAAAACCCCGAACCTCCGACAGATTTCGACAGTCCGATTCCCGTTCCGTTCCTTTCGGTCGCGGGTAGATTCCTCATTTCCGTATCGTGGCACGGACCTGAACACAAGGAGGCGATAGCGTGGACGAATCTTGCCATGGATATACTTAGGAACGCTTTATTCGACTGGGGTGTCGGGGGCAAAACGAGCAGTGGGTATGGGCGACTTCAATCGCCACCACCCCCGCCGCCTCCTGCACCATTCAATGGTAAATCTGGAGAATCCGTCGATGCCGTTCTTCTGAACGAGAAGACCAAAAAAGGCCTGTGGCGTGCTCAGATCCAAGGACATTCGCAAATTGGAGAAATCCAAAATAGCAATCTGATTCCGATTGATGCCAAAGCCGGAGATGTAGTAAAGTTGAATCTCGCCTATATCAATGTCGACAAAGTGTCATTCAAATGGCCGATACCGGCAAAGAAATGAGGGAAATTCAATGTCTCAACGCAAACCAATCTTGATGATCTCTACCTGCGGTACGAGTCTCCTGACCAATAAAGCCGATAAAAATACTCAATCTTTATTGCGAAATAAAGCCAACTTCGCAGCAGATGATCTTTCTTTGGATCAGAAAAATGTCATCGATGCCAGGATTGCCGAATGCAAGTCGAGGCTAATTAATGCGGAAACATTATTGATCAAGGAACTGAGCGCAGAATTAAACGGTTTATTCGCATATTATGAAGACCAGCTTTCGAGCAGACCCCAAGACCAGCACTTCTTAATTCACACCGACACTTATCTTGGTGTCCAAACTGCCCAGATTCTCGAAGAGTTCTTACGGTCTCGCAATCTAAACGTAGAAAGGATAACTTTCCCCAATCTTCGTACAGATACGCTCCAAAATTTTCAGGGAAGTATCATCGAACTAATCAATTGGAGCGAAAAAACTTTTCCCGGTTATCACGAATCCAAATATCATATTGTCTTTAATCTAACAGGCGGATTCAAAAGCATTCAGGGATGGATGCAGACGTTGGGCATGTTCTATGCAGATGAAATTGTCTACATCTTCGAGTCTAGTCAAGAACTTTTGCGTATCCCACGCATACCTGTCGATATCGACAATGGCATGCTGAACGTCGTCAAACAACACACCAATCTCTTTCGCAAATTATATCCTCGGGGTACCACTTGCAAATTAAGCGAAGTGAAGGGCATTCACGAAGCTTTCTTTTATCAACTCAACGACGAAGCAGAACTATCACCTTGGGGAAATCTCGTTTGGGAACGTTTGCGCAAATGCATCTACAGTGAAAAACTTCTCGAACCTCCGACGAATTGCATCCATTATTCTGAAAATTTCATGAAATCCGCAAATTCCTTATCAAAGAACCGGATTATGAAACTCAATGAGAGAATCGACGATTTGGCGTATTATCTCAGAACTAATAAAAACCTCAATCGTCTCGATTTTAAGCAGTTGAAGGGAAACCCAAAACCTCCATCAACACACGAGTGCGACGCTTGGTCTAATGACGGCGCTTGGCGTATTTTCGCTCATTTTGATGATAAACAATTAGTTCTTGACGATATATGTGAGGGATTACATTAATGTACAAAATCGTCTTCTACTCCATCGGCGTCGATCACCCCATCACTCCCGACGAGCCGCTACCACCCTTGCCGGACATTCCTCGAGGTGCGCTGATCGTCGTCGAGGGCCGCGCACCGATTTGGAGGTACGGAATGGCGTTTCATCGACTCCATGGCTCGCCCGCGGGCGCCGTCGCGGTCTTCGATCCTCGACTCGGCGCCGTAGTCGTCGCATCGCACCACCCGAACTGGAAAGAAGGACAAGTCGTCGATATCCCGGCCCGAACATCGGAGTAAATACGATTCACTCAACCCAATCGCTTCACACGTCACTCGGCGATGAGAATTTTAAACCGATACTACTCTTTCATGAACTCTCAATCGAATTTCAACCGGTAAGATCTCATTACCCCTTTCCACAAGAGGCGAAACGTGCCGAAATCTCAGGCGACGGGACCGTTCGAGGTCAAATTACAACCCGAGCCGCTTTGCGAGCTCGCAGGGACGACCGGTCTTATACGGATGTCGATCGATAAGACCTACCAGGGCGATCTGGTCGCGGCCGGCCGCGGCGAAATGCTCGCATTCCGTAGCTCCATCAAGGGGTCGGCGGGCTATGTCGCAATCGAATCCGTGACGGGCTCGCTCAAAGGTCGCAAGGGAAGCTTCGTCCTTCAACACGGTTCAATCATGACACGCGGAGTTCCCGAACAATCGATCACCGTCGTTCCCGATTCCGGAACCGAAGAACTCGAAGGACTTAGCGGAACGATGACGATCGTCATCATCGACGGCAAACATTCTTATCAGTTTGATTATGAATCGGCGGATTCCGACTGAAACGCGATTTCGCCGAAATCGAGGAAGAACAATCGATGGAATCTTATATCGCTCTGTTACGCGCCGTGAACGTGGGCGGAACGGGCAAAATGCCGATGGCCGACTTGAAGGCGATTTGCCAAGAACTTGGGTTTGAACGCGTTCAAACGTATCTCGCGTCGGGGAACGTCGTGTTTCGTAGCGGTCTCTCGGAGGACGAGGTCAAAACGGTTCTGAACGCCCGCTTGCTCGCATACGCCGGCAAGCCTGTGATCACGTTGATCAGAACGGCGGGGGAAATGGCGGACGTCGTGCGGCGTAATCCGTTCGCGGAACAAGCAGGCAATCGAACCGCGGCGCTCTTCGTCGATGAACCGCTCGCCGCCGATATTCTCGATCACGTCGTCGGACAGAAATCCGAGAAGCTGATGTTGGGCGTGCGCGAGATCTTTATCTTCTATGGCGAGGGTATGGCCGACTCTCGACTGCGCATTCGAGGCGCCGAGTCGGGCACGGTGCGGAATATGAACACGGTCGCGGCTCTCGCCAAATTGGCGTCGGCGCCGTGAACGGAACCTTCTCGCTCTGTTGGACCGCTCGAAAGCAATACGGATATGCCGGCATAGCTGGTCGAGTTTACAATCACAATTTCATATGAACAATAAAATATGCTACAGTCTTCTCATCATGGGTGCGAAGTCGGCGCGGGTTCGATCGAGTCTTTCGCCGAAGCGCGAATCGGGCCGAACATCATGCGATCTTCGAAGGCGCGGTTTTGAGCGGTTTTGTTCGTTCGATCGAAACGTCGATTATTCCGCGAATTCGGAGAGAAACAGGGTTGACTCGGCTCAAACGAGGGGTTAATCTGAGCCCGTCATCGCCGACGTGAGCCAAGGAAGACGGCTCGCTGCGGAATCTTGCGGATTACCTTCGACCTGCGCTCTCATTCTTACCTAGGTTATCGTCGCCACGGAGCTTATCGCTCCGCCGGAGACGTTTGACATAAAAAAGATCGAATTTCATCGAGAAGGATATCGCATGGGATTCGGTCTTGCGCTCGAACTTCGAATCGGGAGATCGATCACGACGTTCGAGCGGGCGGTTTGAGCGGCCGACGATTCAACACCTAAACAGGAAGTTTATTGTTGAGTCTAATCGGCCGCTTATTTTTGGTTGACTCGCTTAAACGAATGAGATCGAATTGATTTTCGATTCGACGACAAACCGTTCTATTTTGGAAGCGTTTTGTTTTTCCTTCGATTGAATCTTACGCGATCGATCGCGGTTTTATTATCAATTTCAAGCCGAGAGGCCGATTCGGCGACCGAGAACTCGGCGGTATTGTAGCGTCCGCGATCTGGAATCATCCTCGATCTGGAATCGTCCGCGATCTGAAATCCTCCGCGAACTCGAATCGTCCGCGAACTCGAATTGCCGGAGATCTAAAATCGTTCGCGAGATTGATGTGTCCGTGAATTCTCATGAGACGAGACGCTCCCCGAGGGTTTCGGGGAGTATTCGATTGTTCGTAGGAACCGGAGCAACCGCGTAGGGTGTTGCGGACGCGTGTGATCGGCGGATCAAGGCGATCCGCCCGGGGCTTGTGATCTTCGAGGAATTTTGGCGGATCAAGGCGATCCGCCCGGGGGTTGTGATCTTCGAGCATATATGGCGGATCAAGGCAATCCGCCCGGGGTGTCGTGATAATTCGATTCGACCGATTTATCGTGGAACATCACGTCGTCGGGAACGGCCTCGCGCGAGAACCACTTGTGTCGTTTCTCGATCGTCTGAATTTTGTCGGTGACGGCTTCGGCGGTTTTGACGCCGAGGTGTTCGCCGATGCTTCCCATGAGCGCGAGCGAGAAGGCTTCGTCGCCGACGAAGGGTAACCCGACATGCGTGCTCACTTTCGACGAGTCGCCGAGAGCCTGGATCAGCACGGTCGTCGTCCGTCCGTCGCCCGTTTTCCCTTCGATCGACCTGCCTCGGTCGTCGTAGAGTTTGCGGATCGAGGTCACCTTGAAATCGGCCATCGCCTTGAGAACGGCGTCTTCAACCTTATCTTCGGGTTGTTTAAACACTTGAACAGCTTTACCTAGCGAGTACGAGACGTTCCCCGCGTTGGTGGCGATCGTCTCCGATCGTGGAAACTGAATGTGCTGAACCGTGGAACAACCGGTCGGCGCGATCGCGGCGAGAGTCGCCGCGACCAAGGCGATTCGTCGCATGGCCCGTCTCCGATGGGTCGGGAATTGAGGTGAGCGTTCGCGCGCCGGACGCTCTTCAGGCCGGCTCGAACCGAGACTGAATCCTTTCAGTCCACGCGGGGTAAGCTAGCCCGGCTTCGAAAACGTGTCAATCGCAAGAATGGGGCGGATTTCGGCTTGGCGGAATCGAGCGCGGGTGGGTTAAGATTGGAGCGCGGGGGGGGTAAACGCGGCGTCGCACGCGGCGTGCCGCTCCCGGTCGCGCGGCGCGAGGTCGAACCCGACGGCGTTTTTCCGGACGTCGATCACGCCGCGCCCGTCTCCTCAATCGTCTCAAGAAAACGAGCTTCGCCGATGTCGCACACGCCTTCCGATCGACGCCCGAATCGCTTGATTCATGAATCGAGTCCATACTTACTTCAGCATGCGTACAATCCCGTCGATTGGCGACCTTGGGGGGACGAGGCGTTCGCCGCGGCGCGCGCCGAGGAAAAGCCGATCTTCCTTTCGGTCGGCTATTCGGCGTGCCATTGGTGCCATGTGATGGAGCGAGAATCGTTCGAGGATCCGAAGATCGCCGACTTGATGAATCGTTATTTCATTAATGTGAAGGTCGATCGCGAGGAGCGACCCGACGTGGACCAGATTTATATGGCCGCGGTGCAGGCTCTGACGCGGCACGGGGGCTGGCCGATGTCGGTGTTTCTCACCCCCGACCTCAAGCCGTTTTTCGGCGGGACGTATTATCCTCCGACCGATCGAGGCGGAATGCCGGGATTTCCCCGCGTGCTGCTGAGCGTTCACGAGGCGTGGGTCGAGCGACGCGGCAAGATCGAGGAGGCCGCGGCGGAAGTGACGGCTCATATCAACAATTTATCAAAAATTCCACGCGGCGCGGGGGGGCTCGAGATCGGCCTGATCGATCAAGCGGCGATGCGGCTGGAACAGGCGTTCGACCGTCGCGAGGGGGGTTTCGGATCGGCGCCGAAGTTCCCCCATCCGATGGATCTGATGCTTTTACTAAGAAATCATTATCGAACGAACGACGAACGGTCGCTGGGGATGGTCGAACTGACGCTCGACAAGATGGCTCGAGGGGGGATTTACGATCATCTGGGCGGGGGATTCGCGCGGTATTCGACCGACGAACGCTGGCTCGTCCCTCATTTTGAAAAGATGCTTTACGATAACGCTTTGCTTACCTCCGTTTATCTACAATCGTATCAAATCACAAACAATCCCGAGCGGGCGCGGGTCGCGCGAGAAACGATCGAATATATTTTGAACCGTATGACAAGCCCCGACGGCGCTTTTTACTCGACCGAGGACGCCGACAGCGAGGGGGTGGAGGGGAAATATTACGTTTGGACGCTCGGCGAGATCGAATCGATTTTGGGAGCGGATCGAGCGCGCATGTTCGCTTCGGTTTATGACGTGAGCGAACGAGGCAATTGGGACGGCGTGAACATTTTGAACACGCCGAAACCGATCGCGAAGGCGGCTGCGGAACTTGGTATCGAGCCGAGCGAACTTGAGCTTGAGCTTGCGCGATCGCGCGAGCTTTTGCTTAAGGAACGAGAGAAGCGCGTTCCTCCGGGCAAGGATGAAAAGATTTTGGCGTCTTGGAACGGGCTTATGATCGGTCCTTTGGCCGAGGCTTCGCGGATTCTCGGCGAGCCCCGCTATCTGGCCGCGGCCCGCCGCGCCGCGGGATTCATCCTCGAAAAGATGACCGACGACGACGGCAACCTGTTTCATGTTTTCGGCGGCGGAATCGCGAAAATCAAGGGCTGTCTTGATGAGTATGCATACATGATCGACGGTTTGACGCGGTTGTTCGAGTGCGGCGGAGGGATCGAATGGCTCGCCGCGGCGATCGAGTTCGCCGAGCGGATGATCGCGGATTTCGCCGATCGCGAAGACGGCGGCTTTTATTATACGGGCGTTAATCATGAGCGTCTGATTTCGCGTCAAAAAGACGTTTACGACAACGCGACTCCGGCTTCGACCGCGACCGCGGCGACGGCTCTGATTCGTTTGGGGGCGATCACGGGGCGGGACGATTTTTCGTCGCTCGCGCGTGGTACGTTGTTCGCGGTTCAGGCGGTGATGGAGCACGCTTCTCCCGCGGCGGCGCAAAGTTTGATCGCGCTCGATCTCGAACTCGCGGCGACGCGTGAGACGGTTGTTTTTAGCGGCGAAGACGACGACGAATTCGAATCGGCGCTCGACGCGATTCACGCTCGGTTCGATCCGCGTCGGGTCGTCGCTCCCCAAAGGCTTGAAGATCTCGTCAAGCTCGTCGAACTGACGCCTCTCGCCGAGGGAAGGAGCGCGATCGGAGGGAAAGTGACGACATATATCTGTGAAAATCACGTATGCAGATCTCCGATCCTCGGTTTGGAGGCGCTTAAGGCCGAGATTTCGGCGCCGCGTTGAACGAGAACGGGTCGATCGTCGCGGTGTCGATCGGTCGTTTTGATCGTGTGATCCGAGACTTTGAGAAACGAGCGTGAGGCGTGAATTGAGAACGGAGGAGCGATCGCGTGGTTTTGGACGAGTTTGGTTTTGCCGAATTCGCGTTTTTACCGTACAGTATCATGGTACGAGCAATGGACCGGCAAACGGATCGGCTGCTGATGATCGGGTGAAAATCGAGAACCTGCGATGAGTTCGGCGCGCGAGACGGTCGATTCGGAAGACATGGAACCCGCCTCGACGGTTGGGCGTAACGGCGCGCAAACACCTGATCTCACTGGGGTTACGCTCGGAGATTTTCAGGTCGAGAGTTTGATCGGGCAGGGGGGGATGGGTTCGGTTTATCTGGCGCGGCAGATCAGTTTGAATCGCCCGGTGGCGATCAAGGTGCTCAAGCCCGATTTGATTAAGAACCCGAATTACCTGGCTCGGTTTGAGGCCGAGGCGTGGGCCGCGGCGAAGCTCAATCATCCAAACGTGGTACACATTTACGCGTTCAGCAGCGTGAACGACATACGTTTCATCGCGATGGAGTATGTCGAGGGGACGAATCTGCGCGATTATTTACGGAAGAAGAAGCGGATCGAACTGCCGCTGGCGATGTCGATCATCAGGCAGGCTGCGATGGCGATCGGCGCGGCGGGGGAGTTGGGGCTGATTCACCGCGACATCAAGCCCGAGAATTTGCTGCTGAAGCGGAACGGGCTGGTGAAAGTCGCCGATTTCGGGCTTTGTCGCGATATCGAATCGGACCGGATGCATTTGACGCAACCGGGAATGACGATGGGGACGCCGCTTTACATGAGCCCCGAGCAGGTTCAGGGGCACCCGATCGATCATCGAAGCGATTTGTATTCTCTTGGAGTAACATGCTATCATATGTTGGCTGGTTCACCGCCGTTCAAGGGGGAATCGTCGCTGGCGATCGCCTTGAAGCACGTGAAGGATCAGCCGATTGATTTATCGGTTCATCGACCCGATTTGCCGGTGGAATTCACACGAATCGTGATGAAGTTGATGAACAAGCGGCCCGAGGATCGGTATCAGACCGCGGGCGAGATGTTGCGTGATTTGGCTCGGGCGAAGGACGGGGCTTCGACTTCGGTCGCTACTTCGGCGGCGATCGCCGACGCATCGAGTTCGGCGGTCAATTCGCAAACGCTCGATAAGCCGGCGGTATCGGGATCGTATCATGGGGGGAGGAGTTGGGCGCGACTGATTCCGGGGAAGCGGGGTCGAATCGCCCTGGTTGTCGCGGCTGGGGTGTTGGGGATGGTGATCGGCTGGATGAGTCGAGCCGAGGATTTAACGACTGTCCGACCAATGACGGAGGAGACGAATCCTCCCGGCATCTGGTTGGCGCCCGAGTGGTCGGCGATGATCCCGCGAATGCCGAACGCCGAGCGTCAATTTCATTACGCTCAGATCATGGCGACACCGGAGGAGCGCGAGGCGGCCTGGCTTTCGGTGCCCGGGTATTTTTATCAGAGCCCGGCCGAGCGGATCTGGTCGTTCAAGGCGTATGCGCATCTGGGGCGCGATCTTTTGCTGCGAGGCGATCAAACGACGTTACGGTCGATATCGCGCGAGCTCGAGATCGAGCCTTCGAATCGTCCCGACGATAAGGAGCTGGCTCGACTTTACTCGGCGGCTGCCTGGGCTCTCGACGACGATCTCGAGGCGGTCGCGGTGCAATTGGGCGAATACGAGAACACCAAGCCCGAATCGGTGAACGCGGTTTTGCTGCCGCTTCTAGCCGAGATTCTTCATGTGTGTTTGCGGAGCAAGTCGATCAACGATTCGGGAGATCTTCAGCGTTTCAGAAATCTCGAAACAAAATTTGTTCGAATGATGCCGAATGAGTTTTCACCGGGTCCGGCTCAGCCGAATCGGCGTGAAGGCGTTCGTTAGCGATTCGACCGACGGGACGGTACGAAAGCGAAGGCGAGGCGAGGCGAGGCGGATCGATCGCGATCAGGGCGAGCGGGGGAGGGGTTGAGGTTTATGGCGATATTGAAGATGGCGACGGGAGAACCCGCGGGGCAGTGCGTCGAGCTTAAAGCGGACGTGACGGTGATCGGTCGCGCCCCCGAATGCGAGATCGTTCTCGATCCCAACGGGGTGAGCCGAAAGCACGCCGAGATTCACCGTCAGGGGGACAGCTTTCGGATCGTCGATTTGAATTCGAGAAACAAGACGCGGGTCAACGATTTGGTGCTCGAGCCGGGGAAAGGTCGGATACTTCAGGACGGGGATCGGATCAATATTTGCGACGTCGAGTTTGTTTATCATCACGATTCGGCGGTCGCGGCGGCGGCGCCGCGCGACGACCGAGAGATCGTGGTGACCGAGGGGATCGGAGGATCGGCGTACAATCATATTATGGACGCGTCGCGCGCGGCCGCGGTCGTCTGCGCGATCCGTCCCGAGGTTAAATTGGGAGCGATTCTCGAAATCACGCGTAATTTATGCAGTGACTTAAATATCGATACCGTGGCGCCCAAAGTTCTTGATTCGTTGTTCGAGATTTTCCCCCAGGTCGAGCGCGGCTTTTTGGTGTTGCGCGAGGAGAATTCGCAGCGGCTGTTGCGGAAGGCGTTTAAATATCGGTCGCGAGCGCCGTTCGGGCGCCGCTCGGCGCTCGGCGCGACGACGTATGAAGACGAAGCGCCGATGAGCATTAGTCGATCGATCATCAATCATGTGATCGAGCAAAAGAAGGCGATTCTCAGCCAGGACGCGGGGGCGGATTCGAACTTGCCGACTTCGGCTTCGATCGCCGATCTGAAAATTCGTTCGATCATGTGCGCGCCGTTGCTGACCCCCGAGGGGGAGGTGCTGGGGATTTTGCAGCTCGATACGAGCGACCGCAAGCAGTTCCATCAAGAGGATCTCGACGTTTTGGTTTCGGTGGCGGGACAGGCTTCGATCGCGCTGGAAAACGCGCGGATGCATGAAAGTTTAATTGCGCGGGATCGTCTTGATCGCGATCTGCAACTGGCGCAGCAGGTTCAGAAGCGGTTTTTGCCGCAGACGACGCCGAAGATCGCGGGATTCGAGTTTTTCGCGCATTATTCGCCGGCGTTCGAGGTGGGGGGCGATTATTACGATTTCGTACCGCTTCCCGACAATCGTCTGGCGATCGCGGTGGGAGACGTTTCGGGCAAGGGGGTCGCCGCGGCGCTGATGATGGCGAAGTTTTCGGGAGACACGCGTTATTCGATTCTGACCGAGAACGCTCCCGCCCCCGCCGCGTCGCGGTTGAACGATCTGTTGCTCGCGGCGGGGATTGAGGAGAAATTCATCACACTCGGTCTTACGGTTCTTGATATCGATCGACGTGAATTCGACCTCGCTTCGGCGGGACACCTTCCCGTGCTGGTTCGAAGGGCCGACGGATCGGTCGAATCGATCGGCGACGAGATCACGGGATTGCCGCTCGGCATCGAGGAGAATCTTGATTATCATCAGGTGAAGGTTTCTTTGAATCGCGGCGACGTCGCGGTCGTTTACACCGACGGAGTGACCGATTCTCGAAACACCCGCGACGAGCTGTTCGACACCAAAGACAACCCCAGATTGAGCCGGCGGCTCGCCGAAACGCACGGCGGACCCGAGGCGATCGGCAAGGCGCTCGTGCAGACGCTTCGCGAATTTTCGGCGGGGCATTATCAGGCCGACGACATCACGCTCATCTGCTTCGGTCCGACCTGAGCGAACCTTTCCCGGATCGGCTAATCTATTTATATCGATTCGATTCAATCGCGTCGAGCGGCGCGATCGTTTGATCGTTCGATTTTATCTTTGACTTCAAATAGTGAATACCATGGACGTGAAAGTTTCCAACATTCGATTGAGGCTCGACGAACCCGAGGAGGAGTTGCCGCGGAAGATCGCCGAGCGGCTCGGGATTCCCGCCGAATCGATCGAACGGCTGCGGATTTTGCGTAAGAGCCTCGACGCGCGGAAGCGCGAACGGATTCGTTTCGTTTATTCGGCCGAGGCGTCGGCGCCCGAACTCGATCGCCGCGACGCGGCGAGTTTGACGGCCGTGGAAGGGGTTTCGATCGCGTCCGAACCGAACTTCGAATGGCCCGATCCGGGTCCGACGCCGCTCGATCGCCCGCCGATCGTCGTCGGAGCGGGGCCCGCGGGATTGTTCGCGGCGTATTTCTTGTGTCAAAGCGGCTTCCGGCCGATCATTCTCGAACGCGGCAAAGACGTGAAGGATCGTGTCGCCGACGTCCGTAAGTTCGATTCGGGAGGGGCTCTCGATCCCGAGAGCAATTATCTCTTCGGCGAAGGGGGCGCGGGGACGTTCAGCGACGGCAAATTGACGTATCGCGGAGGCGGACCCGACGTCAAACGGATCCTCGAGATCCTCGCCGAATGCCACGCCAAACCGTCGATCGTTTACGAGCACAGACCGCACGTCGGTTCGAATCGCCTGCCGCTCGTCGTCAAAACGTTGCGCAAAAAGATCGAACAGATGGGAGGTGAAATCCATTTTTCATGTCGTGTCGAAGATCTTAATATCAACGAAGGAACATTGAAAGGGGTTTCGACGTCGTCGGGAACGTTCGAATCGGAGGTTTTCGTTTTCGCGATCGGTCACAGCGCCCGCGACACGTACGAGACGCTCCACCGGCTGGGCGTTCCGCTTGAATTCAAGCCGTTTCAATTCGGCGCCCGGATCGAACAGCCGCAAGAACAAATCGATCGCGCGCGTTACGGCTTCGAGGCGGGCAATCCGATTCTAGGGGCGGCGGATTACGAACTTGTTGCACATGTGGGTGAACGCGACCTGTTCACGTTTTGTATGTGCGCCGGCGGTTATGTGATGGCGAGCGTGAGCGAGCCCGGCTTTTATTGCACGAACGGCCAAAGCGAAAGCCGCCACGATTCGGGGCTGGCAAACAGCGGAGTGGTGGTGACGATCGATCGCCGCGACGTCAAAAGCGGACATCCGCTCGCTGGGGTCTGGTTTCAACGCGCAGCCGAACGGAAGGCGTACGAGATCGCGGGGCGGTCGTACAAGGCGCCGATTCAACGCGTCGACGATTTCATGCGCGGAAAAGCGAGCGTGGGGAAGATCGCGAGCACGCACGCGCGGGGCGTTTTTCCGACCGATCTCGCGTCGATCCTTCCCGAAACCGTATTACGGAGCCTCGCTCGGGGATTGCCGATTCTCGACGGTCAGATAAGGGGTCGCTTATTACCACACGCGACGCTGACGGGTCCCGAATCGCGCGGCAGTTCTCCGGTTCGAATCGTACGCGACGAATTTTACGAGAGCGTCGGCGTCAAGGGGCTCTTTCCGTGCGGGGAAGGCGCGGGATACGCCGGGGGAATCGTGAGCGCGGCGGTCGACGGATTGAGAACCGCGCGCGCCATCGCGGCGCGATACCGGTCGCGCGTCGGATCACGCTAAGAGGATAAGAGAAAACGCTCTCGGGGACCGATGGAGTCGATTGTACCCGTTTCGTCGCCAATTTCATAATAATTGCGCGACATGTTACAGATCTAGATGTCGGTATTCTCAATTTGGGAGGGCGAACCTCCCGGTGAGCCTCTTTTCGTAAAATCAGGATGTTACAGATCTAGATGTCGGTATTCTCAATTTGGGAGGGCGAACCTCCCGGTGAGCCTCTTTTCGTAAAATCAGGATGTTACAGATCTAGATGTCGGTATTCTCAATTTGGGAGGGCGAACCTCCCGGTGAGCCTCTTTTCGTAAAATCAGGATGTTACAGATCTAGATGTCGGTATTCTCAATTTGGGTAGGCGAACCTCCCGGTGAGCCTCTTTTCGTAAAATCAGGCGCCGAGGCCGTTTCACCTTCAAGGATATTACACATAAGAATTCGGCTCACCAGGAGGTTCGCCCTCCCATTTGAGAGCGAGGCCGCTCAATGAGGCGGGCCGAGGCCGTTTTTATACTCATGATAATTTCAAATGAAAATTCGGCTCACCGGGAGGTTCGCCCTCCCATTTAAGAGCGAGACATCCCAATCAGGCGGGACGAGGCCGATTTTATACTCATGATAATTTCAAATGAAAATTCGGCTCACCAGGAGGTTCGCCCTCCCATTTGAGAGCGAGGCCGCTCAATGAGGCGGGCCGAGGCCGTTTTTATACTCATGATAATTTCAAATGATAATTCGGCTCACCAGGAGGTTCGCCGTCGAATTTAAGAGCGAGACCTCCCAATGAGACGGGCCGAAGCCGATTTTTCGGTCAATAATCGCAATACCGTTACATTCGCGAGCATTTTCGATCCATCGTCTTGAACCCGAACGCGTACGTCGAAATAAATTAAAATTATAACTAATATTCGTATCAATACTCATTAGTCATCAACTAGCTCCAGCACCGACCACAAGCTGGGATCTTGATGGAATGGGAATTCGCTGGTGACGCCGAGAACTTGAAAGGGCAGAGTCGGGTCGTGAGCCGAATAGCAGAAGCCGAGCCGGCGATTCGTTTCCGGGTCGAAGCCCGGGATCATATCGGCATGAAGGAAAACATCGACTCGATAACCTTCGGCGTACCGGAAGGCGACCGTATCGATCGGTTCCGAAGGCGGAGGAGGGGGCGAATTGACCGGCACATTCATTGTCTTACGTACGCATTTAACGTCGAGCGATTTCTCCCCCTTCGGCTTCACGTCGATGCTGAACAGATGACAATAACGAGTCGCTCGGTGAACGTCGCGCGAGTCGCGCGTATTGATCCAAAACGCCAAAGAGCGAACGTTTAACTGATCGCTCAATTTTCGATCGAGCGAATCCGATTCGACTTCGATCGAGAAACCGAGGCCGTGATCGTTCCAAGCCGATCGAATTTTCGCCCACGGCTTGATCCCGTCGAGCGGGGCGGTCGCGGGAAGATCGAACCGGTCGTCAAGATCGAGCCCGCGATCGGGCCCGAGACCGAGCGTCTGCAGCTTCCGGCATCGAAGTTCAAGGCGAAACCAAAACGATTGAGGGATCACCTTGTTTTTGACGGTGTTCGCGATCGACTTCATAATATCCACAAAGTTTGTGATGTTTAACAATAAGCGGTTGCAACGACGACGGGGGTCGTCGACGGAATCGGGGTGTATCGCCCCGTGGGATCGACCATAAAGCCGATTTCATCGCGTCCCACTCTGCCGCGCGAGTCGGTCGCCTCGACCTCGAGGGTGTGTTCGCCTTTCGAGAGTTCTCGACCCGCGAGCGGACCGAAGCGATCAATCCCGGAGCAGTCGTCGAGCATAAACCATTTCCCCCCGTCGATTCGACCCCGAACCGTCGTGATTCGCTCGTTCGACCAAATTCGAGCCTGAACGCGATCGTCTCCCTGAACGATATGAGCGGGACCGGTCGCGAGCGGCTTGGCGCGAGGATGGACGATCATAACCGCGGGCCCGGCTTCGCTCGCCGATCGATAAACGACCGCGAGATCGTCGCCGTGCCAATACGCGATCGTATATCCAGGAGGCCCCCCCTCGGGATCTCCGATCGAACGTGTCGTGATATAAACGTGCTTGCCGTCGTTGGCGATTTGGCCGTAATGCGTATGCCCCGTGAAGATCGCTTCGATCGCCGAGTTCTGAACGATCTCGCGCCGGGCGTCGACCCCCGGCCCAGAATAAGATTCATAAACTTTAAACGGATAATGATGCTGAAATAGAATTACTTTTTCATTCTTTTGCGTCGCGGCGTCGATTTCGTCCTGGAGCCAAAGGATTTGCTCGGGCGAGAATCCGACGGGTCGATAATCGAGGCTGTTGAGTCGAATGAAGCGTCCCCCCGCGACGACGCTCGAACCGTGTGTCGGACCGATGTGGCGAAAAAACCCCGCCGCGACGGGATCTTCGTGCACATCGTGATCGCCGACGAGAACGTGCGAGGGAACTTCGAGCCGCGATCGAAGCGCTCTAAAGAGCTCAAATTGAGCATCGGAGGCGTGCTGCACGTTATCGCCGATGAACTGGACGAAATCGGGCCGAATGAGCGTGTTGATCTCGTCGATCGCCCACTCCGCGGTTCTGTGATTGGGCTCTCCAGCTTCCGTTAAATGGAGATCGCCGGGGACGACGAAAACGATCGGTGAGCGTGTGACGGACATTCCTCGAACACCTCGACGAGAAGCTCGTTACGCGTGTTCCAGAACGCTCGGCGCGGCCGAGGAGACCGAGCACGAACGCTACGGAATGGGGCGCTTCGACGCCCCCGCGACGGAACCTTCATCAAGCAAACCGCGCGCCGTAGGATGTGTTCACCCCGGCGATGCGATTCATTAGATCGGCCATTTCGATCGCCGTCGTCGCGGCCTCGGCGCCTTTGTTGCCGGCCTTGAGCCCGCAACGATTGAGCGCCTGCTCGACCGTGTCGGTCGTCAAGACGCCGAAGATCACGGGCGTTCCCGTCGCCAAACCCGCCTGCATCACCCCCGCCGCGGCTTGTCCCGCGACATGATCATAATGATCGGTTTCTCCTTTGATCACGCATCCCAGGCATACGATCGCGGCGTAACGCCCCGTTTCGGCGAGCTTGCGCGCGACGAGCGGGATTTCGAACGAACCCGGCGCCCACGCGACGTCGATTCGGTCTTCGGTCACTCCATGGCTCTGGAACGAATCGCGACAACCCGATAAAAGCGCCTCGGTTACAAGCGAATTGAACCGAGACGCCACGATCGCGAAGCGACCCGCCGGAGCGGTCAACTCTCCCCGAAATACCGCCATATCTTATGGATCCTTATATGGTTTCTTTCCGGAGGTTATCACGTCAAGTTCATGCTGACAAGGAACTCGGCGTTCGATTTCGTCTTCCGCATCCGCCCGGTGAGCAGTTCCATCGCCTCGACGGGGTTCATGTCGTTCAGCACGCGGCGCAAGATCCAGACCCTGCGGAGTTCCTCGGGGTCCATCAACAACTCCTCGCGTCGCGTTCCCGAACGGTTGACGTCGATCGCCGGCCAGATCCGTTTTTCAACCATCCTGCGATCAAGGTGCAGCTCCATGTTGCCCGTTCCCTTGAACTCCTCGAAGATCACCTCGTCCATCTTGCTCCCGGTGTCGACGAGAGCCGTCGCGAGGATCGTCAGGCTTCCCGCGTCTTCGATTTTGCGGGCCGCGCCGAAGAATCGCTTCGGCTTCTGCAACGCCGACGCGTCGATGCCTCCCGTGAGGATCTTGCCCGAATGCGGCGCCTCGGTGTTGTAAGCACGCGCCAGCCGGGTGATCGAATCGAGCAAAATCACCACGTCTTGGCCGTATTCGACCATCCGCTTGGCCTTTTCAATGATCATCTCGGCCACTTGAATATGACGCGAAGCGGGCTCGTCGAACGTCGAACTCACCACCTCGGCGTTATGCCCCTTCACCGACCGCTCCATCTCGGTCACTTCCTCGGGACGCTCGTCGATTAAAAGAACCATCACATAGGCGTCCGGCAAATTCGTCAACACGCTGTTGGCGATCTTCTGCAGCAACACCGTTTTGCCCGTCCGCGGCGGAGCGACGATCAGCCCGCGCTGGCCCTTGCCGATCGGAGTGACCATGTCGACCACTCGCATGTTGATTTCTTCAGCCGTGGTTTCGAGCGGAATCCGCCCCTGGGGATGAAGCGGCGTGAGATCGTCGAAGCCGACCTTCTCCGAAAGCTTCTCGGGATCCTCGCGATTGATCGCCTCGACGCGCAAAAGCGCGAAATAACGTTCGTTCTCTTTGGGAGGTCGAATCTGGCCGCTGACGATCGCCCCCGTCTTGAGCCCGAACCGACGGATCTGGCTCGGCGACACGTAAATATCGTCGGGGCAGGGGAGATAGTGATAATCGGGACTGCGCAAAAAGCCGAAGCCGTCGGGCAAAACCTCGAGCGTCCCCTCGCCGAACATCAGGCCGTTTTGCTTGGTTCGCTCTTTAAGAATCTTAAAGATCAGATCCTGCTTCTTGAGCCCGACGTAATCGGTCACCCCCTCGGTCTTGGCGGTCTTGAGCAACTGCGGCATCGTTTGCTTTTGCAATTCGGTGAGATAAATCTCACCGCGCTTGATATCTTCATATCGATCATGTAGCTCGGCGTCGCCGAAAACGTCGTCGTCGTCGGGGAAATCGTCTTCGGGAAAATCGTCGTCGAGCGGCGGAGGAGGGGGAAAATTACGCGGCGCTCGATTAAAACGATTTTCATATTCACCCGTTTCACGAGCCGCGGGGGAATTGAGCGCGGCGCGTTCGCGCGACGACCGGATGCCGAACCCCGACCCCGAAACCGGCGCGTCGCGATCCGCGGCCGACCGGGTCGCCGACGGGAACGTCGTCCGCGTCGAAGACTCGTCGCGATCGCGGTCGCGCGCCGCGAGCCGTTCGCGAATCGAACTCGCGGCGTCGCGTTCCCCAGGCCGCGCCAAAGGACCGGGCTCGCGCGTTCGAGACGTCGTTTCTCGAACCGCGCGATACGCCGAAACCGGCCGTTCGACCACCTCGCGCGGCGGCTCGACCGGCGCCTCGACCTCGACCGGCGCCGCTTCGACCGGAGGAACGACGGGGGGCGTCTCCGCGGAACTCTCGCCAAGGTTCTCAACCCGCGAAGCGGACTCCTCGACGATCGGAGCGGCGGTCGACGCGCTCGACTTGCGTGTTCGGGTACCGGTCGATTCCCGGCGTGGACGTGTCTCGTTAGGCATGATGGCTCCAAACTCCTGGGCCGCGACTAGCAATCAGTGATCACAACGAAATACAACAACGATCATTCAACTCCGGCCGTGTCCGCTCACATCGGAATAACGAGACGATCGACCACGGCGAACCGAAACATCAAAAATCAAACGACTCTTTCCCCGGCGCCGCGCCGACCCATGAACCGAGCCCGACGCCTCGGAGTGCGATCTTGCATCATGAATTATCGATATAAAGAGTGATAATATCATGCTCTTATCCATTGGAAATAGGAACGTCGATTGACGGTGAAACGAGGTCGAAATCGCCCCGTCCGGCGGCTTCGCTTCGCGATCCAATCTCGGCGATCACGCGATCGACTCGGGCGGCGAGATCGGCCTCGGATCCGTCGTTTTCGACGACGAAATCGGCGCGGCTGAGTTTGCTTTCAAGCGGCGTTTGTGTCGCCTCGCGAGCCGCCAGATCGGCTTCGCCGTAACCCCGAGCTACGGCGAGACGAGCGAGCCGAACGGGGCGCGACGAATCGACGAATACCACATAATCGCATAGGTCGTTCCATTGCGCCTCGAAGAGAATCGCCGCGTCGATGACGACTCCGACGACGGTTTGATCTGCGACCGCGGAGCGGATCAATCGCTCGAACTCGGAGCGCATCGGCGGGTGAACGATCGCCTCCAAACGACGCAGCTCGGCGGGATCGGCGAAAACGATTCGCCCCAAAGCGCGACGATCAATCTCGATCGAGTTCGAGTTCGAGTCGAATCGACGCGAGTCTTTCGAGGACGCTCGGTTCGGGGCGTACCCTGACGAGTCGGTCTCGTTCGTCGCCGACCCGTTCGAGCTCGAAGCCTTCTTTAAGCCGTTGCTTGATCCGTTCCCCGCGACCGGAGAAGCGACGATCCGATCGCCGAACGCCGCGATCACTCGGCGAGCGATCTCGGGGTCGCGCAACACTGCGTGACCGATGCGATCGGCTTCGACGACGCAAAAGCCCCGACGCGCGAATTCGGCCGCCACGCGGCTTTTCCCCGCGCCGATTCCCCCCACCAAGCCGACGACGGGGATTCGACCGTGGATCCAACGCGGTCGATCGCGCCTCTCAGTGTCGATTTGTTCGGGATCGGGCGGCATGGTGATTCGCTGAGTCGTTCAAGGATAGGGGTTCGACGGGTTCGGTGGGAGACGTCACGATTCTAAAGCGACTTGATCGATCACGCGTCGATCGAAGATTGCGGTCGTCGTCAAACACTTTCAAAACGAATGACCGAAATACCAAACATACGTGTGAGCCTTCGAGCGGCTCGATTGGCCCATTCAAAAGATCGATCTCTTTGCGAGAGACATCGGTTTAGCTTGGGATCGATCGAAGAGGAGTGCTCGTCTCCCGATGCGACACGTCGAGGCGTCGAAGTGCCGTCACAAATTCGCTGATCACGATTTCGCCGTCACACCCGTTCCCGATTTTTCAACCGTTACAGTTTGTCGGGTAGGATAAAGGTTTGGGGGGAAACGGCGAATGGTCGTCGGGTTCTTCAACTCCATCTCTTTATACGCCGATCGCGGCGCGATTTCAATCGGGTTCCATCCCCGGACGCGATTTTTTCGATCGAGACGACGATACCTTTCGACTCGTCGTCGCGTCGAATATCAAACGCGACGGCTCGATTCGCCCGATTCTCGCTCGCACCTCGGTCCCTGATCGAATTCAGTCTCACGCGACCGAACTCGAAGCGTCGCGGCGAAAGCCGGCCGATCTTCCTCCCCGACCCGCCCCGCCAAAACCGCGAAGAACAGAATCACCGGGCGAGAAGCGACGGTTTTTCTTTCAATCTCTCTTCAATTCCTAACGCGGCGGCGCCGCAATCATACCAACCCGACGCGCGAGCGAGGGTCTTCTGATAATATCGTGAAAACTTTCGATTGATCATTTGATCGGACCCTCGCTAGCGCGTCGGGTTAATATAATCTCTACTTCCGTTAGCTCAACAGATGCGCGCCCGGCGCGAAGAAGATACAGACAAAGACTCTAAGCGAGGCGTAGCCGCGTCAGGTTCGCATGTCTATTAAGAATAATTACGTTTCTTCACAATATACATACGTCATGTCGCTTGAATTTATTCAATAAATCGATATGAGTGATTGCTCAACCGAGCGTTTTGGCGAATCGCCGTCGATTCGGCGAAATTGCTCGGCTTCGGCACGCGGCTTGCGTTTTAGTTTTCCGAATCACTAACGCTCGGCTCGACTCCACGGAGAGTCGAGCCCGCGTCGTACACACTCACGACAAGGAGAGCATCATGAGAAGTCAAAAGTCGATCGTCGCCGTCCTCGCAGCCTCGTTCTGTTTTATGACGGGGTTCGCGGGATGCGGTGAAGAAGCGAAAGTCGAGAAAAAAGAGACCGTCACCTCGCCGACCGGAACGACGACCACCGAGACGACCCAGAAGATCAATTCGACGGGATCGAATCCTCCGGCGAACAGCGCGGGCCAGTCGGTTCCTCCCAAAGAGTAAATCGCCTATCGATAGCACGTCCAAGCAAGGTCGGGGGTCGAACTCGGCTCGCGAACCTTCATGGGCGCCGCGATCGGACGTTCCCGCGACGCACGTCGTTTCAATGAACCGGACGTCGTCGCCGCGGGCCGGCGACTATACATGAGGAGATTAAGATGTCGGTTAATAAGCAAGTATTGCTTGGGCGATGGAACCAGGTGAAAGGTCGAGTGAAAGAGAAGTGGAACGAGTTGAGCGATGAAGACCTTCAAATTCATGGAGGAGACGTCGATCGACTCGTGGGCGGAATCCAACAAAAAACCGGCGAGAGTCGCGACGCGGTCGAGTCTTTCCTCAACGATATTACTTCAAAAGGAGCGAACATGATTTCTCATGCGGCGGAAACCGCGGGCGAATACGTCGGCCAGGCGAAGGAACGTTTACACGATAATTACGGCCGGCTCGCCGAGCACGCGCGTGAACGCTATGAAGACTCGCGCGAGGTGGTCAGACGCAACCCCACCGAATCGATGGTCGTCGCCCTCGGCGTCGGCCTCGTCGCGGGATTGCTCGTCGGATTGTCGCTTCGATCGCGATGATCGGAAACCGTCGATCCGCCAAGAAGTCCCTCTAAAAGGCCTTCCCAAACACGCCGCGCGATTCATCCGACGGGTCGCGCGGCGTAAGGCGCGGCGCCGATCGACTAGAGATCTCAAATCATCGCCGGTTTCATTTAATACAATCGTTCTTTCATAAAATACCGCTTCAATAAACAACGCCGTGTCGATCCGCCGCGACGAATCGACAGGGCGATTCTTATATCATAAAGTCTAGATCAAGTATTGCGTCGATATAATTATCAACGCATGCTCTTAAGTCCTTCACCAGGGCTTGAGTTTCCAGCCCAATACGAAACCGACGCCGAGCGCGTAAAGCCCGAACGATAGCGGGTGCTCGCGGGCGAAATCCTCGATCTTGCCGACCAGGTCGTCGCCGTAAGTATGATCGCGGCCCGTGGGGGGCGATCCGGTCGGAGAGACTCGGTCGGGGTGAAGCGCGCGTGCGTCGTCGGCGAAAGCTTGAGTCATCGTTTCGTCTCCTTTTTCTAAAAGATTCTCAAACGATTGCATAAAACCGTCTTACCTTGTTAAAAATCGAGTGCAAAGCTTATGCCGATCCACAAACGACGCCGAGTTACGCGCGCCGCTTCCGCGATCGGCCGCTTTGTGTCAAAACCGTTCTCACCCACGCGAGATTGCGGATCAATTCTTCGTTCGAGCGACGAAATCCCTCACCCGACGACGCGATTCGACCCGACGAATACTGGAACGCGAGAGATCCGAAAACCAGGGCGCCGAATCCGACCGCCAAAAAGGCCGCGGGACGACTCATCACTGCGTGCGCCGCGAGCATTTCAACCAATCCGAAGAGAGCGAGCGAAATTCCCGCGAAAATCGCGCAAAAGCCGAGCCCGAAAAGGAGGATCGCAAGCCTCGCTTTATGAAAACTCGTACGCGCGTCTTGCCGCAACAGCCGAAGCTGAAGCTCCCCCAACTCGGCGAGGTTGTCGACAAAATCGGCGAGACTTTCGCTCACCGATCCCGACGGCTCCTCGGCCTTGTTCGCCGCTCCATTCATCGTTTTTTGATCAACCATCCGAGTGCGACTCCCAAAATCAGCGCGCCCCCCAACATCGGTAACGGGTGACGCCGGGTTTGATCACGAACGATTTCGTCGACTTTCGAGATTCGGTTCCGACTCCAGTCCAACCATTCGGATTCCCTCCCCGCCGTCGAGATTCGATGCGACGACTTAAATCCGTCCGGAGGTACGGTCCCAACGCGGTTGATCGGTACGCGACGCATCATCGAAATTCTCCGGATTTGGCCGAGGTTTCACCCCCCGACCGGAATTCATTTGAGTATTCGAATTGAGCCAATTCTCGATCGCGGAAATGGTGTAACTTTGAGCCACGCGAACGACGATCGGACCCAAAATCCCGAACGCGAGCCCGATCATTTCACCCGTCGAACGCGACTTCGCCGCTTCCGACCGCGGCGAATCCGGGTTCTCCTCGGGAATTCGTGAAGGCGAAACCGAGGCGGTCGCGGAAACGCCTTTTATGACCTTCGTCCGACGACGCGCGGGGGCGACGATAAAACCGACCCCCGCGGCGAGAGCGAGCGCAACCCATGGAAATCGCGTCACATATCCCTTCCAATCAAATAGACGCTCGGCCGATTGCACCGCGGTCTGAAAATCGACGTGCATCTCGCGACGTATCACGCTCATTCGCTTGCGAATTTCATCAATCTCGGGATCGTTTGATACGTTCGACATCATGATTGTCTCGACTCATAACCCCGGTGAGCGGGAGCGAACACGAAAGATACCTTACCACTGTCAAATCTTGCGCGGTTCGGTCGACCGATCCCGTCGGTCCCCGAAAGCGCTATAGAACGTTTGATCAACACACGCCGACACAAAGCGTCTTCAAAATATTTCATGCAAGACTTGTGCCAATCTCTCGGCCGATCCCCGCGATGATCAAAAACGATGCACCCTTATAGATAAAAAATGACGCGGATCGATCAAAGCCGCTTTAAATTCACACCGATTGTCGATGTTTGGCACGTGGAGTGCGTTGTCATTCATGTGGTATTCGCGGCTCAAAGAATCCTTTTGACGGTCACACTCTCATCAAGGAGCGAATCATGTTTAACGCCGATGTTTTGAAAGGACGATGGCAAGAGCTTCGGGGCAAGGTTAAGGAAAAATGGGGCGAGATCACCGACGACGAATTTCGAGTCGTCGACGGCAAATACGATCAATTCGTCGGCCTCATCCAACGGAAAACCGGCGAGACGCGCGAGGCGATCGAGAAACACCTGAGCACGATCAAATGGAAGCACGAAGCTCACGCCGCCTCGGGCGATTCGCCGCTCACAAAAGAAGACGTTTAGCTCCGCTATTTCACAATCAATTCACTTGAGCGCCAAACACAATCCATTATCCCAATCAAGTGCTTAGTCATTACGAATCGAATGAATCAACGGGTCGCCGCGAGACGGATGCGCGTCGACCCCGACTCGAATCGAAAACCGTAAGACTCGCCGGAAAACGCGATTTTCGGCTTTCGACTCGATTTCACGCCGACGCGTCGTTCGTCTTATCCGTGTAAGGAGCATCCATGACGGAGCATAAAGAAACAAACCGATCTCCCGATCCGTTCCAACTGACGATCCTCATCTTCGCGGTCATCGCCTTCATGTATTTTACCGGACCCGTGCTCAAAACGCTGATCGTCTCGATCTTACTTAGCTTCGCCCTGGCGCCGGTCGTTGGACTTTTGGAACGCGCGCGATTCCCGCGCGCACTCGCCGTCATCCTCACCGTCCTCATCACTCTGGGAGCGCTCGGCGGAGTCGGCTATCTCGTCGGCGCCGAACTCGCCTCGCTCGTGAAACGCTTGCCCGATTATCAAGAGAACATTGAAACAAAACTGACCCGCATTCTCAAACCCGCCGGAGATAACGCCGCGGTGCGGCTGAAATCGTTCGCCGACGAAATCAAAGCCAAAATGCAGGCGAAGCCCAGGGAGGTCGACGATCCGAAAACCGAGGGAGAGAAAAAACCGTCGATCCGCGTCGCCGATACCGACGCCATTCCCAAAGTCGAGGTCGTTTCACAACCCTCGATCCTCGAACAATTGCGCTCCGCGGGAGGGCCCAAAAGCTCAAGGTTCAAGTCGGCGAGTTCGGCTCGGGCCCGCACGACCAGGTTTGGTCCGATCTGACCGCGAAGGCGCGTTGGATACAATGGCTGACGGCCTGGCGCACGCCTTCCAGACGCCGGGCGATCTCGCCGGCGGTCGAGAAATCGAGGCGATTTTGGACGAAGAGAAAACCCACCGCGACTCGCTCCAAAACAGCCTCAACAGACTCGTCGTACAACGCGCCTCAAGCGACAAGAAAACCATCAGTTGATTAGTTGTCGATATCTTATAAATTAACAGATCATAATTCTGCGGAGCGTTGTTGTCAATAAGATTCTGACATTTCCTCGTAATTATCACAAATGAATAGATATTATATATAACGACTCGACGAACGACCGGATGAAGCGTCGCCCGTTTGGGCGGACGACGCTTTCATGGCCGCGAACGAGCGTCGTTTGTCGGCCGTTCGGCCGGGATCGAACGGTCGCGATTTGAGCCGGCTTTTACGGTTTCGGTCCTTCGACCTTGGCCGAAAGTTTATCCTCGGGTCGATCGACGAAAAGCCACTCGCCGTCGGCGTTCCAGGGGCCTCGCTCGTCCGAGCCGATCCCGTCGCCGTTCCCTCCGTCGCGCGAAAGGTTGTAATACGTGTGCAAATCCGTTTTGGGTTCGAGCGTTCCCTCCATCTTCTGATCAAGGCTTTGGAGTGCGCTTGTGAACATCCGTTGGTGTGAGATTTCACGCGTCATCAGGTAGGTGAGCGTTTCCTTGCAGCCTGGATCGTCGGTCATGTGGATCAGGCGATCGTAGGCCATTTTGGCGCCGGCTTCGGCCGAGATGTTGTGTCTGAGGTCGGCGACGAGATCGCCCGACGACCGGATCCAATCGCTCGTCCAGGCGTTCCCCATGGAATCGGCGAATTGCGGTCCCTGGCCCATCATCGAGAAGAGCGTATCCTCATACGCGGCCTCGCGTTCGGCGCCGCGGAGCAGTTGCTCCACCATCAGTCCGACCATCTCGAGATGACACAATTCCTCGGTTGCGATATCAAGGAGCATATCGCGAATTCCCTTGTGCGAGCACGCGAAACTCTGCACGAAGTACTCGGTCATCGCGGTGAATTCGCCCGATCGACCCCCGAACTGTTCGAGCAGTTTCTGCGCGAATTTGGGATCGACTTCCCCCACTTTGACGGGAAAAAGCGGTTTTTTGCGGTGCGTGAACATATTGAAGTCACTCCTAGATGCATTGGCGTTTCAATTGTCTGTGCGGAGCGGCGCCCCGATCATGACGAAAGAAGCGTGCGAACGCCTCGCTCGCACCACGACGGTTCGAAGAACTCGTTTTCGACGAGCCTCTCGGTATTGAAGGGCAAATTCGGCGCCGGAAAGGAATCCTGGTGAGACACTAAATTGGTGTTATTCTGATCTCATCATTTATGAAAATTGAAACGGCGGATCGCCGCTTGTCGATATTAATCAACGCGATCTTGCGAACTTCCCCGACTCGGCCGCATGGTCGTGGCGTGACGCCGTGCAAGCACGTTAAAATCCGATTCATGGCCACACTCGAGCAAATCACCCGCGGGGTTGCGATTCAGGGGATTCTCCCCGGTCGATCCGTTACGATCATCGACGTCCAATGGATCGGCTCGAACGCGATCAACGTCACGTACAAAGACTCGGAGGGTAAACTGGGCGCCGAACTCATTTACCGCGACCGCGAGCCGACGCTCGATGTGGTACAAGCGGGACGACCGTGGAGTTTCGACGGCGAAGGCTCGCGATTTCGATTGCTCTCAGAGGCTCGACGCATCGGCCTGGCGCATCTATTCGATCCCCTCCTCGCCGTCCACACTTCGCTCGTCGACCCGTTGCCGCATCAAATAACAGCGGTTTATAATGAAATGCTTACACGTCAGCCGCTTCGATTCTTGCTCGCCGACGATCCCGGCGCCGGCAAGACGATCATGACGGGTCTGCTGATCAAAGAACTTATCGCACGCGGCGATCTCGACCGCTGCTTAATCGTTTGCCCGGGCAATCTCGTCGAACAATGGCAAGATGAACTCGATCGCCGATTCCATTTGCATTTTCAATTGATGACGAAAGACGCCGTCGAATCGGCGCGATCGGGCGACTGGTTCGGCGAAACGCCGCTGGCGATTTGCAGGCTCGATAAACTGAGCCGCGACGAAGACTCCCAGGCCAAGCTGAAACGAACCGATTGGGACCTGATCGTCTGCGACGAGGCTCATAAATTAAGCGCGACATTTTTTGGAGGTGAAATTAAATACACCAAACGTTATCAACTCGGCCAAACGCTCTCGTCGATCACGCGTCATTTCCTCCTCCTCACCGCCACGCCTCACAACGGAAAAGAGGCCGATTTCCAGCTCTTCCTCGCGCTCCTCGACGGCGATCGATTCGAAGGTCGATTCCGCGAAGGCGTTCACGTTTGTGATCCTTCAGACATGATGCGTCGCCTTGTGAAAGAACATCTTCTCAAGTTCGACGGAACTCCTTTGTTCCCCGAACGAAGAGCCTACACCGTCAATTACACCCTCTCCGACGCCGAGGCCGATCTCTACGCGCGAACGACCGATTACGTTCGCGACGAGTTCAATCGCTCCGATTCGCTCGAAAGCGGCCGCAAAGGAACCGTCGGTTTCGCCCTCACTATCCTTCAACGCAGACTCGCATCTTCACCCGAAGCGATATACCAATCGATTAAACGTCGTCGCGAACGGCTTGAAAAACGACTTCGCGAGGAACGAATCGTAAAACGAGGGACCGATACGCGACTTCAACAAGCGAGCGAATTGCCCGATCTCGACGCCGACTCGCTCGACGATCTCGACGACGCTCCCGAAGGAGAAATCGAAGACATCGAGGAACAGGTCGTCGACCTCGCGTCGGCCGCTCGCACGATCGCCGAGTTGCAAGCCGAGATCGACACCCTCAAAGAACTCGAATCCCTCGCTTACAAAGTGCGTCAATCCGCGACCGATCGCAAATGGGACGAGCTTTCCCAGCTATTGCAAAATCATTCCGATATGTTTGACGCCGAAGGTCATCGACGTAAACTCGTGATCTTCACCGAACACCGCGATACGCTCAATTACTTATGCGATCGAATTCGTACCCTCGTCGGTCGTGCCGAGGCCGTCGTGGCGATTCACGGAGGAATCGGCCGCGAGGATCGTCGCAAGGCTCAGGAATCGTTCACACACGATAAAACCGTCGAAATCCTTGTCGCGACCGACGCCGCGGGCGAGGGAATTAACCTTCAGCGCGCGCATTTGATGGTCAATTACGACCTCCCGTGGAACCCGAATCGCCTCGAACAACGCTTCGGCCGCATTCACCGCATCGGCCAGACCGAGGTCTGCCATTTGTGGAATCTCGTCGCCGCCGAAACCCGCGAGGGAGACGTTTACAATCGACTCCTCGAAAAACTCGACGAGGTGCGCAAGGCTCTCGGCGGAGAGGTTTTCGACGTCCTCGGTCAACTGACCTTCAACGATCGCCCGCTCCGCGAACTTCTCCTTGAAGCCGTGCGCTACGGCGACCGTCCCGACGTGAAAGCCAAGCTCTTCAAGGTCGTCGATTCTGCTCTCGATCAGGCGAAACTCCGCGAACTGATCGAAAACCGCGCGCTCACACACGACTCGATGGACGTCGCCAAGATCCGCGAAATTCGCGCCGACATGGAACGCGCCGACGCGCGGCGACTTCAGCCTCATTTCATCGCGTCGTTCTTCCTCGAGGCGTTCCGCCTGCTCGGCGGAATCGTTCATGCACGTGAACCAAATCGATATGAGATCAAGCACGTACCCGCCGATATCCGCAATCGCGACCGAGCGATCGGCCGAGGCGAATCGGTCTTGATGCGATATGAACGGATCGCATTCGATAAAAGTTTAATCAACGTTCCAGGAAAACCGGTCGCCGCGTTCGTGCATCCCGGTCACCCCCTCCTCGCCGCGACTCTCGACCTGATCGTCGAACGTAACCGCGATCTGCTCAAACAGGGCGCCGTGCTCGTCGACGAGAACGATCAAGGCGATAATATTCGAGTGTTATTATATCTTGAACATGCGATTCAAGACGGCCGCGTCGATCGCTCGGGTGAACGCCGAATCGTCTCGAAACGAATGCAATTCGTGGAAGTTCATGGAGACGGTCGATGTATCGACGCCGGGGCGGCGCCATACCTCGATTATCGCCCGCTAAAACAAGGCGAATCCGAAATCATCGAGCGATCAAACGCCCCGGATTGGACGCGTGTCGATCTGGAAACGCGCGCTCTGGAATACGCCGCGATCCATCTCGTTCCAAGACATATCGACGAGATACGTGCGCGCAAATTCGAGCTGATCGATCGAACGACCGCGGCGGTGCGCGAACGATTGACGAAAGAAATCAACCATTGGGATCACCGCGCACTGGAACTTAAAGAGCAAGAGCGAGCCGGCAGGCAAAACGCCAAGATGAATTCGGATCGCGCGCGGAGTCGCGCCGATGAACTACTGGGGCGATTGAATCGTCGAATCGCCGAGCTTGAACAAGAGCGCAAAATCTCGCCGCTTCCTCCCGTCGTCGTCGGCGGAGCGATGATCGTCCCCGCGGGGCTACTGGCCAAACTTCAAGGCGCCCCGATACAGGAACCTCCGATCAACGCGCAAGAAACCGAAAGAATCGAGCGCATCGCGATGGATGCGGTGCTCCGCGCCGAGCGTGAACTCGGATTCCTTCCTCTCGACGTGAGCGCCGAAAATCGCGGCTACGATATCGAATCTTCGCTACCTGAATCGGGTAAGTTGCGTTTTATCGAGGTGAAAGGGAGGGTCGCGGGCGCTAAAACGATAACCGTTACCAAGAATGAAATCCTGACAGGCCTGAACAAGCCCGATGATTTCATCCTGGCGATCGCCCTGATCGACGGCGAATCGGTCGATCTTCGCTACGTGCGTAGGCCGTTTGAGCGCGAGCCCGATTTCGCCGCGACGAGCGTGAACTATGAGATCAACGAGATCCTCAAGAAAGGAGTGTCGCCGCGATGAACAAGGTGAATGATTCTCTGAATCATCAAGATCATAAACCCTCGCTAGGTAACGGAAATAGCGAAAAAGCGCATCACGTATATGATCCAGCCGCCGCGATCGAACTTATCAATCGTTGGCTCGCCGACGAATCGGGGTACGACGAGAAAACCTGGTCCACGCTGAAAAAGGCGCTCGATGAGGATCGGATTTCGTATCGGAAATTATTTGAAGCTAAAAATCGTGCTCATTGATTTCGGTCACATTGAGCATCTTGTTCATTCTTACGCGACGAATCATAAATTCCAGACTCGGCGAAGCCTCAAGAACATACCAAGCCGATTCGTGATCGAATCTCAGACGGATTCTTCAAGCAGATCGGATAGCATGATTTCAGACGCACAGACACATTCCAACCGGAAAATGAAAAATCCGAGACATCTTATAATTCGCGAACTACACTTCAAGCGGAAGACGATCCTGAGATCTGTGAATCAAGGCTATCAGTCTCGAATTCCGTCCGAATGTCCGACTGAGTCGTGATTCACCAGGAAGACGACGGCGAAAAGGCCGGAAACTACGTCATTTTTCGATACGGATCAACCGGAATGTGATTTCATCGTTCTCCTTTATACCAACACGACTCGGGACCTGGGGCTCGACGAGGAAAGCCGTCGGCAAGTTCTCCGCATTCACGAATACCTTGAACAAGGTATACAGACTCTTGATTGAAAAAAGGGTTATTATATGACAATTATGCCGCCACAAACCTTTTACTCCGGAGTCGACCGCAGAAAGCCGTTGAATCAAGAATTATTAAAGTCGTTGGAAGATCAGCCGATGGAACGAATCAGAGAGCTGATTCGTCGAACCGAGAATTCGTATCATAATTTGAAGTCATTCATTTCCAACAGCGAAAATGAAAGACTTATCGAACGATGGAATGATTGGGATCGACGTTTCAGTGAGATTCTTGAACAAGCGAATCGTGGACCCGAGGTTTCGATATCGCTCGTCGGGGATTCAGGCGCCGGAAAAAGTACGCTTGTCAACGCTCTCATCGGCGTTAAGATCTTGCCTGTCAGCACAATGCGCGCTTGCACCGCGTCGATCTGTGAAATTTCGTACGAGGAAGGACCTTACAATGCGCGAATCGAATTCGTTCCTCGCGAAACATGGATGGAAGAGGTCAAGCAGATCCTAGACGATCTCGACGATAATCAAAACCACGACGAAGAAGATTCACATCGCGCAGAAAATGCTCATGATACAAAGTCGTCTCTCGAAAAACTTTGGGCGGTCTACAAACCTGAGGAAGATATCTGCAAGAATGATTTTGACTGGAAGAATTTGGTCGAACCAGAGGAAATCCATCGAGCCTTGGAATCCGGCTCATACGAAATTCAGAGCGATGATATCAATCAATTCAGATCGCAAATCGAACGCTTCATCGATTCAAAAAAACTTTTTTATCCGATCGTTAAATCCGTAGTCATTCGCGGACCATTCGAATCCTTACGCGACGGCGCCAAGATCATCGATTTGCCCGGAATCAACGATACCAACAAAGCGCGAGAAGAGTTGACCAAAAACCATCTAAAGAATTGCAATTATATTTGGATAGTTTTTAATATGAACCGGACTCTCACCAAGAGTTTGTGCGATTTGATGAAGTCGGACGACTTTCTGCGACGAATCATCATGGATGGTCGAGCCGATTCGCTATCATTCATCGGAACTTCATCGGATAACCTTGATCTTGAAGAAGCGATTCATGAGTTCGATCTGGATCAGGATGCGACAATCATGGAAGCCGTTTATTCTCGCAATCAGGCCGTCAGAAAAGAAGTCTTCAATCAACTTCAATCACATGCTTTACGATTTGGTGATGTTTCCCAAGATAGCGAAAAAGGCCAAAAACTGGCGAGGAAACTCAAGAGATCGCATACATTCACAGTTTCATCTCGTGAGTTTCTCCGACTCAAAGACAAAGGTCTTGCAAAAACGAATTCGGCCGTGTTTGACGACATTTCCCAAACCGAGATTCCAAGCCTGATCGAACATCTGAAACTGATATCCTCCGGAAACGGAGCGTCCGCGCTTCACGAAAATCTTTCTCGTCGGCTCCAAACCTTGTTCGATGAGTTCAATCAGGAAGTCAAGATTCAAAAGGAGATGATCGGTACGCATTACGAAACATCTCATCTTCACCGAGAGGAAATGAGGGCGGCCGTCAAATCCGCTCGGACCTTTCTCCATCAAGACCTTGATAGCATTCGTGAGAAATTGGTCCAGGATCTGGAAGCGTGCCGATCGGTTCTCACGGAAAAACTCAATTGGTCGGTAGAACGAGGGAAAAATGAACTGAATCAAACGGTATCGAAATGGAATAATTTGCATTGGTCGACTCTCAAAGCCATTAGCAGACGCGGAGGACGGTATAACGTATCAATCTATAAATACAACCTCACGGCAGATCTCACCAAGCCGATCCTCGATGGCATCGCGATCGCCTGGGAAGAACACTTCAGCGAAAGTTTAGCGCAGAAACTGGAGAAATCGACCAATCACCTGCTTGGAAATGCGGACAAGTATCGAGATCGTCTGATCAATTCGGTGTCCGCCGCGGCTATCGATTCCCAAAGAACCCGTACAAGTTATATAGATTTCATTAAAAGCATGGAGCCGGTTCTTAACGAGATTCTGGATCAAACCAAGAGAAGCATGGATAAGAAGATCCAGGAATCGCAACGGACGCTCCATGATTCCATCAACCATCAAGTCCATGCCAATATGCAGTCCGCGTTCCAAGAAGCATCCTGGGAATCCGGATCTGGGATGAAGAAGCGAATCATCAAAATCCTCTCAGAACATTCGAATCGAATCGCCGTGGTGATGTTTAACGACGCTCGAGACGCCCTCATCGACAAAGTTCGTGGACTCAACGACTGGTTGGCAAGAGAATTTGATAAGATGATTGAATCGGTGATACGGTACGCCGATATCTCTGAGCGAAACTTGGTCGAAAGCGATACTCACATGACGGATCAAGATCTCGCCTCCCAACGCGCGACCATCGAGGAATTCGAGCGATTGCTCAAAACTCTGGATTTCGTGACGAAATAAACTCGAATCAATACGATCCGATCGATCTCGCCGAGACGTTCGAATCCGTCGACAATCATTCATCTGGTCGCCATGCGGCGGGCCGGCAAATCCGAACTCCCAATATCGCGAGCTAGGAAAATCTCTCGCCGCGATCGGATAAAATCGCTCATCGCGAAGAGGCGGATTCCGACGAAAATCGAATTCGCCGCCTTGTCCCATCTTGCATTGCTCCTCGTTCTCAATCCATACTATCGCATCGGTTCGAACCTCGGCCCACAAAACCGCGCCCAAGGTGATACCGATCCCAAAGCGTGCGAAGCCCCCACTCGGTTCCATGAACTCGGACTGATCTTCCCCAATGGCTCCTCCGTATCGGAAAAAACTCATCGAGGTTTCCCTACCGCTCAAGGCGATCAATATCGCCTCGGCACGCGAGAAATCGATCCGACACGGACACCCCAGCACGCTCCATTTGTGGTGGGCCAGACGCCCCCTCGCGGCTTGCAGAGCCGTCCTGTTCGCATCGCTCGTCGACGACCCAAGCGACGATCCCGAAGCCAATAAACTCTCGGGCGAAACCCGCGAACATTGGATCGGAACCGAACGCAATCGACTCCATCAGATCATCGAAGAACTCGTCCTCTGGGAAAACTCGAATAATCCCGTCGTGATCAATAAAGCTCGAGCCGAGATCGCGAGGTGCGTCGCCTCTCGTAAAATCGAACTCGGCGAATGGAAAAAAAGCGATCGCTATGTTTATACAATCAAGGAACCGGTCTGGAAGGCCGCGTTCGGCCACACCAAGGCGAACGACTCGGGCGAAACCGAACCGAAAAGCGTGATCTTCAACGATTTCCTCACGCGAACCGCCGACGCCGAAGCCGTTAACGCCTTCCTCGCCGAACACGCTCCCCCCGTACTCGATCCATTCTGCGGTGGAGGATCGATTCCGCTCGAGGCGCAACGATTGGGTTTGCGTGCCCACGCATCGGACCTCAATCCCGTCGCGGTCCTGATCACCAAAGCTCTGATCGAAATCCCTCCCAAATTCGCCGGAATGCCTCCGGTCAATCCCGAATCGAGAATCTCGCAACAACCGACACATTCTCATGTAGGCGACAATTTCTCAAATCAATCGGATTCCGAGCTTCCGATCGATCTCGATTCGGCGCCTCGTCGAACCAAGAAACCACGAAAATCGGCCAAGACGACCGCTTTGCCGGGCATGAACGCGTGGCGCGGCGCTCAGGGATTAGCCGAAGACGTTCGCTACTACGGAAAATGGATGCGCGACGAAGCCGAAAAGCGAATCGGTCACCTTTACCCCAAGGTGAAGATCACCGAGGAAATGGCCGAAGATCGTCCCGATTTGAAGGATTACGTCGGTCAAGAGCTGACCGTCATCGCGTGGTTATGGGCGAGGACGGTGGCGAGCCCAAACCCGGCTTGCGGTGGAGCGCATGTGCCGCTTGTTAAATCCTTTTGGTTGTCGACAAAAAAAGGGAAAGAGACCTATATTATCCCAAAGATTAAATCAGACAAATTCGATTATCAATTCGAAGTTGTTTGCGGGAATCCACCCTCGGAGTTCAATCCGAATCAAGGAACTGTCGTGAGAAAAGGCGCAAAATGTATTCTAACTGAAACGCCTATCTCATTCGATTACATTCGAGAAGAAGGAAAATCGAATCGGATGAAATCTCGTATGATGGCGATTGTAGTTGAAGGAAATAACACTAGGTTATACATTAATCCTCAAGACGAACATATTAAAATTGCCAATTCTGCAAATCCAATTGATTATCCTGATACCGATTTACCTAATCAAGCTTTGGGATTCCGAGTCATGCTATACGGAATGAACAAGCATTACAAACTCTTCACTCCACGCCAATTGGTCGTATTGACGACTTTCAGCGATTTGGTGGGAGAAGCGCGAGAGAAGGTTTTGGCCGACGCCAAGAATGCACTAACTTCTAATCCCCAAATCCATTTATCCGCACAGGAATCTGCTGAACCTCAAACGAAAACCGTCGATGATCGGCCACTCGAAGAGGGAGGGCTCGGTCCCGTCGCTTACGCCGACGCCGTGGCGACGTATTTGGCATTTGTAATCGAAAAGGCATTGGATCGATGCTCAACTATTTGTACTTGGGATAGCAGTCCAAAGATGGAAGCATTAAGAAGTACGTTTGCAAGACAGGCCATTCCTATGACCTGGGATTTTGCTGAAGGAAATACATTCAGCGATTCTTCAGGAAATTGGAACAAAAATATTGATTGGGTCTGTTTAGTTTTAAATGAATTATTTTCGACTATTATTGGCATTGTTAATCAGAGTAATTCAAATACACCTGATTTCATAAAAGATAGCTTAAAAAGCAGCCAAATATCCGGTTGCCTTAAATTAAATAATACATCGAATGCTAATTATTGCGTAGTATCTTCAGACCCACCTTACTATGACAACATAGGCTACGCCGACCTATCAGATTTCTTTTATGTATGGGTTCGTCGATCATTAAAAGGATTATATTATAATCTATTATCAACGTCTCTTACACCAAAGACACAAGAACTTATTGCGAGCCCTTATAGACATAACGGCAATAAACGTGATGCACAAATGTTCTTTGAGAATGGAATAACAGGAGCATTTTCTTGCATTCACAAATTTCATACATTTGATTATCCACTCACAGTTGTTTACGGTTACAAGCAAATGCAAGAGGATAATGATCTCCTTATTGAAGAATTCGAAGAATCTATTCAAACATTAGATATTGATTCTATTAAACGAAGCTATACTACTGCATCGACAGGATGGGAAACTATGTTATCAAGCTTGATCCTTGCTGGATTCAGCATAACAGGTACTTGGCCGATGAGAACTGAAATGGCAACACGCATGATCGGTTTGGGATCAAACTCTTTGGCATCTTCCATCATTCTGGTCTGTCGCCCACGGCCCGAGAATGCTCCGATCGCATCGCGTAAAGATTTCATGAACTCTTTGAGGCAAGAACTCCCCGAAGCGCTCAAGAACCTTCAGCAGGGGAACATCGCTCCGGTCGATCTGGCGCAAGCGTCGATCGGGCCGGGGATGGGGGTTTTCACGCGGTATGCGAAGGTGATCGAATCGAACGGATCGCCCATGACCGTCCGAACCGCGCTCGGCATTATCAATCAAGTGCTTGATGAAGTGCTCGCCGAACAGGAGGGGGATTTCGACGCCGATACTCGCTGGGCCTTGGCTTGGTTCGATCAGTTCGGCGCGGGTGAAGGGCCTTTCGGCGTCGCCGAAACGCTGAGCAGGGCGAAGAATACCGCGGTCAACGGGCTTGTCGAGGCGGGGATCGTTAAGGCGAGCAAGGGGAAGGTTCAACTCTTATCGAGATCGGAACTTCCGGATCAGTGGAATCCCTCCCAGGATAAAAGGCTCACGGTTTGGGAGAGCGCCCAGCATTTGATCAAAGCGCTCGAATCGAAAGGCGAATCCGAAGCCGCCGCGCTTCTCAACCAACTGGGAGGAATCGGCGAAACCGCTCGCGAACTCGCGTATCGGCTATACTCAATCTGTGAACGTAAGAAATGGGCCGAGGAGGCTCTCGCGTACAACGCGCTCGTGATCGCGTGGCCCGAGATCTCAAAGCTGGCGCGGGCCGCTCGAACTTCGGGCCCGAAAGATAAACAAGGCGAATTCTTTTGATTAAACGACTCATCGACTCTTCGTCTGTATCTTGTGCGCGCATCTTTTGAGAGAGTGGAAGTGGAGATTATACCAACCCGACGCGGAAGCGAGGGTGCGATCAAATGATCAATCGAAAGTTTTCACGATATTATCAGCAGCCCCTCGCTCGCGCGTCGGGTTGGTGTGATTGCGGCTCAGCCGCGTTAGGGATGATAAAGCCTAGGAAAAGGAACGTATCATGAAATTCACGCGGATCACCGTCGATCCATCGCAAATGGGAGGAGTTCCCTGTCTGCGAGGGTTGAGGATTCCCGTCGCGACGGTCGTCGGCATGACCGCCGACGGGATGACGTCGGAGGAGATTTTGAGCGCGTATCCCGACCTCGAGGCCGAGGACATCCGCGAAGCACTGAGGTTCGCCGCTGAAACTTTGAGGCAACGTGAGCTCCCGCTGGTCACCGTGCCATGAAATTCCTGGTCGATAACGCTCTATCGCCTGCGATCGCCTTGGGACTTCTAGACGCGGGACACGACGCCATACACGTTCGTGACTATGACATCGCGGACGCATCGGATTCCGTGATCTTCCAGCGGGCCGCGGATGAGGACCGAATCGTGCTTTCGGCCGATACCGACTTCGGGACGATTCTCGCTCTGCGATCTTTGAGCAAACCCTCTGTGATCTTGTTCCGGGGTGCCACGCCTCGCAGACCGACGGACCAAGTCGCTTTGCTGCTCGCCAACTTACCGATGATCTCAGCCGAGATCGAAAACGGCGCCGTGGCTATCATCGAGCCAACCAGGATACGATTACTTTCTCTGCCGATCATCCGTGAATCTTGAGTCGAGGGAGACAGACGTCGATGGCCTTATCGAATCGCGATCGCATCGGTAAAGGGCTCGAACTGACGGCGGCCGGGCTCGCCCCTTTCGTCGAGCGAGAGCTGAAATCTCGGCTTGACGGCGGTTCAACACGTTCGGCTGCGGGACGAGTCGTCGCCGAGAACCCGCCCGTTCTCGAGCATTCAACGAATAAATTGTTATCGTTGATGTTGGATTATTGGGACGATGTTTTCGGCGAATCGCTGGGGAAGGTCGAGCACGGCCTTGTGAATGAGCTCAGAGTGGTCGAAGACCAATGGTCGCGGAATGATCAAATCAACAGCAACGATGCGATCAGGGCGCTCGATTCGATGGAACGTCTGCTGCATTCGGTATCGGCTTCGGAAGAGGCCGGCGAGATCGGCGCGATTCGGATGGATCTGATGCGAAACGTTTTCGACGATCAACGCCGCCAAGAGATGCGGAAGAAGTCGTTTCAGCCGACCGACGGCAAACCTCAAGGGGGATTGAAGGCTTGGCGCACGGTCGTTACGCCGCATCCCGACGTCGCGTCGGGTCGCTATCAGAAGGCCGAATTCGCCGCCGATTTGTGGCAGGTTTATCAGGGAGAGGGGAGCGACGAGTATCGCGATCCGATCGAATTTTTCCGCAGAACGTTCCTCACCGAGGGACTGAAACGGCTGCTCGAACAGGCGATCTTGCGGCTTTCGGGTCGAGGCGGCGATCCCGTCGTCGAATTGCAAACGAATTTCGGCGGCGGCAAAACGCATTCGTTATTGGCGCTTTTTCATCTATTCTCGGGTGAAAAAACGATCGGCGCGCCCGGAGTCGAGGATCTCGTGGGGAATCTCGGCGTATCGATACCTTCAAACGTGAAGCGATGTGTATTTGTCGGTACGCAGATCTCGCCGGGGAAGCCGCGAGCGAAGCCCGACGGGACGATCGTTCGGACGATGTGGGGCGAGATCGCGTGGCAGTTGGGGGGTCGGGAGGCGTATTCGAGGATTCGAGAGGACGACGAGCGAGCCACCAACCCCGGCGACGCGATGAAAGCGATTTTTGATGATTATGGGCCGTGTTTGATATTGATCGACGAATGGGTCGCTTACGCGCGTCAATTGCACGAGGCGGCGGATTTGCCCGCGGGTACGTTTGAAACGCAATTCACGTTCGCACAGGCGCTGAGCGAATCGGTGAAGGCCGCGAGCAAAACGTTGCTGGTGGTGAGCGTTCCGGCGTCGGAGAGTCCGAATCAGAAGGGATCACGGAGCGCGTCGGATATCGAGGTCGGCGGAGAAAGAGGGAGGGCGGCGCTCGAGCGGCTGAAGAACGCGATCGGTCGCGTCGAGGCGTCGTGGCGTCCCGCGAGTTCGGATGAAGGCTTTGAGATCGTGAGGCGAAGGCTTTTTCAGCCGCTTACGCACGAGCAGTGCGTCGCTCGCGACGCGGTCGCTCGTTCATTCGTCGAATCGTACGGCTCGCAGCAACAAGAATTTCCATCCGAATGTCGAGAAGCCGATTATGAAAGGAGGATCAAGTCGGCGTATCCGATTCATCCCGAGTTATTCGATCGCCTGTTCAATGATTGGTCGTCGATCGCCAAGTTTCAAAGAACGCGCGGGGTTTTGCGGCTGATGGCCGCGGTGATTCATTCGCTTTGGGAACGGGATGATTCGAACTTGTTGATTATGCCGGGAACGGTACCGATCGACGATTCTCGCGTTCAATTCGAGTTGACGAGGTATCTCGAGGAGCAATGGACGCCGGTTATCGAGAAAGACGTCGACGGGGAGAATTCGTTGCCGCGGCGGATCGACTTCGAAAATCCCAATTTGGGTCGGTATTCGGCGTGTCGGCGGACGGCGAGGACGATTTACCTGGGGTCGGCGCCCGTGCCCGCCGCGGCGCATCGCGGGATTGATGAAAGTCGAATTAAGCTCGGATGTTTTCAGCCGGGAGAAACCGTCGCGACGTTCGGCGACTCGCTTCGGAGGCTTACCGATAGCGCCACGTATTTGTATGTGGACGGCAAGAGGTATTGGTATTCGACGCAACCGACGGTCGCTCGGTTGGCCGACGATCGCGCCGGGCAATTTTCGGACGATCATGTATCCGAAGAGATTATCAAGCGATTACGCGAGCAAGCGAAAACGCGAGGCGATTTTACCAAGGTTCACACGTGCGCGGCGAGCGGCGATATTCCGGACGAGCGCGAGGCTCGGCTGGTGATATTGGGACCCGAGTTTCCGCATATCTCCAAAGGCGCGACGAGCAAGGCGCGGGTCGAGTGCGAATCGATCCTGGAAAATCGAGGAAAATCGCCGCGCAATTACCGCAATACGCTGGTTTTTTTGGCGGGGGACGGCGCTCGGTTGCGCGAGCTTGATCAAGCCGTGCGACGTTTCCTGGCGTGGAGTTCGATCCGCGAACAAAAAGAGGAGTTGAATCTCGATCAATTCCAGATCAAACAGGCTGAAACGAAACGATCGGACGCCGACGAGACGGTGAACTTGAGAATCACCGAGGCTTATCATTGGTTGATCTTTCCGATTCAGCCCGATAAAAACGGGTCGATCGGCTGGACCGAGCTGAAAGTGACGGGGCAAGAATCTCCCGCGATCCGAGTTTCGCGCAAGCTGAGAAGCGAGGAGGCGTTGCTCGTCAACATGGGGGGGGTGCGGTTGCGTACCGAGCTCGACCGCATTCCCCTATGGGAATACAACTGCAATCATGTACACATAAAATTGCTGATGGATCATATGGCGCGATATATTTACCTGCCTCGATTGCGCGACGAGCAGGTTTTGATCGCGGCGATCCGATCGGGAGTCGAGCAACAGGCGTGGCGAACCGATACGTTCGCGTACGCCGAGGCGTGGGATGAGAAGTCGAAGAGGTATCAGGGATTGAGAGCTGGAGAATCGATTCTTTTGGCGATCGACGATCGCTCGGTGATCGTCAAGCCCGATGCGGCCGCGGCGCAAATCGAATCGGATCGACACAAGAGTGAGACGCGAACCGACAAACCGTTCGTTCTCGATGATACCCGATCGTCGTCCGGCGAAAGACCAGACGCTTCGACTCGGCGCGGATCGGATGAAGGCGGTTCATCGGTGAAGACCGCGAAGCAACTTCGTCGGTTCCACGGATCGGTTCAAGTTGATCCGTTACGCCTGGCTCGAGACGCCGCGAAAATCGCCGACGAGGTGGTGCAGCATCTCACGGCGCTCAACGGAGCGAACGTTGAAATCACGATTGAAATCCAGGCCGAGCTCGGCGAAGACGCGGCGCAGAAGCTGGTTCGCGACGTAACCGAGAATTGTCGAACCTTAAAATTCCATACGTATGGATTTGAAGAAAGCTGAGCGAACTCGGCCCTCGAAGTTCGGCCGTTTATGTTCGCCTTGCGCTGTGGCGCCGCCATCGCGATCGAACGATCCCGCCTCCGACGAGCTTCGAATCAGATCGTTAGAACATTTGTTTGATCAAATAGATGGTTGTTTGCGCGAATGTCGGGTTATCTATGACGACAAATCCTTTCTCACAAAGAAGCGTGGAAGGCGAATAATAAGTTACAGAGGTTCAGGCTAAGACTCTCATTTTGCGCGTTGTGCGACCGCTGCGAAACGATTACGATTGTTGTCTTGGAATCGAACGGCGAAGGCCGAGATTGTCTCTCGCGATAAAGAGGACGACGTGTCAACGACCCAGCAAGCTTCCACAGCGACCGCTTCCCATCGTACGACGGGCGCCGACGTGCTCGTCGAATCGCTTTTTCTCCACGGCGTCGACACGATCTTCGCCTATCCCGGCGGCGCGAGCATGCCGATGCATCAGGCGCTCACGCGTTATCGCGATCGGATTCGGACGATCCTCCCGCGTCATGAACAGGGCGGAATCTTCGCGGCCGAGGGGTACGCGCGAACGACCGGGAAACCGGGGATCGTCATGGCGACCTCGGGCCCCGGTGCTCTCAATCTCGTAACGGGGCTCGCCGACGCGCGACTCGATTCGCTTCCGATCATCGCGATCACCGGACAAGTTCCTTCAAGCGTGATCGGTACCGACGCGTTCCAGGAAACGCCGATGGTGGAGGTTTGTCGCGCGATCACCAAACATCATTATCTCGTGACGAACGCTCGCGATCTGCCCAGGATCGTTAAAGAGGCGTTTCATCTGGCGAACACGGGGCGACCGGGCCCCGTTCTAATCGATATCCCCAAAGATATTCAAAACACACATGTGCTTGATCCTGATTATTCGGTCGCGATGGATTTGCCGGGATATCGCTTGCCTCCTCCCCCCTCGCTGGATCTGGTAAGGCTCGCGGCGGCTGCGATTCGATCGGCGAAGCGACCCGTGATTTATTGCGGCGGAGGGATCATCGCCGCGGGGGCGTCCGACGCGCTCCGCGAGTTCGCCGAGAAGACGGGGATTCCGGTCGCGATGACGCTTCAGGGGCTGGGAGCTTTTCCCAGCGAGCATTACCTTTCGCTCAACATGCTGGGGATGCACGGGACGGTTTACGCGAATTACGCGGTCAACGACGCCGATTTGCTGCTGGCGTTCGGAGTTCGATTCGACGATCGCGTGACGGGGAAGGTGAGCGAGTTCGCCAAGCACGGCCGAATCGTTCATGTTGATATCGACGCGTCCGAGATCAACAAAAACAAAGAGGCGCACATCGCGGTCGCCGCCGACGTTCGAGAGTTTCTCGAGGCGCTCATTCCCGAGGTCGAGCCCGTCGACCTGCGCGATTGGCATCAAAAGATCGACGCCTGGCGAGCCTCCGATCCGATGACCTACGCGGATCGCGACGACGTGATCATGCCGCAATACGTTCTCGATCGGTTCTCGAAGCTCGCTCACGGCGATTTCATCATGTCGACGGGGGTGGGGCAGCATCAGATGTGGGCGGCGCAGTGGACGAAATTCGTCAAGCCGCGCACGTGGATCACATCGGGGGGTCTGGGATCGATGGGATTCGGCCTTCCCGCGGCGCTCGGAGCGCAGGCGGCGAATCCCGGGGCGCTCGTCGTCGACGTCGACGGCGACGGCAGCTTTTTGATGAACATTCAAGAGCTCGCCACCGCCAAGTGCGAGAACTTGCCGGTGAAGGTCATTCTGCTCAACAACCAGCACCTCGGCATGGTGGTTCAGTGGGAGGATCGATTCCACGCGGGAAATCGTGCTCATACATATTTAGGGCCGATCGATCATCCCGAGGCGATCGGCGAGGGAGACGGCGACCTGCCCGAGACGACGTATCCCGATTTCGTGGCGATCGCGCGCGGGTTCGGCGTGCGCGCCAGGCAAATTCGCAACAAGGCCGATGTCGACGCGGCGTTGATCGAGATGATCGAATCGCCCGAGGCTTATGTGCTTGATATTCTCGTTCCGTATCAAGAGCACGTGTTGCCGATGATTCCCTCCGGGATGACGGTTCGAGAGATCATCAAAAGTTAACATCAATACCGATTCGCGTTAACGGGGGCTTGATCGTCGTGTCGCAAAGCATCGACCGTTTCGTTTTGTGCGCGATCGCGGTCGCGTGTTTCGGTTTTGATATCAATGCGCGTGCGGTTGAGGATCGAACCGATCCGCCGGGAAAGATCGTGATGCGCAAGGCGATCGTCTATCGTCCCGAGGGGGGAGGCGGACGATCGAGAGGTCGATCGATCGGGGTCGATCCCGTCGTCTCGGCGATCGTATCGGGGACGTGGAAAACGCCCGCCGCGGGGGATTCGATCAAGCTAGCCGACGGGTCGGAGGCTCGTTTTCAGGCGATCGACGCCAAGCCCGACGGTTCGATCGCTGGGCGCGAGATCCGCGGCGGATACGCGATTTGGACGTTCGATTCGGCCGAGGCGGGGGTCAAAATCCTCGAGGCTTCGGGGCACGACGTCGTCTACGCGAACGGATCGCCGCGCGTCGGCGACGTATACTCGTACGGTTATGTTCATTTGCCCGTGCCGATACGCGTCGGTCGCAACGAATTTGTTTTTCACGCGGCTCGCGGCGATCTTCGCGCCGAATTAAAAGCTCCGCGATCGATCGCTCAACTCGATCTTTCGGACCCGACGCTTCCCGATATCGTGATCGGCGAATCCGAGCCCGTTTGGGCCGCGATTTTAGTCGAGGCGGCTTCGATCGAGCCCGTTACGGGGCTCACGCTCGTCGCGAAAGCCGCGGGCGGGGGAGAAACGAGGACGAATCTTCCCAAATTGATTCCGTGTTCGACTCGCAAGGTCGCGTTTCGAATCGATCCCGGCGAACGCGTTCGCGAAGAGCAATTCGGGGTCGAGCTCAAGCTCATTCGGCTCAAAGCCGACGGCGGCGAGGAAGCGCTCGATTCGACCGAGCTGAAATTGAGCGTTCGCTCGCCAAGTCATACTTACAAGCGAACATTTATTAGCAAGATTGACGGAAGCGCTCAGTATTACGGGGTCAATCCTCCGTCGGGGGTCGATCCGTGGGCTTCGAACGGCCCTCGATTGGGCTCGCCGCGGCCGGCGCTGTTTTTGACGCTTCACGGGGCGTCGGTCGAGGCGATCGGTCAGGCGAACGCGTATTCGAGCAAATCGTGGGGTTACCTGATCGCCCCCACGAATCGCAGGCCCTACGGGTTCGATTGGGAGGATGTGGGACGAGCCGACGCGATCGAGGTTCTTGATCTGGCGCTCAAGCGTTACGCCACCGATCCTTCGCGAACGTATTTGACGGGGCATTCGATGGGGGGACACGGAACCTGGCACGTCGGCGCGACGTTCCCCGATCGGTTCGCGGCGATCGCCCCGAGTGCCGGCTGGATCAGCTTTTGGTCGTACGCGGGCGGCCGACCGACCGACGACGCCGATCCGATTCAAAAGATGATCAGGCGATCGCAATCTCAATCCGATACGCTTGCGCTTATCGACAACTACGCCGATCTTGGCGTTTATATTTTGCACGGATCGGCCGACGACAATGTTCCCGCGAATCAGGCGCGAGAGATGAACAAGAGGCTCGGCGAGTTTCATCGCGACTTTCGCTATCATGAGCAACCGGGAGCGGGACATTGGTGGGATTCGTCCGACGAGCCGGGCGCCGATTGCGTCGACTGGGCGCCGATGTTCGATTTCTTCGCGCGTCGCGTGATTCCTCGATATGAACAAATTCGTCATATCAAATTCCGAACAGCAAATCCCGGGATCTCGTCGCGATCGTTCTGGGCGTCGATCGAATCACAAATTCGGCCGCTCGAGATCGCATCGATCGACGTTCGGGTCGATCCCGCGTCGCGCCGGTTCGTCGGCTCGACCGTCAACGTTCGCAGGCTCGCGATCGACGCCGCTGTGCTCGCTCCCGGAGCTCCGTTCGGCGTCGAACTCGACGGCACGAAAATCGAATCGATCGCCCGGCCGAAGAACGCTCAAACAAAATTATGGTTGATGCGAGAATCGGCCGATCGGTCGCCGTGGAGGACGATCGATCCGCCTTCGCCGAATCTCAAAGGACCGCGGCGGTACGGACCGTTCAAAGAAGCGTTTCAGAATCGATTTATGTTCGTCTATGGAACCAAAGGGAACGACGACGAGAACGCGTGGGCGCTCGCCAAGGCGCGGTTCGACGCCGAGGTTTTTTGGTACCGCGGCAACGCTTCGATCGACGTCGTGGCCGATTCCGAATTCGATCCCGAACGCGACCGCGATCGCAACGTGATTCTATATGGAAATTCGGAGACGAACGGCGCGTGGAAGGCGCTGCTCGCGTCGTCTCCCGTTCAGGTCGATCGCTCGGCGGTGCGGATCGGCGATCGCACGATCCCCGGTTCGGATAACGCGTGCTTATTCATTCAGCCGAGGCCGGGAAGCGAAGTCGCCTCGGTCGGAGTCGTCGCGGGGACCGGAATCGCCGGGTCGCGAGCGACCGACCGCGTTCCTTACCAGAGTTCGGGGACGGGTTATCCCGATTGCCTCGTCCTTTCGGCGAAGGCTTTTTCGCGGGGCGCCGCGGGGATCCTCGCCGCGGGCTTTTTCGGCGACGACTGGAGCGTGAACACAGGAGAATTTGTTTATCGCGAGGAGCGGGTCGAGGCGAAAGCCGGCGAATAATTAACTTTTAATGAATCTTAATTGCGTTGAAGCGATTACGCGTTTTTAAGATGAATGCTTCTTCATCTTTAATTCGAGCGATCGCGACCGTGACTCCGGGACCGATCTGTTTGGGGACGATCGGTCGATCGGCTTCCGCGGCGAGGAGGGCCGAGGGTTCGGCGACCGCGGCGACTCCGATCTTCGATCGCACGCGCTCGCTCGGAGTCTCGATCCCGGGATGATCGGCGAGTTCGGCGAGCGGGTAATCGATCAGTGGAACGTTATATTTTTGAGCGAGAGCGATCAGCCCCGGTTCGTCGGCCTTGATCGTCGCGGTCGCGAACGCCGCCAACGACGCGATCGCCAACCCCTTCGACCGAAACACGTCGTCGACGAATCGCTCGATCGTCGCCTCGGTCGTTCCTCGCCGACAGCCGATCCCCGCGACGAGCGTCTTGGGCCGATAAGTCAGCGTACGTTCGGGCGGAAAACCATTATACATCAACTTATCAGTGATATTAATTAAGTAATCGATTTCGTCGATTTTGAATTGGGAGATATCGCCGATTTTCGCTTGGAGGGATTTTGGTAAAGCCTCGATCGGCCGATTCGAGCCCGCGTCTCGGCGAATCGCGACGATTCCGCCGCGAATCAATTTGGCGGCGATCGTCTTGAAGAGCTCGGGGTTGTCGGCGCTCCAGCCCAGATCGCGCCCGAGCGTGTCGATCGCGGGGAGGCCGAGTGAATCGCTCGCGGTCGTGACGACGGCGACGGCGCCGAGGATCTCGGCGATGAGATTTGTGCATGCGTTGGCGCCGGCTTGATGCCCCCCCAAAACGCTGATCGCGAATCTGGCGTCTTCGTCGACGACGATCACCGCGGGATCGATTCGTTTATCGTTCGCGAGCGGGGCGATCAGACGAACGACGATCCCGAGCGCCATAACCGCGACGATCACCTGATAATCGCGCCAAACCTCGGGCAAGATCGTCCGCATCGGTCCGATCCAGCCGATCACACCGGGAACGTCGGTCGCGAAGAATCGCGAATCGACTTCGGTTTTATCGCGTCGATCGTTTTCCCCCCGATCGCCTTCTCGGGTATCGACTTCGAGGCGATCTTTGATCGGTCCGCCGCATCGACCGACGACGCACGACGGCGCGAAGATCGTCGTTTTCGCCGGAAATCGCTCGCGGATCCGGAGCGCGGAACGCAAGCCGCGTTCGGTTAAAACGATCACCGCGGTCGACCTTTCGGGCGTACTTGACAATCGATTGCTCACACTATATAATCAAATTAATAAGCGATTCATGATCTAATCGCGTTTGTGATTTACAATGCGTGAATCTTAAGCGGCGAATCGATCGGGAATCGTTTCGCTTTCGCGTTTCGCCGCGATGCGTCATAATAGTCTATTATCCCTCCGTCAAGGAAACGAGTTATGACATTATCGCCGCCGATCGCCCGAGTTCGTCAGTCGATCCCTCAGCCGAGGGTCGCGGATTTAGCCGCGACGATCCGTCGCTCGCTCCTCGAAAGCAAGCTGAAAGATCGCGTGAAAGCGGGCGGACGAATCGCGCTCGGCGTGGGGAGTCGTGGGATCACGACGATCCCGATCCTGGCCCGCTCCGCGATCGATACGCTCAAAGAGATGGGCTTTCGTCCGTTCATCGTCGCGGCGATGGGAAGCCACGGCGGAGCGACCGCGGAGGGCCAGCGCGAGCTGCTCGCGGGTTACGGCGTCACCCCCGAGGCGATGGGGGTCGACGTTTTAACCGATATGGACGTCGTCACGGTCGGTACGAGTCCGGTCGGGCTACCGATTTTTTTCGACAAGAACGCGTGGAACGCCGATGGAATCGTTTTGCTGAATCGCGTGAAGCCGCACACCGATTTTCATTCCAAATATGAATCGGGCGTTCTCAAAATGCTCGTGATCGGCCTGGGCAAGCGCGACGGAGCGAGCCAGATCCATAAGCTGGGGCTTCGCGGGATGAAGGAGGTTCTTCCCGCGGTCGGCAAAATTTTGATCGAAAAAACGCCGTTCGCTCTCGGGCTCGCCGTATTGGAGAACGCCGAGGATTATCCCGCCGAGATCGTCGCTCTCGAACCCGAAGAGGTTCTCGAAGTCGAGCCCGGATTGCTTGATAAGGCTCGCGAGCTGATCGGCCGGTTGCCCTTCGATCGTATCGACGTGCTGATCGTCGGCGAGCTTGGGAAGAATTATTCGGGAGCGGGGCTCGATCCCAACGTGATCGGCAGGTTGATGGTTGAAACACAAGGCGATTACGATCGCCCCGTCGTCACTCGGCTCGGCGTTCTAGACGTTTCGGAAGAAAGCCACGGAAACATCGTCGGAGTCGGTTTCGCCGATTTGACGACCGAAAAGCTCGTCTCCAAGCTCGATCCCGAGCCGTTCCGAATCAACGTGCTCACATCTTGTTTTCTGGAACGAGCGAGGATTCCGATCACGCTCGAAAACGACCGCGCCGTGTTCGAAACCGCCGTTGAAACCTGCTGGCGTATGAATTCATCCGAAGTTCGACTTGTTATTATTCCAAACACTTTGGAATTGAATGATCTTTGGGTGTCGCCCGCTCTCGAGGCCGAGGTCGCGGCTCACCCGCATCTGAAACGCGAAACCGAATATATCGAGATTCCGTTCGATAGCGCGGGCGAACTTGATCAAGAAACGCTTTTTCCCGAGAGCGTCCGCGGCCGCCGCGCCGCGGGAGCGGCCTACGCGGGGGCCTGAATTCCAGCGATCCGGCGGTCCGCGCGGTTTTGATGCGCAATCCCGGCGGATTGCGGGAGCGCGATCGATCGAAAGCGAACAAGCCTTGAGGACGAGTGCGCCAGGCGAAGCACGGCAAGGGGATTCCGATCCCGCCGAGAAATTCGACGTCGTTCGACAGCCGCCTTAAACTTGGAGTCTACCCGGAAACTCCATCGTATCGATCCCGGCTTGTGTTTGGGTTTTCGGCCGCATAACACCAATTAGATCATTATATTTTACGATAACCTCTATGCAATTAACCGCATTTGGGAGGGCGAACCTCCCGGTGAGCCTCTTTTGAAAATCCCTATTGAATAGTAGGTTATGATCGCATAGTATTTAGATCATATCAAGACGGCTCACCGAGAAGTTCGCCCTCCCAATTTTGCGTTCGCCCTCCCAATTTTGCCTTACCCCTCCCATTTTGCCCTCGACCCTCCCAATTTTGCCTTAGCCGGCATCGGCGCGGTTTTCCGGGTTTCGGCCGCATAACACCAATTAGATCATTACATTTTACGCTAACCTACATGCAATTAACCGCATTTGGGAGGGCGAACCTCCCGGTGAGCCTCTTTTGAAAATCCCTATTGAATAGTAGGTTATGATCGCATAGTATTTAGATCATATCAAGACGGCTCACCAGGAGGTTCGCCCTTCCAATT
>JAJYWB010000067.1 GCA_021791715.1 Planctomycetota bacterium | reverse complement strand
AGGTGAAGGAACTCGACGAACTTGTTCATATCCAGAAAGGGAAAATTGCGACTCACGGTTGATTTTTCGAGCGATCCCTCGGAACCGAGCACCCAGATCTCAAGAACGCCTTGTTGATAGCGCCAAAGCTCGCGAACTCCGAGCGACGCGTAAATCGGAAGTGGTTCAATCGACTCCGAGGTCACGTCGACCTCGACCGCGAGATCGGGAGGAGGCGCGACCGTGAGGTCGATTTCCTGATTCGGAACGAGCTTCGAGGCGTTCTCAAAATAATAACACTCGTCGGCTTCAATTCCTTTTAAAAGATCTTCGCGCTTCCAGGTTGTCGATCCGAGAGCTTCGCACGGGATATCGAGTTCGACGGCGAGGGTTTCGATCAGCCAACCGAGAATGGATTTCAAACCGTCGTGCTTTCGGAGCGGGGACATGATCGTCAGTACGCCTCGATCGTAAGTGAGACGGATCGGTCGATCGCCGACGATCCGCAGCATCGCCTCATAATCGGCCCACGCGACGTTATCGAAGACGAAACCGGTTTGACATCGATCGATCGCAGGCTCGCTCCTGAGCGTGATTTTCGCCTCGAAAAGTTCCGCGGTCGTCATCGGAGTGCGCCTCGAATCGAGGGTTGGGGATTTCGCGGAGATTGATCGCGAAGGGGCTTGCTTCGCGATCGCAATCGATCCGCATCGCCACGTTGATCGATGATAGCCGAAATCCAAGGTCGCGTCACGCGGAGACGTCCGCGAGTGGAAATCGGTATATGTCCGGCGACGCTGGGCTTCGCCGGAAAATTGAATATATATATTTGTAGTTCTATTTATACGAACATTATCTTGATCTTGCCGCCGTAATTGTTGGCCGGCTTCTCAGAGCGTAAGAAGACCCGTAGGCGTTCCTTGTGCCGACCGATGAGACGTTCGATGATAACGACGCTTGTACTCATCACGGTCGAAATTAACGAGATTCGCATCTTGATCCTCGTTATCGTTGGATGGAATCACTGGAGAGGCGCCCAATGCTAGACACCTTATAGAGTCTTCGTCAGTATCTTGTGCGCGCCGTGCGCGCATCTTTAGGGCGATCGGTAGTGGAGATCATACTAGCCCGAAGCGCAAGCGAGGGTCCGATCAAATGATCAATCGAAAGTTTTCACGATATAATCAGAAGCCCCTCGCTCGCGCGTCGGGTTGGTATGATTGCGGCTCCGCCGCGTTAGCGGCGAGGTATTCAACCCTTTTGGTATCGGAGGTCGTAACGAGAAGTGAGCACTTGTCGAAAAACCTTTGGCTTGTACATCGTGATCACTCACCCGTCTTTTCGAGCACGATTTTTATTAGATCATCGGAAAGGTACATTCCGCTCGCTCGCAACTTTTCGAGCAAGGGACGTACGGCTACGATCCTCCCCGAGATTTTTCCGATTATCAGACAAGCCAAGGTTCCCTGAACCCGAATCCCAAGATATTCTCCAAGACGGCGAGCCTTCGAGTCGTCGATCACGACGTCGATTTCTGTCGGATTTCAGCGATTTGATTCAATCTCCGCGAGGGCGCACGCGAGCACGGCCGATTCCCCCATGCCGAGTTTCCAAGGAACAAAAAATCCGGGAATCGAAGGAGTCGGGATCACGTGAATCCAAGGAGTCGATTGCGCCGCGACCGACGCCGCATCATCAACGCCGTGGTCGCCTAATTCCGATACGACGGCTGTTGGAACCATGACCGTAACGCCCGGTTCATTCAGAATGTCGAGCAGTCCCAACCGAGTCAGGAATATGAACGGCGAGGCGTTCACGATACGCTTCCAGGCCACGCTCGACCTCCCGCTTCAATTCGGTCTCGGAGATCTGAAATGCGTCGACCTTTGCTCGGCCGAGAGCCGTAAGAAAGTCTGACAATCCGATCCCCGCGATCTCGGCGGCCTTCCCTTGTGAGATCAATCCCTGTGTAAACCATGGAATTACGGAGGCTAGCCGTCCCCCCTCTTGGGCCGGCGCGGCGTCGTTATCGCCGCCGGCCGTCAAAAGGTCGACGAGTTCGCCGGTTTCTTGCGACCGGAGTGCCGTTGCAATCCTTCTCACAACACGATCGGGATCATTATCGGCATCAATCATATGAAATTGTCTAAGAATCAAGGGAATTTCATAGGTGGGTTTTACAAAAATCGGGATAACGCGACCGGCGAATTTTGTTGAGCCGATCGCATATTGAATTTCACCGATCACCCACCTTGATTTCATTGAATCGGGTGAGATAAGCACGATCATCGCATCCGCGGAGTGCAAAGCCGCGCCGATTTTAGAGTATAAATTATCACCAGGGTACAATTCAAATTGATCGAACCGGACGTCAAAGCCGGCTTCCATCAGCCCCTCGGCGATGCGTCTTGCGAATTCTTGATCAGATTTAGCATAACTTATATAAATTTTCATGTTTGATGATCACTGTATATTCATAGAACGGCGCGCCGGATTCGGAACCGAACCGTTCGACCGAGGAGAACAAATCCATCTATTATTGTGCCGTTTTGAAACGCCGAAGTCAACGTCTCCAGCGTCGCTTGAAACCGAGCAACCGAGCGATTCACAAAGTTCGACACCGGGCGAATCTGGATCATCTTTTTCTTCACGAAAAGCCCCGTTTATCAAGTGAATGCTAACCCAACCAAGATTGTGATTGATAATGCTTATATTTATATTTTTTTATAAAATCCGAAGCGGCGGATTCGGTCGATCTTCGTACATCGCTTCGCAATCAGATCGCCGGTTGATTCGTCAACCGAAACAGTTCACACGACCCGCGTAACCAATACAATCGACCCGATCGCGATTCAAACCCCCAATTTCAATCACGCAATAAACCGACCAAAAAAATCCAGAAATTTTCCGGATTCTTGTGAACTAAAATCCTGCTTCAGCGTCTATACTATATTGAGGAGGATAATGTTCGAAATCCAAAACTTAAACTTTTAAACTCACGCAAAAAACTTCGCCCAAAATCACCAATTTTCCAACTTTTTAAACCATGTATCGTCACGATGATCCAAAAGACCCGTCGCGAACGCGACGATTTCCGTTCTCACTCAATCGCCTCCCTTTTGAGGCGGAGATCCTCTCACCAATTGGATTGAAAAACGCGCTTCGTTACAAAGCCCGCAAACCGTCCGAGTTCCAAATGGCTTCGCTCGGCGCTTTTGCTCGCTCTGAGTCGCGATCGACCGATGCTTGGCGTCATAAATTCCGCATCTCACCCAAGTTCCGATTGGCTTCGCTCGGACGTTTTTCCCGATCGATTGAGATCCCAAGAGGTTACGTTCGCTTTGAGACGTTCGGCGAGGCTGCGATCCCGTGCGTATCGGCTTGCGAGGGTCGAGCCGAGGCGCGATCGGACGGTCGAGCTTCGATTGACAAGATCGGCTTGTCGTGCGAGAAAACGTCGGCACGGAAGGCGAAACGACCTCGAGCGAAATCCAGGGAAGGACGACGATCGGCCGAAGCCGGTCGCAACTCGAGGGGCTCGGCGGCAAAGCGTCCGAGCGAGAGCGAACGCGGAGCGGTTCCAGGCGGTCGAAACGGCGAGCGATCGCTCCCCGTCGAACGAATGAACCCTCCTTTCAACGCGACTCGCGTTCCGCGCGGCGGCGCCCGAAATCCTATCGGGGCGCTTCGGGGGATCGAATTCCCCGGGGAGCGGACGTCGGTGCGAACCGAGCCCACAAACGCGAGACCGAGCAGACAGGCGACGAAACCGTGGACCGCGGTCGAACGGATGCTGACGCGCCTCATCTCAGCGGGAAACGATTCGCCGCGACAGTTCATCGCGGGGTTCTTGATCGTTTTGGGATCGGCCTTGGGGATCGCGGTTTGGCTTGGCGCGGGTCGAACCGAGCCGTGGGTTCAGGTCGCTCAGGGACGGTCGTTCTCGCCCGAAACCGCCCGCAGAATCCAAACGGCGCTCGCGGCGACGAACATCACGGCGCGAGTCGACGCGCGCGGACGAGTCGCCGTCGCGCAGGCCAAAGCGCTCGAGGCCGAATCGATCCTCGAGAAAAATAAACTAATTCCGCCGACCTACGATCAAATTCGAGACGAATCGCACGCGTTCGGACTGACGAGTTTGCTTGAGGATCCCGCGCTTCGCGAAGATCGCCGAAACACCGCGAAAGAACACGAGCTCGAGGCGTTGATCGAAAACCTCGACGCGACGATCGAAGACGCTCACGTGCGAATCGGCAAGAAAGACGCGGTGAAACCGAGGGTTCGGTCGTTCGACGAAACCGCTGGAGCTCGCGTTTTCGTTTTGCTCGATACGCGCGACAATCGAGCGATTTCCACGCGGACGATCGACGCGATTCAAACGTCTTTATTAACGAACGTGACGGGGCTGGCCGCGGACGGGATCACGTTGATGGATCGCGCTCGGCGGCAGTATTTGGTCGCCGGGGATCGCGCGGCGGGCAAACCCGCGATGAATCAGGCGCGTGAGGAGGAGCTTTCTGAGCGTCTTGAAACACAACTGGCGCGATTGATCGAAGGCGTGCAGGTGAAAGTAAGCCTTAAAGCCGAAGATCCCGCGTCGATTCCTCTGGAAACCGCGGCGCGTCCCGAACCGCGTCGAATCCGCGGGGCTCGTGTCGCGGCGAACCGGCCGATTTCGCTCGAAGAGCCCGCGGAGAGTTCGAGCGTTGCGGTCGCGATCCCTCGTTCAGCGCAGCCGACGTCGAAGGTCGACGTTCTCGTCCTTGCGCCCCGTTCGCATTACGCCAAGCTATATCGACGGCAATCGCCGGGGGTGAATCCGAGTTTCGACGAGCTTCAGCCGATTCGGACGCGGGTTGAGGAGACGATTCGCGATACGGTTCGGTACACGCTTTCACACGAGCAAATCGGTGAGATCAAGATCGACATTTATTCGGATCTTGGCGACGAGCCGATCGAGGTCGCGGCGCAGCCCGGCGCGGGGACTTTGAACGTTCGAGGGACGATCGATTGGTCGATCGTCGCGGCGGGAGCGGGTTCGGCGGCGGTCGTGGCCGCGTTTGTAGGGATCGCCGCGGCGGCGAAACGGAATCCGCGCGGGCGGGTGAAGCGCGCGGCGGCGGCGACGGCGGGAGGGTCGGGGCACGGAGCGACCGAAACGGGTGAACCGAATTATCTCGATCGGGTGCGTGAACTCGTGCGTCACGAGCCGATCGCGGCCGCGGGGGTGTTGCAACGCTGGATCGGCCAGGAGGAGCGTGCGTGATGACGACACGAATCGACGATCATCCAGGGCGTAAACCCGCGCCTTCGTCGCGGCTCGATCATTCGTCGGATCGCTTGAGCGCGAAGCTCGATCAAACTCCGTTGCGGAAGGCTGCGATCTTATTGGTGAGTTTGGAACAACCGTTGGCTTCACAGATGTTGGCGCGTTTGGATCGGTCCGCGGTCGAGGCGGTGACGCTCGAGATCGCGCGACTCGATCGGATCGACGTCGACGAACGCCGAGCCGTGCTTGACGAGTTTTACCGGCTCGGGATGCGCAGGCTTCGGTTTGTGTTCGAGGATCTCGTGAAGATGGACGCGAGCGATATCCGCGAATCGTATCACGACGAAGACGCGACGACTTGGGCGCTGGCTTTGGCGGGGGCTTCTCGAGCCACGCGCGATCATGTGATTGAATCGCTTGGAACGAGATCTGCGGAGGCGTTGCGCGGCGTGCTGGCGCGGTTGGGGCCGTTCCGGCTCGACGACGCCGAATCGGCGCAGGCCGAGCTCGCCGAGCGAATTCGAGGGTTGCAGGATTTAGGCGCGATCAACTTACCAGACCCGAGCGGTCAGGAGGCGATCCTTGTCTGAGCTCGTCGATTTTCAAGATCTCGATCTGCTCGACGGCGGCGACCTGCGGGCCGTGATCGCGCAGGCTTCGGAGTCGAGCGTGGTCGCGGCGCTGTTCGCGGCGTCGCCGGGCCAGCGGAGGCGAATTCTCGACAAACTCGCCCCAGAAACGGCGCGTCGGCTCGACGATCTGGTGCGCGACCACGTCGCCGATTCCGACGCGAATCCCGACGAGGCGCGGCGCGAAGTCGTCGAGACTCTCCGCCGACTCGGCCGAAACGGGCTGATCGCCTTCGCCGACCCCGACGACATCGTCGATGAATAAGCATGATATATTTATCAATGAAGAATCATAACAACGACGGTCGCTTTTGGAAATGATCGAGGCCTATGTGATTCCAAATGTAAAAACATTACTGTTCGCGTGTTTGACGACGGTCGTCTTGGCGTCGATCGGGGCGGCTCGGGGCGAGGACGCCGCTGATTCGGATCGCCGAGGAGCGGTCGTCGACGCGCGGATCGCGCGCGCGTTCGAAACCGAAGCGAAGCCTCGAACCGTGAAGGACGCGAATTCCGCGGGGTCGCGCGGCGGCGGATCGACCGCGTTCTTGACGATCGTCGTGGGGGTTCTGGCTTTGGGGGCGATCGGCGTTTTGGGGCGATCGGCGCGAGAGCGGGGACGGTCGCGCGCCGGGGGCGTTCTCGCGGTCGTCGATCGCGTGGCGATTTCTCCCAAACACGCGGTGTTTCTCGTTAAGGCGGGGGATCGCACGCTGATTTTGGGAACGGGTCCGCAAGGCCCCCCGGCGCTGCTCGGCGAGCTCGAATCGACCGACACAGTTAGCGAAGCCGAACCGATCGAGTCGGCGAACAAGTTCTCCTCATTCGTCGAATCGGCGGTTCGTCTCACGCGGGGCGGAAGCTTGCGAGCCGACGAAAAGCATCGCGAATTTTCACGCTCGGCCGCGGCGATGAACGCGGTGATCGCGGCGTCGGATTCGGAGGTTTCTCCGACGAGTCGAGATCGATTCAAGCCGGCGGAAGCGACGATCGCTTCGCCTCGAATCGAGAGAGAAGCCGAGCCGCGAGCGGCGGGCGACTCCGCGGGCGCCGAATCGTTCAACCGTCCTCCCGCGACGACCGTTCGAATCGGAGGTTTGTTATGAAAATAAAGTATATCTCTTATTTATTAATTATTACAACGTGTTTACTTTTACTTGAAGCGTCGGTTCGAGGGGGGGAGGGATCGAACGGAGCGAATTCGAAGAGTTCGAGGTCGGGGTCGGGCGCGGCGCGGTCGCGAGGAAAGATCGGAGCGAACGTTCCGGTCGCCGCGATCGATCCGGGGGGAAAGCCGGTTCGCGGCGTATCGGCCGAGGAATCGAGCGTCGATCGAACGGCCGTCCCGCGCGATCGCGTGGAATCCGATCCGTTGATCGATTCGCAATACGCGCGGATTATCGAGGCGAAATCGGACAAAGCGCGATCGCACGCCGCGGAGGGCGCCAAGCCGGAGGGGGTCGCGGCTCTTTTGCCGCGATTTTCGACGCTCGACGGCGCTTCGACGACGCGGATGATCGAGACGGTCGTCGTTTTCGGGCTCGTCTCGCTCGCGCCCGCGGCTTTATTAATGATTACAGCGTTTGTTCGTATCAGCATTGTTTTAACATTACTGAGGCAGGCGTTGGGGAATCCGCAGATACCCGGGAATCAGGTTCTCACCGCGCTCGCGCTTTTGCTGACGGCGATCGTGATGCGTCCCGCGGTGACCCGAACGTATCAGGAAGCGATCGAGCCGCTCGCCGCGGGGAAGATCGCTCCCGCGCGGGCGTGGGAGATCGGAGTTAAACCGATCAAGGCGTTTATGATCGATCAAATCTTCGCCACGCATCGGCAGGCTTATCTTGTTGATTTTTATCGGTATGTGAATCCCGAGGGTCCGAAGCCGACCGATTGCGATTCGTTGCCGATGCGGGTGGTGGCGCCCGCGTTTTTGATCGCCGAGCTGACGACTGCGCTTTTGATCGGATTCGCGGTTTATCTGCCGTTTCTGGTGATCGATCTGGTCGTATCGGCGGTCTTGGCGGCGATGGGGATGTTCATGCTTCCGCCGGCTCAGGTTTCGGCGCCGCTCAAGCTGATCGTTTTCGTCCTCGCCGACGGTTGGCGGCTCGTCGCCGACATGCTGATCCGAAGCTTCGCGCCCGGTTAATTCCTCAAAGATAACGAGGTCGGTCGATGCATTTTGATCAATATGTGATTGATTGCTCTCGCGAAGCGGTGCGCACGGCGCTCGTTCTGGGAGGGCCCGTGCTGTTGACGGCGCTCCTGGTGGGGCTGGTTACGGGCGCCGTGCAAACGATGACTCAGATGCAAGAACCGACTTTGGGGTTGATCGCGCGGGTCGTCTCGGTCGCGGTCGTCGCCGCGGCTTTGCTCCCTTGGCTGCTCGGCCGCTGGGTTTCGTACGCGATCGATCAAATCGCGTCGATTCCGGGAATGTTGTGAACCGAAATGAAAAAAGATTCCATGAAATAAAGCAAATTAAATAATGACAATTGAACATAATATTCTTGGCGCTGTTTTCATTTTCGCGCGGATCGCCGCGGCGGTGTGGACCGCTCCGGGGGGGGGATCGTCGGCGTTCGGGACGCGATTTCGGTTGATCGCGAGCGTTTTACTCGCGGTGGCGGTCGCCCCGATCGTCGCGCCGATCGAGACTTCGCTTGTTTCCGCTGGGGATTGGTTCTGGGCGATCACGGGGGAGCTCGGCGTCGGCGGAGCGATCGGATTTTCGGCGTCGTTGATCGTCGCCGCGGGGCGTCAGGCGGGGGATATGATCGCGTCGGCGGCGGGATTGGGTCACGCGATGTTGATCGACGCCGAACCCGGCGAAGAGGCGACCGCGATCGGCCGCTTATACGGGCTTTTGGCGACGGCGATGTTCGCGGCTCTCGATGGACCGATGCGTCTCGTGCGGATGATTGTGGCGAGTTATCGCGTCGTTCCCGTCGGTCGATTGAGGCCGACGACTCACGCCGCCGATTGGGCTTTCGATCGACTCGACTTAGCGCTCGAAACGGCGCTGACGGCGGCCTTCCCGGCGCTTGTTTCGCTGTTGATCGCGGGGTTCGCGATCGCGTTGATCGGTCGCGCGGCGCCTTCGCTCGCGCTTTGGTCGATGTCGTTGCCGATGCGGATCGTCGTCGGGCTGATCGTCGTCGCGGCGAGCGTCGGAATCGTCGCGGCGGCGGCGGGCGCCTCTTGGAACGGCCTCGCCGAAAAAATCGCTCTCGAACGATTGTTATCTTAATTTAACTTTTCATTTTATTATTAAAGAGTTCATTATGTCGGAAGATCGAACGCAGGCGCCTTCGGCTCGAACGCGATCGGTCGCTCGTGAGCGCGGGATCGTACCCCGTTGCGGCGAGCTGACCGCAGCCGTCGGTCTGCTGGCGGCGGCGTCGCTGTTGGGAATTTGGGGAAAGCCGCTTGGGAACGGCTTGAGATCGGCGGTCGTTCAATCGTCGCGTAATCCGTCGATCGGCGTCACTCCCGCCGAGGTTTCGGCGAGTTTAACTCGGATCTTCGAGCCGATCGTTCCGCCGTTTATGGGGATCGTTTTGGGAACGGCGATCGCGATGATCTTGGCGCATCAACTTCAAGTGCGCGGTTATTGGTCGCCCGCTTTGATCCTTCCCGATCCTCAAAGGTTGTGGGGAGCGTTTGGGGGCCGAGGGTTCGGCGAGAGGGCGATTCGCGGCGTTTGGTCGTCGGCACGAGCGGCGGCGCTCGCCGCGGCGGCGATCGGGGTCGTTTTATCGCGGAGGGATCAGATCGCGGCGCTCGCTTTAAGCGATTTCTCAACGGCGATCGGATCGGCGTTTGAGATCGTGTGGCGGGTTTCGATCGCGCTCGCGGCGGCGTCTTTGATCCTGGGGCTGGCGGATTACGCGCTTCAGGTTTGGCGGGTTGAAGCTCGGCTTCGACAAAGCCCCGAGGAATTTCGCGAGGATCAAAAAGCGGTCGACGGCGATCCCGCGGTGAAGGCCCGGAGGCTTCGACTGGCTCGGACTTGGCGGGTCGACTCGGTTCACGCGATCCTGGGCGCCTCGGCGATCGTCACGGGGAACGGCGATCTGACGGTCGTGCTCGCGGGATCGCCGGCTTCGCGGGTGACGATCCGCGCCGTCGCGACGGGCGCGGCGGGACGTCGGTTGAGCGAATCGGCGCGGGGACGAGGCGTCGCCGCGGTACACGAACCCGCGCTCGCGCGCAAACTGGCTCGTCGCCCGCCTCATCCCGTCCCGCTCCCACAAAGCGTGCTCAAAGATTTAAAAGAGATATGGAAAGATCAACCAGACAAGTAAGTGTTTTACATTCGATTCGGCTTTGCTCGATTCGGGCGATCGCCTCTCGTCATTCGCCGTGATCGCATCTGGATATACTTGAACAGAAGCAACCTGGAAAACATCATGTTAGAACATAATTTTGACAAAGAAGCTGAAATTCGCGGATCTGATCGTCGCGCCGTGATTGATCGCGGCCGAGTTCCCGGGCGAGGATCGCGGCGACTTTGGGGGCCGCTTGCGCCGCGCCTCGAGCGTCGAGGAAGAGCGCGCGGGTGCGGCGAGCGAGGACGTCTTCGACGGTTCGGGCGAGTTCAAACCGAGCCGCGTGAGCGAGACGAGCCTCATCCCTCGCCGCTCCCACAAAGCGTGCTCAAAGATTTAAAAGAGATATGGAAAGATCAACCAGACAAGTAAGTGTTTTACATTCGATTCGGCTTTGCTCGATTCGGGCGATCGCCTCTCGTCATTCGCCGTGATCGCATCCGGCTATACTTGAACAGAAACAACCTGGAAAACATCATGTTAGAACATAATTTTGACAAAGAAGCTGAAATTCGCGGATCTGATCGTCGCGCCACGCTTGATCGCGGCCGAGTTCGCGGGCGAGGATCGCGGCGACTTTGGGGGCCGCTTGCGCCGCGCCTCGAGCGTCGAGGAAGAGCGCGCGGGTGCGGCGAGCGAGGACGTCTTCGACGGTTCGGGCGAGTTCAAACCGAGCCGCGAGAGCGACCTCGAAGAGGCGATACGAGAGCCCCGGGACGATCGGATCGGCGAGCGAGGGATCTTCGGCGACGAGTCGATCGATCGTCGCGCGGTCTTGGTCGCGGTACGCGCGTTCGAGTCCAACGCGCCGAGAATCGTCGCCGGATTGATCGCTTAATGCCGATCCGTCGCTCCGAGAATCGACTCCCGATCGATCAATTAATTCAGACTCGTGAGATTTTGATTTTGATGGATCGGGGGATCGTCGCGGGCCGATCGCGAACGATTCGGATCGGCTCGGCCGTCGAGTCAGCCCCGCGACCTCGATCGCGCGATCGATCGCGTCTTCTCCCATCACGCGATACGTCGTCCATTTGCCTCCCGTGATCGTCGTCAACCCTGATTTTGAGGTTTCAATAACATGTTCACGCGAGAGTTTAGCGGTCGATTCGCCGTCGTGGTTTCCGAGGAGGGGTCTGAGGCCGGCGAACGCGCTTTTGACGTCGGTTTTCGTCGGGGCTCGATCGAGCGTCTGGGCGAGGTGATCGAGCAGGAACGACACCTCCTCGGCGAGGGGTTTGGGGTCGGGGTCGATCGCGGCGACGGGGGTGTCGGTCGTTCCGACGACGACTTTTCCCAGCCAGGGGATCGCGAAAAGCACGCGTCCGTCGCTCGTCTTGGGGATCATGATCGCGGTCTCTCCGGGAAGGAAATCGCGATCGATCACGAGATGAGCCCCCTGGCTCGGCTCGAGCAGAGGTTTCGATTCGGAGTCGTCGAGCTTGCGGATCCGATCGACGCCGACTCCCGTCGCGTTCACGACGGCGCGAGCGTGAATCGAAAGCTCCTCGCCCGTTTCCAGATCGACCGCGATCAACCCGCGCGTCACGCCTTCTTGTTTGATCAAACGGATCGCTTGAAGATAATTCACCGCGATCGCGTTGAGATCGTCGACCAGACGACGCATCAGTTCGATCGCGAGTCTGGAATCGTCGAATTGACCGTCGTGATAAACGACGCCTCCTTTCAGTCCGTCGCGTTTGAGCGTGGGGACGAGTTCGAGAGCCCGATCGCGATCGACGATCCGCGACGGTATCGCGTTCCGAGGGCCCGCGAGCCAATCGTAAACTTTGAGGCCGAGGCCGTAATAAAACCGGCCGAAGCCCGAATACGCGGGGACGAGAAAGGCGCGATCGTTGACGAGCGCCGGCGCGTTCTTTTCGAGGACGCCGCGTTCGTGGAGCGCCTCGCGCACCAGGTGGATCTCGCCGCGGGCGAGATAACGAACGCCGCCGTGGACGAGCTTCGTGCTCCTGCTCGAAGTTCCGCTCGCGAAATCGCGGGCCTCGACGAGCGCGACGCGATAACCCCGAAGCGCGGCGTCGACCGCGGCGCCCAACCCCGTCGCTCCGCCGCCGATGATCGCCACGTCGAATCGCCCGTCGTCGCGGATCCGTTCGATCATCGACTCGCGCTTCGCCAAAGTCGCTCCTCCACAAATGAAAATCTCTTCACAAAATCAGAACGTCATCCGAGTGGAACAATCTTATGTTAAACGAACTCAATTATCGGATTCCGCCGAATCGATCGATCGCGAGCGAGCCGCCGCGACGTTCGTTCCCGCGATCGCATCGTCGCATTTTACCGAGTCAGCTCTCGGCGTACAGGGAGTCGAGTTCGTTCCGGTATTCGTCGACGATTCGACAGCGACGAAGTTTGAGCGTGGGAGTGAGCTCGCCCGAATCGACCGAGAACGGTCGATTTAAGAGTAAAAACGCCTTCACACGTTCAGGAGGGCTCACCGACCTCATCAATCGTTCCACGCGGTCGGCGAAAAACGCGTTCAACGGGGGAGATTCGATGAAATCGCCGCGGAGATCGAGCGAACAGCCGAGCTCGGTCGCCTTCCGTTTGATCGCGTCGGGGTTGGGAACGATCAGCGCCGTAAGGAACGGCTTGCCGTCGCCGTGAACGACCGCCTGATCGATGTAAGGATCGCTCGTGAGCAGCCGTTCGATCTCTCCCGGAGGAACGTTTTTACCGCCCGAAGTGATGATGATGTCTTTTTTACGATCGGTGATCTTCAGAAAACCGTCGGCGTCGATCTCTCCCACGTCGCCGGTGTGAAGCTTGCCGTCGACGATCGCGGCGCGAGTCGCATCGGGATCTTTCCAATAACCGAGCATCACATGTGGACCTTTTGTAAGAATTTCGCCGTCGGCCGCGATCTCGATCTCGACTCCCGGAATCGCCCTTCCGACCGTTCCAGGGCGGGCGTTTCCTGGGGCGTTGAAGGTGATCACGGGGGAGCTTTCGGTGAGCCCGTAGCCCTCGTAAATCGGCACGCCCGCCGCGGCGAAACCCTCGGCGACGAATCCGGGAAGGGGAGCGCCCCCCGACGACAAACCCCTCAGCCGAGGCCCGAACAGCTTTTTGAGCCGCGACCGACGCTCGTCGAACGGCAGCTCGGCGACTCCGTTCCAGATCTTCTCATAAAGCCTGGGAACCGAAGCCATCCACGTGGGAGCGATCTCGGCGAGATTCTCGATCACCGTATCGGGCGATTCGGCGAGAGCGATCGTCGCCCCCGCCAACATCGGCAAGTAATGATCAACCGTACGCGCATAAATATGGCTATATGGGAGCCAGTTGAGCAGCACGTCGTCCTCCTCCATCCCCTTGGCCGCGAGCGTTCCCTCGGCGTTCGAGAGAAGGTTTCCGTGCGTGAGGACGACCCCCTTGGGCGGACCCGTCGTCCCGCTCGTGTAGATCAGGGTCGCGATCGAAGCGCGGTCGAGAGCGTCCTCGCGGGCGTGAATCTCGCCGTAAAACCGCGGCAACGCGTCGCGGCCGCGACGCTCGATTCCGTCCCACGTATGAACCGAAAGGTCGCCGGCGATCGGATTATCAAGATGATCGAATATAATGATCCATTCAAGATCGGGAAGGCGATCGAGGGACGACGCGACCTTGTCGAACTGATCGCGTCCGCCGACGAAAACGCCGCGCGAACCGCTATGCGCGAGCTGATATTCGGCCTGGGGCGCCGCGAGCGACGCGTGAAGCGGAACGTCGGCCGCTCCCGTCGAAAGGATCGCCAGATCGGCGACGAGCCACTCGAAACGATTCTCGGAAAAAATCGCGATCCGATCCCCCGGCTCGACCCCGAAGCCGATCAGTTCGGCGGCGACCGCGTCGGCGAGATCGCGATAATCGCGCCACGTGAGATCGTGATAAAGACCGTCGCGTTTGAAACGAAGCGCGACCCGCGGCCCGAGCTCGCGCGCCCGATCGCGGTGCGCCGCGGCGAGATTCGCGAAGGTTGCGTTCATCAATTCGTCCTTGATGCGGTGTTGAAAAACTCGAATGTTCAATCCTTTTCGAATCGAACCGACGAAAGCGAGTCTCATCGAGCGACCGATTCTCCGCGCGTCAGCGGTTCTCCTCCGAAAAGCGAGTCGCTTCGAGAGACCGAATCTCCTCCGAAGAGCGAATCTCTTGGAGAGACCGATTCTCCGCGCGTGAGCGATTCTCCTCAGAAGCGCGAGTCTCATCGCGTAAGCAAGTCTCCTCGCCTAAGCGAGTCTTCTCGCGAGAGCGAGTCTCCTCGCGAGAGCGACTTTGCGCGACGTCGACCGAGGAAACCCCCAAGACGCCCCTCGATCACGCGAAGACGCGGGTCGAAAAGCGGCTTGGGCGCTGCGACGTCGAGCGAAGCGATCGACCGGCGTCGCGCCGCGGCTTTGAAATCAATTATCGCACGATTCGAAGATCGTGGCGATCCCCTGCCCCTGGCCGATGCACATCGTGGCGAGCCCGTAGCGGACACCTTCGTCGCGCATCCGACGGAGGAGCGTGACGGTAATTCGCGCTCCGCTCGCTCCCAGCGGGTGCCCGAGTGCGATCGCCCCGCCCCGCGTGTTCACTTTATCAACGCCGATCTTGAGCAATTTGAGAACCGCGAGCGATTGCACAGCGAACGCCTCGTTGAGCTCGATCGCTCCGATCTGATCGAGCGTGAGCCCCGCGCGGCGCAACGCTTTGTGAACCGCGGGAACGGGACCGATTCCCATTTCGGCGGGATCGACCCCGGCGATCGCGGTCGCCTTCACCCGCGCGAGCGGTTGAAAACCGAGTTCGCGAGCCTTCTCTTCCGACATCATCAAGACCGCGGCGGCGCCGACGTTCACCGGGGAGCTGTTCCCCGCGGTCACCGAACCTCCCGCGGGGTTGAAGATCGGCGGCAGCGCGGCGAGCGATTCGAGCGACGTGTCGCGGCGAATCCCCTGGTCGTGAGTCAGCTTTGTTTTCTTGCCCGATTCGTCGCGACCCCATGTCGGGACGATCTCGGCGGCGAACTTGCCCGAATCGGTCGCCTCGGCCGCCAATCGATGACTGCGGAGCGCGAATTGGTCTTGATCCTCCCTGCGAACACGGTATTTCATCGCCAGATATTCGGCGGTGAAACCCATGTTCATAATCGCCTCGCTGTGCCGCTTGAGGAGCGCCGGGCTCGGGCTGTAATCTTTAGACATCGGGATATGATCCATATGCTCGACTCCGCCGGCGATTTGAACGTCGTCGGCTTCGGCCATGATCGCGGCCGCGGCGTCGTTGATCGCCTGCAAGCTCGACCCGCAGTTGCGGTTGATCGTCACCCCGCCGGTTTCAATCGGCAACCCCGCGGCCAAAAGCGCGATCCGCGCGACGTCGAACCCCTGCTCGCCCTGCTGTTGAACGCAACCCCAACGGACGTCCTCGATCAGGCGAGGGTCGATCTTCGTCCGCTCGACGAGCGCGTTCATCAACCCCGCCGACAACTCCTCGGCTCGGACGTCGCGGTAATAGCCTTTGTCCGCGGCGGCTCGGGCCGTCGGAGTGCGAACCGCGTCGATCACAACGGCGTTCTTCATAATCGTTTTCCCTTAATAACCGTTTGAGTCATTTCATGTTTACCATTTTGATCAATAATATAAGGGGCTTTCCGATCGAGCGACGATCGGCGCCGGATCGTTTAAAACCGCGCTCGCATCGAGGGGCGAGCGGGAAACGATCACCCGCCGAAAGCGTCGCCGAGTTTCGGGGTCGGATAAAACCTTCCCCCCGATTTGGCGAGCGCTTTGAGCGATTCGGTCGGCTCGTAACGTTTGCCGAGATCGGCGAATCGGGACAACCGTTCGACGATCGCCGCGGCGCCCTCCTGATCGCAGTAGCGAAGGATTCCGCCGCGGAACGGCGGAAAGCCGATTCCAAGGATCAAGCCCATGTCGACGTCGGCGGGATCGCGGACGATCTTCTCCTCAAGAACTCGGGTCGCCTCGAGCAGCATCGGCAAAAACAGCCGATCGACGATCTCGGCCTCGCTCGGTTCGGAACGCTTTTTGACGTGTTTGGCGATCAGCGCCTCGGCTTCGGGATCGGCCTCGGGCTTTCCCTTTTTGCCCGAGTGCTTGCGGAAGCCCGCGCCCGTCTTTTGCCCCAGCCGTCCCGCGAGCACCAGCTCCTGCAAAATCGGCGTCTCGGCGGATCGATCGGGGAACGCCGCGGCGAGAACTTTCCCGGCGAAAAACGCGGTGTCGAGGCCGACGACATCGTGAAGCGTGATCGGTCCCATCGGCATGCCGAATTTCGTCGCGGCGCGGTCGATCGCGTCCATCGACACCCCCTCGCCCAACAATTGCAAAGCGTCGTTCATATAAGGGAACAACACCCTGTTGACGAGGAAGCCCGGACAATCGCGGACGACGATCGGCGTCTTTTTGATCTTCTTCGCGAGCGCGACGATCGTCGCAACGGTTTCGTCGTCGGTTCGCTCGCCCCGAATCACCTCGACGAGCGCCATCCGATCGACGGGATTGAAAAAGTGCATGCCGACGAACCGCTCCGCCGAGGGGGCGAAATTCCCCATCCGCGAGATCGAAATCGTCGACGTGTTGCTCGCGACGATCGACCCCTCGGGAAGTACCTCGGCGAGCTTGCGAAACGTCTCGCTCTTCGCCTTCTCGTTCTCGGTGATCGCCTCGACGACGAGATCGCACTCGGAAAACAAGCTCATATTCGTAGATGTATTCATCAGCGCGAGCATGTGCGCCAGATCTTCGGGCGTCGCGCGACCGATTTTGATTCTTCCCGCGACGACCTCGGACGCGCGGCGAAGGCCGTCGGCGAGCCGGTTCTCGTCGACGTCCACAAGCGCGACGGGAATCCCCGAGCGTGCGAACGCCGCGGCGACCCCCGCCCCCATCAACCCCGCGCCGATCACCCCCACGCGACGAATCGGTCGCGGTTTCACCTCGGGATTATCAACCCCCGGATCACGCGACAAACGATTGTTCATAAAAAAGACCGAGATCAGATTCGCCGAGATCGGCGTGCCGACGACCTCGTTCGCCGCCGCCTGTTCGGCTTTAATCCCCTCGGCCAGCGGAAGATTGATACCGTTTCGCATCGCCGCGAGCGCCGCGAGCGGAGCGGGGTATTGACCCTTCGTCTTCTCGCGCACCACCCCCTCGGCGGCGCCGAACGCGAACATCAACTGATCCGTCGACAGCCCGAGCGGCTGCGATCGACGTTCACGCTGCTGTTTCCACATGTCGTTATGACGCAAAAGCTCAACGACGCGTTTCCCTTCGTCGATCAGGTTCTCGACGGGTACCGCGTCGAAGACGAGGCCGATCGCCGCGGCGCGCTCGGCCGAAACGGGCTCTCCCGAAGTGATCATCTCGATCGCGTGCAGGCCGACGAGCCTCGGCAGCCGTTGCGTACCCCCCCAGCCCGGAATCAGGCCGACTTTCACCTCGGGAAGGCCGATTTTCGTTTCATGGCTTTTGGACGCGATCCGCTCGTCCATCGAAAGTACGAGTTCGGTTCCCCCTCCCAGGCACGCTCCGTCGATCAGCGCGACCGTGGGGAACGGCAGCTTGCTCACCTTGCCGAAAAGCTCGTGACCGAGCGCCAAGCCCTTGGCGGCCTGTTCCTTAGGGACGAACGCCAAGGCGCCCAGTTCCTTAAGATCGGCGCCGGCGATGAACTGGCCCGGCTTGCCGCTCCGAAACAACAGCCCGCGCAGGTCGGAACGCGACTCGAGCCGACCGACGAGTTCGGCGAGTTCGCCGAGAATCCGTCGACCGAGCGTGTTCACCTTGGCGTCGGGAACGTTCAACGTCGCCAGGCCGAAGCCCCCTTCGAGCTCCTCGAACGTGATTGCGTTGGCCATGCCTCATCCTTTCATAAGAAGAGCGACGAGCCGACCGAAACCCGATCGACATCCGACCGGATTCGACCCCCGTACGACCGTTCACGCGCCGTTCGCGACGAATCGTCGCCGGCACGCTGGGCGGAACTCCCGGCGCGTTCCGATCGATCGGATCGACCGAAGAGCCTCGCGTGCGTAACCGGCGCCCATGCGAACCGCATGGTTTCCTCTCCGCCGACGACCTCACGGCGATCGAACGCGCATACGGCTGGATATGAGCCGGCTCGATCCCCCTGCGCGGCGTTTCTTCTCCACCGCCATTCTACGACGCGAAACAAGCGAAAGCCCGAAGCAAATGAACGATTCGAGGCGAGATCGCATCGACGAGGGGGGATTTCTCGTTTCTTAACGATTCGACGACCTCGAAGCCGACCGAACCTCGGCCTGAAAATCTCCGGCCGCTTGCGAACGCCACGGCGATCGACGATCTTGACGAGGAAACGACTTCTGCGGCGATTTTGGCCGGATTCGACGTGTGTGAAACGGGGACGCGATCCTATGGCGAGCGAATCGAAGATGCGGTGGGGAATTATGGGATGCGCTCGGATCAGCCGGCGCGGCCTGATTCCCGGAATTCAAGGTTCTCAAACAAGCCAATTGGCCGCGATCGCGAGCCGCGACCGCGCCGCGGCGCAGGCGTGGGCTCATGAGTTCCACATTCCCCGTTCTTACGGCTCTTATGAAGAATTACTCGCCGATACCGCGATCGACGCGGTTTACATTCCGCTGCCGAACGAGCTTCATGAACGCTGGACGATCGCCGCGGCCGAATCCGGCAAGCACGTGCTGTGCGAAAAACCGCTGGCGCGAACCGTCGCCGAGGCCGAGCGAATGAAAAAGGCTTGTCGCTCCCGGGGCGTTTTACTTATGGAAGCGTTCATGTGGCGTTTCCAACCACGTGTAGAAGCGATTAGAAAGTTGATCGATTCGGGCGCGATCGGCGAAACCCGGTTGATTCGAACTTCGTTCTCGTTCCCGATCGATACGGGAGATTGGCGGCTCGATCCCGCGCGCGGCGGAGGCGCGCTTTTCGACGTCGGTTGCTACGGCGTGAGCGCGGCGCGGCTCTTCGCGAACGCCGAACCGGTTCATGTTCAAGCGTTTGCCAGACGAGGCGAATCGGGGGTCGATCTCACTCTCGTCGCGCAGCTCGCATTTCCCTCGGGAATCATCGGCGTGCTCGATTGCGGATTTGAAGAACCGTTTCGGTGTTCGATCGAGATCGTCGGAACCGACGGAGTCGTCGAGATTCCGCGAGCTTTTCTTCCCTCCGAAACGCCGACGGCGATCGTCCGCGACCGGGGCGTCGACGTCGAAAGGTTGGTGCGAGAAGCCGGCGCCTCGAACGAAAAAAAAGCCGAAAAACCCGCGGTCGAATCGGAGCGGACCCTCGCGTTCGACGGTTACAATCAATACGCGGCGATGGTGGACGCGTTCGCGCGTTCGGTTCGCCTCGGAAAGCTCGAAAGCCCCGCCGAGGACGGTCTGGAACAGATGCGGACGATCGAAACGTTGCTCAATACCGCGTATTATTTATAACACATGATTCAATCTCTCTTTCCTCACGAGTTTGGAATGAAACGCATTCTTCAATTTGTCGTATTGTCAGCGTGCCTCGCGTCTCGCGGCGTAAGAGCCGAAGCCGACGATTGGGGCTCGTACTCGATCGTCCCCGCGAGCGCTCCCCGGTTCGTGCTCGAGACCGTCGGCGCCGGCACGGCCGAAGGGACGCCGATCTCGATCGGTAAGCCCGCGGGAACTCCCAATCAAAAATGGACGATCATTCCAAAAGGGCAAAATCTTTATGTGATTAAGCCTTCATTCGGGTCGAATCTCGTACTCGCCGCGGCCAAAGGGGGAAAGAAGAACGGAACCGATATCGTTCTCGAGATCGAGCGCGGCGAACCTTGGCAGGAATGGAACGTCAAGAAGAACGAAAATGGAACTTATACCTTGGTTCCCAGGCACGCCCCCGAACAAGGTCTCGATCACCTGGGAGGAAAACCCGTCGCCGGCGCAAGGATCGACTTATGGACGAACAACCCCGGCGATCGCCATTTAGAATGGATCATCAAGCCGCTCGCGGGAACGATCGAGACGGCCGCGAACGGCGCGAGCGAATCGCCCTCAAGCACATATGAACCTCCCGCGATTAAACCCGAGGAGATCCTCAAAGGGCGGATCGAGAATTTCACGTTTACCAAAAGCGCGATTTTTCCGGGAACCGTTCGACAAGTCACGGTCTTCATCCCCGCGCAGTACGACGGTTCCAAACCCGCTTGCGTTTATATCAAAACGGACGGTTTCAACCCGTTCGAACAAACGACGCTCGAAACGATGATCGCCGCCAAAGAGATCCCCGTCGTGATCGGCGTGTTCGTGAGGCCCGGCGATCTTCCCCCGACCGTCAAAAACACGATCGGTCGACGCAATCGTTGTTTGGAATACGACGGACTCGGCGACGACAACGTCCGTTTCTTAATCGACGAGCTGTTGCCTTATATATCGAAACAATACAAGTTGAAACTCTCGAATAACGGCAATGATCGATGCATCGCCGGCGGCAGCAGCGGCGGGATCGCGGCCTTCAACGCCGCGTGGGAGCGTCCCGACGCGTTCAGCCGCGTTTACGCCGTCAGCGGCAGCTTCGTCGCCTTCCGCGGCGGTCACGAATTCCCCACGCTCGTGAGGAAGTTCGAGGCCAAGCCGATCCGCGCGTTTCTCACCACCGGAATGCGCGATATGGAGAACTGCGCCGGCGACTGGTTCCTGATCGATCAAGAAATGGATAAGGCGCTAAAGTTTTCTGGATATGATTATTCTTTCCGTATTATCAACGGCGGTCACGGAGCGGGTTATAATGAATATTTTCGCGAGGCGATGAGCTACCTTTGGAAAAACTGGCCCGAGCCCGTCAAGGCGGGGCCGAGCGCCCCGAGGGTTCGCGACGTCGTCTTGCCCGACGAGCCCTGGAGGCTCGTCGCGAAGGATCGCCGTGACGCTCGAGGTCCGACGATGAACGCGAACGGCGAGGTTTTTTTTGTCGAAGCCGGCGCCGACAAGATCGAGCGCATCGATCTTGACGGTAAGATCCAAGAATTCATCTCCAAAGCCGATCACGCCGACGGTCTGACGGTCGGCGCCGACGGCCTGCTTTATTCGGTTTCAAGCACGACCGGGAAAATCCTCAATTACGACGCCGCGGGCGAACCGAGAGTGATCGCCGAGGGGATTCGCGGACGACATTTGCTCGCAACCCCCGGAGGCGGACTTTATGTCACCGAGAACGGCGACAAACCGGGCGATGCCGGAAGCGTCTGGTTCGTGAAAAACGGTAAGAAAACGCGGGTCGATACGGGATTGAAGTTCGCGACGGGCCTGGCTTATCGCCCCGACGGATGGCTTTTATCCGTCGCCGACGGACGATCCAAGTGGGTTTATAGTTATCAGATCAACGCCGACGGATCTCTTACGAATAGAGAGCGGTTTTTCCGGTTACACGTACCCGATCGGGAGGACGACGCCGGCGCGGAATCGGTCTGTTACTCCAGGGAGGGACAAATGTCGGTCGCGACTCGTTGGGGAATTCAGATATGCGCCGACGACGGGCCGACCCAGGCGATCTTGCCGACCCCCGACCGCGATCGTGTGATCGGCGTTTGTCTCGGCGGCCGCGATCGAGACGCCTTGTACGCTTTTTGCGGCGACAAAATCTGGAAACGCAAGGTGAAGATTCACGGGATCGGAGCGTTCGACGCGCCGACGTCGGTCCACGCGACTCCGCTGTAATTAAGTACAAATATGGCAAACGAATAACAACAAGAAAATATTCATGCAAATAATAATATCCGTGCGAGCGCGACGATTCGGGCCGGTTTTCGGTCGAGGTTCGTTCGTGTTCGGCTTAAAGACCTCACGGCTTGGTTTGATACGTCACGAACGCGATCCGGCGGCCGTCGGGCGACCAGCTCGGGACGTTGATCGTCCCCTGCCCTCCGAGGAATCGTCCCAGCACGTCGATCTTCTTATCGGCGAGCGTCATCCGCCTCAAAGTCACGTCTTTGTCGGCGGGATGACCGGTCACCCCCTTTTCAAACGAAATAAAAACGATGGACTTGCCGTCGGGAGACACATGCGGAAACCAGTTGTTGAATTCATCATCGGTTATCTGAACCTGCTCGGAACCGTCGATCTTCATCCGCCAAATCTGCATCAGCCCCGTTCGAACCGAATTGAAGTAAATATGCGCTCCGTCGGGAGAGAATTCCGGGCCGTCGTCAAGCCCCTCGGCCGTCGTCAGCCGCGTTTCGTCGCCGCCGTCGACCGGAATCGTGTAGATGTCGAATTCGCCTCCTCGCTCGCCGCAAAACGCGAGCGTTTTCCCGTCGGGAGACCAGCCATGCCAATATGAAGGCGCGTTTGGCGTGACCAATTTCGGCTCCCCTCCCGTTACGGGAAGCGTATAAATACGAGACTTATGATCGCCTTGCGATTGATCGCTCACGGCGAGTCGATCTCCCCGGGGAGAAACGCCGTGATCGTTGTTGCAGCGGATCGCGAATCCCGTGTCGATCGCCTCGGGAACGCCTCCCGCGGCCGGAACTCGGTATAAACGTCCGCCTCGATTGAAAATGAGCGACGTTCCGTCGCCGAGCCAATTCGGCGCCTCGATTCGCCCCGGAACGACCAGCACGACGCGACGGTCGGTCGAATTCATCGCCTGCGTTTCCAAAGCGCTGTAAAGAACGGGCTCGCCCGAGGGAAGAGATGTTGAGATTTCCACATTTGAAAAAACCGCTGTTTCAGAAACGTCTTTATTGTGTGAACAAACCCCGATACCGACATAAACCGGTCCGTCGAACGCCCGCCTTACCGCGGCGCCGCTGAATTTCAAATCCTCGTTTTTGGCGGCGAGGTCGAGCGTGATGTAACTCCCGCGGCGTACGAGCCGAACCCGCGCCGGCGACTTTGAACCCGCCTGAACCTCGTGCGTGTTCGCCCCTTTGACGTCGCGAAACTGAAGCGAAGTCAGGCCGTCGCCGTGGATCGCGGCGTCGACATATGCGGAATCGGCGTCCAAGCTTTGGCGGATCATCAAAATAGCCTTGCGGTGCGGATCTTTCCCGGCGCCGAGAAACTCGATATCGGCCGCGAGTGATAAGTCGCCGCTTACCTTCGTCCAAACAAAATGAAAGGCGTCTTTTGTGAACCACATATTCTCGCCGCAACCGGTCACTGTGTACGACTTCGCGGATTCGTCGTACTTCGCCGACCCGGCCGTCGGCGTCGCGCCGATATCGGCGCGCCCCTCGAACAGCCCGATTTTATCGTCGGCCGCGAGGGCCGCGACGCGCGATAGAACGAGAAGGAAAACAAAGATCGGAACGCGCCTCATAATCCAGTCTCCGTTCGGGGCGCAAAGACCGCCTCGTGAACCCGTAAATGAAGAATATATAATAAATAAAACGATGAAACGAAATCAAAAAAACTTACGATCGCTATCCGACGACCGAGATCGCCCGGCCCACGCCGACCGTCCTCGGCTTTTGTCTCGTCAATCTCCTCGCAAACGCGGAAGAATCTCGGGGGCGCGCCGCGATCGAATTCAATATACGCCGCGCCGTTCCCCTTCGCCACGTACGAGAGTTTTCCCGAAACTTATTCGCGAAGGCATTCGATCGCGAAGATATCACGTGTTTTCAATTACAGGAATGTTCAATCAAGTGCTATTTTTCTTCGTTTTGGGCTCAAGGATCGCGCTTCCGACCGCGGGTTTCCGCTCGCTCCTTGGACGCCGAAGCGTCGAGCGCCGAACGAAGAGCCGCGAGCGTTTCGGGGGCGGGTTTGAAATTCCCCGGCCTGTGTCCCTCGGCGATCGATATCGGCGTCCAGCCGTATTTGTTTTTATGATTCCAAACGGACGTTTTCGCGCCTTTATCCGAGAGCAATCGAACGACTTGAGGGAAGCTTTTGTACGCCGCGCCGTGCATCGCGGTTTCGCCGTTCTCGTCGACCGCGTCGACGTCGCCTCCGAGTTCGATCGCGAGCGCGACGGCCTCGAGCGCCTCGGGCTCGGTCCCCGCTTCTTCTCCAGGAGCGAGACAGCCGAGCCCCGCCGCCGCCATCAGCGGCGTGCTGTGATCGACGTTCGGGATCAGCGGGTCGGCGCCGAGCTTCACAAGTTCGCGCATGTACGCGACGTCGGCGGTCGTCGCCGCGAGCAAAAACGGCGTCGCCCCGGTTCGATTCAACACCCCCCTCCCCTTCGCGCCCCGTTTCAGACGAAGATTCACGTCGGCGCCGTGCTCGATCAATTTATGTACAAATTCAAGGCTCGTCATGTTACCCGAGCCCGTGGGCGCTGGAATTCCGTCGTCGCCGTCGCCTCGATTCGGCTTGCGGACCCACGTCAACGTGTGCAAGGGCGCGAAGCCCGAGCGTTGATCGTTCGGGTCGGCGCCGGCTTCGAGCAGTACGACCGCGAGCTCGAAATGACCGTTCTCGACCGCCATGATCAAAGGCGAAGTTCCGGTTTCGGGAGATTTTCCCGAAGCTTTCCGCGCCGCGATCGCCTGATTGACGTCGGCGCCGGCTTTGAGCAAAACCCGCACGACGTCCGTCTTTCCCTCGCGCACCGCGAAAAGCAACGGAGTGAATCCCGACTTCAAAGGCGTGCGAAAATCGGCGCCGGCTTCGATCAACGTTTGTACGACCTCGGCGTGTCCTTCGTCCGCGGCCCACATCAGAGCCGTTTGGCCGCGTCGCTCTTTCGCGTCGACTTTCGCGCCGAACGACAAAAGCGCTTTCACAGGTCCAAGCTTACCCGTTCTCGCCGCGGTCATCAGCGGCGTTTCACCGCCGCGAAGCTCGGCGTTGGGATCGGCGCCCGCGGCCAGCAAAAGCCTTACAAGAGCCTCGTTCCCGTTCAAACAAGCCAAAGACAACGGCGTCGTTCCGTATCGATCGGCGATGCGGACGTCGGCATCGGCTTCAACCAAAAGCTTCGCCGTCTCAAAATCGTCGCGATAAACCGCCCAAAGGAGCGCCGTCATCCCGTCGACCTGAGCCTGATTCACATCCGAACGACGCTCGATCAGTTCCCGCACCGAGGCGCGATCTCCCCGCTCGGCCGCGTCGACGAGAGGCGACTCGGCGCCCTTCGCGATCGAAGCGATCATCGCGATCACGACGATCGAAAACCAGCCGTCGACGAACCGATCGCGAGTCATCGTGAAACTCTCCGGAACGCTCAACAAAACAATCAAATTGGCGCCTAACTACATAGAAAGAGGTTCAAGCAATTCTTCGACTTTGGAATCGCTGTCGGCGAACGAATCGAGCTTCACGCCGACTTTATCGAGCAACGTAAGGTGCAGATTGGCGAGCGGGGTCGGCTTTTGGTAGCGGACGTGTCGCCCGCCGCGCATCTTTCCCGCCGCGCCTCCGGCGACGACGATTGGTAAATTCACATGATCATGCACGTTGGGATTCCCCATCCCGCTGCCGTAAAGGTAAAGCGAATGATCGAGCAGCGAACCGTTCCCCTCGGGAGTCGCCTTGAGCTTGGCCAAGAATTCGGCGAACAACGATATATGAAATTGATTGATCTTCGCGAGCCGCTCGATTTTGGCGGGATCGTCGCCGTGATGCGTGAGCGGATGGTGCGGATCGGGTACGCCGATCTCGGGATACGTCCGCCCGCTCGTCTCGCGCGCGAGCTGAAACGTGATCACCCGGGTGACATCCCCTTGCAACGCCAAAACCTGAAGATCGAACATCAACCGTGCGTGATCGGCGTACGACGCGGGAACGCCGACGGGACGATCAAGATCGGGCAAAGCGTCGTCTTTCGAAGCCGCCTCGGCGCGCTCGATCCGCCGCTCAACCTCGCGCACCGCGTCGAGATAAAGCCCGACACGCGCTCGATCCGCCGGGCCCAGCCTCGTCTTCAGGCGAACGAGCTCGTCGCCGATCGAATCGAGCAAACTCCCTCGCTTCCGCAACGCGGCGCGACGATCCGACGCGCTCCCCCCCTCGCCGAAAAGACGCTCAAAAACAATCCGCGGATGCGCCTCCGAAGGCAACGGAGTCGTGGGGGAAGACCATGAAAGATTATTTTGATAAACACATGCATAGCCGTTATCGCACTGGCCGACGATCGAAAGCAAATCCATCGACATCTCGAGCGAGGGGAGTCGCGTATCGCGACCGATCGTTCGCGCCGCGATCTGATCGACGGTCGTCCCCAAACGATAATCGGTGCTCTCGGTCAATTTGGCGCGGGCGGCGCTTAGAAAAGCGGCGTTCGACGTCGCGTGGGTGCCGGGATACGCGTTTTTCAATTCAAGATTATCAATTACCGTTATATGTTGTTTCACCGGCGCGAGAGGACTCAAAATCGGCGAAAGCTCGTCGAGCGAATCTCCCCCGGCGGGAGTCCAACGCGATCGATCACAACCCATTGGAATATAAACAAATCCAAGTCGACGAAGCGCGGCGGGGTTCGCCGGGGTGTCGGCCGCGGCGGTCATCGCCGGAATCATCGCGTCCAGAAGCGGCAACGCGAGCGCCGTTCCCAAACCCCTCAAAAACGTCCGTCTCGGCAGCGCCTTCTTCAAAACGATCATTCGGATCTCCTCATTTGAAACGGCGTGCTCGCTGCGATTCCCACGATCAACGACGAAAACCGATAACGATCGACCGACGCTCCCCGGACGATCTTGCGAATCGCCGGGGCGTCGTAATATTCGACCCCTCGGCCGAGTGCGAACGTGAGCAGCTTCTCCGTAAGAGTATTCACAAAGATTTCGGGACGTTTGAGCAAAGCGGTTTCCAAACCGTCGACCCCCTCGAACTCGCTTCCGTCGGGAAGCCCCCCCGAGGCGTCGACCCGCTTTCCCTCCTCGAACGAACGATACCGCCCGACCGCGTCGAAATTCTCGAGCGTGAACCCGACGGGATCCATCAATCGATGACAACCCGAACACGCGATATCGCGCCGATGCTCGGCGAGCCGCTCTCGAACCGAAAGCGACGACGAAACCGTGTTGTCCTTGAGCGCCGGAACGTTCGCGGGAGGCGGAGGAGGCGGCGATCCAAGGAGATTCTCAAGAACCCACTTGCCTCGAATCACCGGAGACGTACGCGTCGCGTACGAGGTCGCCATGAGTACGCTCCCCTGCCGCAACAACCCCCCGCGACCGAGCGCCCCGCCGACCTCGACGCGCCGGAACCGATCGCCGTAAACGTGCGGTATCGAATAATGACGCGCCGATCTCTCATTCAAAAACGTATGATCCGATTTTAAAAGCGTAAGAACACTTAGATCCTCATGAATCACACTTTCAAACATCAGCTCGGTTTCCCGGCGAAACGCGCTCCGAAGGTTGTCGTCGAAATCGGGAAAGAGCCGTAAATCGGGGGTGATCGATTCGAGATTCCGCAGGTGCAGCCACTGCGAGGCGAAGTTCGAAACCAAACTCGACGACCGACGATCGGCGAGCATCCGTCGAACCTGGCGCTCAAGAACCTCGGGCTTGCTCAATTCCCGCCTTGACGCCAGATCGAGCAGCTCGTCGTCGGGGATTCCGCTCCAGATGAAAAACGAAAGCCGCGAAGCAAGCTCAAAATCGCCGATGCGATACGAAGTCCGAGGAGCGATCCCGGGAGGATCGGCCTCGATTCGGAAAAGAAAATTGGGATTCACCAGCAGGGAGCTCAAAGCCGCCTCGATCCCCGCTTCAAAATCGCCTCCGGGCTCGTTCCGCGCCTTGCGGTAAAACGCGAGCGGCGTGCGGAGATCGTCGTCGCTAACGTCCCTGCGAAACGCCCGCCGCGCCAAATTCGAAACGATACGTTTCGCGCAATCGTCTTCCTCCACCGTCGTCTTGGGATATTCGACGAAAATCCGCCGCCGGCTCGGCGTATCGCCTGGCCCCGAATCGTTATATGGACCCGTGATCGAAGCTTGATAAAGCGCGGGGGTTAACCGCGGATGCCGATGAAAATTGTAATGCGCCTGATACGGTTGACGCTTGGTTTCGAGCAACGACGACGGATTCTTAAGAAACGTTACGCCGATCGTATGAGGCCCCGCCTTGACCGACGTCCTCGCTTTAAGCCCCGCGTCGGCGGTCGCGTGATCCTTCTCGGCTTTGGGAGGATTCACGGTGAATCGCGCAACCTCGGCGCGATCGATCAAAACGACGACCTCGTGCGGCTCGGTCAACCCCTCGACGTGCTCGTTACGATCTCTCGCCAAACGAATTTCAATATCATAATCACCGTCACGTGGAAACGTGTATGGAATCAACGCGCCTCCGCGGGTTCCGAGCGGAAGCCCGTCGACGTGCTCTTCTTGCGTGAGATCGGGCCGAATCCGGATCGTCTCGCCGCCGGGAGACTTTCCCCGCGTTCCGACCGCGAGCTTGGCGATCGTCCGCGCCGCGGTGATATATCGTTCAAGCGAAGTCGGCGTCAGATCCCCCACCGTCACGTTGTCGAATCCATGACTCGATTCGTCTGCGGGCAAAAGCGCCGAAGCGTCGACATCGAGAGCGAGCAGGTCGCGAACCGCGTTTTGGTATTCGGTCCGGTTGAGCCTGCGGAAGGTATCGGTCCGACCGGGATCGGGACGCTCGGCCGCCGACCGATCGAGCGCGGAAGTGATCGCAGCGATGAACGTATCGTACTCGCGACGTTTCGGCCGGATCGCTTCCACGGGAGGCATATGACGCGCGACAACCTTGCGTACAACCTTTTCCCAAACGTTCGCGTGACGATCCAACGCCTCGGGGTCGATCGACTCGAGGTCCAACCCCCCCGTCTTCTCTTCGGCGTTGTGGCACTCGACACAATAGACGCGGACGAACCGCGCGACCGTTCCACGCTCGGCCCCGCCGAGCCCCGAAGCCTGAAAAACGGCTTGATCTTGCGCCGAACCGATCGAAGCGATAGCGCCGAACACGACCGCGATCGTCGCCGCGAAGCGGATGGATTTTCGCCCATGATGGAATAATCGAGGCTTCAACATCAACGCCTCTTGGATCAACCTCGGCGCCGCCGCGCCCCGCCGTTTCGGGAAGGATATTATTGAGTGTATCAGCGTGGGACGCGACGCGAAAGGTTTTTCGGCAAAGCGACTTTTCCGACCCTCCCCGGCCTTCGAACAATCATAAAGAATGAATAACAATGTTTTAATGATTTATCCGGTTGTTTTACGATTTCGGACGTTGCATTTTCAACATGCTCTTGAGACGATCGCTTCAACATGGGCGATATCGATTTTTGAAGTTAGACGATTGGTGTGCGAGGATCGCATTTGTTAAAGGCGATCGCTCCGATTTTTGAGTCATGAATCGCTTCGAGCTCGAATTTCAAGGAATGTTCCGTGAAAGCATACCTCATCACCACCGGCTCTCTCTTCGGCTTGATCGCGCTGATGCACGTGTGGCGATCGATCGTCGAAAGGAGTCGATTCGCGACCGAACCCCTCCCGTATTTATTGGAATCGTCGCTCGGGCTCGTCGCGGCCGCGCTTTCGATCTGGGCGTGGCGGCTGACGCTCACGAAAGTTCGCAAATCGGAATGACGAATCAAACTCGAGTGGTCCTTGGTAGCCTTCAAGAAGGCGAGGCGATGTGGTCGCCGGATCGGATCGCCTCGATCAAGCTCGATAATGCGGATTCAAGCCTTTGGAAGGATCTGAGTTTACGGGAACGGATGAAAGCGATATCAATTAGTTGAGTTAAAATCGCCTGATCAAGGACTTGATCGTAACCCCCCTCAATGATGGTTCCAAGAGCGCCCTTCGCATTCCGAGGATTGACTTCGAGATCACCATCGGGTGCTTTCGCCCGGGCGTTTACGGTTCGACCATCGGGTAATTTTTTACCCGCCAAAGACTCTATTCCTGCGACAAGCCAGGTTTCATATTCTTGAACGGCGAAAACGATTGCGACGGAGAATATTTTTCCCGCACCGACTTCCTTCGCGGCATCGGCGAGCGATTTGGCGACCTCCGCGGCACAAAAATCTTTCCCTGACACTTTTTTTATATCACCGTCGAGAATCACAAGAACCCCTCCTATATTTTTCCTACTCAAGCACGATTTTAACTTATTTTTCCATCCGGAATAATTCTCTTTAACGATGTTGTTAACAGATCTGATTTCGAATGGATTTTCATCAATCGATAGGATATTCCAGACGTCTTGATCGGTGATCAAACGCCTGATAAGAACCGGAACGGCTTTTACATCGCCTTGGCCTTCGACGAACAATACGATGCGTTTCATACGCCGACCGCCTGTTGTCGAATCCTCGCGGGATCGACCGTCAGCAGTTCACCCGGCGCGAGTAAGTGTTCTTGAACGGATTCTTTTTGTTCATCGGCCATAAACCCGATTTTTGTCTCGCCGCCGATATTCTCGACCACCCGAATCTGATCGGCTTCAAAATGATTGAGCAATTCTGGATTGTGAGTAGTTAGAATCACCTGCCCGCGACCTTGTTCGGGCGAAGCCTTAAATTCTCCAGCCAAAAGCTCGAGCGCTTGCGGGTGAATCCCGTCCTCGGGGTGCTCGAAAATCAAGGTTTGCTTGGGAGGGCGTTGATACAGAGCGAGCAAGCGTGCATAGATACGTCGGAATCCGTCGGATTCCTGTGAAAGATCCAGCGTAAATGACTTATCCTGATATTTGTGTCCAACCACAACACTATTCGGATTCTGAATGTCGTTTAACTCAACCAAAGCGATTGAAGGGTTCACGTGTTGAAGAACTGCGATCATTTTTTTTCGCTTATAAAGTTCCTGCAAGTTCGTTACGATTTCTTTAATCACGGAAAGATAATTCGACCCGTCGTCGGCAAGTCCGAATGTCGCCGAATTCGACGTTTCTGGACGACTGAGAACCGAGTCGGAGAAAATGTAGCAGCCGATTCCCGATGTCAAAGCGGTGTAAGCGATCACGCTTTCGGAAATCCCGGGAATCCGTCCGAGAGCAATCGGACCACATGTTGGAGCAGGGATCGTTTTTGGTGCGACCCGCCAGCGTTGTTGCTGAGTATGAACGGAATCTTGATGGAAAAGTATTTTATCGCCGAGTTTCAAAATCTCATTTTCAGGATAATGAGACGGACCATTTTGGTTGATATACAATTCATATTGATATCTCTCATCAATACCGGCTACCGAGAATTCGATTTCAAAAGTAGTGGGGCCGCCTGAAGGAATCGCAGGACGAATTCGAGGCCATGCTTGTTGAAGCGACTGATTCGAGATCAACACGTCCCTGAGAAACCGCAACGCCTGCACGAAGTTCGATTTCCCCGTGCCGCTCTTCCCCACGAGAACCGTAACGGGTGATAATTCGACGTCGACGTCGACGATGCTTTTGAAATTCCGCACGCGAAAACGATGAATCATGTTCCCCTCACGGTCGGACGATCGATCTCTCTTCGACTTTCATTATACAAGACGACATGCTCAAAGCGGATCAACCCGCCTCAATCACCCCGTTTTCTCGACCATTTCCTCAACCCGGAACAAACCGAAGCGAAAGCACCAGGCCATCGCCAAACCGAGCACAAAACCGAGCGCGATGTCGTCGAGCCCCATGCACGCCGAAGTCGTTAGAAGCATCGAAAACGCGTCGGTTCGGCTCGTTTGATCGCGACAGACCAGCGCCAATTCCATCCCCGCGAACGCGAGCAAAACCCCCAAAACGCTCGATGGAAACGCATGGCATAAAGACATCAACGAACTTCCCAGAAAAACCGCCGCGACGATTTTCACCCCCCCAAGAATCAAAATCGAACCGTTCGTCCGCGCACCAAAGCGATATTGCCCAGCCAAGCCTCCCGCGCCGTGGCACATCGGCATCCCGCCGAACCAGCACGCGACCAAATTCATCAACCCCACCGAAACCGCGACTTTACGCGGCTCGGCTCGACGATCGGGGAACAAATCGGCCGAAAGCGCGCACACCGCGATCACCGAATTCAACGTCGTCAGCGGGATTTGCGGCAAAGCCGCCTTGGGAAACGCGGTCACGAAATCGCGCCACGCGGGGGGCGACCAACGCGGCAACGTGAAACCAAATCCAAGCGTGTTTATAACCTCGGGATGCGTCCACACCGCGACGATCAAGCCCGCGCCGAAAAGCACGAGCGCGGCGGGTATCTTCCGCGAAAAAAACAGCCACAAAACGACCAACGCCGACAAAAATCCGGTGAGATAGCCGTCGGGAGCGAACCAAACGTTCGTCTCGGCGACCATCCTCATCCCCTTCATCAGCAGCGATAAACCAAGCGCCAGTTGAAGCCCTCGAACCACGCTTTTAGGCACGACGCGATTGAGAACGTCGATCAATCCCGAAAGCCCCAGCACGAGAACGATCAAACTGACGATCGCCCCCGCCGCGAGGATCTGAGGCACGGTGAGCCCCTCGGTGAGCGCGACCGCGGCGATCGCCTTCATCGGCTGAACCGCCATCGGAATCGAAAACATCAAGCCCGTGACGACGTTAAAAAGCCCCGCGAAAAATAAAGCCGAGGCGAAATTCAAACCGTTTTTAGCCGACATACCGACGAGAAGCGGCAAAAACGTTCCCAAATCCCCCAGCGAACCCGCGAGCTCGCCGCGATCAAACCGCGCATGGCGAAACATCCGCCGTTCCCGCGGCGCGAAACCGCGCTCTTGATCCGCGGATATTGGAACATCTTCAATCTCAACATCAGATTTCATATCAAATCCACGCGATTCGTCGGAACATCGATTACGCGGAAGGTTCGGGACGCGCCATTCTAACCCGCGACGCGGGGATTGTCTCGCGTCTCCGGCGATCCCATCGCCGAGTTTATCGCATCATTTATTCAGAATGTAACGCCGGAATCGCGCGAATCATGAATTCATTGAACAACGGCACTGTGAACGCCAATTCTCCATATGCGGGGCTGTAAATCATACCTTTTTTAATCAGTTTGGCGCGAACAGGGCCCAGGCTGGAGATCTTGACGCCGAGCGATTCGGCGACGTCCCCCGTTCGTTGCGGCCCCGCTCCTAGCTCGGCCATCACACGAAGGAAGTGCTTTTCGCTCGGCGTCAGTCGATCGAACCGAACGCGAAAGAAATTTTGATCAAGCCGCCTGACGACCGTTTCCGTCGCTTTTTGAAGGATTTTTTTGGTGATCGGACTCGTCGTCGCCGTGTTCCAGGCTTGATACCCCCATTCTTGGAGAAAATAGGCGTAACCCGCGGTTTTACGATAGACTTCGTCGAGCGCGGACTGCTCGAAAACAACCCCGCACTCCCGCGCAGGCTCGCGCAACGCCCTGTCGGCGTCGATCTTCGAAAGCGGGCCGATATCGGGAAAACTGAATAATCGCTCGGCGTAAGACTTCGATTCGCCCGCGAGCCCGGGCAAAATCGGCAGACCCGCTCCCATCAAAAGCAGCGGCAACCCCCGCTGCTGAACGCGATGCATCGCCATGATCAACGCGCCCAATTCTTTTTGATTTAAATATTGGATCTCGTCTATAAAAATCGAGGCCGCGGTCCCTCGATCCGCCGCGGCCTCGGCGATCGCGACGAGTAAGTTCGGCAAATCGAACTCGAGATCGCCGCTGTCCGCCGCCCCCTTTTCAGGCTCGATATCAAGCCCAATCGAAAGATCATGCGTGGAAACTTTAATGCTACCGATAAAGCCGCGCAATACCGCGAGCGCGCGTTTCACCTTTTCGCCGGCTCGCGCCATGCGATCGAGATCGAAGAGCAAGTTTTTCAAACTGGGGACGATGAGCGCGCCGAGCGATTTGTCTTCATGCGCCTCGATCGTAATCGTGCGATAACCCTCGTCAATCGCGATCCGCTCGATCTCATTCAGCAAAACCGTTTTACCGACACCGCGAAGACCGGTCAGAAGGATGCTTTTCTCGGGTTTTTTCCGCAATATCCGCGCCAACAGAACACGCGCTTCATCAAGCACGTCGTCGCGCCCCACAAGCTCGGGCGGAGGCGATCCCGCCCCGGGTGAAAACGGATTTTGAACCGGGTCCATCGATCGATTTCCACTCAAATCCAGGGAATTGAAAGATAACGCGCATCGGCCGAAAAAATCGGCGGCCGAAACGCACCTCACTCGAACCGCTTGTACCCGGTTATACTCGATTTAGAGTAGAACATGATACAGGTCGGCCGCCGTACGGCTTGTAAAGGATTGTAATCGGTTATACCGAATTCGCGATAGAACTCAGTCCAAAACAACCAACCCGACGCTCCAACCCAAATAGATACGGTTCTACACTGATCTAGCCACTTCTATCGGGTTATAGCCGATTCACGATAGAACTTGGTACGAATCCGCCGAGCCGACCCTCGCGATGATCAAATCCGGTTCGACTCGGTTCTACACGGATCTAGTTACTTTTATCAAGTTATAGCCGATTCGCGATATAACTTGGTACGAATCCCCCGAGCAGACCCTCGCGATGATCAAATCCGGTTCGACTCGGTTCTAATCACTTCTATTAGGTTATAGCCGATTCATGATAGAACTTGGTACGAATCCGCCGAGCCGACCCTCGCGATGATCAAATCCGGTTCGACTCAGATCTACACGGATCTAGCTACTTCTATCGGATTATAGCCGATTTGCGATAGAACTTGGTACGAATCCGCAGAGCCGACCCTCGCGATGATCAAATCCGGTTAGACTCGGTTCTAATCACTTCTATTAGGTTATAGCCGATTTGCGATAGAACTTGGTACGAATCCCCCGAGCCGACCCTCGCGATGATCAAATCCGGTTCGACTCGGTTCTAATCACTTCTATTAGGTTATAGCCGATTCATGATAGAACTTGGTACGAATCCCCCGAGCCGACCCTCGCGATGATCAAATCCGGTTCGACTCGGTTCTACACGGATCTAGCTACTTCTATCGGATTATAGCCGATTTGCGA
>JAJYWB010000008.1 GCA_021791715.1 Planctomycetota bacterium | reverse complement strand
CGTGATCGCGTCGGTTATTTAGGTGTGATACTGAGAGGCTCGGCTGGTCTGGTTTATCATGCCGATCATCCGACAATTCACGCCGACGAAGGATTTAGTCCCTATCGATGATCAAAATATTATAAGAAATAAAATATTTGCATTTATTGATAGCCTTTCGCACGATTGACCAGACGTTACTTTCCGCGTCGCAATCACGAAATTCGACCTCACTCCGGCCCTCCTCGCACGCGGGGAGGGAGCAAGTTTTGTTTTGTAAACAGAATCTGGGTAGTCCAGACGTCTAAATTTGCAAATCCTCCGAGAATTGTGTTGCATACACATCTCGGATATCGTAGAATCCCCTCCAGTGACGCTTTAGGCGGGCGATAATCGCTCGGTCGATTCATTCCGCTCCGCCTAAAAGCAATCAGGCGGCGACAGAAATTGACAAAACGCGGCCAAACCAAACTTTAACGAAAGATCGAGCACCATGAACAACACCCAATCCCTACCGATCATCGATTCGCACAATCCCAGGTCCGAATCGATACCGACCGCTCGCGTGATCGACGAGGCCGAGAAGCGAGACGATTGGATTGAGCACCGCGAGATCGTCGTTCCAGAATTGTGTCCCGTCGGGGCGCTCGAAACCTTGTACGCTCTGCGTGCCGCGGGATATTTGTGGAGGCTCGATCGAGTGATCGGGTTTGAGAACGCGGCGACGATCGGCGAAATCGTAGCCCGATCGGAGAAATCCCTTGAGGATTCGCAGGAATCTCGAGTGTATCGCGATTCGCCCGATCAGCCGACGCTTCAGTCGATCATCAAGTACGAGGCGCATCTTGTTCGATGTTTGGCCGGCACGATGGCGGAATTGCGTCGGTTGCAAAAGGAACGGCGGCAACGATTGCGCCACGCCAATCCGCTAGGGCGAGGCGCCGACCGAGCCGGTAATTGTGAACATCAACAAATAAAAGACGGCTCACCAGGAGGTTCGCCCTCCCAGAAGAGTTCGTCATCCTGTAAGATCACCTGCGCCGAAATGTTGGTTCCGGGAGGGCGAGGCGCCGACCGAGCCGGCGATTGTCAAAAAGAATTCGATACAAAGGGCTCACACGGCGGTTCGCCCTCCCATAAGATCCTCGACCCCGGGAAGTTGGTTTTGGGAGGGCGAGGCGTCGACCGAGCCGGCGATTGTCAAAAAGAATTCGATACAAAGGGCTCACCAGGAGGTTCGCCCTCCCAGACCAGTGCTCCGTCCCAGAAGAGATCGCCGATGCAAGCGAGTTTGAAGATCCAGGCGGATTCTCCCGCGAATAATCAAAATGTTCGCGAAGACGGCTCACCAGGAGGTTCGCCCTTCCAGAGGGGTTCGCGCTCAAGAATAAAACATGCCGGCTCACCAGGAGGTTCGCCCTCCCGATGAACGGTTGTCCCTCGCGATAAACGGTCGTCCCAACCGATTACGGTTGTCCCTCCCGATAAACGGTTCGCCCTCAAAGCACGCGGAATCCGCGGATTGCTTTTCGGATAGCCTCACCGAAAAGACGCCGAGATTGGAGACCGTCGCGGGGAAGTTTATATTAATTTTAATAAAATTTATATTTATAATAATATGTTAAAAATTCTTCTTGGGGTTCGCGTTCGCGATCCTGGGGCGTCGATTTGAGAGATTCGAGGAGAGCGGTTTTGATCCGGGGATCGTTTTGAACTTGTTTCGGGGTCGCGGGCGATTTGGATTGAACCCTCACGCATCGGTTGATCACAACCGACACGATCGAAACGATAGATACGCTCGTGCGTTTGATCGGTTTGAATCGTTCAAGGCGAAGTCGTGCGCGTGCCGAACTTTCGATTGACACGACGCTCGGCCGGGGCTACGATTCCGCTCTCTCCCCCGAGTCGGTGGATCGCCTTGGCTTAACCGGTGCGTTGAAGTCGATTCGGGGTCCGTTTTAACCGAACGGCCAGGTGAGCGTTCGAGCCCTCGCGGACGGAGCAACGCCTTGCCCGCTATCAACTTCGGCTGATCGCTCGCGATCGAATCCCACGGTTCCGAAGAAGAGGCGGGTAAGCATGAGGGCGGGTTGCGCGGATGTCGCGGCGATTCGCGGCATTCTCTCCACATGGAAGTACGACCTCGCATGGCCATGACGCCGACCTCGCCGGTTCGTCTCGCTCGCCGCGTCGCCTCGACGCGATTGGGAGCGTCGCCTACCAAGAGAAACGGCGCCGCCGCCGAGACAAGCCTCACGGCGCCCACGACGCTCGACGGCGATGAGAACTCGACCGTCGACGCGGCGATCCAAATGACGGAATCGGATTCGGAATCGGCCGAGGCTTCAACGCGCTCGGCGGGATGGATTTCGCGGGTCGCGACGAATTTCCTCGCGCTCAGCGCCGCCGAGATCGTTTGCCGCGGAACTTCGGTTCTCGTCACGCTTTATCTCGCCAAGAAGCTCGGCGCGGGAGGAAACGGCCGCGTCGAGTTCGCGTTCAACATCGTATATTGGCTCGTTCTGATCGTTCGCGACGCGCTCGAGGTGATCGCGGCGCGCGAGATCGCTCGTCATCCTCGCGTGGTTCGTTCACTCGTTAATCATGTTCTTGCCATTAAACTTTTACTCGCCGGCGGGCTTTACGCGCTGTTGTTCGCGACGGGGCTTTTAACGCTTTCGGGGAGCACCGAGCGGTCGATTTTATACCTTTACGGATTGTTGCTGCTGACGACGGCTCTCGGGATCGACTTCGTTTATCGCGGGCTCGAGCGGATGGGGCTCGTCGCGTTCTCGCTCGTCACCCGCACCGCGGTTTACGCCGGGGGCGTGCTTTTGTGCGTGAAAGATCCGAGCCGAATCACATGGGTTCCCGCCTGGCTCGTCGCGGGGGAGGCCTTCGGGATCGCGCTCGTTTGGATCGTCTACTCGCGCGATCACGGGATTCCAAGGCCGGCGCTCGGAGGCCGATTCCTCAAGGCGGCGCTCCGCCGCGGCAGATCGATTTATTTCATTCAAGTTTCTCAAACAATTATATGCTCGTTTGATCTTTTAACGGTCGGTTTGATTTACACCTGGTCGACGTTCGGGCTGTACGCGGCGCAATATCGGTGGGTGAACGCGCTATTGACGTTCGGCTTGATCTTTCAGCAGGTCGCGTTTCCGAGGCTTGCGCGGTCGTGGCGCGAGGGACCCGCGGCGAGTCGTTCGGCGCTCGATCGGCTGGTGGCGTTGCTGGTGACGATTTTGCTGCCGTTGGCTTTGGGCGGGTCGGTGATGGCTCGTCCGCTCGTCGCGTTTTTACTTCCAGAAGAATACGCCGCGGCGGCCTCGGTTTTGGCGATCGCGATCTGGCGAGCGCCTTTGTTAACGCTGGCGTTTTTATATCAAACGGCTTTGATCGCTCTGAATCGCGAGGCCGCGGGGGTTCGGCTGTTGGCCCTGGGTGCGATCCTGACGGGCCCCGTCGTCGCGCTCACGGGGCTTCCCTCGGGACCGACCGGCGTCGCCGCGGCGGTCGTCGCGATGGCGTTGATCCTCGTTTTGGCGGGATATCGATTGCTCGCGGCGGAGGGTTGCGCCCCCGCGTGGCATCATCATCTTGGCAAACCTTTATTGGCGTGTCTGGCGATGATACCGGTATGCCTCGCGGTCGATCATTTCCTGGGATCGATTCGCAGTCATGCGTTGATCGCCGTCGCGGTCGGCGGGTTCGCGTATTTCGCGGCGTTGGCGGCGATCGGCGGCGTCCCGTGCCGCGAGCCCGATTCCGCGAAGAACGAAGACGAGATCGACGACGAGCCGCGACGTTCGCCGATCGAAGCTCGGCGCTCGCGGAATCGACGCGAGATCGCCCCCGCGGCCGCCGAGTGATCGTCGAGGAACGATCGTTCAACGCTATGATCACATCCAACGATTATATCGCGATGAAATCGGTCGAAGTCGGCGATTCATCATATCGATTAACATAATCAAATTATTGATCAATTTAAGCTCAATATCATCGATCTGATCGAGTCTATCCGGAAACCCTCGGATCGATCTCGGATTGATTACGCCGAAATCGGCGCATATCTTTAGGTTGGGATATTCCGTTGGGAGGGCGAACCTCCCGGTAAGCCTCTTATCGAAATAGCACGAAAAATGCGAGGTCGCTCGAGTTTAACGAATATTTGCATGAAGCCGGCTCACCAGGAGGTTCGCCTTCCCGGACGGGTTCGCCTTCCCGGACGGGATCGCCTTCCCGGACGGGTTCGCGGGCCCGGAAGAGTACGCAGATGCAAACGGATTCGCCGAAACAAACGGGTTCTCACTCGAAAAATCAACAAGTTCGCGATGCCGGCTCACCAGGAGGTTCGCCCTCCCGGAAGCGTTCGCCGATCCCCGAACCGCCGCCGCCGCTCGCGTCAATCACGAATCGTCGTCGCCTCGAAGAATACTCCCGCGGCGAAATCTTCGAACGAACGCTCGGTTCGGCGACGCTCGACTTCGCGATGATTCCTCACTTATGAAATTTGCTCGATACGAAATCATGATCAACAACGCAACGAGCCCGGGCGACCGTGAGATCGAACCGGGACGCTCTTTGACAATCCGGATTCGGGAACGAGGCGGTCGACGAGACGCCCCTCGGCCGTCGGCTGCTGCGCAATCGTCGACTCCCTCGTTCATCAAGGAGTGCGTTCAACACAAAACTTCGTCCGCGGTACGCGACGACGATTCTTCCGACGACTTGACGCTCGAAAACGAGATCTCTCGGATGAAACCGGAGCGGTCAAATCCTCTTGTTATTGCTTATCGCTTCAACGCGTCGACGCCGCCGATACGCGGTCGAAATCGCGCCGACGGCGTCGAATCGCCGATCCGCTTATCAATGAGTTTGCAGACTCTTTGATTCAAGACAGGAATCACAATCGCGGTTGATTCGCCATCCGTTCGAAGTAATCGCGGAGATCGGGAACGGCGACGTTGAGGCTGTATTTTTCGAGGATTTTGCGCCGCGCGGCGATCCCGAGAGGACGAAACGCGGCGGGATCTTCAAGAACCTCGAGCGCCCGCTCGGTGAGCCGATCGACGTCGAAGAGAGGCTCGAGCAACCCGTCGACTCCAGGCTCGATCACCTCGCGGACGGGGTCGACGTCGGACGCCAGAATCGTCGTCTCGGTCGACATCGCGTTGAGCAGCGACCACGACAAAACAAAAGGCGCCGTTAAATACAAATGCAAATCGCTGATCGCGAAAACGTTCGCCAGAAACTCGGGAGGAACGTGATTCATAAAGATGAAACGCGATAAATCGACCTGAACGTGTTGCAGGCAATAATCGCGGAAGCTCATCGCTCCCGATCGAAGCTGATCCCAGCCGTAGAACACGTGTTCGGCGCCGACGACCAGAAACACGACGTCTTGGCGACGGAGCGAGATGTTCCGCGCGACCTTGAGGAAGATATCGAAACCTCGGATCGATTCGAGCCCGCGCGAGACGAACGTGACGACTCGGACTCCGGGAGGAATCGTTTTATCGCCGAAGACGCGCGGAGCGTTCGGGTTCGGTTTATATAATTCGGCGTCGACCCCGTCGAAATGAACCTCGATCTTGGGTTGAAAGCGTTGGGGAAACGTGCTTTTTTGCCAATGCGTCGCCGAATACCCTCCCGCCGAATGCACCAGGCTGAGAATCGTCGGCCCGTTGATGCACCGGGGGAAAAATTCGGCGGGTTCGGTTTTGGGCAAATCGATCCGATACGAGATGTCTTTATGCGCCTTGGCGAAATAATATTCGCAATAGATTAAGAGAGGCGCCTTGAAAACCTCCTCGACAAGGATCGAAGGCGCGCCCCGTCCGCCGTGCGCCACGATCAGATCGGGACGAAAATCCCCCAGATCGTCGAGCGCCCGCCGCACCGCGACGCAAAGTTCGAGAAAACGTCCCTGAATCTGCGGCCAGGGCATCGGCCCCCGCTCGCGCTGATCGGGAGTTAAATCTAAACATTTGTGCTGAATTTCATTCAAGATCTCGGGAGTCGGCGCGGGGCATGTCGTCATTTCTTCATAGATATACGCGACGTTCCATCCGTGGCGTCGCTTCAGCTCCAAACCGAGCCCGCCGAATTGCGCGGGGAACGCCTGATGGATAAAAAGGATATTCATCTTCTCGCATAATCTCCTTCGACCAGGCGATCGAAAATTCGCGCGAGTTTGGGCAAGACGACGTCTTGATCGTAGCGTACCCGGGCGATTTCGCCCGCGCCCCCGGCGAGCGGTCGGTAAGCCGCGAGATCGCGCAGCGCCGCGCGGGCGCGTTCAAATAACGCGTCGGGATCGGCCGAATCCGCGAGTAAACCCGTGACGTCGTTTGTGATCAGCTCGCGCGTCGGTTCGTCGTCGGAGGCGAGGATCAGGCACTCCGACGACATCGCCTCGGCGATCGATCGAGGGGGAAAAAAGGTCCGTCCCGGGGCGACGTGAAGGTCGCTCACCCCCAACATCTCGGCGATCGTCGCGCGGTCGACATAACCCAGAAACCAATACCGCGACGGATCGGAGAGCGGAGATTCTTTGATTAAACGCTCGAGATAATTCGTCGCGTAAAACTGGAGGTCGAGTCCTCGAAGGACGATCGGCGCTCCCGCGACGACGAAGATCGCCTCGGGAAATTCGACCTCGAGCCGACGTGCGAGCCGCAAGAATCGATCGAAACCGCGAACCCGATCGAGCGAACGCGCGACGAACGTCACCACCTTGGCGTCCTGGGGAATCATCCGCCGAGCGATCATTCGAGGTCGTTCGGGACGGGCGCGACGAAACTGTCGAACGTCGACCCCGTCGAAAAATACCTCGAAATCGTCGCGATACTCGGCGGGATACGAATCGCGCTGGTACCGCGTCGCGGTCCAGGGAATCGCTCCGTTTTCCATATCGAGCAGGTCCATCGTCCCCGCCGCGGCCCGCCACGCGTAATAATTGACGCTTGTGTTTTTATCAAGTTCCGACGTGATATCGTGTTCACGCGGTTTTAAATAACCGTCCATGAAGTTGACGACCCCGGCGGCGGGATAAGTGATCGGCGCGAAGAGGGTCGATCCCAATCCAGCCGAGCGGCCGAGAACGACGTCGACGGGTCGGGGTCTGCGACCGTCGAGTACTTCCCAGCAGCCGTATGCGTAGCAGAGTCCGCGCTCGAGGTTTCGGGTCCAGTACACCTGGGGTTCGCTCGCGACCCCGCCGACCTCGAATTTGATGACGTCGAGCCCCGCGCCCGCGGATGGGGGCCAGAACGCCTGCGGGTCGAACGCGTTGCAATAGAACCAGCATCGATATCCGCGGCGGCGTACCAGCCAATCGGCGATCGCTCCCAGTCGTCCTGGGAATCGAGGCTCGATGCATACGATATGATAAGGATCTTGCGCCATCTCGCCTCCGCGCGACGCCCGCGATCGTTTTCGTCCCACCCCGGCGACCGCGATCGCCGATTCCGTTCAGTCGAGCACGTTAACCCCGAACGCGCGTATCGTCAACTCGCGCGTACGTTCGTCGGCGGTTTGGGAGGCTTGACGTTCGAGAGCTCCATCCGCTCGCGAGCCAATTCGGCCTTGGCGTCCTCATAAGCATGTGCGAGCGCGTCGATCGCCTCTTGCGAAACTCCCCCCGCCTGAGCGCGGTCGCGCGCCCGATCGAGCCGACTCTTCGCTCCGGCGACCTGAATTTCGGCGTACCGTACCCGCGCCTTCAAATAGCCGCGCTCGAGTTCCGAAAGTCGATCGCGGTCGAAGTCTTTCTCTCCCGTGCGGATCGCGAGCTGCATCGCGACCTCGGCCTGCCTCGCCTGATTGAGCGCGACCGAAGCCGCCGACGAGTGATAATCGAACTCCGCGGCCTCCTCCTCGTCGCGATTCACCGCGGTACGTTTCTTCAATTCAATAAGACGTTGAAGCGTATAGGTGCGAAAATCGAGATCGACCCGCGCCATATCCTCTTGGCGTTTCAGCAAATTTAAGAGGAGTTTGAACGCCTCGGCGTCGTCGGCCTTCACCTTCCGCGCCAGGACGTCGCGTTCGTAGCGTTTGAGTTCGCGATACGCGATCATCTCGCGTTCGTGCGCCTCTTGATAGCGCGTGTCGGATTCCTCGCGTTCGAGATCCATCGGGCTCACCGCGCCGCGACGCGCCAGCTTGCGCGTCGTCGCCAATTCGGATCGCTTCACCAAAACGACGTCGTGCTGGCGTCGAATCTCGCGGTCGAGGTCGTCGAGTTCCATGCTCCTGTGCAATGCCAAGGGAAAAAGCCCCGCGTCGGGGCGCTCGCGCGTCGCTCCGGGCGCTTGTGCGATCGCCGCGGCCGCCAAGATCATCCACGTCATCTCGTCCCCCTCCTCAAAACAAGGATTGTCCCCGCGAAATCAAGACTTCGCGCGATCCGACCGATCGACCCAAATCAAACCCCGGAAGTCGTTCGATCTTCGAGCTCCTTACCCTATTTGTATCAAGATATCATTCGGGATCAAGCGATTGCAATTCGGGGGGGATGAAACGACCGTTCACCCTCAAGGGGGTTCCGTCGAAAAGGATCGAACCGCCGCCGTAATCCTCCCGCTGAATGAGCACGAGATCCCAGTGGATCTTCGAGCGATTTCCGTTGTCGGCCTCGTCGTACGCGTTTCCGGGCGTGAGATGAAGGCTCCCGGCGATCTTCTCGTCGAATAAAATATCGCGCATCGGCTCCAAAATCCTCGGGTTGCACCCGAGCGAGAACTCGCCGACATACGAGGCGCCTTCGTCGCTCGCCAAAATACGCCGCAGCTTCTCGACATCCCCGCCCGAACAATCGGCGTGGACGATTCTCCCTTTTTGAAATTCGAGCTGAACTCCGTCGAACGACGAGCCCTGATAAATCGTCGGCGTGTTGAATCGAATCCTCCCCTCGACCGAATCGCGAACCGGAGCGGTGAAGACCTCGCCGTCGGGAATGTTCATCTCGCCGGCGCACGGAATCGCGGGCATCCCCGCGATCGAAAACCGCAAGTCGGTGTCGGGACCGACGATCTCGACCTCGCGCGCCCGCTCCATCCGCTCGACCAGCGGTTCAAGAGCCCGCGCCAATCTAGGATAATCGATATTGCATACGTCGAAATAAAACTCCTCGAACCCCTCGGTGCTCATCCCAGCCTGTTGAGCCATGCTCGCGTTCGGCAGCCTGAGCACGCACCACCGCGTTTTCTTCACCCGCGTTTCAAAATGAACGGGCTTGAGATAATGTGTGTTATAAATGTTCATCTTTTCGGCGGGAACATCCGAAAATTCGTTGACGTTCCTCGCTCCGCGGAGCGCCACGTACGCCTGAACCGATTGCATCCGAGCCAATTCGAACGCGCCGATGAGCTTCATTTGCGGTTCCGAGCCGCGAAGGATGAGTTCTCGCATCAATCTCGAATCTTTCACGTCGATCAGCGCGTGCGCGCCGATTCGGGCCGCTTTCCGCGCGATTAAGCGCGGGAGGGTGATGTCTTCGAGGTCGAAACACTCGACGAGGATCGCCTCGCCCGCTTGTAAACGCGTCGAATGACCGATCAGCGTATCGGCGAGCGTTTCCCAACGTGGATCGGGCATCGTTTCAACTTTCTCGCGCGGGATGGGCGGATTATTGCGACCGTTTCGAGCGTCCGTTAAGCTTTTCGCTCGGGTCAAGGCTCGTGTATTATGCTCGGATCGCGTGATTCGAGCAACGTCGACCGTTCGGACGAAGCGAGCGTCTCGATCGCGTCGAGTTCGGCCGAGATCGCGAGACGCGCCGAAAAACACGGCCGAAAGCCGACGAAAAAACCCGCTCGCAGAGCCAAACGGAGGCGAATCGCGGTGAATTTATTCAATCTGGCGGGTAAGGTCGCGATCGTGACCGGCGGCAACGGCGGAATCGGCCTGGGGATGGCTCGGGGCCTCGCCGAAGCGGGCGCCAAAATCGCCGTCGTCGGCCGCGATCAAGCCAAAAGCAATGCCGCCGCGGCCGACCTCACCACGACGACCGGCGCCGAGGCCCTCCCCTTCATCGCCGACGTCTCCGACTCCGCACAGGTCGAACGCGTCGTCGGCGAAATCGTTACACGCATGAAGCGTATCGATATCTTGATAAACAACGCGGGGATCAACATCCGCAAGCCGCCGCAGGATTTGAGCGAGGACGATTGGCGCAAGGTGATCGACGTCAACCTGACGAGCGCGTTTCTGATGTCGAAGGCGGTTTATCCCGAGTTCAAGCGATCCGGCGGCGGCAAGATCATCAATATCGGCAGCATGACCTCGATTTTCGGCGCCGGGTTCGCGGCCGCCTACGCGACGAGCAAGGGAGGGATCGTTCAGTTGAGCAAGAGCCTGGCTCTCGCGTGGGCCGAGGATAACATTCAGGTCAACGCGATCCTTCCCGGCTGGTTCGATACCGATCTCACCGAGCGAGCCCGCGCCGAAATCTCAGGGCTTCACGAACGCGTTCTCGCTCGGATCCCCCACGGTCGTTGGGGAAAACCCGAAGATATCGCCGGAACCGCGGTTTGGCTCGCGTCTCCCGCAAGCCATTACGTCACCGGAATCGCCGTCGCGGTCGACGGCGGCTACACCGCGATGCTATGAACCTTAACGGAACGCTCCGCGTCGCCGCCGACGGGTCTTGGCCGCGGAACCGCGATCGTCCATACTGTTCGTTTCCCAAATCGGGGACGGAAGCCGGCGGCGGCTCGTCCGTTTTGGGGTGCTCGAAGAACGGGAGCTGTTCATGATCTGGGGTCAGGCCGATCTACTCGAAAAGCTAAGGGAACTGGCGCGCAACTTCTGGTGGACATGGCAGCCCAACGTCGTCGAGATGTTCCGCGAACTCGACCCGACGCTCTGGCGCCAAACCGGTCACAACCCCGTCGAGTTCCTCCAGCGGCTCTCGCACGACCAACTCTCCAAACGAGCGTCCGAGATGGCGCTCCACTCCCGCGTCGATTACGCCTTCCGTCGCCTCAACGAATACCTCAAAAACGACGACTCCTGGGGCGCCACCTACGCGTCGATGTTCCGAGCCCGCCCCGTCGCGTACTTCTCGGCCGAGTTCGGCATCCACGAAAGCCTGCCGATCTACTCGGGAGGCCTCGGAGTCCTCGCCGGCGATCACCTCAAAAGCGCCAGCGATCTCGGCGTCCCCCTCGTCGGCATCGGCCTCTTTTATGCGCAAGGATATTTTCGCCAGTCGCTCGACGATAAAGGTTGGCAAATCGAGAATTATTTAAACGCCGATCCTTCGCTCCTCCCGGTCGATCCCGCGCTCGGCGCCGACGGCAAACCCGTGATGGTGCGGATTGAAACCCAGAACGGGCTGCTTCAGGCGCGGGTTTGGCGCGTCGAGGTCGGTCGCACCTCGCTCATCCTGCTCGATTCGAACGTTCCCGAAAACAACGAGTCCGATCGCGCACTCACCGCGAGGCTCTACGGCGGCGACGCCCGCGTCCGCATCCGCCAGGAACTCCTCCTCGGCGTCGGCGGAGTCCGCGCCCTCCAGGCGCTCAACATCGATCCGTCGATTTTACACTTGAATGAAGGTCATAGCGCTTTCGCCGTCCTCGAGATGATCCGGTTCATGATGGAATCCGAGGAGATCCCCTTCGGAGAAGCCGTCCGCGACGTCGCGGCGCGTACCGTCTTCACCACCCACACCCCCGTCGCCGCGGGACACGACCGCTTCGGCGCGTCGCTGATCGAAGAACACCTCGGCAAAATCCGCGAAAGCCTCAGGCTCTCGCACGAAGACTTCATGGGGCTCGGTCGCGTCTTCCCGGGAGACGGCGGCGAACCGTTCTGCATGACCGTTCTCGCACTAAAGCTTTCTCGCCACGCCAACGGCGTAAGCGCGCTCCACGGCCAGGTCTCGCGGCGCATGTGGCAGCCCCTCTACCCTCAACTTTCCGAAGAACAAGTGCCGATCGGACACATCACCAACGGCGTCCACGCGCTTTCGTGGATCGCTCCGCAGATGCTCGTCATTTACAACAGCTATCTCGGCGGAGGCTGGGAACGCCGCATGCGGCATCCCGACGTCTGGTCGGACGTTCACAAAATCGAGGAGGGGGAGCTTTGGGAAACGCACCAGATCCTCAAGGCGCAGATGATCGAATTCGTCCGCCGTCGCCTCGTCGAACAGTACCAAAAACGGAACGAACCCCCCGAGATTCTCGAAAAAGTGAGCCAGGCGCTCGATCTCGAGGTCCTCACGCTCGGCTTCGCGCGCCGCTTCGCCACCTATAAACGCGCGGGGCTCGTCTTGCTCGACGCCGAAAGGATCGCCCGGATCGTCAATTCCACCGATCGGCCGATCCAACTCGTCTTCGCCGGCAAGGCGCATCCCGAGGATCACCTCGGCAAAGAACTGATCCAGGCGATCGCCCGCATGGCCCGCGACGACCGCTTCTCGCATCGGCTTGTGTTCATTGAAGATTATGATATGAACACCGCGCGTCAACTCGTCCAGGGGGTCGACGTTTGGCTCAACAACCCCCGCAGACCGCAGGAGGCGAGCGGAACCTCGGGCGAGAAGGCCTTGCTTAACGGCGTGCTCAATTGTTCAATTTTGGATGGGTGGTGGGCCGAGGCTTACGACGGATCGAACGGTTTCGCGATCGGCCGGGGGCGTTCGCACTCGAACCCCGCGACCCAGGACGAGCGCGACCATCGCGACCTGCTCGAAACGTTGACAAATGAAGTTGTGCCGCTTTATTATGATCGGGACGCGTCCAATCTGCCTCGCGGCTGGATCAAACGCCAGAAGGCTGCGCTTCGGTCGCTCGCGTGGCGCTTCAACGCCGACCGGATGGTGATGGATTACGTGCAAAACGCGTACCTCCCCGCCGCCGGCGGATTGCCGTGCGAGGTCGGCAAGTAACCGTCTCATGGCCCCGCGGCGATCGCTCGAACACGATCGCCGCGTCGGGGCCGAAAATCTCTGTCAAGCGATCGACTCAAATCTTTCAGGGTGTCGAACGATGATCGGCCAGAAGCTGGGATCGTTTCAAATCGAGGCGAAACTCGGCGCGGGAGCGATGGGAGTCGTCTTCAAAGGGACGAACGTCAACACCGGACGCCCCGCGGCGATCAAGCTGATCACCACCGAATACGCGCAACGAGGCAACGCCGCCGAACGCTTCAAACGCGAGTCCGAGATCCTTCAACAATTCCGTCACCCCAATATCGTCCGCCTCCTCGCCGTCGGCCGCTACCAGGGAACCGCGTACTTCGCGATGGAATACGTCGCGGGGAAAACGCTCGAAACGCTCCTCGAAGAAAAAGAATACCTCCCCTGGCTCGAAACCGTCGATCTCGCCATCCAAACATGCGAGGCGCTCCAATACGCTCATGAACGAGGCGTCGTCCACCGCGACCTCAAACCCTCGAACCTCATGATCAACGAAGAGGGACAAATCAAACTCGCCGATTTCGGCATCGCCAAAGATCTCGACGCCACCGCGCTCACCGACCCCGGCCGAACCCTCGGCACCGCGGCCTACATGGCGCCCGAACAAATTCGCGGCACGCCCGAAGTCAGCCACAAAACAGACTTATATGCTTTGGGCATTCTGATGTTTCAGATGCTTACGGGCAAACCCCCTTTCGCCGCGGGGTCGGTCGCGGCGCTGATGCACGCGCATTTAACCGCCGTTCCGCCGCGGGTGAGCGATAAAAATCCAGAGATCCCCAAGGCGCTCGACGACCTCGTCTTCGCGATGATGGCCAAAGACCCCACCGCCCGCCCGTGGGACGCGCAGGCGGTCGAACAATCGCTCCGCGACCTCCGCGATAAAGCGTCGCGCAACGAGGCGATCGCGATGGTACGAGCCGAGATGCCCACCGTCGATATCGGCAAATCCACAAGTAAATTGACAAAACAAGATTCAAAACCAAAGAAGAAAAAGAAATCTTCAAACGATTTTCCGATCACGCGAGGACAGGTCGAAACCGCCTCGCTCGTCGCGCTTTTGTTGATCGTCGGCGGAGCGATCGCGTATTTCTTGTGGCCGCCGAGCGCCGGCTATCTCGTCAAACAGGCCGAGCCGCTGATGGCGAGCACGCAATACAGCGATTGGATCACCGCCAAAACCGATTATCTCGACGAACTCGAACGCCGTTTCCCCAATCACCCTTACCGCGATAAAACCGAACCCTGGCTCGACCGGATCGCGATCGAAAAGGCCCGAAGCCGAGCCGGCGTGATCGAAAACCGCAACCTCACGAGTTTCAGCCGACCCAAAGGCCAAACCGAACAAATGTATTACGAGGTGTTCGAAAAAGTCGCACAAGATATCAAAGAACACCGCGACGTCGACGCCGTCAAATTATGGCGCGGACTCGCCGACGCGCTCAAAAACGACCGAGCCGAACGGGGCTGGTACCTGCTCGCACGCGAACGCGCCGATCAACTCGATAAAAAAATCGACGACCGCCGCGCCGAGGTCGAAAAACAACTCAAACAAGCCGAGGATCTCGTGATCAACGGCCGCCTCGCCGACGCCAATCGAATTCAAGAAGAAACGATCAAAGAATATGAAAAATATCCCGAACTGAGCGACATAATCACGAAAGCGAAACTCGAACTCGCGGCGCGTTCTCCCAAACCCGCGGCCGAAACCGGCGACGACTCGACGAAAGACAAAGCGACTCCCAAAGCCGACGCCGTACCCGACGCCGCCTCCGAACCGAAACGCGAGCAAGCCGACAAAACCAATCCCCCCGCGCCCGAATCGTAAACCGGGTCGAGAACAATCGAATAGATCGTGGAAAATCAGCCGAGAAATTCATCCCGAAGGAGGAATCGCCGCGGAACACGTAATGAAATAAGATATCTATTCGGTAAACGACGTTCAAGCGTGCTCGACCGGCGGGACCGGCTGGATCCGCGGAAAAGCCGTGAATTTTCAATGCAATTATACCAGCAATTGCATTTGCGGATCAAAGGGAGGGTATAAATACTCAGGAAAATACCTTTACGCGGCTGCGACTTGTATGTGAATACTTTCAAACAATCGCTCAATGAGTACAGGAATAGCCGACCATGCATGCGTTATCTTTTCTATGTTTGATGTACGTGAGTTTCGATCACAATGAACTCGATCTGGAGAAGGTCGTCGAAAACGTCCGATCGAACGAGAAACTCTACGACGACATCGAATTTGATCAAGAATTTATCCTCGAATCGAAAGAAGGCGACGACGCGGTTCCACAGATCATTCGTCACCAGTTCGATCGTATCCATTATATTAAACAAGGTTCTATGATTTATCTTCAATCTCGAACCGAGGGATCGACGATCGGCGGAGAGAAGATCCATTGGAAAGATTCCCTCGGGTACGACGGGACCACGCGAAGAGCGATTCAGAACGATAAAATCGCCAATATCGACGAAGGTCCGTTTGAATGCGTTCAATCACCGCATAATCTCCACCTCAAAAGAGTCGGGCATTCGTTTCCTCTTTCCGACTTTTTACGGAACAACGGCGTGAAACTCAATCCAGGATTCCGCGATACGGATAGTCGAGCGCGCTATTTGGGTGAAGAAATCGTCGATGGATTCGCGTGCTCCAAAATCGGCGTGGAACTCTGGATACCGAATATTTCCAAGCCTTCGGAAGGTGATTATGAAATAACATGGCTGGCGCATGATCGCAACTATATTCCGATTCGATCGATCGGATACGCGTTCCGCTACTCAAAAAGCTTACCGATCGAGGAATTCCGAGTCGTCGAATTCAAAGAAATTGAACAAGGCGTGTGGTTTCCGATCGAAGTCGAATATCGGATTTATGATGAACTCCGATTGAGAGAAGGCGAGCAAAGATTAGGAAGCGTGGAAAAATATAAAACGAATGTTATCAGTCTTAACCCGAAACATCCGGTCGAACTCTTTCGAGACGTTCCATTCGCTCCCGGAGCTCTCGTCTACGTCATGAAAAACGGCGAGATTCTGAAATCTTATAAAGAACCCTCCGATCGTTCTAGGAATTTGACTTCGAGAAGGCCGTTCTCTATCGCTCGAAAATCATTCCTACTTGGTCTTGGTTCAACGATTCTAATCTTATGCGTTTTTATCGCCGTGATTTATCATAGACGAGCGACGATCCGGCGTCTCAGTTCGTCTTGATCCATTTAGTGCGGATATCCGTCGCGTCCGGTACGATGATGGAGAACTTTCACCGATTCCAGGGTACTATATCTTGTAATTTGTATTTTGCTATAACTTTTACTATAATACTGTTTTTTTGTTTTATGTTTTATATTTCATAGCTTTTCTTTCATTAGGTTCATGGATAGGTCGGGACATTATCGAATCTTTCAAGACCTCGACCACGAATCTGGGGACTTTCCCGTTGGAAATCGGGCGAATTCGACCTTGATCGCGTCGTCCCACTGTCGCCACCGAAGATCTGTGCGTTCCGATCGACGCGACCAGAACGACTCGCCGCTCGCTCGGACATCCATACTTGATTCGAGGCCGACACGGAGATATCATGAATCCCGGCTTGATTCAGATCGTTCGGGTCGCATTAACGCTCGCATTCGTCACCCTTGCGGAACGAGGGACGATGGTTCGACCATTCGTTTCTTACGACGATCGATTGCTCGCGCTCGTCGTACGCGTGCGAGCGGGAGATCATTCGGCGCGCGAAGCGTTCGCGCAAGCGACGCTTGATCGCTTATCGCGGCGCGTTCGATCCGCCAACCCTCGCGAAGATCAAGACGCGTGCGACTCGGCCGCGGCGGACGCGATCGTCGAATTCCTCGACCACGCCGACCGTTACAATCGCGATCGCCTCGATGTGATCGATTATCTCTTCATCGCGGCGCATCGTAACGTGAAAGACCTCCGACGTTCCCGACGATCGTACTCGGTCCAAAAGAAACTTGGAAAACTTTCGAGGAATTTTGTCGAACTCGACAAACTCGACTCGAATTTCATATGGAGGGATGACGACGACCCCTCGATTTCGCTCGAACGAGCCGAGGAACGGCGAATCCAAATCGAGCGGATCGAGGCGATTCGTTCTCGACTCTCAACGCGTGAAGCGATCGTTTTCGATCGAATCTGTCAAGGCGTCCACGACACCGAAACGTTCGCCGAGGCTCTCGCGATCGCGCATCTCGGCGATCAAGATCGACGAAAGTACGTGAAGCGGTTCAAAGATCGGCTGATTCGCAAACTCAAGCGTATGAACGGGTTCTCATCACAATGAATGACTCCTCGCCGCGAGTGGAAACGACGATGAACGAACAGCCCCTCCGCTCAAAACGATCGCGCCGGCTGCGATCCGCGTTGATTTTGATTGTGGGGTTCGGTTCGTTGTCGTTATTGATCGCCGCGGGATTCTCGGTTTTGACTTCGACCGCGGGGGTCGAATCGCTCGATACGATCGACCTGCCGATCGTGATCAAGGCCAAGAATCCCGGAGAAGTCGTCGAATCGACGTTTCCGATTGAGAATCAAGGAACCAATCCGATCGCGTTTGAACTGCGCCCGTCGTGCGGGCGCACCGAGGTCAGGCCGATGTCGGGGACGCTGGAGCCGGGAGAAATACGCGATAATCGATTTTCACAAGGAGCACAACGATCCTAAGAATTCCGACAGATCGGAACGCTTGAATTCGGTATCCTGTAATCGATACGTCTTCGTGACAAGAGACGAAGAGCATGGTCGATTTCAAGCGAAGCTGATCGACGACTATCGAACCGGACTCATTCATGGGTTCGTCAAAATCGTGTTCGACGGATCCAAATCAATCGAGATTCCGATTGTAGGTGAGGTGAGCGATTTGATTGTCGTGGCGCCAAGAAGGTTCGATTTAAGACCAGGTAAGGTTTCACAGTTGATTCTCAAAAGGATTGATGGTAAACCGATCGGACGAATGTCGTCGGTTGAAGCTCCAAGAGGTATCGAAATCATCGACCATGGCGATCAAAAAGCAATCATTCGCAAGGTGACTGTACGTTTGATCGGTTTGAATGCCGATGAGATCACCAACTTAGATCGGTTTTGCATACGATTCGATTTTGAAGGAATATTATGTGAAGCGGAATGTCGAATACAGGGACCCATGGAGGACCGATTTTAATCCGCTCGATTTCCAAGGTAGATCTAGAACGTTGGTGGAGAACGACTCGATCGAATTCTCTTCATCGTTCCGTATCATTCAAGCATGGGCGGAGCCGACTTGGCGATGCCCGATTTCATCGGTTTGATTTATTCGATCGTTATCCTTACAAATGGAGACAAGATCATGTCCAAAAGAATCGTCGCGGTCGCGTGCGTCTTCTCTATCTTTTTGATTTCCAGGATGACTCGAGTCTCTTATCCTCAAAACATTCAAACAGGATACCAAATCAATCTATCGGCTTGTACCGGTTCCCTTGCGAATTCACCCAATTGCGGCGGATGCACGACGGGAAACGTCCCCGATCCTCGTCCATATCCCTGTCCTGGTGGTCGAGTTTGTGCTTCTATACAATGTAATAGTGGGCCAATGAATAAAGCTTTTGTTTGCCAATACTATAGCGGAACGACGTTGAAACCTTGTATGCAGACTTCGCAAATCATCAATGTGAATTGTTCCAATTGCCAATTCTGGTTCACTTTAAGTCCATGCCCTTCGGTCAACGGAAACTGTGGAACCGGTAAAATTCGAAAATGTAGCACAAAATATCCAGGGACGGTCTATCCTATCTCGGCAGCATACATGTGTTACTAATTTTATCGATTTTTTGAATCCGAGGAGAGCGAGATGAAATATTTCAACATGGTCTATTCCTTTATAATCGGTGTGATCTTTGTTTTCGGAACCTTTCATCCCGCAAGATGCGATCAGGGAGGACCCATCCCGAACACGCTGATCGAGAACGTCGCGGCGTACGAGAAAATGTACGACGATATCGAATTCGACGCGACTTACGCGATGCGTTGGGATAACGAATCGATGCACTGGAGGCCGAGTGAATATATCTCAAGCATCGACGACACGATGCATATCGTTTACCAAGGTAAGAAATATCGATTCGAATCAAAGGGAAGCACGAAAAACCTGCGAGGTGAAACGACGCGACAATCGGAAATCGTCGCTTGCGACGGTTTCAAAACGATCAGTTTGATCGACGGTAAGCTGACTAACATTGTACAAGATCGGGTCGAAACGCCGTCGCTCCTCCATCCGCATTCGCTGCTTTTCCATTGGAATTTTTTCTATTTTCCACTCTCTCTATACCTGCAAGGGAAGGACGCGCTGATGCGACATCCTCAAGCCGGGGCGTATAGAGACGAAAATTACAAACTGGAATATATAGGAAAAGAGTATGTTCAAGGGTTGGAGTGTGTTAAAATCCGCGATTCGAGTGGAGAAACCGACGAAAGCAAAGAGGAATACGAGTATAGTATCTTTTGGTTGGCGATTCAAAGAAATTATATTCCAGTAAAGAAAGTATCATATAGTTTTGATTATTCAAAAACTGAACCTTGTCAAATCGCTCGAGTCGAACGATTCGAAGAAATCTCACCGGGTCTCTGGATCCCCACCGAAGTCAAATCAAGCCTATATTCCGTCCACGGTCGATTACAAGGTAAAATGACTCATTCCCAGGATGATACCATTACGATCAAGAACATTCGCCTCCACCCCGATCGACCAGACGTCGTTTTTGAGAAGATTGATATCCCGGAGGACGCGTACATCTATCACATTAAAGACGGCAAGATCGTCAAAAGCGAACACAAAGACGTGAAACCTCGAGATCCGCGTCGCATCTCACCGATCGCGCACTACTTGCTGATCGGCGCACCCGCGATCGCAATCGTCGCTTACCTGATTTATCGATTCAAGCCTCGAAACCCCATAAAGATTCATCCCGATTGAAGCATCGCAAGATCGGATCGAATGTTACGATTCGTCGAATCGATGTCGGTAAACGAGCTTCGAGGGATGATCGAGATGCGATTCGATTGAATCGAGGACCGGCCGTTGAGGATCTCGAAAGCGAAGAAAAGGATGCGTCGGCCTAGGTCGACCGATACCGGTCGGCGAGCTCGAGAATCAATCCGATAAAAAACGAAGCTATATCCTTTTGAGAGCGAGGGTTTCAACGAAAGACGAAAAGAATCCGAGGAATTATGTCGAACTCGCACCGCGAGACTCGAATATTACATAGAGGGACGACAAAGACCAAGCGATATCTCTTAAATGAGCTTATCCTTGAAGAGAATTCGGAGAGCTTATGGAGTAGATTGAGATACTCCAAGACTCAAAATGACCGTCTTCATCATTCTTGAGGAACCAATCGATAGTAAGGAGCGAGATATGTCGGAATTGAAAGTCAAAGTCGCGGTCTTCTCATCGGTTCTAATCGGGATCGTAATCGCGATCGCTTTCTTGAATCATGACGTCGACGTATTCGGACAAAATTATGAATTCTCTCCATCTGATTGTAAAGATCTTAATTGCAAAGGTTCGTGTATGACTTCGACCCTCACGCTTACATCAAACGGTAAGACGACCACATATTGCGTAATCTTCGGCGGAACGCCTTTATCGAAAAACTCGTACAGAACGTGCTTTTTCGACTCGAGCGATGAATCTAATTATTGCAATCAAACTGGAACGTTCAACTCGAATTGTGAACTGATGCAATATTGGGCATGCGGAGAAATGTCCGGCGATACATGTTCTTATTCGGAAGATTGTCAAGACAAATGCGAGAATAGCGAGAAGAACGACGGGACGAGATATAATCCTACACTACCATCATGTTCTCAGAGCACAAAGTGAATTGGATACTTATATGGTATACCATTTAATCTTATCGACCGCGGTTTTATCGTCGGCGGGAGGCGTCGTCGTCGACGAAGCCGCCCATGAATCGATCGAGAATCTCTCGATATATGAGAGATTTTACACCGATTTTGATATATCTTACACTCGCGTCTATCGAGATCTCTCACCGCTTCCGGATCCGTTCGTCATTGTTGAAAGCAAAGACGAGGATCGATTCGTTCAACAGGGTAATAAATACCATTTCGAGCATAAATCGATTCGGAAAGGTTATAACGGGGTCGTCACCGATTACGAATACTATACGGCGTTCGACGGAAAGACTACGAAAATCTCGGCGCCGGGCCACGTCAATGTTCACGAAGATCCTGTCGCCGACATGTATCGATTCCGTGCGCACAACGTACTTTGCCCCACGCCTCGTTTAGTCGCGCTATCCGAATGGTTGATCGATCCCGCAATCACCAGACGAACTAAGAATCCGGAATACGACTACTCGGTGAGTTTCGGAGCTCGAGAAATCGTCGAAGGAGAAGATTGCGTCAAGCTGATCGTCCAATACCGTCGAAAGAAGAAAATTCGAACATCTTATGAGGTCTGGCTATCCGTTCATAAAAGTTACTTACCGGTTCAGATGAAATGCTTTGAAGCGTCCACGTCGGAAACCCATCCACAATACGTCGCGGTCGTGAAAGAGTTCCAGGAGCTTTCGGACGGCGTTTGGTTTCCCAAATTCGCCGAATCGAAGTCGTATGATCGAGTATTATTGAGAAAAGGCGTTCTCAAAGAAAAACTCTACGAGTCGTTCACGCTCAATTCACTGACTTCGACGAGTCATCCCGATTCTTTCTTCCGGACGATCAAAACGCCGCCGCAATATATCGAATACATCTTCAAGAACGGCAAAATCATTAAGTCGCAAGTCCATGCGGATCAAAACACGGGTCCATTGAAGTCGGGACCGGGACTCATGGTCGCGGCGATAGCGTGTACCACAATTGTAATCCTATATTTCGGAATCTATCGGCGGAACACGCGTCATATCAAAGACGCGTGTTCCGCCGATAAACCAATGTGCATTATATAATTACACACTTAATAATATAAAATTTATACTAATCTATACAATAGATAGATTATACAGTTTTACTGTCACGAAATTTTAATACGTAGCTATTTGTATACGACTTTTCAAAGCTTCATATTCGACGGAAACGTCGATTTTCAACGGGTTCAATTCCGCCGGCGAGATCTATCGATTACACATTATCATAAAATGCTGATATTATCTTATTTATATTTATTTAATCACCCCAGAACGACTCGCCGCGCGGTCGTACATGTATCCTTGATTCCAGCACGATTCGGAGATATCATGAACCCCGGCTTGATTCAGATCGTTCGGGTCGCATTAACGCTCGCATTCGTCACCCTTGCGGAACGAGGGACGATGGTTCGACCAATCCATTCCGACAACGATCGAATGCACGCGCTCGTCGTACGCGTGCGAGCGGGAGATCGTTCGGCGCGCGACGCGTTCGCGCACGCAACGCTCGATCGCTTGTCGCGGCGCGTTCGATCCGCCAACCCTCGCGAAGATCAAGACGCTTGCGACTCCGCCGCCGCGGACGCGATCGTCGAATTCCTCGACCACGCCGATCGTTACAATCGCGATCGCCTCGACGTGATCGATTATCTCTTCATCGCGGCGCATCGTAACGTGAAAGACCTCCGACGTTCCCGACGATCGTCCTCAGTCCAAAAGAAAATCGGAAAACTTTCGAGGAATTTTGTCGAACTCGACAAACTCGACTCGAATTTCATATGGAGGGATGACGACGACCCCTCGATTTCGCTCGAACGAGCCGAGGAACGGCGATTCGCGATCGAGCGGATCGAGGCGATTCGTTCTCGACTCTCAACCCGTGAAGCGATCGTTTTCGATCGAATCCTTCAAGGCGTTCACGACACCGAAACGTTCGCCAAGGCTCTCGGTATCGCGCATCTCGGCGATCAAGAACGACGAACTTACGTGAAACGCTTCAAAGATCGGCTGATGCGCAAACTCAAGCGAATGAACGGATTCTCATCACAATGAATGACTCCTCGCCGCGAGTGGAATCGACGATGAACGAACAGCCCGTTCGCTCGAAACGATCTCGCCGGCTGCGATCCGCGTTGATTTTGATTGTAGGGTTCGGATCGTTGTCGTTATTGATCGCCGCGGGATTCTCGGTTTTGACTTCGACCGCGGGGGGCGAATCGCTCGATACGATCGACCTGCCGATCGTGATCAAGGCCAAGAATCCCGGAGAAGTCGTCGAATCGACGTTTCCGATCGCGAATCGAGGAACCAAACCGATCGCGTATGAACTGAGTCCCTCGTGCGGTTGCACCGAGGTCAGGCCGATGTCGGGGACGCTCGAACCTGGGTCGACTCTTGACGTTCATTTCGGCGTCAAGTTGAATGTCGAGGGGGAGGAGAAGAACGTGACGATCGCGATCCTTGAAGGAAAGGAGCGAAAACAAACGTCGACGATTCAGATCCACGCACAATTACCTGAAAGTCACAAGGTCGCTCCCGATCGGATCGATTTCGGCATGATCGGCAAAGGGAAGGCGAAAACGGTCGCGTTCCATGTCGAGCATCTCGGGCATCAAACCGAAGGGACCGTCGACCGAATCGTCGCGGTGAATTGCAATCGGACGGTCGCGGTCGAACGCGACGCTCACACCGAAGGCTTTATCGCTCGGATCGAACCCGAAGACCGCGATGGAATGATTCAGGGAGAGATTCAGTTACTCGTCGATGGATCGAAGGAGTTGAAGGTACCGATTTGCGGTGAGATCACCGAGCCGATCATCGCTGCGCCGAGGATTATTGAATTATCGGCAGGTACGCCGGTGCGAGTGATCTTGAGGCGAATCGATCGAAGAATCTTGTGTGAACCGACAGCGATTGATGCGCCGCGCGGCGTTTCCGTGACGATGCTGAAATCGAACGGCGGATCGACTCGCCTGGCCGAGATCGGACTCGACGATCCGACGCGATTTCTTGATAAAGAAGGAAATCGGCGGATACGGATCGGCTGGGATTTCTCGGGCGTTCGATGCGAAGTCGAATGCTTGATCAAACCTTGAACGATGATGTCTCAACCCCGGCATGATGCGCCGTGTCGAATCACATTGATGCGAAATGACACGGATTCGTGATCGATTATTTTGAATTCGAGGAGGTCGCCGATGTTGAACAATACGATATCAAGCGTCATAGTACTTCGATACGTCGTCTTGTTGATCGCAGTCGCGATCGCACTCTTCGCGTTCTCAGCACGAGCGGGGCGGAGCCAATCGGGATCAGTGTCGAATGGTATATGTACACCCAATAATATGCCGGATAAATCTGGCTTTGCGTGCAACGCCTGTTTGACGAAAATCTACTATTCCACAGCATGCGGCGGAGACGCATGTTGGTCGATTCTCTGTTTAGGGAGCACCAACTATATTTTGCAAACATGCGCTTATAACACAGGGACGAATTGCAATCAAACAGGAACGAAAGCCGCTTACGTGTGTAATTCTGGTGGAAGCGATCAATCCCGCTACAAATGGGGAGGAGGAACAGAGTATTGCGTATCGTCAACCGGTACACGCTCTTCGCCTCCCTGCACCAACGGGACGGGAATCAAATCCGGAACGTCATCTTCATACTATGCGACTTGCACGCCTTAATGTAATTCGTCGTCTCATACACATCACTATCGAAAGAAAGGTTTCTCGATGATAACGTTATATTACACTCTCTTGTTGTCGACGATCCATGCGGTCTTGGGATCCGCGGATCACGATCGAACCTCGCTCACAATCGACGCGGTGATCCAGAACGTAAGATTGAATGAAGATATTTATAGAAATCTTGAGATCGTCGAGGAATTCAACTACAAGTTATTCGATGCGAAATACTTTCCACCCGACGCGCTGAAAAGCATCGAAGAAACATCGCACTGCGTCTATCAAGACGATCTCTACTACGTGAGGGATAAGCGATCCACGAAGGAGATCTCGGGAGTATCGAGCCGGGGAGTCGATTTGGTCGGATATGACGGATCGAAGACCGTCATGGTGAATAGACAGCCGATCGCCAACATTCGAGACGGGAGATACGACGGCTATGGCTATCTATATCCGCATACGATTTTGTTCTCTTCGGATTGGCTGGTGCGAGTGAAACTTTCCGATTTTCTCGCGGGAGATCCGGATTTGAAGAAAAACAAATTCGCGGAATATTTATCGAATTATATCGTTCCAAAGTCGTTCGTCGAGCACGAGGAAATAATCGACGGATTACGTTCAATCAAAATTAGAATTGAAGAACGTTTACGCCATGATCACGATAAGGATAATCCGGCGAACAAGTTGATTTCGATGATGTATCTGTGGCTTTCAATCGATCGAAATTACTTACCGGTTAAAGCCGAAAAATATTATTCGATTTATGGGCTGAATCGCCCGATGGAGTTCGGTTCCACCGTCGAATGGAAAGAGATCGAAAACGGAATTTGGTTTCCGATTCAATGCAATTACGATGTTTATGACGGCAATCGATTTCTTGAAGATAAGAAGATTGTATTATGCAATACAAGCATACATCGATTTACTGTCGTGGATTTGCATCCGCATCGGCCGAACTCGTTTTTCGCAAACATCTCAATACCCGACGGTTATACGGTTTACGTCGTGAATAACCAGGGAGGTATTCTTAAATCCTACGTTCAAGGAGGACGAAACGCTTTGGGGAAAACTCCATTCGGATTCAATCGATTACAATCGGGATTGATACTGATATTCTCGACGCTCGCGGTCTTGATGTGCGTCATCGTCGTTCGTCATTTCGTCAAAAGACAAAGTCGCCTTGAATAAGAATCGATCGTATCGAGCGAAGTACATCAATACACTCGATCAATTAATAGCTATTATTATCCGGATTATTTATGATTATGAAATATGTTAAATTAAATGATCTTAGATTAACCTACGACGATCGAATCATTTCGGCGATCGCATCGGTAATTCATGTTTGTATGTTACTGTTCGGTATCGGCCGGCAATTCCTCGTCGTCGACGAGACGGCGCACGTTCCCGCGGGGCTTTTCCACTGGAAAACGGGCGAATTCGGCCTTTATCGCGTCAACCCTCCCCTGCCTCGGATGATCGCGGTCGTTCCCTTATTGTTCGATCAATCCAAGTTCGATTTCGATCGCGTTCAGGCGAATCCGGGAACGCGCGTCGATTTCGAGCCCGGCCCTGTCTATTCGTCGGATCTCTCGATGATCGAAGAAGATCGGCGCGTTCCGATCGACGCGACCAGAACGACTCGCCGCTCGCTCGGACATCCATACTTGATTCGAGGCCGACTCGGAGATATCATGTACCCCGGCTTGATTCAGATCGTTCGGGTCGCATTAACGCTCGCATTCGTCACCATTGCGGAACGAGGGACGATGGTTCGACCATTCGTTTCTTACGACGATCGATTGCTCGCGCTCGTCGTTCGCGTGCGAGCGGGAGATCGGTCGGCGCGCGAAGCGTTCGCGCAAGCGACGCTCGATCGCTTATCGCGGCGCGTTCGATCCGCCAACCCTCGCGAAGATCAAGACGCGTGCGACTCGGCCGCGGCGGTCGCGATCGTCGAATTCCTCGACCACGCCGACCGTTACAATCGCGATCGCCTCGACGTGATCGACTATCTCTTCATCGCGGCGCATCGTAACGTGAGAGACCTCCGACGTTCCCGACGATCGTCCTCGGTCCAAAAGAAACTTGGAAAACTTTCGAGGAATTTTGTCGAACTCGACCGACTCGACTCGAATATGATATGGAGGGATGACGACGACCCCGCGATTTCGCTCGAACGAGCCGAGGAACGGCGAATCGCTATCGAGCGCATCGAGGCGATTCGTTCTCGCCTCTCAACCCGTGAAGCGATCGTTTTCGATCGAATCTGTCAAGGCGTCCACGACACAGAAACGTTCGCCAAGGCTCTCGGTATCGCGCATCTCGGCGATCAAGATCGACGAAAGTACGTGAAGCGGTTCAAAGATCGGCTGATTCTCAAACTCAAGCAAATGCACGGATCCTCATCACAATGAATGAATCCTCGCCGCGAGTGGAATCGACGATGAACGAACAGCCCGTTCGCTCGAAACGATCTCGCCGGCTGCGATCCGCTTTGATTTTGATTGTGGGGTTCGGTTCGTTGTCGTTACTGATCGCCGCGGGGTTCTCGGTTTTTGTCTGCCACCGCGGGGGGCGAATCGCTCGATACGATCGACCTGCCGATCGTGATCAAGGCCAAGAATCCCGGAGAAGTCGTCGAATCGACGTTTCCGATCGCGAATCGAGGAACCAAACCGATCGCGTTTGAACTGCGCCCGTCGTGCGGGTGCACCGAGGTCAGGCCGATGTCGGGGACGCTCGAACCTGGGTCGACTCTTGACGTTCATTTCGGCGTCAAGTTGAATGTCGAGGGGGAGGAGAAGAACGTGACGATCGCGATCCTCGAAGGAAAGGAGCGAAAACAAACGTCGACGATTCAGATCCACGCACAATTACCTGAAAGTCACAAGGTCGCTCCCGATCGGATCGATTTCGGCATGATCGGCAAAGGGAAGGCGAAAACGGTCGCGTTCCATGTCGAGCATCTCGGGCATCAAGCCGAAGGGACGGTCGACCGAATCGTCGCGGTGAATTGCAATCGGACGGTCGCGGTCGAACGCGACGCTCAAACCGAAGGCTTTATCGCTCGGATCGAACCCGACGACCGCGAGGGAATGATTCAGGGAGAGATTCAGTTACTCGTCGATGGAACGAAGGAGTTGAAGGTTCCTATTTGCGGCGAGATCACCGATCCGATCATCGCTGCGCCGAGGATGCTCGATTTGAGAACCGGTCAGGTCGCCCATATCATGCTCAAAAGGTTGGACGGCGGACCGCTCGGTCATTTAACGTCGTTAGAAGCTCCGAAAGGTGTCGAAGTTATGAATGGAGAACGAGAAACCGGATCGATCCAGCGTATTGATGTAAGGATCTTCGACGCTTCAGAATTTCGGAATCAAAAGAACAATCGAGTTCGAATACAATTCAATTTTTCGGGAGATCAGTGCTCGGTCGAATGCAGACTCATCGATTCGATAGAGAGTAGATGACATAGGAATGGAATGCCCAAAGATTCGATTCCTCAAACCAAGATTCTCAACATTACGGAGCGACCAAGCCATGTCCCGGAATACCATCAGTCGATTCTCAGATTTTGTCATGATGATTCTAAATGGAAACTTGACATCAATGGAACTGTCAAGACCCGAACGAAGCAGATCGCCCAAACAATGGTTATTCATCGCGTCGATTCTCTCGATCATTCTGATTCCTTGGATTCCATATCGAGCGTACTCTCAAAATCCCGTACAAAATTACACGATCGGTAAATCCGCGTGTTCGGCGAACCTGGCGAACGGAGTGAATTGCGGAGATTGTACGACGGGATCGATTCCAGACCCCCGGAATCCTCCCAAGTGCTCGCCATTGAGGATTTGCGCGGCTGTTCAATGCTCGAATAACCCCATCGCTCAGGCATGTACTTGCCAATACTCTGGGACGACAGGAACCTCTTGCAATCAGACTTCCAAGACAATAAATGTCTCTTGTAGTAATTGCAATTATTGGTTCAGCGGAACACCGTGCGCATCGAAAAACGGCAACTGCTCCGCCTCCATCGTTCCAGACTGTATGGGTAAGGGAAGCCTATCATTACCGGTCGTGAACGCGGCTTACTTATGCACACCATGTAATTGATTGCGGTTTTATTCGCGGGAGCATATTTGATGATACGTTTGGTAGGCCGATCGTTTATTGTACTCACCTGTTTCTTTACCGTTCACTCGATCGGATCGGCGAAAGACGATCGTGGTACGCCCATATCAAACGAACTTATCGAGAACGTCGCGGCGTTCGAAAAAATGTACGACGATATCGAATTCGACGCGACGTACTCGATGCTCTGGGACAATGATTCCATGCATTTCGGACCGTCCGAATTTTTTTACGCAAGCATCGACGAAACGATACACATCATTTACCAAGGACGGAAATATCGTTTCGAGTCGAAGCGTACCTCGAAAAACCTAAAAGGTGAAACGACGAGCGGTTCGGAAATCGTCGCGTGCGACGGTTCCAAAACGGTCAGCTTGATCGACGGAAAATTGTCGAACGTGGTCGATAAGCGAGTGGAAACTCCGTCGTTGTTATTTCCTCATTCTTTGTTCCGACATCGTGAATTCTTTTATTACCCGCTTTCGCTTTACCTTAGAGGAAAAGACGTTCTCAAGGATCATCCCTACGGCAAACGATATGGAAATCATCACGACTATATGTTAGAATATCTCGGTGAAGACGTTCAACAAGGCTTGAAATGCGTAAAGATTCGTGATACCGTCGTACGAAAATCCGACGAAGGCGACAAGGTTATCTGTTTCAGTTATCTATGGCTGGCGATCGAACGCAATTATCAGCCTATATTAGATATTGGATATAATGTGGACGTATCGACCACGAAACCGGTTCAGGTCTATCGAGTCAATCGATTTGAGGAAATCGCTCCCGGATTATGGTTTCCTTCCGAAACGCTGATGCGAATCTATTCCAACATGAATAATCCGGATGAGGTAATCCATGCGTCGGATGAGACTTACACGTTTAAAAATATTCGACTTCACCCTCGACCTCCTGCGATCGTATTTGAGAAGATCGACATCCCCGAGGACGCGTACATCTATCACATCAAAGGAGGCAAGATCGTCAAAAGCGAACACAAAGACGTGAAACCTCGAGATCCGCGTCGCATCTCGCCGCTCGCGCTCTACTTGCTGATCGGCGCACCCGCGATCGCGATCGTCGCTTACCTGATATATCGATTCAAGCCTCGAAACGTTGGAGAGATTCATCCCGATTGAAGCATTGCAAGATCGGATCGAACGTTACGCTTCACCAAACCGATGTCGGAGAAGGAGTTCAGAGGGATGATCGAGATGCGATTCGATCGAATCGAGGACCAGCCATTGAAGATCTCGAAAGCGTCGAACAGGATGCGTCGGCCTAGGTCGACCGAAGCCAATCAGCGGCGCGAGAATCAATCCGATAAATAGCAAAGCTATGTCCTTTTGAAAGATAGGGTTACAACGAAAGACGAAAATACTCCGCGGAATTCTGTCGAACTCGGCCCGCGCGACTCGAATATCTTATGGAGGGATGACGACGACCCCGCGATTTCGCTCGAACGAGGCGAGGAACGGCGAATCGCGATCGAACGGATCGAGGCGATTCGTTCTCGCCTCTCAACGCGTGAAGCGATCGTTTTCGATCTAATCTGTCAAGGCGTCCACGACACCGAATCGTTCGCCGAGGCTCTCGCGATCGCGCATCTCGGCGATCAAGAACGACGAACGTACGTGAAACTGTTCAAAGATCGGCTGATGCGCAAACTCAAGCGAATGAACGGATCCTCATCATAATGAATGAATCCTCGCCGCGAGTTGAATCGACGATGAACGAGACGCCCCTCGGCTCAATACGATCGCGCCGAATTCGATCCGCCGTGATTTTATTGGTCGGGTTCGGATCGTTGTCGTTATTGATCGCAGCGGGGTTCTCGGTTTTGTCTTCGACGGCGGGGGGCGAATCGCTCGATACGATCGACCTGCCGATCGCGATCAAGGCCAAGAATCCCGGAGAAGTCGTCGAATCGACGTTCCCGATCGCGAATCGGGGAACCAAACCGATCGCGTTTGAACTGCGACCGTCGTGCGGTTGCACCGAGGTCAGGCCGATGTCGGGGACGCTCGAACCGGGGACGACTCTTGACGTTCATTTCGGCGTCAAGTTGAATGTCGAGGGGGAGGAGAAGAACGTGACGATCGCGATCCTTGAAGGAAAGGAGCGAAAACAAACGTCGACGATTCAGATCCACGCACAATTACCTGAAAGTCACAAGGTCGCTCCCGATCGGATCGATTTCGGCATGATCGGCAAAGGGAAGGCGAAAACGGTCGCGTTCCATGTCGAGCATCTCGGGCATCAAGCCGAAGGGACGGTCGACCGAATCGTCGCGGTGAATTGCAATCGGACGGTCGCGGTCGAGCGCGACGCTCAAACCGAAGGCTTTATCGCTCGGATCGAACCCGACGACCGCGAGGGAATGATTCAGGGAGAGATTCAGTTACTCGTCGATGGAACAAAAGAGTTGAAGGTTCCGATTCGAGGCGAGATCACCGAGCCGATCGTCGCGGCGCCGAGGATTATTGAATTATCCGCAGGTACGCCGGTTCGAGTGATCTTGAGACGAATCGATCGAAGAATCTTGGGTGAACCGACTTTGATCGACGCGCCGAGCGGCGTGACCGTGACGATGCTGAAATCGAACGGCGGATCGACTCGCCTGGCCGAGATCGGACTCGACGATCCGACGCGATTTCATGAGAAAGAAGGATCGAGGCGGGTACGGATCGGCTGGGATTTCTCGGGCGATCGATGCGAAGTCGAATGCTTGATCAAGTTCGAATCGAGGGCCAAAGTCGTTGTTCTGGATCACACACCGGTCGATACGACATGGATCGTGGATCCTCAATCACAGAGTGGTTCAGATAATTCGCAATCAACTGTGGGTTTTCCTGGTGGAAAATCCGGAATCGATCACCTTCACACTTCACATAATTTCCTATGAACGAGGAGGGTTATTTCTGATGTTCACACGAACGAATCTGAAGAAAAACTGGGATATCGTCGTCGCGATTCTCGCGATCGGACTTTTCTTCATCTCAGAGGCGTCGGCGGATTATCTTGGATACTATTGCCCGATCCCGGCTGCGACAGTTTGCCCGACTTCGTTGTCATGCCCCTACAATTTCGGGACAACCACATGTATCACATCAGGTGCCGGTACATACGGTTCTTGCGTGAAGGGATCTTGGTATGATACGTGCGGCCCGTTGAGCACGTATCAATGTAATGGGACTACGCCAGGAGGATCGACTTGTTACTGTTACGGTACCGATTTAGGGCCGTGCGCGTGTTGACTTGATCGTCCGGGTTGATTATCAAACGGATTCATCATCGGCAATTTACTCCATTTGCTTTCTATCGAGTCGATCACCTCGAATCGATTGTTCGAGGAGATCGACACGATCAACATCGACTCGATGAAGTTGGGAGATTGGAATGACTGCTATCGTTCTGCTCGCATCCGTCGCGATTCTGAATTCGGCAGATCAAGATCATGCGATGTCGTTGGACGATGTCGTTCGCGCCAATCAGGCCGCGATCGATGGGATTCGAACCCTCAAGATTCACGTCAAAGAATATCAACCCGATCCGAAGATAAGATCGAGCCAGATCATACTAGCGACCGATTATATCTACACATTCAGGGATAACGAACAACGCACGACTGAAACAAATTATCTCATTCCCGTGACCAAGTCCGGAGATCATTTGGGCATACGCGACACTTACAATGGACCCACGGTACTTAAAAGTATCGTCGGGTACGATCCGCAAAATCCGCCCAAACTTGGTGAAACGAGTTACTCGAGAGCGCAGGGAGAGATCGGCCCGAGCCGAACGAACGAGACCGGTCTGGGAATGAACACCAAGGGCAGACTGTTAATTGAGGCTCTTTACGCCTTCCATACATGGCCGCTTAAGGATCTTGTTAAATCATCCACGTCGGCACGGATCTTCGCCACTCCCTCGACATCGTCCCGAAAGTGCTATGAGCTATCGATTCAACGGAAAGATCCCGAGTTGGACCTTCTGATCAGCGTCGATCCCTCCTTGAATTTTATGATTCGGAGGGAGGATATGTCCGTTAAAATTTCAAAGCTTCACACGATCAAGGTTGCTATCGAGGCCGATCGGTATCAAGATTGCGGAGACGGTGTTTTTATCCCGTTGGAAGTTCGTACCGAGACGACGGAGCGAGGAAAGACTCATAAATCGTATATTACTAATGAAATTATAATTTGCAACAAAGATCTACCATCGGATGCGTTTGAGATCAAATTCCCGGATTGGCTGACGGTGGTCGATGATAAAGGCATGGTATATATTTGGGGAGAAAACGACAAACCTCGAAAGACTTTCGATTCAGTTGATAAATACATGCAATGGTATATTCCGCGACATCCCGATCCGTCAAGAGCTTTATACAAGAAAGACTGGTCGAATTCATCTTGGTCGATCGTCATTTTCAACGTGGTCGTCGTCGCATTGATAACATCGATCGTCATTTACCGAAGGCGTAGAATGCGACAGAAAATTTGATGGTCGTAAGAGTCGCTCGACAATGAAGGAGACGTTTATGAAATTTATTTTAGTATGTTTCATCATGTTCGTTGCGATCGTTGTATTCTCGATCATTTCTGTTGTTGCGTATTTTAGCAAGAATAAAATGCCGATTCTCTTCGACCCCGAGGTCAAGGAGTATAGTTTTCGGGATTATTTTATATCCGGAGAGCGAATTCAGTTTGTCACAAATCTAGAGAATACATCACACTCTACCATTGAGGTATCTGGAATTGATCGGACCTGCGGTTGTATGATTTTTGAAGATCGAGATCGGATCACTTTTCCATTACGTTTAAAACCCGGAGAAAAATTACCGGTCAAGCTTGATATTGACACGAACGGCAAGTCCGGTCTTAACGTATTTGGAATCAGAGCTAAGCTCGAGACCCATTCCAGCAATCCTCGAACGATTTCCGCGTCTTTTCAGCTTTCTGCATATATTTTTTCCACCTTACAGGCGATTCCGAATTCTATTAATCAAGATGTTCACAGATCTGGTATCAATTCGGAATTACATTTCTCAATTGTGCTCGCCGATGATCGACCCTGGAAAGTAGTCGTCGTTGATCGGATTGAATTTAGTTCCCCCGATCGATTCCGATTCGATTTGAAACCGATCGACGGCCTGATCCGCGATCCTCAAACGGGGTCTGACCGAACCAAGCGATTTTCGCTGAATATTCATTACATACCTCCGGATAATGACGATGAATATGAAGAATCAATCAAAGTGACGACCGACGAACCCGGAGCGAAACCGATTCGGATTCATTTGACCGGAAAGATCGTTCCCGAATTTGAGTTCCATCCGAGCAAATTGATTTTCACAGAACAGAAATTAGGAATGAAGGCTTCGAGAGTCGTCGAATATCGGTATGATGTTGAAGAATATAAAGAGATTATACCAATTGATATTCCTAAATGTTATTTCGTCGATGATATTTCAAGCATTAAGGGAGTTCGCGTGTTTCGGATCTCATTGATTTCATCAGATCTCTCCGAATATCCTCCATCGATTCCTTTTCTTATAGGAAATAACATGAAAGTTTTTCTTCCCGTTAAAGTTTACACGAATTCGAGCCGATCTCTTTCTCGATAATCGATCGTGTTTAATCAGATAGGCTAAATTCACATGAGCATGTTCAAAAATGTATTTATGCGGAAATCTAATCCGGATCGGAGATTATTCCCCCCGCATCGGGTCTTATTGAGTTTAATTATCATTACCCATTGTATTTTAGTTTTGGGGATCATTCGTTTTAATTTCGTCACCGTCGATGAAATTGGACACGTTCCTTCAGGGATCTCTCATTGGCGAACCGGACGGTTCGAAGCGTATCGAGTCAATCCGCCTCTCGCTCGCATGATCTCGGCGCTTCCCGCGTTGATCTTACAACCGACAATCAATCCCACGCGATTGAATACATCGGCGGACGTTTTGAGACCGGAGTGGCCGATCGGATTTCATTTTATCTACGACAATCCGACCTCCTATTTCGATATCGTACGCACCGCGCGACTTCCCGGTTTGGCCTGGTCGTTACTCGGATTATTCGTCGTCTACAGATGGGCCGGAGATCTTTATGGCGGCTGGAGCGGGATATTGGGAGCCGCTCTCTGGAGCTTCGATCCGACCATTCTCGCCTTCACTTCGCTCGTCACTCCGGATATACCGGCGACGGTATCCTCATTATTCGCCACATATCTCTTCTATAGATATCTGAATAAACCTTCCTGGAGTTTGGCGTGCGCTTCTGGAATTATGCTGGGAGTCGCGCAATTGACGAAATATACCCTGATACTATTATATGTGGTGTGGACGATTATATTCTTCATGAAAATCATAACGGATCGTTCGAGTATTGCTCTTCTGAATTCCTGGAGAATCTTGTTATATCATTCGGCGTGTATAATTCTTCTGAGTTTGGCGATCATTAATCTGGGATATGGTTTTCGTGGATCGTTTCGTCGCTTGGGCGATTTTCCGTTCGTAAGCCGAACGTTCGGCGGCGATTATTCTTCAGACTCTTCGGATATTCGAAATCGTTTTCGAGATTCTTGGTTGGGACAATTACCGATCCCCACGCCCGAAGATTATATCAAAGGAATCGATATCCAGAAGCTCGATTTTGAGAGTCGTTTTCCCAGCTATCTCGCGGGTCGATGGCGACGGATCGGATGGTGGTATTACTATCTTTACGCTCTCGCCGTCAAGGTTCCGACGGGATTTTGGTGTTTAATCATTTGGGGAATTGTTTGGTCGTTGATTGCAAAACAATCTCCCACTCGCTTGTTCACAGAATTGTGCGTCTGGACACCCGCGATCTGCTTTCTTGACTTTGTCTCATCTCAAACAGGCATCAATCATCATATGAGATATGTGCTTCCCGTATTTCCCTTCGTGATCGTGGCGACCTCCAAGCTGGGCTATTTCTTGAACTCTCGAAGGTGGAAATCGGGTTTGTGCGTCGTCTCATTGTATGCTTGGGGATTCGTTTCGAGTCTGATGATTTATCCCCATTCGCAATCCTATTTTAACGAGCTCGCGGGAGGACCTGAAAACGGCGGAGAGCATCTCGTCGACAGCAACATCGATTGGGGCCAGGATTTGATGTTTCTCAAATCTTGGATCGATCGTCATCCCGAAGCGAGGCCTATCGGGCTCGCCTATTATAATCTGGTTGATCCCGCGATCGTCGGCATCGAGTACACCGTTCCTCATCCTTTCGCTCGCGAACTCTATCACGACCGATCGGGTCGCTACGATCATCTCGGTCCAAAACCGGGATATTACGCGGTAAGCGTGAATTATATTCGGGGGTCCTCTTCATTCGCTCCTCCCGATCATAAAAGTGATTGGATCCCTCTCGGTGGGGCTGAACCATACTCATACTTTCAATTCTTTCGTCCGATCGCACGCGCGGGGTATTCGATCTACATCTATCATATCACGCTCGACGAGGCGAACGCGGCGCGGCGGAAGATGGGCTTGCCTCCACTACCCAGGGATGACGCAAGGAGATCGCTCGAAAATCCACCAGAGCGATCGGCGCGGGATCCTTGAGGAATCTCCAAAAATCGCCTCGCAATCGGCTTGCGTCGGCCGTTTGTCGATTGTACGATTGAGACGTCGTGCGACCTCAATTCGGCGGATCTCGCCAAGATCGATCGCGAAGAGACGTTTCATGAAACCGCGGCATGTATTTAATCGATTGTTTCTTTGGATTGTCGTCGCGACCGCGTTCGCGTGGTCGAATCCTGGGCGATCGTTCGCGTTCGCCGATGCGATCGGCGTCGACTTTTCCAAAACCGACCTCGATCGGCTGCTCTTTCGCACGATCAAGAGCGCCGGCAAGGGGAATTGGTCGTTCGAATCGGGCTATTTACGCGCCTCGATTCCCGCGGGCAAAACCGATCGTCCGCCGATGCGGCTCTCGGCGCAGGTTCGACTTGAAGGGGATTTTACGATCGAGGCGGGGTACTCGATCGCCAAGCTTCCCAGGCCCAAATCGGGAGACGGACGCAATAATCTGGAAATCTCGATCGCGACGGCGACCGGGTTCGTCACGCTTTTCCGTAACGTCGAAGTAGGCCCTGGAGACCTTTACGGTTATTATATCCATAAAAACTCGGGAGACGATCTGTATGAACGGACGCCGACGACCGATTCGTCGGGAATTTTAAGGCTGTCAAGAAAAAACGGGCGATTGACGTTCGAATGCGGCGAGAACTGGTCGGATTTACGAACGATCGGCGAGGTCGAGTTTGATAAGAGCCCGATCACCGAGACCGCGCTTCAGGTATTGCCGTATCAAACGACCGACGCTCTCGACGTTCGGTTCGATCGATTCACGATCAAGGCCGACCGAATCGTCAAGCTGCAAGATCTGAACGCATCGGGATCGACTTCGGTTTGGAAATGGGTCGTAGCCGCCTTGTTTTCCCTTATAGGGATCGGCGCAATCGCGCGCGGATCGCGGTCAAAATCCGAACGATCGTGAAGCGAGCAATCGGAGGCATCCTCATGAGACCGAGACGCGGGTTTACGTTGATCGAGGTTTTGGTGGTGATCGCGGTGATCGGGATATTGGTCGGCCTGCTCCTCCCCGCGGTTCAGCAGGCGCGCGAGGCTGCGCGGCGGGCGCAATGCATGAACAATCTCAAGCAAATCGGCGTCGCGCTCGCGAATTACGAAACCGCGACGCGCGTTTATCCGTTCGGAGTCGGCGGAGGGGGTCCGCCGAACTTCGTCGCGCGGTGGTCGACTCAATCACAAATTCTCGCTTATCTTGAACAAACAAACCTTTTTAATTCGATGAATTTCGACTTCGTCCCGTGGGGACACAGCGTGGAATACAGCGCGTTCAACGCGACGGCTTTATCAACGAAATTAGACTTGTTATTATGTCCATCGGATTTTGACGGAATTCTCGAATTGTATCGATTGGCGCATAACAATTACCGGGCGTGCGCCGGGACGAGGCCTTATAATCTGACGTTCGGGACGCCGAATTCGAGGGGGAAAAACGACGGAGCGTTCTGGTTCGACAGTTCGGTCAATCCCGCGTCGGTGCGCGACGGTTTGAGCCAAACCGCGTTTTTCAGCGAGCGTTGTTTGGGGGATTCGGCGCGTCCCGATCCGCTCTCGGATTATTACATCACCGATCCGACGTTGAGCGCGTGCCTGAACGCGGGGCCGAGTCGATCGCCGCGCTGGATCAGCGACGTCGAATGGTCGGGCGAACGGTGGGGGGACGGAGGGTTGTTTTACACAAGATACAATCATATATTTACTCCTAACAAACTGAGCTGCAATTTCGGCGACGACGATTATTCGGGCGAGGTCGTCGCGACGGCGACGAGTCGTCATCCGGGAGGAGTGAACGTTATGTTCGGCGACGGATCGGTTCGGTTTGTGAAGGAATCGATTGATTTACAAACGTGGCGTGCGTTGGGGACGATCGCGGGGCGCGAGGTCGTGGATCAAGGGGGATTTTGAACGATCCGAGGTTCGGGATGGGCGGGTTGCATGCGACGAAAGCGTTCGGCCGAGAGCGATGTGACGACGCGAGGTTACTTTGTTTTGAAGCAGGCGCTCGGCGATCCGATCGCGTGGATTCTATCGAATCGCTTCGGGGTCGATCGCTCCGAAGAGGTTAGGTCTTCGATCCCTTCGCGGCTTAAGAGGAAAAACCGATTCCAGCCGGTTGACTCGCGGTTCTCGTGGTGATAATATCATTGAACCTTTCGGTCCGGGGCGATGGAACATTTCGCCGCGGGATTCTCCCCCTTTTTTAACGGCCGATCTAGGCCCAGAGGAAGGAAATGGCTCAGTCCAGCGTTCGATTTATCGGCAGCCGAGAGCTTCATCGCGATTTACCCAAGGTTTTAGAGTCGCTGGAAGAATCCTCGTCGACCCGGTACGTTTTAACGATTCACAACAAGCCCAAGGCGGTTCTGATCGGCGCCGAGGCGTTTTTGGAGCTGCTTCGGGGTCGGACCCGCGCCGATCGCCTGCTCGCTCTCCAGCTCGAGGCGCTGAGCCAGGGGCTCGAAGACGGCGACGATCCGCAGGCCAAACCGTCGCGGAAGCGGGTTGAGAAGAAGGCCGAGAAGCCGGTCGAGGAGCTCGTCGAAATCGCGGGTTGACGCGTCGCTTCGACAGCGAGTCGCTCGGGTCGTGGCGCGCTCGGCGCGGGTCGATTTTCGATGCGAGGCGCTTCTCGGGATCGTCCCGAGGCGCGGTCTTGGCTTCGGCGTCGATTCCGGTCGAGAGGTCGTCGGTTGGGCGGCTCGATCGCGTTTCGCGTGAGTTCGTCGCTTGAAAGATTCTATCGAATCTTTAAGATCATGGATCGATTCCCCCCTTTTTTTCGCTTTCGATCCGATCGGCCGCGAGGTTCGAGAGCGGCTCGAAACGCCGAAACGGCGATGCGCCGCACGAGCGAAAACGCACGATTATTTCTCATAAATCATACGAGTTCACACCTATCATCGAGGATTCAGGGTCTTGACTCGGCGGTCCCTCCTCGCATATACTAACGCTTATAAATAATCGCGCCGTCCTCGCGGCGGCGAACATTCCCGAACGGACGATCGAGAACGCGCCCAAGATGAGCAAGCAAGCTTTTGTTCATTTGCATTGTCATAGCCATTACAGCCTTTTGGACGGGTTGAGCAAGATTCCCGACCTGGTCGATCGCGTGAAGCGGCTGGGGATGCCGGCGATCGCGGTGACCGATCACGGCAACCTTTACGGAGCGGTCGAACTGAAGCGATCCGCCGAGGCCGCGGGGATCCAGCCGATCATCGGTATCGAAACTTATGTAGCTCCGTTCAAAAGGACCGATCGTAAGGGAGGGGGCGCTTCGGGGCAGGAATACGCGTTCCATCTTACGCTCCTCGCCAAAAACGCCGAGGGATTCCGCAACCTCTCCAGGCTTTCGTCGCGGGCGTTCATCGAGGGGTTCTATTATCGCCCGCGAATCGACAAAGAAATTCTTGAACAACATTCTGAAGGAATTATTTGCTTATCTGGTTGCGCGTCGGCGGAGCTTTCGGATTTGCTTTTAAGCGATAAGAACGCCGAGGCCGAATCGTTGTGCGCGTGGTACGCGAAGGTTTTCGGACCCGAGAATTTTTTCGTCGAGATTCAGGACAACGGGGTTTCGATTCAGAAGGATTGCACCGAGCGCGCGACCGATCTGGCGCGGCGGATGGGGTTGCCGCTGGTGGCGACCTCCGACGCGCATTATCTGACGCGCGACGACGCCAAGGCTCACGACGTACTTCTATGCATTAACACGGGGAAGACGCTCGACGATCCCAATCGGATGCGGTTCGACACCGAGGAGTTTTTCGTTCGATCACCCGCTGAGATGTACGAGGCGATGCCCGATCACGCCGAGGCGTTGGCGCGATCGGCGGAGATCGCTTCGATGATCGATTACTCGGGTTTGGATTTGGGCAAGCGATCGTTTCCGTCGTTCAAGCCACCCGACGAGAAAACTCCCGAGACGTATCTCGCCGAGTTGTGTCGCGCGGGGTTGATCGATCGGTACGGCGAGAATCCCCCCGCCGAGGCGATCGCGCGGCTCGATCGCGAACTCGCGATCATCGTTCGGATGGGGTTCGCGTCGTACTTTCTGATCGTTTGGGATTTCGTCCGATTCGCGCGCGAACGGGGAATCCCCGCGTCGGCGCGCGGATCGGCTTGCGGGGCTCTCGTCAGTTACCTGCTTTATCTCAGCCATGTTGATCCGATTAAGTATGATTTATTGTTCGAGCGTTTTCTCGATCCGAGCCGGTCGGAGGCGCCGGATATCGACATTGATTTATGTCAGGAACGTCGGTACGAGGTGATCGAATACGTTCGAGCCAAGTACGGGTCGGCGAACGTGGCGCAGATCGGCACGTTCGGCACGATGGCGGCTCGGGCGGCGATCAGGGACGTCGGCAGGGCGCTCAACATTCCTCTCACGCGCGTCGATCAGGTGGCGAAGCTCGTTCCCAAAACGTTGCACATCACGGTCGCGGAGGCGATCGAGCAGGAGCGCGAACTCAAGCGATTGCGCGACGAGGACCCCGAGATCGCCAAGCTGCTTGAAACCGCGATCAAGCTCGAGGGGACGCCGCGGAACGTCAGCACGCACGCCGCGGGGGTGGTGATCGCCGACCGCGTCCTCTCGGATCTCGTTCCGCTTCAGAAGCTTCCCAACAAAGATAAAGATAAAGAATTTATCACAACACAATGGAACATGGGAGACGTCGAGAAGGCGGGGCTTTTGAAGATGGATTTTCTTGGGCTTCGCAATTTGACGTTGCTCGAGCGCGCGTTGGATTTGATCGAGCGCGTTCGGGGCGAGAAGATCGACCTCGCCGAATTGCCGCTCGACGATGTCGAGACGTATCAACTGTTGCAGCGGGGCGAAACGAAGGGGGTGTTTCAGCTTGAATCGCCGGGAATTCGCGAGCTTTTGGTGCAGATGAAGCCCGACGTTTTCAACGACATCATCGCGACGAACGCGCTTTATCGCCCCGGCCCGCTCAACGGCGGAATGGTTGATTCTTATGTGAAGCGGAAGCACAAGCTAGAACAACCCAGGTATCATCATCCGATTATGCGTGACGTTCTCGAGGAGACGCACGGGGTGATGGTTTATCAAGAGCAGGTGATGCGGATTTTGAACGGGTTGGGGGATATCGAGCTTTCGCAGGCGTACGCGTGCATCAAGGCGATTTCGAAGAAGAAAACCGAGGTGATCGCGCAGGGGCGGGCTCAATTCCTTTCGGGCGCCGCGGGGCGGGGGCTTTCGAAGGAGATCGCGACCGAGATTTTCGATCTGATCGAGTTCTTCGGCGGCTACGGCTTCAACAAATCGCACTCGACCGCTTACGCGTTGCTCGCTTATCAGACCGCGTATTTGAAGGCGCATTATCCGACCGAATTCATGGCGGCGCTTTTATCTTCGGAGATCGACGGCGCCGAACGCGACAAGCTCTGCGAACATATTGACGATTGCAGACGCATGGGTATCGACGTTCTTTCACCCAATATCAATGAAGGCGAATCGACGTTTTTGGTCGCGGGAGAAAAGCGGATTCACTTCGGCCTGGCGGCGATCAAGGGGGTGGGAGAGAAGGCGATCGACGCGGTCGTCGCGGCGAGAAAAGAAAAAGGACCGTTCGTCGACCTGTTCGATTTTTGCGAACGAACCCCCTCGACGATCGTCGGGCAGGCGTGCATCGAAACGTTGATCAAGGCGGGGGCGTTCGACGTTTTGGGGGCGAGGAGATCGCAGCTTTTGGCGGTTTTACCGCGCGCGATCCAGGGGGCGCAATCGAGCCAGGAGGACCGCAAACGGGGCCAGCGGAGTTTGTTCGAGGCGTTCGATTCCAAAGATGAAGGCGCGAAGACCTCGGCGCGCGAATCCCCCCCCCTCCCCGACCTTCCCGAGCTTCCCGACGCGATCCTGCTGGCCGAGGAAAAGAAAGCGTTGGGGTTTTATATGTCGAGCCATCCGCTGGCGCGACACGAGACGTTGCTGAGGGCTTTGGCTTCGCATCAGGTGAGCGACCTCGCGTCCGCGGCCGAAAAAGCCGAGGTCGTGCTGGGAGGGATGATTTCGGGCCTTCAGCTTCGAAACGTGAAGAACAGTCGATCGGGGCTCACTCGCATGGCCAAATTTAACTTTGAGGATACGACGGGTGCGATTCCCGCGATTCTTTGGCCCGAGGATTACGCCAAGTACGAATCGATCGCCAAGGACGATCAAATTTGTTTTGTCAAGGGGACGATCGATCGCCGACGCGAGGCGCCCGAACTCGTCGTGACAAAAGTGATCCCATTCGAACAGGCGCCGACCGAGCTTGCGCAGGGAGTCGTCGTTCGGCTTCGAAAGGGTTTCACGCAGGGAGAGGATCTCGAGCGGCTCAATCGCCACGTGCGAGGCAGGCCTGGGAATCTCGATCTGTTTTTGGAGATCGTCGGCCTCGAAAATATCGGTCGCGTCGTTTATCGCGCGGGTTCGAATTATCGATTGAAACACGACGATCGACTGTTATCGGATCTCGAGTCGGTCGTCGGCGCGGGGAACGTGCGATTGCTGGGTCGGCGCGGCGTAACGGCGCGGATTGAAATCGACAAGCGAGAGTCGAGCGTCGCGGTCGACGACGACGACGCTCCGCCGCTCCCGTCCGACGACGACGATTGAAGCGAATTCGGATCGCCGCGATCGGGCGTCGGATACGCGATCGCCGCGAATCGGCGTCACGACGACACATTATCTGTGTGTTTATATTTATTGATCAAAGGCTCAAGCGCGGGCGACGAGCCTTTCGATTTGCGGCCTGATCGTGGAGAACGCGCGTGCCCGGTGACTTAACATGTGTTTAACGATAACGCTCAATTCTCCGAAAGTTCGGTGATATTCGGGGATAAGAAAGAGCGGATCGTATCCGAATCCGTTTTCGCCGCGCGGGGCGCGTGCGATCACGCCGCGGCATTCGCCTCGCGCCTCGGCTCGAACGTTTCCCCGGGGGTCTGCGAGCGCGAGGGAACAGACGAACGCCGCGGTTCGTTTGTCGTCTTCGATTTTTTCGAGTTCGGCGAGCAATTTGGCGTTGTTGGCGGAATCGTCGCCGTGTTTTCCCGCGTACCGCGCCGAGAAGACTCCGGGGTCGCCGCCGAGCGCGTCGACCGCGAGCCCCGAATCGTCGGCCAAAACCCATTCGCCGATCGCGCACGCGGTTTCAGACGCTTTTTTGCGGGCGTTGGCGGCGAAGGTCGCGGCGTCTTCGTCGACCTCGGGCGCGTCGGGATAATCGGCGAGGGTCGCGACGATCAGCCCGGCGAGCCTTGGATTCGAATCCCAGGGGGGAGACAGCAGCTCGGCCATCTCCACCCCTTTCTTGCGGTTGCGGGTTCCGATTACGATTCGATGTAAACTCATACGAGGTTTCTCATTAATTGTGATAAGAAACAAACGGATAATGTGAACTTATCCGACGATCTTATTTGGTGTTATGAGGTACGGCCATCAACGGACCGGGTTGGGGTCCGAAGGGGGTCTCGATTTTCCGCTCTTTAAGCAGATCGATCGAGAGTTTGTAGATTTTTTTCCGCAGCTCCTCGGCGGCGGGGTCGTGATCGGTTTTGAAATCGCCGATGGTTACGTAGCTCGCGAAGCGATCGTGATACGTGTAAACTTTGTAACCAGCCTGGCGGATATCGTCGGTTTTGGCGAGTTTCTCGGCGAGGAGTTCGGCGTCTTTACCCGCGCTTTGAAGCGGGCTTGTTTTTAATTTTTCATTGGTGAAGAGCGAGGGGTCTTCGGGATCGGTTCTCGATTGGATCGTCGATCGTCCGGTGAAATAGCCGATCTGCAGGGTGTAATTGCCCTGGCAATTGTAGATGCTGTGGGGTCCGCTGTTCATGCGAGCCACGACGGGATCGGTGCTCTCGGGATAAAGGTATTGCGCCGGGACGAGCGGGTTGGTGGTTCCCATCGCGGTTTTCAAGCCCTTGTTTCGTTTGATGCCGAAGATGTTCGGCAGCGCCTCGATCGATTTGGGATGAAGCGACTTGACGTGCCTGAGCAGCTTGGCCAGATCTTTCATCGTTTTGGCGTCGCCGACGAGGACGGCGGCTTCGTCGTACGTGCGATATTTCTCGGGAGATTTGAGTTGGGCGGTCATCGTGTCGGGCGAGGCCGTGGGCGGAACGCCTCGAATCAACGAGTGTCGGGGCTGAACTTTTGGATAAAAGATATAAGCCGGCAAGTGAAAATCATTTCGCAATTCGATGACGAGCGCCTGGGCGTAGCGAACGGCGTCTGGACCTCGGAACGTTCGCGCCATCACCATAAACGGGCCGTTGCGCGTCGTGAGGAGGTAGGGTTCGATCGGTTCGGTCGGGAGGGGGATTTTCGGCCCTTCGAGTTCGCTCTCGGGGACGAGATCGGGGAGTTCGACCGTGCTCGGCTCGACGTTGGGGTCTTTCGAGGCTTGTTGAGGATTTTTCGCGCCTGGAACGTTCGCGGGGAGGGTCGACGGAACGGCAGGCGCGGCGCCCGTCGCTCCAGGGACGGCGGGAGGAGCTCCTCCCGCGGTTGTATCTTGAACAGGAGGGGTCGGCTTGCGGAATCGACCGAATAGTTGCGCATTCGCCCTCGGCGCGAGCGAGACGAAGGCGAAGAGAGCGAGCAATACGGCGACGACTTTGGATTTCATAAGCGATAAACCCCATCCTGTCGGGTTCGCGATTCCTGGCCTCGGCGATCAGGCTCATCGCCCGCCGAAAACCACAAGTTTTCAGAACGACGGCCGCGCGGTTGGAACCCTGTGCGGGCTTCACGCGAACGGATCCGGCCACATAACGGTTGGAAAGGCGCACGGTTCTTAACAAATAGGGAGAAATCGAGAAAGAGGAATTTCGGAGGAAAATCGATCCCAAGGAGACGAGAAAAAGCCGATCAAAACGCCCAGGGGTCATTCGGCTTCACGCCACAACGACGCCGCCGAAGCATTGTTAATTTTAGGATATGATCGTAACGCCCAGGATTCATTCGGCTTCACGCCGTCGCGCGATCGCGCGCGATTCGCCGAACTTGCCGACGGTCGCGCGAGGATTCGCTCGCTCGCGGTCGAGAATCGCCCGCATCTCGGCGAGCCTGGGTTTGGAATCCTCGTTCGGCGCGAGATCGCGCTCGTTCTCGATATCGAGATCGAGATCATAAAGCTCTTCAACGCCGTCTTTACCGAGTATATATTGATATTTATTTACAATGATTGACGACAGTTTTTTATGGATAACGATCGGCGATCGGCCCTGATTCGCGAGTTCGTCGGGGGGGCCTGAAAGCTCGATCACGATCGGCGGAGCGTCGTTCGATCGGCTCTTGGGATCTTCTTTCCAGTACGGGACGAGAGATCGACCGGGAAACGAGGGACGATCGCGCGAACCGGTGAGATCGGCGATCGTCCGCGCGATATCGCGCAGGCCGACGGGATCGCGCACGCGAAGCCCGCGGGCGGCGATTCTCCGATCAATAATCAATAAGGGCACAAGCGTTTCTTGCGTGTAAAGCGAGCACGCGTGGCCGAAAAGCTCGCGCTCGCCGAAATGCTCGCCGTGATCCGAAGCGATGATCACGACGGTCTTTTCCATAAGCCCGCGGCGATCGAGATCCTCGATCAATCGGCCGATCGCGTCGTCGATCGAGGCGATACATTCGTCGTAACCATCGCGATTCAATTGATATTGGCGTTTTGTAAGTTTGGATTTATCAACGTCCCACCAGCTCATCAGGTCGTCGAGATCGGACGACTCAAGGGGCGACTTGAGGAATCTCGAGGGGCGATCGGGAGGCGGCAGATACGCGAGATGCGCGTCGAAGTAATTGAGGAAGGCGAAAAAAGGACGAGAGCCGCGATCAACCCAGGAAAGGAACGAGGCGTTCACCTGATCGGCGTAACGATAATCGAAACCGAACGGCCCCCTGTTCTTCCGCGCCACGGGGGATTGCGAAAGATCGTAAGCGCCGAAATGAAAGTGAGCATATCGGCATAAATGCCGAAACAATAAAGAACAGCGCATCGTTTCCATGAGCGAGATCGGATAATCCTCGTAATGCGAGAAGCCGCGGTTCAGGCCGGTCTCGCGCGAGCAAAAGGTGAGATTGGCGACGAATCCCGCGGTTCGATAACCGAGGGCGCGGGTCGACTCGGCGATCGTCGGAATCGATCGATCGAGCCTGCTTCGAAAACCGGGGAAACAGCGGGAAGCGATTTCTCCCGTGAACATACTTGCGTGCGAAGGCGCGGTCCAGGGCGCCGACGCGAAGGCGCGATCGAAGACGACTCCGCGTTCGGCGAGCTTTTTGAGGTTCGGCGTCGTATCGCGATCGTAGCCGTAGAGGCTTAATTCCTTGGCGCGAACGGTGTCCATGACGATCAAGAGAACGTTGGGCGAGCCCTCCCCCGGTGGGGCGCGGAACGTTTCGAGGGTTCGCTCCCACGCGTCGACGCCGAACGAATACGCGATCGTGATCAGGAGCAAGCCGATCAATCGCAAGGTCGAATCGGCGACGAACGGGACGAAACGAACGCGGCGAGGGAGAATCCACGCGACCAGCCGGGCCGAGATCCCCGCGGCGAGGAGGATCGTCGCGTAGAGCCGGATCGGAAAGATCTGAAGCGGGTTGAGAATCGCCGCGGTCGCGAGCGTGAACGCGACGAATCGCGGCGAAATTTTGGGGAAAACACGCGATAAAATGATCATAAAGAAAGAAACAAAAAGCGATTCGATCAGGTTCGCGAGCGGGATCATCCAGATATAATGCGAGCTAATCATTAAATAGCTGTTTTTTACTTTTTGATTGACGACGACGGCGAGAACCTCGACGAACCCCGCGGCGAGGCCGAGCGCGACCGCGAGGACGACGATTTCTTGGATCGAAAGGGGAGAGCGATCGGGCGCGGTCGAGGTTTCGGCGGATCGCGGTCGTTCATCCATGAAGATCGTCTCGTTGATGTTTTATGAAGTTTGTTCGGGCCAGGGCCAGGAATCGCCGAGGGCGGCGCGCTGGATCGATCGAAGTTCGTCGATCCCTTTGTTCGCGAGATCGAGCAGATCGAGGAGTCGCGGACGCGTGAACGTTCCCCCCTCCCCCGTCGCCTGAAATTCGACGAACTCGCCGCTTCCCAGACGAACGACGTTGCAATCGACGAGCGCGGTCGAATCCTCGGCGTAATCAAGATCGAGGAGCGCGACCGAATCGACCAGGCCGACGCTCACCGCGGCGATCGAATCTTTGATAATAAGACTTGACGAATGATGAAATCGATCGCGAACCGCGTCGACGACGGCGACGAAAGCCGCGGTGATCGCGGCGGTTCGGGTGCCTCCGTCGGCCTCGATGACGTCGGCGTCGACGTGAATCGTCGCCGCGCCGAGCGCCGAGCGATCGACGACGGCGCGGAGGCTTCGGCCGATGAGCCTCTGGATCTCGGTGGCGCGGCCGTCGCCGCCGCGAGGCTTGCGCGTCGGCGTGCTGCCGGGAAGCATCGCGTATTCGGCGGTCAACCAGCCGATTCCCTTCCCCTCGAGAAACGGCGGAACTTTGTCGGAAATCTGCGCCGTGACGAGCACGGTCGTACCCCCTGAGCGATAAAGAACGCTTCCCGGGCTGTTGCGCACGAAACCGCGCTCGATCGTCACGGGACGAATCGCGTCGAAAGCCCGATCTTGATGTCTTGTTAATTGCATCGATAACTTTTACTTTATTAAAGTTATGTTAATAGCCAAAGCAAAAGCGCCTTTTGAAAATGGAGGCGATTGCCCGCCTGGGGGATCACGCGACTTTGAGGGCCGTCGAGCACCGCCGAGGCGACCTCCTCGCCTCGCCGCGCGGGGAGGCAATGGAGGAAGATCGCACGGCGACTCGCCTTCGAAAGCAACGCTTCGTCGACGCGAAACGGAGCGAACGCGGCGCGGCGGATCTCGGCCTCGGCCTCCTGCCCCATGCTCGCCCAGACGTCGGTGTAGACGACGTCGGCGTTCTTCACGGCGCGGGCGGGGTCGTGATCGATCTCGAGCGAAACCCCGGGATAAACCGCGGCGAATCGCGCCGAAAAATCGGCCGGGAACGCATATCCCTCGGGGCACGCCAAGACGAACGTCATCCCCGAAAGCGCCGCGGCCTGAGCGAGCGACCGCGCGACGTTGTTGCCGTCGCCGACGAAAACGAGCTTCACTCCCTTGAGCGATCCGAACGTTTGGCGGATCGTCAGCAGATCCCCCATCGCCTGGCACGGATGCGCCGAATCGGAAAGCGCGTTGACGACGGGGATCGTCGCCGAGCGGGCGAGCTCCTCGACGACCTCTTGTGAGAACGTGCGAATAGCAAGCACATCGATATATTGACTGATAACCCGAGCGAAATCGCCGATCGTCTCGCGGACGCCGAGGCCGACGTCTTTGCCGCGGAAGAAGATCGCCGATCCGCCGAGTTGCGCGATCGCTGCCTCGAAGCTGACTCGCGTTCGGAGCGACGGTTTATCGAAAACGAGACCGAGCGTTCTGCCCGCGAGGAGGGGAGCGCGATGAGCCGGGTCGTCGCGCTCTTTCAGTTCGGCGGCGCGGTCGAGGAGCTCGCCCGCCTGAGCCGGGGTGACTTCAAATAAATCAATGAAATGGCGTGCCAATTCCGTTCTCTCCGCTCGGTTCAATCCGCGAGCGCCGCGACGACCTCGGCGAGAATCGCGCAACCGCGATCGATCTCGTCGTCGGCGATCGTCAGCGCCGGAAGCAATCGAATCACATTCACATGAGTCGCGTTCACTAACAGTCGACGTTCGAGGCACGCCTCGACGATCTTGGACGCGTCGATCGACAACTCGACGCCGATCATCGCTCCTTGGATGCGAAGCTCGCGAACCAGACCGGGATGCCTCGAGCGGATCGCGGCGAGCCGCTCGCCGAAGCGATCGCCGATCGCGCGGGCGCGGTCGAGCAATCCATCGTGATCGATCGTCTCGATCGCGGCGAGCCCGGCGCGGCACGCGATCGGATTGCCGCCGAACGTGCTCGCGTGCATCCCCGGCTTGAACGTCGCGGCGATCTCGCGACGAGCGATCATCACCCCCGCGGCGATCCCTCCCGCGAGCGCCTTGGCGCACGTCAAAATGTCGGGAATGATGTTATAATGTTGATATGCGAACCATTTTCCGGTTCGACCGAGGCCGGTTTGAACCTCGTCGAGGACGAGGAGCGCGCCGCTTTGATCGCAGAGCTTTCGCAATCCTTCAAGATAACCCGCGGCGGGAGTACGAACGCCCCCCTCCCCCTGGATCGGCTCGATCAGTACCGCGGCGGTTTCGGCGTCGATCGCCGCCGCGGCGGCCTCAAGATCGTTGTGAGGAACATATTTGAATCCGGGGACGAGCGGCTCGAACCCCGCGTGATATTTGGGCTGGGCGGTCGCGGTGAGCGCGGCGTACGTGCGACCGTGAAAGCCGTGTTCCATCGTCACAATTTTAAATTTTTTGGACGGCGAACCGTACGCGCGAGCCAGTTTGATCGCGGCCTCGACGGCCTCGGCGCCGCTGTTGCAGAAGAAGCTTTGGCCGCCGAACGATCGTTTTGAAAGCGCCTCGGCGAATCGCCCCTGAGCCTCCATATACCACGTGTTGGGAACGTGGATCAGCTTGCCGACCTGATCGCGCACCGCGTCGACGATCCGGGGGGGACAATGCCCCAGCAAATTGCAGCCCCAACCGGGGAAGAAATCGAGATACTCTCTCCCCTCGGCGTCCCAGATCCTCGAACCCTCGCCGTGAACGAGGCATACGGGATAACGTCGATAATTAGGGATCACGTATTGATCGAAGAGGGATATCGTCTCCTCGGAGGTCGGGGCTTCGACTGCGGTCAAGGGGGAGTCTCCTTATAATTAATTGCTCACTTGTTGTTCTTATTGAATCGCTCGGGCTCGAACGTTCGTTCTCGCGAAAAAAGCCGGACACGACGCGGATCGACGCGGTTCGGTGTTTGAGAAACGTGATACGAGCCGAACCGGAGCGTTTACGACCCCCGAATCGGCGATCATTTTCCGCTCAACACGGGGGTTCTACGATTGATCGCGGCGCTCGCGTGATCGCGATCGATCTCGGTGCCGATCCCGTGATCGGTGAAAATTTCGAGCAGGAGCGAATGTCGCACTCGACCGTCAATAATATGAATCTTCTTCACTCCGGCTTCAAGGCATTCGAGACACGCCTCGACCTTGGGAATCATCCCCCTGTCGACGATTCCCCGATCGATCAGATCGCGGCATTCGCTCGGGGTAAGGCTTTCGATGATGCTTGTCGCGTCGTCCTTATCGCGCAGAATACCGGGGGTGTCGGTAAGAAAAACGAGCTTATCGGCGGCGAGAGCTCGAGCCACCGCGGCGGCGGCGGTATCGGCGTTGACGTTCAACAACGCCTCGTTCGCGTCTTCGGCGAGGCACGGCAGCACCGGTACGATTCCCGCCAGGCATAAATTCTCGATCGGCGGCGTATCGACCGAATCGACCTCGCCCACGAGCCCGAGATCGACCGGCTCGCCGTCGCCGTTGAGCGTTAATCGCTTGCCGAACAAGCACGACTTCGTTTTGTAATGCAACCCCGCGGCTCGTCCTCCAAATTTATTGATATGACGAACAATATCTTCGTTGATCTCGTCGGCGAGCACGCGTGCGACGATCGCGAGCGTTTCGGGATCGGTATAACGGCGCCCCTGAACGAAGCGGGGCTTTATGCCGGCTTTTTCCATCGCGAGCGTGATCGCCTTGCCGCCGCCGTGAACGACGACGGGACGCATCCCGACGGTTTGGAGGAAGACGACGTCGACCAACAACGCGCGGAGCGATTCGGGGTTCTCCATCACCGACCCGCCGAGCTTGATCACCACGTATCGGCCTTGAAACTTGCGGATATACCCCAAAGCCTCAACCAACACGTCGGCCTTGCGAATCTCTTCCTCGTGCACGGCTCACCTCGACGGCCAACTGGGTCCAAAAACAAAACGCTATTCTTCTCTCCCACCCCTTCGCTGTAAAGTGGCGTTGAGGAACAATCGCGGGAACGCGAGAACAAAGCCCGCTGAACCGATACCGCGATCGAACACCAAGTTCATCCCCAAGGAGCGAAGGAATGGAATCCGCGCGAACGCTCGTCCGCCGAACCGCCTGGACTTGCCTTCTTATATCGGCGATTGTTTACCAGTTATTCAACGCCTGGATCGGCGTGGGGACGAACGACACCGAGAATCTTGAATCGACCCTCGTTTATGTGGCCGCGGGGCAATTCGATCGCGGCCCGGGGTCGCTTTACGGCCCGTTTTCGGGATCAAATCCTCATGTCGTGATTCAGGCGCCGCTTTATTACCGGTTGACGTGGATCGCGGCCAAGCCGCTCGTCGCGCTCGGGATCGATCGCGTCGCCGCGACGCTCGCCGCGGGGCGAACGCTTTCGTATCTGTCGTTGATCGCGTTGCTGGTGATCGTCGCCCGGATCGCCGCGGGAGACGGCGGTTCTCGCTTAGCCGCGGCGTGGAGCGCGGCGATGCTCGCGGCGTCGGCGGTGATATCGAGCTTTCCCGTCTCGGTTCGTCCCGATACGCTCGGAATCGCGCTCCAAACGCTTGGAATCGCGCTCACAATTCGAGGCCTCAATCGGCCGAGCCGCGATTATCACGGCTTCATCCCCCCGTTCATCGCGTTCGCGCTCGCTTTTTGCGTGAAACAACACCTGGTCGTCGGCTGGGGATTATCGATTCTTATTCTTATTTATAATTACACGCGTAAAAATATTGATCTGAAAACGCTCGTGGTTCCGATCGCGGCGGGGTCGGCGATCGTGCTCGTTTATTTCGCGATCGAGCAGGCGACGACGCGCGGGATGCTGATCGAATCGATTTTCGTGATCCCAGGGCTGCTCGGCCGAGTTTCGGCGGGATCGTGGCGTTATGTCGCGACGGTCTTCGGCGAGATCGCCAAACGGTCGGTCGGACCGATCGCGATCGGCGCCGCGGCGATCCCGCTTGTGATCGGCTCGAACAAGCGGTTTCGCACAACTGATCGCTATTTACTCGTTTGTTTGATTCTTGAAATCGCGATGACGATCGCGCTTTGCAAGAAAAGCTCGGGAGCGTGGTATAATTACGCGATGCAGGCGACGGTTTGCGGTTCGATTTTGGCGGCGCGAATCGTCGGATCGATCGAGTGGAGTTCGATATCGCTCGTTCGGCCGGCGGCGTTGTGCCTGGCGACGCTCGCGCTTCTCGTCTCGGACGTTCGGATCGTCGTCAAGGCGGCGCGGAATCGCTTTGGAGAACAGGCGGCGCTGCGTTATTTGCTCAACGATCCGCGCGTGTCGGCCCTTAATCGCAATGAACGATTCTTCGCGCGATTGCCGCAGTATAATCGCATGTACGGCCGCGACGACGCGATCGTCGACGACTGGTTGTACTCGTCTTACGAGGCGATCCACGCGGTTGAACCGAGGAGCGTTTGGCTGAAGGCGAAGTTGACCGACGGCCGGGTTCGGCTTGTCGTCACTCCCGTGATGAAATCGGGCGAGATTCCCGGCCTTGATGAAAAGCTTCCCGAGCTCGGTTACGCCCACGCGGCACGGTACGGCCCTTATGACGTCTGGGAACGGATCGGATCGTGAATCCAACGCGATTGGAACGGAGATCTCGCACGCGATCGATGCCGAGATCTCCGCGTCGGCCGACGCTTCGGTCGACCGGTCGGTCGATGTCGATTTTTCGGCGCCGCTCGCCGATCTTCCCCCGCCGCGCGAGCTCGATCCGGTCGTTCTCGATCACGATCCCGAGGATTTCCTCCGGATCGTCGCCAATCCGTTTCTGGCGTTCGCGATGATCGCGTTTTGGTTCGCTTTGTTGATAATTTCAATAATTTATTTATCTGCTCATCCGTTTACGATTTTCGTCGGAGCGGCGTTTCTGTTCTGGTTCGGTGGAAGAATCGTTCGATCGTTTCGTTATCATTGTTTGGATTGCGGCGGTTCGGGACCGTTGAACGCCTGGCCCGTGCACAATTGCCCGATCTCGGCCGAACGTCGCAGATCGGGCAAGCGTCGTCGTTTTCATGGACCCGAGCCCGGCGTACAGGTGCTGATCTGGCTCATGGCGGCGACATTCGGCGCGATCTTCGCGGGGGCTTTGATCTTCAATCGCTGACGATCATATCCGTTATTTAAAAAATCGTAGAGATCACCCATGAGATTATCGCGGTCGATCGCGCGATTATGGCCTTATTTGCTGATCGCCCTGGTTTACGCGCTCGCGACCTCGGCGACGATCTTCGACGTATTTCGCCGTTACGACGAATTTCGGCTCGGCTGGTCGTGGGATCTAGCGTATTACAACCAGTGGTTCTGGTCGACATCGCACGGGATCGGCACGATCAGCGTTCGCCCCGTCGCGTCGTTCGGCGAGGAGGGTCCGTCGATCTGGAAAATGAACTACCTGGCGCCGATCCGAGCCCTCATTCTTCCTATTTATTGTTTATATCCTCATCCAAAAACATTATTGGCGATTCATGCGATCCTTTTTTGGTTGTTGATTCCGGCGGCGTACGCATCGGCGCGATCGGAGGGAGTCGATCGAGCGATCGCGGTCGCCGCGGCGGTTTCGGCGACTTTCGTTCCCCTGCTCCGGCCGCTCGCGATCGACGATTTCCGCGAGCTTCAAATCGCGATCCCCTTTGTTTTGTGGGCGATCGAAGGGTATCGCTCGCGGCGTCTCGGTCTTTCGTCGTGGGGAATCGGCGGGCTTTTGTGTTGCCGGCAAGAATACGCGATCGTCGTCGCCTCGCTCGCGTTCCTTCCCCCAAGGAATCGTGAAGATCCCGGAAAATCGCTCGTTTGGCGGCAAACCGTCGTGCTGATCGGCGTCGTCTGGCTCTGCTACATTTATCTGGGCTATCTCGGTTGGATGATCGGTCCCAACGCCCCCGATCATTTCCTTGAAGAGTTTATGAAACCGAAGCCGCCGTGGGACGAAATCGCTCGCACCGCGACGGGGATCGTCGTCGTCGGCCTGGGGGGCTGGGCTCTCCTAGGCTGCGCGGCGCCTCGATTGATGTTGATTTCCCTCCCCTGGTTGTGGGGATTGGCGACGGGTCGGTGGGCGATCCGGTTGCTCGAGACCGAGGAATGGCACGGAGTTCGATACGCCGCTCCGTTCGCCGCGACCGCGCTCGCCGCGGGGATTTCGGGTTACGCTCGGATCGCGAAGCGCCTGATCTCACTCCGTCGCGGCGGCGTATTCGTCGCGCTTTTCGCGATCCTCGTCCTCGCGAGCCTGGCGATTCCTCAGATCGAGATCGCCCGCAAGCTCGATCGCACGCCGACGCGGATCGAAGCCGATGAAGCCGCGATCGTTTGGAGATGGATCGATCAAATCGCCCCCTCCGAAGGCGTACTGGCGGTTTACGACGTCTCGGCCCAGCTTTCGTCGCGTCGATTACTTTCGAGTTATATTTTGGATCAAAACAAACCGATCGGTTTTCCAATTCTCAAACCCGAGTATCATTGGGTTTTCACGCGAGCGAAAGATATACCCGAATCGATCTGGATCAATCAGGGGTTTGAACTCGTGCATTCCGGCCGCGGCGTGCGGATTTATCGTCGATCGGCGGGAAAGGCGAGATAAGCGGCGAAACGCTTGGCGTCGTCGCGGTCGCAAGCTCGATTCTCAACGGGAAGACGAGATACGAGGGAATCAGGCGAAACTCAGCGATCTTTTCGGTGTTGAATTGTTGAGTATTCCGTCGATTTCAGCCGTTCGCTCGCGATCGCCTCGATCGTCGAATGGATCGATGCTTGCCGGCGGACGCGAGCTTTTTGTAAGCTAGGATTGATCGAGTGATGGATAACGCTTCGCGCCGAGATTGAGATCTTCGCGCGGAGGAATCACGAACTTATGACAGAACACGACCGACGACCACCAGGGCTCCATACCGCCGTAATTCCCCCCTGAAATCACGCCGGAAACTTGCAGCGGATTTCGATACGCCGACGCACGACAACGAGCCCCCGCCATGAAGGAGGTGTTCGCGTGGTGAAGGTGATCCGAAAAACCCCGATCGTCGTGGTGATCGCCGTTGCGATCGCCGCGGTCGGGACGATTCCGCGTCGCTCCGAGGGGGGAGAGATCGATCGGCTTTCGATCGAGGGGCATCGGCTGCTCGATCGGGGAGATTACGTTCAGGCGCTGGCGGTTTTCGACCGAATCCTCAAGCTTTTTCCGCTCAACATCAACGCGCGTATCGATTTAGCGCTCACGTTATTGTGCATGGGTCGGTTCGACGACGCGCTCATCGAATACGATAAAGCGCTCTTCGTCGATTCGAAAAACATCGTTTCGCTGCTCGGCAAATCGCAAGCATTTTTGTCAATCTATGAATACGATTTATCGTTACCTTGGCTTGAAAAAACGTTGGCGATCGATCCCGGGTGTCATGTGGCGTATCAGAAATCGGCGTGGGCTCGGCTGGGGTTGAATCAAGACGAGCGAGCTCTGGAGGATTTGAATCAGGCGATCGCACTCGCCGAGCGCGAACCCGCGAACGTTCGATCGGGTTATTTGCTTTCGCGAGCGAGCGTTGAAATGAGGCTCAACCGCACGCCGATCGCCGAAAAAGACGTCGACGCGGCGATCGAATTGGCGCCCGAGGGATACGCGGGATACGCGACCCGCGGCGAACTTCTCGATCGTCTGGGAAGGCACGAGGACGCGACGAATGATTATAAAACCGCGCTTCGACTCGGCCCGAAGATCGAAGCGGTCGCTCCATCTTACAACGGCCCGAGGATCAAGCTCGTGACGATCGCGGGGGTTCGCGGACGATCGTCGAGTTTATCGGCGATGGGATTTTGTAATGAGCGATTGGGCAATCCCTCGGCGGCGATCAAGTTTTTCGATATGGCGATCGCGATCGATCCCAGAAACGCCTCGGCTTATGTGGCGAGGGCGTTCGCCCGCTTCACCCGCGGCGATCTGAAAGGAGCTCGCGACGACGTCGTCGCGGCGCACGAACTCGATCAACATGACGCGAACTCGTCGCTTTTACGCGCGGCGATCGACGCGATTGAAAAGCCCGGCGAGTCGATATATGCGGCGCGCGCCTACATCGATCTTCGATCGTGGTCCGATCCCGAGTCGACGACCGCGGCGATCATCGGAGCGATCGGAGCGATTCGCGCCGAACATCGTGAAGACGCCGATCCTTTGCTCGACGAAGCGGGCAAGCCGCTCCAGGAAACCGATTGGCCTAAACCGATTCTCAAATATCTGAAACGCGAGATTGATGAACAAAAACTGATTGAAGTCGCGGCGACCCCCGATCAAAAAAGCGAGGCGCACGCGTATCTCGCGGTTAATCTCTCGATCGCCGGAAAACACGCCGACGCCGCCGAACACCTTAAACGGCTCGTCGAGAACGGAAACAAACGGAGCCTCTCGTACGACTTGGCGATCAACGAATTCCGTCGCGCCGATCCCGAGTCGATCGCCAAGCTTTTTCCCGCGCCTCCGGCCGATGCGCCGCGGACGAAAGCCGCGGTCAAAACGTCCAAACGCAAAACGAGACCGACCCCGACGCGAAAAAAACCGGGAAACTCGCGATAAGGCGATCCGTCGGTATCGTTCTTTAAACCGAATCGGTTAACGAGTACAAACCAATACAAACAAACTTTTACCGAGATGTTTGAATCCATCGGGCCGATTTCCGCCCGGTCGATCGAGCCGAGACGAACCCGCCGTCATAGGGAATACACATGATGAAATCGCGTATATTTTTGGGGCTATCGATCGTCGCGATCATCCTCGCCTCGCAATCGCTTCGTCAAGAATCGTGCGCGGCTTCAACCCGCGTCAACCCGTTCACCGAGGAACTCTCCGATCGAGGAAACAGATTGCTCGAAAATTGTCGGTATCAAGAGGCGCTGGCGATTTTTGAACGGATCATCATGATCGATCCCACCGATTCCTATTCCCGATGCGATCGCGCTCTCACCTTGCTTTGTCTCGATCGTCAAGACGAAGCGATCCAGGAATATACGATCGTGTTGAATCTGGACCCGCAAAATATCGCCGCTCTGCTCGGCAGGTCCGAATCGTTTTGCGAAATATATGATTATGAAAACGCATTACCCGATTTGGCGAACACGGCGCGCGTCGACAGACCTTGCCACCTGGCGAACGACGATCGATCAGACGTTTACATCGGATTGAATAAAGACGAGGAGGCGATCCGACAAATCGATCGCGCAATCGAATTATCACAGCATGAATCAAAATCGATTCGAGCCGCTTATCTTATCAAAAAGGCCGAAATCGAGATGAGGATCGGGCGTTTTCTCTTCGCCGAGAAAGACCTTGAAGCCGGAATGAAAATCAGCCTATTCGGTCGATGGGATCGGCGAATCCAGGGGGAGTTGCTCGATCGGCTCGGGCGCCACGACGAGGCGACTCTTCGCTATGTTCTGGCGACGATGGGAAAAACGAACTTCACCGGAGCGCGCGTTTCGTATCACGGGAAAAAAAATCAATTGACCGGCATTTCAAATCTGCGAGAAATCGCCGACGATCATTCGATTCTCGGATATTGCCATGATCGACTGGGAAACGTTCGCGCAGCGATCCTCGCCCACGATAAAGCGGTACAAATCGCTCCGAAGGATACGACGCCCCACGCCCGACGCGGTTTTTCGAGATACTCGCGAGGCGACCTGCGCGGCGCCCGCGAAGACGCCGAAATCATTAAAGAGCTCGACTCGCACGACGCTCGCGCCCGACTGTTGCTCACGGTGCTCGACGCGATCGAAAACCCCGGAGACGCCGCGTATTCGGCCCGAGCGTTCCTCGAACGTCGACCCTGGTCGGATCCCGACGCGATCACCACGGCGATCATCGGAGCGATTGGAGCGATTCGCGCCGAACATCGTGAAGACGCCGACTCTTTGCTAGACGACGCCGGCAAGGATCTCGCGGAAAGCGATTGGCCCAAACCGATTATCAAATATCTGAAACGCGTGATTGATGATAAAACATTGATTGACGCCGCGGCGACCCCCGATCAAAAAAGCGAGGCGCACGCTTATCTCGCGGTCGATCTCTCGATCGCCGGAAAACACGCCGACGCCGCGGAGCACCTTAAATGGCTCGCCGAAAACGGTAACAAACGGAGCCTCTCGTACGACCTGGCGCTCAACGAATTCCGTCGCTCCGATCCCGAGCTGATCGCCAAGCTTTTTCCCGCGCCTCCGGCCGAAGCGCCGCGGACGAAAGCCGCGGTCAATGCCGCCAAACGCAAAACGAGACCGACTCCGACGCGAAAAAAACAGGGAAACTCGCGATGATCGATCACGACTCCAACGAATCGATCACATACGATTATCGAAAGTGTGACTAAGAATGCGATTATTCATATTTGCGAGTGAACGCTTATTTGATCAAGACGATCGGAATCGCCTCGATACTCGCGCCGCTTCGATTTGAGCCGCACGGGTGATGAGATTACGTTTATAATAGCAATTCGGAATTGCGACGAAACGTGCGATTGGGATCGATTTTCGCGATCCGATTCCGGTGATTGAAATCGATCGTTATTGAGCGCCCCTCGCGTATCGATTCCGATCCGCAATAACGGCGGCGCGAAACCGAAAACCGGGAGGGCGAACCTCCTGGTGAGCCGCATTCTGATATTTCTTACTCCCGATCGCGAAACCGGCTTCTCGAGGGTGTTTATAAAAAGAGGCTCACCGGGAGGTTCGCCCTCCCAATCAGCATAAACCGATATATAAGGGCGAATCGGTTATCCGCGGGGCGAATACATTAACGGCGGTGGAAATACATGAACATCGGAGGAAATAAATGAACAGCGGAGCGAAACCGAAAATTGGGAGGGCGAACCTCCTGGTGAGCCGCATTTTCATATTTTTATTCTCGATCGCGAAACCGGCTTTTCGAGGATGTTTATAATCGGTGCGCGATCGGAACGGATCACACGTTACGACCGCGCCGGCGAGGCGGATGTATCAAGCGATAATCGATTGAATCACTTTTCCGTGGACGTCGGTCAGGCGGAAATCGCGGCCGGCGTAACGGTACGTCAGTTTTTCGTGGTCGAAGCCGAGAAGACGGAGGATCGTCGCGTGAAGGTCGTGGACGTGCATTTTGTCTTCAACCGCGGCGAAGCCGAATTCGTCGGTCGCTCCATGAACGTGGCCCCCTTTAACCCCGCCTCCCGCGAGCCACATCGAAAAACCATAATGATTGTGATCGCGACCGTTCAATTGAGGGAATTCGGCGACGGGCGTGCGGCCGAACTCGCCTCCCCACATCACCAGCGTACTTTCAAGCATGCCTCGCTGTTTCAAATCCTTAAGGAACGCCGCGATCGGCCCGTCCCACTTGGCGGCGAGATCGCGATGCGCGTTTTTGATGTTGTCGTGATTATCCCACGGTTGACCCTCGCCGCTCCAAACCTGGATGAATCGAACGCCGCGTTCGAGTAGCCTGCGGGTGATCAAAAGCTGGCGGCCGTGAATTCCGTCGCCGTAAAGCTCGCGGATCTTGGCGGGTTCTTGCGAAATGTCGAACGCGTCGCTCGCCTCGAATTGCATCCGATAAGCGAGTTCAAATGTCTGGATCCGCGATTCGAGCTTGCCGTCGCGGCTTCGCTTCTCGGCGTGCAGCTCGTTGAGCCTGCGTAATAAATCGAGCTGTTTGCGTTGATCCGAAGCGGGGATCGCGTCGTTGCGGACGTTCTCAATCAATTTGCGAATGTCTGTATGTACGGTATCGACATAGGTTCCCTGATAGGCGCCGGGAAGGAACGCCGACCGCCAGTTCTGGGTTGCGACGATCGGGTATCCTCCGGGGCACATCGCGATGAATCCCGGAAGGTTTTGATTTTCGGAACCGAGGCCGTAGGTCACCCAGGCGCCCATGCTCGGCCTCGGCTGACGGCTCTCGCCGCAATTCATCAGCATCAGCGAAGGTTCATGATTGGGAACGTCGGCGTGCATCGACCGAATCACGCACATATCGTCGACATGTTGCGCGGTCTTGGCGAAAAGATCGCTCACTTCAATACCGCTTTGACCGTATTTCTTGAACGGATAAGGCGAGCCGAGCGCGTGCCCGGTCTTGCGTTCGGTACGAAGATTCGGGCTCGGCAGCGGTTTACCGTGATATTTGGTGAGCGCCGGCTTGGGGTCGAACGTATCGACGTGCGACGGACCGCCGTTCATAAATAAATGCACAACTTGCTTCGCTTTGGCGGGGAAATGGGGCGCCTTGGGGGCGAGCGGATGGAGATCGGTCGTCGCTCCGCGCGCGATCGAACCCGGCTCGGCGGTCAGGCCCGCCAGGCCGATCATTCCCATTCCCATGCCGGCGCGGGTCAACAACTCGCGGCGCGTTAGAAAAGCGTCTTCGATTCGCTCTCGATGATAAGCCATCGCAATCTCTCCCTGGATCTCCAAGCGTCGCTCGACTTCGGCGCGGGCTCGTCAATCGACAAAATAAAATTCATTGCTCATAAATAGAGCTTGAACATAGCGTTTCCATTCGGGTCCGTCGAGCGCGGCGCGCTTAAGGTATTCGTTCGCGAGCGCTCGTTCGTCGGCTTCGGCGGTTCGGCCGAAGCAAAGGCGATAAAGCGCGTCGACTCGCTCGTCGAGCGTTTTCACGGCGACGATCTCTGGGCGTTTGAGCGTTTTCGCCGCGGCGTTCATCACCCAGGGATGATTCATATAAAAAAGAGCCTGGGGAGGGACCGAGGTGACGTCTCGTTTGGGGTTGGTCGAATCGGGGGTCGGGAAATCGAACGCTCGGAAGATTCCGGGGAGGTTGAGCCGATCGATCCGAGCGTACATCGTGCGGCGGGTCGAGCGGGAATCGGCGAGATCGGGAAACGAGGGACCGCCGATCGAACCGTCGAGCCCTCCCGATACCGCGAGGATCGCGTCGCGCGCCGCCTCGAAATCGAGCGGACGACGCTCGGCGCGCCACCAGAGCGCGTTCTCGGGGTCGACCGAGCGGCATTCGGATCGATCGCCGCTCGCCTGTTGATATGTTGATGACAACATAATTCTACGATGAAGCGCCTTGATCGACCAGCCGCCGTCGATGAACGTCTTGGCGAGGTGATCGAGCAGTTCGGGGTGGGTCGGCGGGTCGCTTCGCAGGCCGAAATCACCCGGGGTTGAAACGAGCGGGTTACCCATATGCCACATCCACACGCGATTGACGAAAACGCGAGCGGTGAGGGGATTGTCTTTGGAGGCGATGTCGCGAGCGAGTTCAAGCCTTCCCGAGCCTTCACGATAAGGCTTGCGGTCGGGTTTGCTTAAGACTTCAAGAAAGCGGCGGGGCGTCGGTTCGCCGAGATTGCCCGGATTGCCGCGGATAAAGACGCGAGGCTCGACGGGATTCGGCAGATCCTCGACCGTCATCGCCCGCGGCGGAGCTCCCTTTCCCTTCACCCGCCAGTGCTGAACCGCTTCTTTGAGCTTTTTGAGCTTATCCTGCGACGGACGATCGGCGATGAAATCGAGATCCCCCTCGCGGTTGATCGGGATATCGAGCGGTCCGTTCGGCTGGTGAAACACGAGCCTCAGGCTTTCGTGAGCGGGGTCCGGAAGCGATTGAACCGAAACTCCGTTGAGTTTCGCTCGACGTTCGTAATCGAGCCAGATTCGCTCGCTACCGCGAAGCGCAGCGCCGATTCGGCGCACCGATTCGGCGAACGTTTTGGGATAAGGATTCGAGAGAGTTTTGATCATCAGCGGATTCACGCGTTTGGCGGGATCGGCTTCACGCGTCCAAGCCTCGATCGCTCCGGGAGCTTGTTTTTCGAAGTCGGCGGGAGGGATCGCGGCGAGCCGATGCAACGGAGCGAAAACGGGATCGAATCCCTTGCTCGTGCGGTCGAGCAGCCTGCGCCAGCGGCGAGTCATCTTCGGGTTCAACTCTTTACCCTCGGCGATGATCATAAAATCACGCGTATCGGGCCGACCGCGCGATTCGAGCGCCGCGAGCAGGTATTCGCCGACGCGAACGATCGTTGAATCGATCAATTCGGCATATCTTTGATCGATAAAGTCGGCGAGTTCGCGTTCGCGTTTCGCCAGTTCTTTTTCGTAAGCGGCGTATTCGGGAGTCGCGGGGGGCTTGTCGTAAAGCGGCGGAACGACGGGCTCGACGCAGCTCGCGAAAACCCCGCGGAGCGCGTAATAATCCCTCGCCGGGATCGGATCAAACTTATGATCATGACAGCGAGCACATGCGACCGTGAGCCCCATCAACCCGCGGGTCGTCGCGTCGACTCGATCGTCGAGGATATCTTCGTTGTTGTTCATAAAGCGGCTTCCAACCGTGAGGAAGCCGAGCGCGCGGAGCGACTTGCGGTCGTCCCCCTGGATGATTTTATCGGCGGCGAGCTGTTCGATCAGAAATTGATCATAAGGCAAATCTTTATTGAACGATTCAATCACGTAATCACGATATGTATACGCCCACGGATAATCGAGTTCGTCGAGGAAAACATAGCCCTTGGTGTCGGCGTAGCGCGCGACGTCGAGCCAGCGACGCCCCCAGCGTTCGCCGTAGCGGGGAGAGGCGAGGAGTCGATCGACGATTTTGGCGAAGGCTTCCGGAGTGGGGGCGGGATCGGCCTGGAACGCCTGAACCTCTTCGGGGGTGGGTGGCAGACCGATCAGATCGAACGAGGCGCGGCGGATGAGGGTTAAGCGATCGGCCTGGGGCGAAGGCGCGAGTCCTTTTTCCTCGATTTTGGCGAGGATGAAATGATCGACCGACGATCGGGGCCACGCTTTATCTTTCACTTCAGGAAGTTTGGGGTCGGCAATCTTTTGGAACGCCCAGTGCCTTTTCCAGGCCTCGGCGCGGGGATCGGCCGCGGAACCCGCGGTTTTGGGCCAAATTGCTCCGGTTTCGATCCAGCGTTTAAGATCGGCGACGACTTGCGGAGAAAGCGTTTTCTTGGGGGGCATTTTGAGATCCCCCCGCCCCTCGATTGCGTCGACGAGGAGGCTTTCGTGCGGTTTACCGGGGACGACTGCGGGGCCGGTTTCGCCGCCCTTCAAAATCGCCTCGCGAGAGTCGATTCTTAGCCCCGATTTTTGCTTGTCGGGACCGTGGCACGACAGGCAGTTCGCGATCAGAACGGGCCTGACTCGTGCTTCAAAGAACTCGGCATCGGCCTTGGCCGCCGCGTCTGGAGATTGTGCGTCGGCGGCGAAGCCGAAACGCGTGGAGACGAGGAGAACGACGCTCGCAGCCGCGACGATTCCGACGATCGACGCGTGGATTTCGCCGCGGTTTTTGGTCGACGTCTTGATTGTCATACGGCGCTTCCGGGCGGATTCGGGGGAGGGTTTAAGGCGTTCTCGGTCGCATCGGCGGGTTGAGATCGCGAGGTAAGGCGACGATCGCTCGCTCGCGGTGATCGTCGTGTCCGAACGCTCAATCGGCGTGCGGGCGGGTTGTTCAACAATCATTATACGGCGCCTTGGGGTTGGGGAACAAACCGAAAGTCGGGTGAATCGGGTGATCGTGGGAATGAAGAACGGGGTGATGTCTGGATCGCGCGGGTTTGGGAATCGACCGAAAAGGCGGGCGAAAGGCTTATGTTCGAGGACGATCGGGTGTGAATCGAAAATGTTTGAACCCGATCGATCGTATTGTTGTCCAAACGTCGTTGATTGCGAGAAACGGGCGTCGGAAGGGGCTCGGCGGCGTTTTTCTTGAAATCTTCGCGCGTTCGGTGTTGGCAAACCGGGTGGGATGTTTGGTTTAATAGTGGCACGCGCACCCGCGTGTTCCGAAATCCCGAGTCACCGTGAAACGACGCAACGATTTTCACCCGGTCTGATCTCAGGAGGCGATGCATGTCTCAGGCGGTTCTAGAGCGCCCAACGCTGGTGTTGAACCGGAATTGGCAGCCGGTCAACGTGGCCACGGTCGCGCGGTCTCTGACGATGCTTTGGAACGAGACGGCGAAAGTGGTCGACCCCGAGGATTTCCGCTTGTACTCGTGGTCCGATTGGGCACGGCTCGAGCCCCGGGAAGGGGAGCCGATGATCCGCGCGGTGACTTTCCGCCTCCGCGTGCCCGAGGTGATCACGCTGACGCGGTACGATCGTTACCGCGAGGCGGCGGTCACGTTCAGCCGCAGGAACATTCTTAAGCGTGATCATGCGACGTGCCAATACTGCGGCGTTCAGCCGGGGAGCGAGGAGCTGACGATCGATCACGTCGTTCCTCGTTCGTTGGGCGGAACGACGACATGGGAGAACTGCGTGCTCGCGTGTGTCGCGTGCAACGCCAAGAAAGCGAACCGAACGCCCGAGCGGGCGAACATGGCGCTGCGCCGCAAGCCGTTTCGGCCGTCGTGGAAGCCGATGTATTCGGGCCCGACGACGCGGATCGAAAGCTGGTCGCGGTTCCTGAGCGAGGCGTACTGGAACGTGCCGATGGAGGAGCCCGCTCCTCCTCCGCACCCGCACCCGGTTCGGCATTCGCATCGTCATGAACATGGTCGAGAGAGATGCTGATTTCATGCGTTATTTGGTGACCGGCGGAGCGGGTTTTATCGGCGGGCATTTGATCGAGCGTTTGCTCGAACAAGGAGACTCGGTTCTCGCACTCGACGATCTCAGTACGGGTCGATATGAAAACGTGGCGGGGCTCGAATCGGACCCTCGGTTCGAGCTCCGCGTCGCGAGCGTGACCGATCAGCGCGTCGTCGAGGCGTGCGTTCAGGAATGCGGCGCGGTTTTTCATCTGGCGAGCGCCGTCGGCGTGCGTCTGGTTGTGGAGGAGCCCGTCAAGACGATCGAGACGATCGTCAACGGCACCGATGTGGTGCTGCGCGCGTGCGCGCGGTATCGCCGACCGATCTTAATCACATCAACAAGTGAAGTTTACGGCAAGGGGATCAAGGTTCCGTTTTCGGAGGGGGACGATTGCGTTCTGGGGCCGACGACGACGCGACGCTGGGCATACGCGTGCGCCAAGGCGGTCGACGAATTCCTGGCGCTCGCGTTCTGGCATCAATCGAGGCTTCCGGTCGTCGTGGCTCGGCTGTTCAACACCGTCGGGCCGAGGCAAACGGGGCGTTACGGGATGGTGATACCTCGATTCGTCGAGCAGGCGCTCACGGGCGAGCCGATCACGGTTTACGGCGACGGCAAGCAAACCCGCTGTTTCGGCCATGTCGCCGACGTCGTTTCGGCTCTTGTGCGATTGATTGTTCATCCCAAGGCCCGGGGCGACGTTTTCAACGTCGGCAACGACCAGGAGGTGACGATTCTCGAACTCGCCGAACGCGTTCGCGCCGCGACGGGGTCGAACGCGCCGATCCGGCTGGTTCCGTATCACGAGGCGTATACCGAAGGGTTTGAAGACATGAATAGGCGAGTACCCGATCTGACGAAGATACGTCGATTGATCGGTTACGAGCCGACGCGCGATCTAGATAAAATTCTCGCCGATGTGATCGCGCACGCGATACGAGAGCGCGGGATGCGCGCCGATGCCGAACGTTGATTCGCGGCGATCGTTGATTCAAGAATTATTTTTATAAAAGAGAGAAAGCTCAGAGTGATCGCGCACGCGATTCGAGAGCGTGAGATTCGCTCCGAGGTGGATCGCCGATTCACGCCAATTGTTGATTCAAAGAAAATTTTCAAATAATAATAAATACGCCGACGTGATCGTTTACGCGATTCGAGAGCGCGCGAAACGCCGAGGTCGCGGATTGATTGGCGGCGATTCTTGATTCAAAAATGATCTTTATAATAAAATGAACGCGCCGACCGATCCGCGAATTTTCGGCGATCGGCGCGTTCTTAGAATTCGATTCGACTTCGATTCGACGCGTGAAATCGAGCCGTTCGCTCGGTCGAAGCCTTCGGTCAACGGAGCGAAGGCGCGGTTGCGGATTTGAGAATGCTTTTATCAAAAGCGTTTTGATTCAACGTCTTGATATTCGCGAATTCGACGGGAAGCGGAGGGAGATCGGGTTTGGACGCGACGACGCGGGAATCGCGGCCGGCTTTGGAATCGATCGAAATGCGTTTGCGAGCATGCGCCGTAGATTTGAACGGGCTGGTGGTGACGGGGCTCGCCGAGACGACGATCGCGAAGCCGAAGCCCGATTTATCGACCCCCTGGAACGCGTCGCGGGCGCGCACCCAGTTGTCCGGCAGCGCCGTGCTGGGGGAGAAATCGACGACCGAGTGGCCGTCGCAAATCCCCGACGCCTCGGCGTAGATCGAAAAATCGGCGACGAGGAGGTATCGCCCGACGGGCATCGGCGGGCCTTCCATATGAGGCAAGTGAATGTTCACAAGTTGACCTTGAGTTCCTTCGATCATGACCGGCTGGTGTCCGATCTGAAGCGGCGTGCCGTCCCAGGAGACGGGGCGGAGCGACATGCTCGCGAGTTTGACCGTCCCCGCGGAGCCTTTATAGCGACCCCGCAGGTAGCCCGCCATCGAGCTTTCGACGGTGAGTTCAACCTGTTTCACAGCGGGGTCGGAGCTCGCGATCTCGAGTTCTTGAACGAGATGGAAGTTTTGTTCGGCGTACGAGCGGCAACCGAGGTACGCGTTCGCCGCGACGGTTCCCGACATGACGACGACGACCGAATTGGGAGTGGGGATGCGGACGTCGATCAGTCCGCCGTCGGCGCGCGCCTCGCGTTTCGAGTGCGGCTCGACCCCTCCCTGGCGCGCCTCGGGGGTGATATGGATCGGGTTCGCCGGAGTCGCGTCGGCCTTTTCCCCGTCCATGAAGCCGCAGATCAAACACGCCGTTAAAAGATTCACCAACATGATCAAGCCTCCGTACCTGAAAATCGCATACGACGGTTCGTCGTGAGCGAGTCGATCGAACCGAGAATAAGCATAAACACACGATTTAGAACAAGAGAATGACGTCCATCGCGAACGTCAATTGGCTTCGCCGGGTCGAGTCGTTGAAGACCGGGGTTCCCTGAACCCAGTCGATCCGCGCCTCGGGGCGAATCCAGAGCCAGGGCTTGGGTTTGTAAACGAGCCCGACCGTCATTTCGTGATACGTGTTGGGCACTCCCGTCGCGGCGCCGTACGGATCCCAGAACGTTTCCGCTCGCCACACGCCGGTCACTTTGGGCGTGAACGAGTAGAGGAACCAGTTCACCAGGCCGTAATACGCGATGCTCGAGACCGCTCCGTTCTTGCTGTAGCCCGGTTCGGCGGGATCGTAAACCTGATCGGTCTCGGCCACTTGCAAAAGCTTCTCGCTCCACTTGTGCGTCCAGACCGACGAGAAATAACTCCGTTGGCTCGCGCCGTAGAACGGATTGATCCGTCCTCCCAGGAACCCGATCGGCGGGGTCGACGTGGGCGAGTACGGCGTGTTCGCGGGCAAGAAATACGGCAACTGATCCGAACCGTTGACGAACGTGAACCCGAGCGTGTTCCGCCCGGTGCGCGAAATCCACGTAAACCCGCCAATATAACCCCATTTATATGATTCATTCAGCCATCGATCCCAGCCGTTCACTGTTCCATTAAAAATGTTGATTCGATCGGTGAGATGGAACGTGCTGAGGAGGCCGAAGAAAGTAAACGGAGTGTAGTTGAACGAGTAAGGAATCGATAAGAGCGGGCGTGCGATCGCGGGAGCGCCTTCGTATCCGCCGATCGAATACCATCGACCTCCTTTGATATCGATCCCTCCCTTGGTGAAAATCGGCAGGTGCATTTCGCCGTAAATCTGGGGAAAGTCGATCCCGGCGAACGCGTTGTTGGGAAACGATCCGTCGAACATCCCGAACGATTTGGTGAAATGCCAGTCGTTACCAAACAGGGTGTCGACGCGAAAGCCGAAGTTTACCGTATCTTGCTGCTCGATCGGGTTCTCGAGCACGAGGTAATACTGGTTTCCCATCCACTGATTGGCGAGACGATCGGGATAGACGCTGAAGTTGCTATCGTTCGTCGGCCTGCCGTTGGCGTTGACGTTGACGCTGTTTTCAATCCAGCCGTAAGCTTTGATCGGAGCTTTCTGGATCCCCAGCCCGCGCGCCAGAAATCCCGTCTGCTCGGCGGATCGCACCTTATTGGCGATCGCCGAGGGCGCAGTGCCGCCGCCGATATCGGTGAGAGCCATCGGTAATTGCATGAACACGCCTTCAGGCCCCAACGAGCCTTCAATCAAAGGGTTCACATCTTTGTTGGAAAGCGTATTCGGCTTCGGCATCCCGTGGGTTTCGATTTCGTAGTGCTCCGCTCGCGGCTTGCGAGGCGGATTTTGCGATACGTTGCGGACGTTCGAGGTCCCTTCGCCCGGCTGATTCGCAGCCGAGGGGGCGGTCGAGTTGAGCTCGACGTTGGGATCGAATGATGTTTCTTGATTGGGATCAAACCCCGATCCATTGGTTGGGGCGACCGTTTGCGATGGATTTGCGCCGGGATTCAATGGATCGGCGCGCGCGGGAACCAACGGGCGAGATCCCGAACGATTTAAGCCTTCGGGTTCTCGATTCGACAGCGATTCCTGCTTCTTTTGCGCGGAGTCCGCCGTTCGTTGATCGATGCGCGCCGGCGCGGATCGATCCGACCCCGACCCGGTTTTCGCCGAGCCTTGATCCGAACCGAACCGACCGAAGATCCGCGGCAAAAATTTCCGTCGCGGTCGTTCGGTTTTCTTCGCTTCCTTGGGCGCGGACGTGGAATCGCTCGCGACCGTCGGTTTGGAATCATCACGCGCGGGTCGTTGAAACCATTGCGCGTTCGCTTGAGAGATCAGAAAAACCGGCTGAATCACGCAAATAAAGAAAAAGAATCGTAAACTTCGGGCGGAAGTTTTCATTCGGGTCGTCTCGGGAAAACGGAGAAAGCGTCATTGTTCTTGTCGCCTGAGAGAGGGAGAGGAAGCGACCACGATACGAATAAGTGGATTTTTTATCGGCTTAAACTCCTGGTGATGTTGAACTTTCTCGGGGAAAACCTCTACTTTCGAACTAATCGGAATCATCCTTCGTTTGGTCGCTCGTCGGCGACTGGACCGCGGAAGTAGCCCGAGTCGGCCGGAGGGGGATAATCGATCGCGGCGAGTTCGGGTGTTTCGATCCTCTTGTAACCCTCGAATCGGCTCTGAATCGCGGCGTCGAGGATTCCACCCGTTAACATCGTTCTCTCAACGGGATACGGCGATTTTCCGGTCGCCAGAAAATCCTCGATCCGTAAGACGAGCGGGCTGAAGAAGTCGGCGCCGGGAGGCGCGGGAAGGTAAAACAGCGTTGAAACGATCGAATCGACGCCGGGCCGATTTTCAACCCGTGCGGCGATTGTCGTGTCGTCGACGTGACCGTTGACGATCAGCACGGTTCCGCGAAATCCGTCGGCGTATTCGACCAAAAACGCCAGCGGATTGGGCGTGAGCCTCGTGTGCTTCGCCGAGGCGTTGAAATCAAGCGTGTTTTGGCGGATATCGCCGGGATTGTGCGAATGGCTGCGCGCGATCGCTCGGTCGAGCAGCTCCCACGACCACTTGCCCGCGTCTCCCGCCTTCCAAACGGCGTCTCCCTCGAGGCAAGTCGCCGCGATCACCCCTTGAGGTTTCCCGTTCCGCTCGCGTCGTTCCACCATGCATTGCAACGATTCGAGCGCGTGGAAGCCGAACAGTTCGATCTCGCCGCGAGAGGCGACGAGCGCCTCCTTCCACTTCTTCCCCAACGGAACCTCGAGCGAAGGTTTGCGATAAGTGACGGGAAGGCTTGAACCCGCCATCAGCGGAGCCTTCAACGTATGCGATCTCGCGACCATCTTCATTCCTTCAAAACGGTTATACGATAGATGTTTATCAATAAAAACAGGTACGCTTTTGTGAGATCGCTGAAAAACGTCGAGGGTTTCGAATAAAAACCTGCCGCGCGGATAAAGCTTTTGAAGTTTCTCGTTGATCGGATAATCGCCGTGTTCGCCGATCAAAAGGACTCCGTCGACCGCGAGCTTATCCGTGCCGAGCGTGAGCGCGTCGGCGATCGTCGGACAGAGCCGAACGCCGTGCCGTTTCGCCTTGGCTCGCCCCAGATCGTCGTCGTGAATCTGCTCGATAAAGAGGCTCGCGATCTCGAAATCGGGGTGATGAAGCCCGCGACCGTCGTGGACGACGAATCCATCGATAAAACGTCCCACGATATGATAAGCATGAGAGAGATAATGATACACGGTGCAAAGCGCGGCGAGTTTGCGTTTGGGGCGCCCCGCGGGCGCCGCGCCGCCGAGAGCGTATGGATAACGCGCCGAATCGCTCGCGGCGTCGCCGCGCTCGTCGCGATCGCTCGCCCCGAGAATGCTTGATCCTGCGATCAGCGCGGGCGTAAACCCCGCGGTTTTGAGAAATTCGCGTCGTCCTCGATCGGTTCGCATGCGTCGGCTCTCCCGCGTGGGGCGTATCGGTTTGGAATCGTCGAACGATCGATCATTATGACGAAGAATTCGAGGCTCGGCCGGCGTCCGCTTCGAGCCGAACCGATTGATCCCGCGCCTAATATATGCAGAATAATTTATATTAAAGTAAGCATACAGATTAATGCGTGCTAAACTGCGAAGCGATTACGTTTTTGCGTTCGACGACGCTTTTTCCGGAAGGGAGGGTCGTGCGAGGCGTCCCGTTCACGAGGATTGTTCGGCCGGGGCTTTGAGAAATCGACGCCCTGAAGCTTGATGTATGTGTTGAAACCGGAAGCTTCGGCCGATGACTCACGACGGACGAGCCGCGATCTCGTGATCGTCGCTCGCTTTGATGCGCGCCCCGCGGAGTCGGGCGAATGTCGTTTTGATCGGAAAAGGAATTCCCATGCGAATCGGCGGCGTGCGCGGAGCGGCGATTCGAGCCGGCTGCGCGATCATGATCTGCGCGGCGTTGTGCCGCGTGGAGTCGCGCGCGGCGGGAGGGGGGCTGTTCCATAAACGGAAATCGGTCGACGAATCGACGCGGACGCATACGCATAAAAATCCGGAAGGGGTCGGGCTCGCCGACGTCGCGCGTCAAATCGACGAACTCGACCGTGAGCTTTTCCGCGAGGGGACGATCGGAGTTAAATCTCCCGACGTTTGGGGGCAAAACAGACTGACGCGGCATCGCGTGCAATTCGAGAAGGAAATGGCTTCTCGGCTCGGGGATTTCAAGGTGTTGCTCAACGGAGCGATGCGACAGACCGACGTCGCGGCGCTTACGAGCGCTACGTCGGTCGGAGCGGCGATCACGCCGGGTTCTTCGGGCACTCCAGGTTCGACGAGCGGCTCAAGCTCGCCGATTTCGGGGGTTTTAGGCGGTGGCGGAGGGAATAACGGTCGCCGTCGCTCGTCATTCTCTCCCGTGATCATTACAAACATCAACACACCGCAACCGAACAACCCGCCGCAATCCGCTCCCGTTTCAACCGCCCCATCGATCCCGACGCCTGGAGAGCTCGCGACCCCGCTTTTGGCGAACATCGCCGCCCGGCTCGATAATCTCGAGAAATCGACGCTCAATTTGCCGAACAACGTCGCGAGCGGAGTCGCTCTTGAACCAAATATACAACTTGATGAACAAGCGAGCTATTTATATCATCTCAATGAACTTAGACGAATTAACGTCGGCGACGACCTGACCGATTTGCCGGGTTACGGGCTCTATCTGGTGCGAATACCGATCTCGCTCTTACCGGGCCCCGAGTCGAGCAAGGGGAAAGGCGCGATCGTCACCGTCGAGGCTCGGCATACGCTCACTCCCGATCTTTTGCCCCAGACGTTCGGCGACGCGGTCGTCGTCGAGGCTTCGTATCAGCTTCAAGCCGCGATGAGTCGATACGTCGACTTGAAGCAAGATGAAAGCGCCGAAAAAAAAGACGAAAGCCGAAACGAACGGCCCGCGACCGACGCCAAGGTGAAAGTACCAAAGAGCAAGTTGTTCAAATCGATGAACAAACCCGTCCGCGAACCTTCGACGTTTGTGCTTCCCCCGATATCGACCAGGGCGAGCGGAGCGAAATCGACATCGGCGGCGCCTGCGGAAACCGTCGCGATCTTCGGCGAGAAGTATCTCCAGGAATTGGCGAACATCTTGTTTTTAGGAGACGATCTCGTCGTCCCCGGAGCGTCCGACATACTCAATACGCTCCAATCCGAGCTCACGATCGCTCGGCTTTTCATCCGCGAACAAGCGTCGGGGGGAAAGCTCGCCGAATTCTTCTCCCCCGCCGAATTCGTCGAATTCGACAAGATGGTCGTCGACTTCGATATAAAAAATCTCGACACATTCCGTGACGATTTTTTAAATCTATTAGTATGTAAACGATGTGGATATCATGTTGATCTTGCCCATTATTTCGGAAACGATAAAGAATACCGAAACAAAATTCGATGTTTCGCGGATTCCGAGCGAAAGCCGCTCGATTATTTCGTCTTCGCGTTGATGGCGGAATCGGTGATTCTCAACCGCCAGCTCAGGCACGATATCGCGATCGTCTTCGAGCGCGCCGGCCGCGCGTGTCCGGGCGAGGGGCTCAATTATTACGACCCGATTCCGTCGGACGAGGCGAGACGCGTTTTCAACGAATATGTCGAACTCAAGTGGCCGATCCACGTCTTTACGATCGATCCCGTCGCCGACCAGCAAAACATGCTCGATGTTTTCAGCATGCGGAGCGAGCTTCAGATGGCGCTCGCGGTCGCGGTCGCTTCGGGGAACGTAAACATCGACCAGGCGATATCGTTCGCGCGCAGACTCGATACCGACCTCGTGACGATCGGACTGCGTCGGACCGCGGTCGGCTTCGGCGCGGGAGAAACGACTTTCGGCTGGAAATTCTTTCCCAGAATTCAATCGGCTCCGACACAAAGTAATCTCGCGCGAATCGGCGGCCTCTTAACCTTCGGCGGACCGGGACCAAATTATATCGATAAGAATTTAAAAATTGAACCGGGATCGAGAGAATGCTACGCGATCATCGTCGCCCCCGATTTCATCCCGGCGATCGAACTTACGAGCGTCGCCGATTGGTTCGATTTAACGGGTAAACATGCGCATCAAACGCTTAACGCCGCGGATAATTTGGCTTTGAGCCGCAAGGTTCAAGAAACGCGTCGAGCGTTCGAGCTCATCTGCGATTCCGATCAATACCGACCCGGCGAATTGAACAGGCTTGCACGTAGGCTCGAACAGCTTGAGGCGTTCGTTCCTTCACAAACTTATCGAGTTCCGTTGCCGGACGAGGGGGATTTGCTCGGATTTGATCTCTTTCGCTCGGATCACGCGCGGCTCGAACCGTGGCTGATCGCCTGGTACGGCAAATATCCCAAGGAGGGGGTCGTGTCGTCGGTGTTCTTTTTGGGTAAAGGCTTCAGCGTGCTTAACACTCACGTGATCGTCGGAGGCGTCGATGCGAAGTTCGACTTACTGAGCCGAAACGTGATGGAGGTGACGATCGATCCCCTCGCTCGACCGATCAAGACGAGCACGGGTCGCCTCGTTTTCGACGCGCATATCGCGACGCCCAATGGAATCTCGAACAATATCTTCATCAATGTTTCCGCCGCGTCTTCAGATCATAATGCGACAGGCGAGACGAAATCCTCCTCGGCTACCGCCGGCGCCATACCTTCTCCCACCAAGATCGAAACATCGAGCGAAGTGATTATCTTGCCGCCCGGCACAAGCGGATCGCTCGGCGTGGTTGAAACCTCGGTTTCGCCGAGCGGGTCGAGTCCGGATCCTCAAAAACAGCGGTCGGAGAGATCGGAACCCTCTTCGTTTCCAAAAATGGACAATCGAGCCGACGTTTCGGCGCCGAAGCCCGACGTTCCCTCAAAGACGGAATCGATCCCGCCGCGGGAAACGACGCCGCCGGCGCCTTCGAGAGCCGATGTTCCCTCGACGATTCCCCAACCTCCCGCGAGTTCATCGAGTCCTTTCGTACCGTCGAACCGAGGCGCGAAACCCTCGCCCGACCAATCGACCGGGAGCGATCGCCTAGAGCTTCTCGATCGAGCGAAAAACGGGGTTGCGCGGACTTCGACTTCGCGGATCGACGATCGCCCCAAACGCGTTTCGATCCTCTCACGCTTCCGAGGCGCATTTCGCGGCCGGAGCGAACCCGAACGATCGAGGAAAAAAGAACCGGAAGAATCCGACGACTCGACGCGGCGATCGCCCGTGCGCGATTGAAGTCGACACGTAAAACTCGATCGCCCAAGCTTGATTGATGTCGACACGTAAAACTCGATCGCCCGTGCGGAATCGACGACGCTCGCGAGTGAAAGAAACGTGAACTTATTCAAACAAACGATCTTATTTAAACTTTTCGAGTGCTTCGCGGCGGTCGCGATCGATGCCGAAGAGCCTGTCGAGATTCGAGGTTCGGAAGACCCCGGCGACGACGGGATTCATCTCGCAGAGGCGCATTTTTCCGCTCGACGCGTCGACGCGCCGGAGCAATAAAATCAGCTTGCCGAGGAACGAACTGGAAATCACTTCGACTCCGGTGAAATCGACGATCAAGCGGATCGGGCTTCGATCCCCGGGGAGCGCCGCGAAGATTTGATCGCCGACCTCGCGAACCGTACGTTCGTCGTAGATCTTCCGTTCGCGAAAACGAACGATCCAAACTCCGTCGACGTTTTCCAGATCGATTCGGGGAATCGCCGCCATGTTTTATCGCGCCTTCGGTTGTCAATACTCTTGTATTTTGATCAAATTATCGGAAACCGAGGGATCGATCGACGGTTTCCGTTCGTCGATCGGCCGTCGTTAAAGCGCTTTCATCATACGTCATTCGGTTTTCCGCCGCGATCCCCGATTGCCGAGCGGACCCGAGGAACGAATCGGAGCGTCGAGGCGAGGCGGATTCGAAGCCTGGGGAGAAGGAGCGATCGCCGAGCTCGAAGCCGAGGCGGGGGACGGCGCGATCGCCGACGACGAAGCCGACGAATTGATCGACTGAGCCGGCGAAATCGGTCCTTCCCCGACCCTCGCCAAAGCCGCGGCGCGATCGGCGACGAAAACGAACAGCGGAGCGATCTTACTGGCTCGAAAAACCTCGTGAACCGTCGGATCGACCTCGCAGAAAATCAGCCTTCCTCCCACGCGACTCGCGGCGCGATGGAGCCCCAAAAATCCTCCCAAAGAAGCCGAACCCGCGAAACCGACCCCCTTCAAATCGACGATCAGATCGGGTTTGCCGTTCTCGCGTAAATGGGCTTCAAACTGCTTGCGCAACTCTTGAACCGGCGCCGGATCGAGCCGAAGGCAATCCCAAAATTCGGCCAACAAAACGCCGTCGACGTTGTGAACCTGAACCGTCGGTTTAAGCATAGACTTTATTCCGTGTCGACTCGGATACCGCCGAATCGGCTTCGCGATCGTTCCGTAAACGAGGGTGTCGGTCGAAGTCGAAGAGATAATTCGTTTCAGACATACTAAACGCGGCGCAGCGCCGATGCAAACCCGACGCGACGCGATTCCAGCAAAAATCGCTATAATCCTGGTATAAGCATGCGGAGAAACGTAGGCGCCGATCGGTAACTCGACGACGGCGAATACGGCGTGATTGCGGCGGACGGCGCGATCGCGGGGCGCGGGTTGATTGACGGTCGATCCCCGACGTTGTAGCTTTTTGGTTCGGAGCGGTTCGAAGAAGACGACCGACGGCGGGGGAGTTGAGCCATGATTGAAAAGATCGATCCCAAAACGACGAAAATCGGCTGGATCGGTACGGGAGTGATGGGGCGGTCGATGTGCGGCCACCTGCTCGACGCGGGCTATTCGGTTACGGTTTCCAATCGATCGGCGGCGAAGGCGAAAGATCTCGTCGATCGGGGCGCCGTTCTGGTCGATACGCCGCGCAAGGTGAGCGAACGGTCCGACGTCGTCTTCACGATCGTCGGATATCCCGCCGACGTCCGCGATGTCGTCCTTGGCGCCGAGGGAACGCTCGCGGGCGCCAAGCCGGGGACGATTTTGGTCGATATGACGACGAGCGAGCCCGCTCTCGCGGTCGAAATCCATCGAGCCGCGAAGGAGAAAGGCGTCGAATCGGTCGACGCTCCCGTCTCCGGAGGAGACATCGGAGCACGCGAGGCTCGGCTCTCGATCATGATCGGCGGCGACGCCGGTCCCGTCGGGAAATTGACCCCGCTTTTCGAAAAAATGGGCAAAACGATCGTCCATCAAGGTCCTCCCGGAACGGGCCAGCATACGAAAATGGTCAATCAGATCTTGATCGCGACGAACATGATCGGCGTTTGCGAGGCGTTGCTTTACGGCTTCAAGGCGGGTTTGAATCTTGATGAAGTGCTTAAAAGCGTGAGCGGCGGCGCCGCGGGGTCGTGGAGCCTGAGCAATCTCGGCCCGAGGATGATCGCGGGGAACTTCGATCCCGGATTTTTCGTCGAGCATTTTCTCAAAGATATGGGGATCGCGCTCGCCGAATCGAAACGGATGGGGCTCGCGCTCCCCGGGCTGGCGCTCGCCGAGCAACTTTATCGCGCCGTCGCGGCTCAAGGTCGTTCGCGCGACGGCACGCATGCGTTAATTCTCGCGCTTGCAAACTTATCCGCGATTGATTGGAAATCGAAGGCTTGAGATCGCACCGGAAACCGATGCGATTCCAAACGTCGCTCGGCGATAACTTGGAACGTCGAGTCGTGTTTTTCAGACGTCGCGCTCATTTGAGACGTTAAAGAATCGGATTTCCGTAATCTTCGCTTGTCGTGGCCCATGATTGTAATGAACGCTTGATGAAGGTCGCGATCGGTGGATCGCTCGCGGTCCGATCGATTTTGGGCGTGGAACGCCCGGGTGAAAGATCAGGGAGCAAAGCCGTGACGAATCCGAATCGTTCCGCCTCGCGCGACGTGAGAATCCTTCTCGTCGACGACAGCGAGGCGATTCGTTTCGCCTTATCCAGGTATCTGGAATCTCATGGATATACGATCGTCGTCGCCGACTCCGCGGCCGCGGCGATCGCGGAAATCCATCGCGAAGCTCCGCTCGATTTCATCTTGACCGATTTCTTATTGCCCGACGCCGACGGTTTGGCGGTCGCGCTCGCCGCCCGCAATCGAAAAATACGTCCATGTATTTATTTAATTACAGGATGGGATCTCGAGGACGATCGACTCGAAAGCGTCGACCGGGTGTTACCCAAGCCCGTCGTACCCGGAGAGCTTCTCCGGTTTTTAGCCGAAGACTCGGCGGCCCGATCCGCCGCGAGCGTCGACCCCGAACCGCGAGACGAGTGAACGATGATTCGATATGCGAAAGTTTTTTGAAGATTACCCAAAAAACATGAATAGAAATCGTCTTCGTGTTCGGCGCCGAGAAAGTCTCCCGTTCGAATCTTCGATCGCAGACATATTTTATTCAAAATTAAGATGACTTATTGATTAAAATCGCGCCGTTCAAGCCCCCGATTCGCGTATCTCATTAATCTTCGCCGATCGCCTCGGTCCAATTCGCCGCGGTGAACAATCGATCGGAAATCTCGTCGAGACGATCGACCGATTGGATCGAATCAAGTTTCGCAAGCGTCGCCGCGTCCGGTTCGCCAAAAAGCTTGCGACCCAATCTGACGATGATCGCTCGCTCTCCCTCGATCTTCCCCTCGATCTTCCCCTTCTGTTCCCCTTCAATCCGGCCCTGCTTTTCCCCTTCGATCCGGCCCTGCTCCTTGCCTTTATCGAGCCAAATACGAACGTACGACGATTCTTCTATCCAGCTCATCGTCTTCAGGCCTCTGATTCCCGTATCTCATTAATCTTCGCCGATCGCCTCGGTCCAATTCGCCGCGGTGATCAATCGATCGGAAATCTCGTCGAGACGATCGACCGATTGGATCGAATCAAGTTTCGCTAGCGTCGCCGCGTCCGGTTCGCCAAAACGCTTGCGACCCAATCTAACGATGATCGCTCGCTCTCCCTCGATCTTCCCCTGCTTTTCCCCTTCGATCCGGCCCTGCTCCTTGCCTTTATCGAGCCAAATACGAACGTACGACGATTCCTCGATCAAGCTCATCGTCTTCAGGCCTCCAAGGATCTCGTGGATCGTTCCCTTGTCCAAAACCAATCCCGCCCACACGAGCGTGACCTGCATCAGTATACCAGCTTCCTCTCGGGTCGTCTCCCTCACCAGACGTTCGTCGACTCGCCGTAACACCTCGGGAACCTCGTCGACGGGAACATCCGCCAGGGGAGCGAACGGTAAAAAGCCGAGGTCTCCCGTTAATAATGTTTCGACGGAATACTTCCAGGCGCGGATCACATAATATTTGAACGAGTCGACACAAAAACCAAACGGCATATTCATTATATAATGGCCATCGATATCTTTATGATCGGCCTCGGGGCGCAACAAGATCACCGCGCTTAGGATCGGGAGCTTATGACGAAGGTCGATCATGCCGTTGTAGCGTCTAAGCCTGCGCGGTAGATCGACATCGAGGTTCGCCTGAAGTTCGATGTGGACGAGATAAGGGAACTCGGCGTCGACCCGGAAAACCGAATCGACCTGCGCGGTGACGGTCGAGAAATCGGATTCGATCAAACTGACGGACCCCTCGGCGGAAACGCCGACGTATTCCAAGATCGCTTCGGGCTTGAGTTCCAACAGTTCTTTGCCGGCGGCGTCGAACGGTTTGGCCATGATGCGCTCATCCTCTTAAAATAAACGGATATGAAAGAGCAATCGATGCGATCGAACAACGTCCTCGGCCCGTAGCAAGCCCGGATTAATCGGAAATTGCCGGATCGAGTTCAGTCGTCCCGGCCGCCTCGCATTCGAAATCAAGTTCAAACGAAACCGAATTCCGATCGTCAAGCATCCGGTGTCAAATCCAAATCGCCTGTTCAATTTGGGACGACCGCGACGCGGTATTTCGGCTCGTGGTGTTGTTGAAATCGTGACGATCGGCTCTGAAAAAATGAAACGCGCCGCGGTCGATCGAACGTCGGATCTTGTCTCTCGCGGCGACTCACGATATAACCGGTATTTCATGAACGGGATACGTCCCGCGGGGTCGAACATTAACAATCCTGGAACAGGAGCCGCTATGGCCAGTCGCCGCCGTGGTAAGGGTCGTCGCAAAGTCGGACAGAAGAAACGCCGGATGCGCAGCCGAATTCGTCATCGCAAACGCTAAGATTTCGGGCGATTCCTCGTCGTTTTAAGGAATCGCCTCGAAAATTGACTCATCGAATCACATCCCCTCGCGAGATTGTGATTCCACGCGACTTTTAGTGTCCGCGTGTTCATCAGCGAATCGAGAGATCAACGTGAAGGCTTGATCTCTCGACGAGGTTCGGCGTCCAGCTTGAGGTCGGTCGGCTTGGCTTGGGCGTGTCGATCGTTCGGTTTGCTTGAATCGGTTCGATCTTGAAGCATCATCAAAAGAGCTTGTTCGAGCTCGCCGGGATGAAAGCCGAACGGTCCTCGGCCGCTTTTGAACGCGACTTTACCTTCGTCGTCGAGCAAATAAAGCCGGTCGGGCATGCCGCTGTAAGCGTTCCCCACGCGATCGTTGATTTCGTCGACGACCATTTTGATCGAAGTTTCAAGCCGACCGCTGCAAGCGTGCGCCGCGGCTTCTCGCTCGTTTTGCTTCGTCGGCTGTTTTATCGCGATCCCCGCGCGGTCGTTCGAACTCATCCGCCAGCCGTCGATCGGATGCGCCTCACGCACGTACACCGCCAAGAATTGGACCTGATCGCCGTAACGTCGGTACATATCTTCGATGATCCCAAACTGGGATCGGAACGGCCCTCACGTGAAGCTGCCGAAAACAAGCACGATCGGTTTGTCTCGACGAAATTGAGACATCGTGATTTGTTCTTTGCCGTCGTGCGTCGTGAGGGTGAAATCGGGCGCCTTATCGTTCAATTTCGGCCCCTCGAACCAGGAACCGACCTCTCCCTCGGCGAGCCCTTTAAGCAGCACGGCGCGGCTGGGGCCTTCGGACGCGGCGGCTTGTTTGGGATCGGCGGCGGGCGCGGGGCGAGGCGTGAACGCTTCGCGCAGGTCGTCGGGAGTCAAAAACGATTTTCCCTTCGCCGCACGCTGGAAAAACCGGGCCCACTCGATCGACGAAACTTGCCCGTTGCTGTTGGAATCAATCATGCGAAATCGCATGTTTTCCATGTAAAATCGTTCAAGATATGGCGACGATTCGGACCAATCGAAGTCGTCGGGCTTGATCAGACCGTCGTGGTCGCGATCGAGCCGATCGAACGCCTTGTCCGAACCGGGAAACTTGTCGCGAGGAATCGCCGCCGAGGGGTCGACTCCACATCGTTTCGCAAGCCAATTCCAGTCGTAACGCGAGAGCGTGGGATGAAACCAGCCCGTTCCAGGCCCCATATCCGATCCGTGCTCGATGATCGCGATAAACATCTCGCCGACTTCGAGCTTTTTGAACCGGTCGAATGCGAGCCGAGCCGCTTCAATCTCGGGAATCGGCGGAAATCCGATCACAAGCTCGGCGTTCGATCGCGGCGGCGCTTCGGCCGCGACCGCTCCGTAAGGCGCGATCAGGGCGATTATCCCCCAGAAAACCGCCGACAACGCCGGCAGAACGCGACACGATCGATTTAGAAGCATAAAAATCACCCCATAAGCGAATGAGTCTCGAACGAGCGATTCGCCGCGCCTTGAGGACGAGCCGCGAATGAAACGTATCTTATCATCCGCGACGCTCGATCCCAGAGGCGAGAATCGCGCGACGATCAAATCACTCTCGGCGTGCGCTCCTCAATCTAAACCGAACGAGCCAGGCGAACCCGACCGAACCTAGGTAGACACCATTTATATGTAAAAACTATCATAAATTAGTTGATCGAGATTCTTGGAATTTTTTGTTTTACTTCCGCCGGCGTCGGTTCGGTAAGATGAGGTTTAGCGTCGCCGATCTCTCGGGGTCGAACGCGTCGGCGATCGTTCGGGATCGAATTCGATGTCGATCGTCGAGAGCGGTCCCAGAATCTCGATCGTCGCGTCGTCTTTCATGGTGAAAAGAACAATCCAGCGTTGCGGCATGAGCATTGCTTGATTTCAAGGAGATCGCACATGAATCGTCGAAGTCGTCGTGATTTCCTCGCCCAGGTCGGCAAGGGAATGCTGGTCGCCGGGGTCGGATCGTCGGTCGCGCTCGATTTGGGATTGGCCAAACCCGTTACCGCGAGGGAGGAGAAAGACCGGCTGACGTTCGGACCGATCGAGCCCCTCGTCGATCTGATGGCGCAAACGCCGATTGATCGATTTCTGACGGTCGTCGTTCAAAAGATGAACGAAGGAACCGAACTTCGCGAGCTTGTTTCCGCCGCGGCTTTGGCGAACGCTCGGGCGTTCGGCGGCCAAGATTACGACGGCTACCACGCGATCATGGCGCTCGCTCCGGCGCTTCAGATGTCGCGCGAACTCGCCGATTCCCGCCGCGCCCTCCCCGTGTTGAAGGTTCTGTATCGCAACACCGATCACATCCAGCGATCGGGCGGAGGATCGCGCGAGACGCTGCACGCGATCGAAATCGATTCGCCTTCGTCCGAATCGCGCCCCGACGCCAGGGCGCTCCGCGCGGCGATCCGCGGCCAAAACATGGACGAGGCCGAACGGACGTTCGCGGCGATCGCGCGCGGTCCGCTTCCCGATGCGTTCAACGAACTTCAATATGCGGTTCAAGATCATGTAAACGTTCACCGCGTGGTTCTGGCGTGGCGATCGTGGGTTTTGCTGGATATCACGGGCAAAGAATATGCTCACACGCTTCTCAGGCAATCGGTGCGTTATTGCGTCGACGAGGAGAAGGCGATCAGGAGGAACGGCGGCGACGATCCGCTCCGCTCGATCCTTCCACGGCTGCTCGATCGCAAGGGGGTTTTAAGCGGCGCCGCGGAAGAACGCGTTCCCGACGACGCGTGGATCGATCGGATGAGTCATATCGTTTACGCGTCGACGCGTGAGCAAGCCGCCGAGGCCGTCGCCGACGCGTTGGCCGACGGAATCTCGCACGAGGCGATCGGCGAGGCGATCTCGCTCGCGGCGAATCAGCTCGTTTTGCACGATCCGGGACGCCGGCGCGACGATTCTCCCGCAAAACCGAAGGGGAGCGTGCACGGAGCGTCGGTCGGGGTCCACGCGTCGGACGCGTCGAACGCGTGGCGGAACATCTCCCGCGTGAGCGATCGCCGCAACTCCGTCGCGAGCCTGATCGTCGGCGCTTATCACACCGCGGGACAGGCCGAGGGGCAAAACCCGCAACCGTATCCCTTCGCCGAACACCGAGAATCGGTTATCGGCCTCAAGCCCGAATCGCTCTTGCGCGAGGCCGAGGTCGCGATCAAGGCGAACGAGCAAACTCGCGCTTGTGCGATTATTCATCGATACGGCGAGCTCGATCTTCCCCCGCGCCCCGCGTTCGACCTGATGCTGCGATACGCGATCAGCGAGGACGGAGCGCTCCACGCCGAGAAGTATTACCGAACCGTCGTCGAGGAATTCGCGACGACCAGGCCCGCGTACAAGTGGCGCCATCTCGCGGCGCTGGCGCGCGTCACCGCGAGCGAACACGGATTCCCAGCCCCCGGAGTCGACGAGGCGACCCGGCTCCTCAAATTGTAAGAGAGTTTATCTCCGAACGATTCCAGATCGTTGCGAGCGCCGCGGGAGGGAAAAATCCCCTCCCGCCATCTTAATGATTAATTCCCTAAATGCACTTTTGAATTGATTGCTGGCTTTTTTATATAATAATATGCAGAAATAACAGATACAAATTCGAGAACGCGGTTTTTTCTTGATCACATTCGGCGAGGAAAGGGGTTCGGCGCGTTTCAGCGGCGATCGCACGGGCTCGAAAAAAATCGCCGATTCGCGTAAGATGATACCGGTGATTGGAGCCGATCGACGTGCGATTCAGATGATGAGGACGGCCGCCATGTCGAACGCCGAGCGAAGGATCGTCGTGATCACGGGGGCGACGCGCGGGCTCGGGTTGGCGATGGCCGAAGAGTTCGCCGAACGCGGGCACGTCGTCCTGGGTTGCGGGCGATCGCGCGATCTGGTCGAAAAAATCGGCAAAAAGTTCGGCGCCGATCACGATTGGGCGATCATCGACGTCTCCCGCCGCGATCAGGTCGACGCGTGGGCTTCGAGGCTCATGGAAAAGTTCGGACCTCCCGATTTGATCCTCAACAACGCCGCGATCGTCAACGCCAATTCGCCGCTCTGGAAAGTTCCCCCCGACGAGTTCGACGCGATTATTGATATCAATATCAAAGGTGTTTATTATGTGATCCGCGCTTTCGCTCCGGCGATGATCGAGCGGGGATCTGGGGTGTTCGTCAATTTCAGTTCGGGGTGGGGGCGTTCGACATCTCCCGACGTCGCCTCGTACTGCGCGACGAAGTGGGCGATCGAGGGGCTTTCGAAAGCGTTGGCTCAAGACCTGCCGAAAGGTTTGGTTTCGGTCGCGTTCAATCCTGGAATCATCGATACCGATATGCTTCGCGAATGTTTCGGCGGCGACGCCGAGTTGTATCCCGAGCCCGGCGACTGGGCGAAGCTCGCGGTTCCGTTTTTGCTCCAAATCGGCGCCAAAGACTCGGGCAAGTCGCTCAGCCTGCCTGGATTGTAGTGCGTTTCGGTCACACATATTCGGCTTGTTCTCAAAAGATCTTACATAATATTATGTTTTATCATGTTCTAGATTTCCTTTATCCCCCTCTCAAACATTCGACCGCGTAGGCTCGATTGAGAGGGCGACGCGTGACGATCGATCTGGATCGATCCGCGTCGATCGCGTATAAGGCGTATCCTCCGCGACCGCCGAGACATCGGCCTGAGCCGAACGATCGCGACGCGATCGGGATCGAAATCGCCGATTGGATCGCGGAATCGAGCGGAATCAAGCGGAATCAGGCGGAATCGAGCGGAATCGTCAAGGACGACGCGATGAAAATCACCCACCCCGCGCTCCAGAGCGCAGTCGGCGCCGCGGGCGCCTTCGCCGTGCGTAAACTCGTCGGCGCCACGCGGTTCCACTTCCGCTACGCCGACCCCGCCGCCGATCCCGCCGCGGCGCGAAGACTCGGAATTCGCTACATCTACGCATTCTTTCATGAAGTAATGCTCTTTCCCGCGTATTATTGGGCGTGGCCCGAAATGAACATCCTGATCAGCGATCACCGCGACGGCGAGCTGATCACGCGGGTCGTGAAAAAGCTCGGTTTCGGAGTCGTGCGCGGGTCGACGACTCGCGGCGGCGCGCGGGCGCTCCGCGAGATGACCCGCAGGGTCGATCAGGGACACCTTTGCGTGACCCCCGACGGCCCCAAGGGGCCGAGACGAAGCGTGCAACCGGGCTTGATTTATCTTTCCAGCAAGCTCGGTCTGCCGATCGTCGGCGCCGGAATGGCGTTCGAGCGTCCCTGGCGCGCCCAGAGCTGGGATCGATTCGCCGTCCCCAGGCCGTTTCAAACCGCGACCTGCGTCGTCCCAAGGCCGATCGTCGTTCCCCCCGACGCCGACCGCGACGCGATCGAACAATATCGCCTCGAAGTCGAACAAAGCATGAACCAAGCGATGATCGACGCCGAAACCTGGGTTCAAACGTTCAAGGAGAGCCGACGGATTCATCGATCGGCCTCATGATCTTTAAATCCATTCTGTTAGTTATGTCGTTTCGTTTTTGATAAAACGATCTTGATCGATCACGCGGGCGCGACCGCGACGGTTTCTCCCGAAATCACGCTCGCGATCTCGGCTCGGCAAAGAGCGAGAGCCAAACGCGCCCGCGTCGCCGAGAGCTGAGGGGGGACGATTCGGTCGCGGACGCCGATCGTCGCGGCTTCGAGCTCCGCGGCGAACGCGTCGATCGGATCTCCCGAACCGAGCGGCGGATGAATCGCCGAGCCTTTTTCCGGCATCAGCGTCAGCGGAGTCGCGACATGCGCCGCGCCGTCGATCGTCGCGAACTCGAACGAAAGCGTTCCCCGCTCCATCCAAAGCTCAAATCCATGCATAAAAGGACGACCGGGCTGATTGAGCGCCCCCGAATCCGCCGAGACAGAAAGGTTTTGTTGTTCGTACAAGTATTGGGTTGAAAGATGTGAAACGGCTCCATTTTGAACGACGCCCGTCGATCGGACCGCGATCGGAGAGCCGCAAACGAGGCCGATGTAGTGCGTGTCGTGGATGTGAAGGTCGATCGCGGGGCCGCCGCTCCGGTTCGCGTCGGCGATTCCCGTCGACCAGTCGGGTTTGGAGATCACGCGCGTGAATCGAGCCGCGAGGAGCGGGCCGAATTCGCCCGATTCGACGACCGATCGCGCATAGGCGAATTCGGGAAAGAACGGTAAAACGTGCGCGATCATCAGTAATCGCCCCGTTCTTCGAGCCGCTTCGATCATCCGATCGGCGTCTTCAATCTCGAGCGCGATCGGCTTTTCGACCAGCACGTCTTTACCGGCCTCGAGCGCCTCGATCGCCATCTTCGCGTGTGCGTCGTTGGGAACGCAAAGGTCGATGAGGTTTACGGCCGGATCGGCGAGGATCGCCTGGAAGGTCGCGTGCCGATTGATTCCCTCGAGATTCATTTGTTCGCCGCGGGGTCCAAAATTCCCCTGAATGTCGGTCCAATCGCCGGCGAGCTTTTTGGGATCGCGGGTGCAGATCGCGACGACTCGTCCCGTCCCGATCTTTTGCGCGGCGAGATAATGAATCATCCCCATGAAACCGACGCCGACGATTCCCACGCCCGTCATGCTTTCCGCCTCTCATCGCGCCTGCCAGGTTTATCCGGAACCGAACGAACGGGTAAGATAAGCTCGCGAAGCTCGCTCCGCAACCGCGCGATTCACGACACACGATCGAGCCCGAATGACGATCGCGTCCGAATCGCGGCGACACCGACGAGACTCGAACGCGACCCAACAAACATTAAAGCAATATGATATCGACATGATTGATCAATCTAAAGTTTCACGAAACGACGAGGCCGATTTCGGCGCCGCCGAGATCGCCGAGGCCGATCGGCTGATCGATCAGGCGCTCGCCGAGGATCTGGGAGATCGAGGAGACGCGACGGGTTCGGCTTTGATACCGCTAGGAGCTCGTGGTGAGGCCGCGATCGTCGCGCGGCGGTCGGGAATCGTCGCGGGGCTTCCCGTCGTCGAGCTGCTGGCCAAGAAGCTCGATCTCGAATTGAAACGCGTCGGTGGTTTTCGCGACGGAGCGCGGGTCGAACCGGGAAAGCCGGTCGCGATTCTCGCGGGAGCGATCACAAATCTATTGATCGCGGAACGGACGGCGCTCAATTTTTTGCAACGACTTTCGGGGATCGCCTCTTTGACCGATCGGTTCGTCGCGGCGATCGCGGGAACGAAGGCGAGGATTCTAGACACGCGTAAGACGACTCCGGCGCATAGAAAGCTCGAGAAATACGCGGTGCGCAAGGGGGGCGGGACGAATCATCGATTCGGCCTCTTCGACGCGATTTTGATCAAAGACAACCACCTCGCGTGGCTCGGCGACGGTCCGAACGCGATCGAGATCGCGGTCAAACGCGCGCGCGAATCCGCGCCCGCGGGGATGATCGTCGAGATCGAGGTCGATTCGCTCGATCAGTTCGACCGGACGATTCATACGGATGCGGATATCATTTTGATCGATAATTTTTCACTGATGGATACGGTCGAGGCGGTTCGAAGGCTCGAGCGGAGCGGATCGCGGGCTTTGATCGAGGCTTCGGGAGGGATCTCGCTCGAAAACGTCGCGGCGATCGCGGCGACCGGGATCGATCGAATCAGCGTCGGCGCGCTCACGCATTCGGCTCGGGCGCTCGACCTCGGCCTCGATTTTCCCTCTCATCGCCCTCAAGAATCAAACCCATCGTATTAGTATTCTAATAATAATAGAATTTTTCATTATAATGAACGGCGAGCTTTTAAATCGATTGATCGAAGCCGACGGGGCGTTCGTTCGGGTTTTCAATTATCTGGCCAGCCCGGACGATCTCGATCGCGTTCTCGCCGAGTTCGCCGCGTTCGGCTTCGGAATCGATGTTCAGGGCGAGGGAGATCGAATCGAGGCCGCGATTCGCGCTCCCGCGTTACGGTTGTGCCCCGATCAGATCGAGTGGCGGCTTGAAACGAGAACGATCGGCAGGCGGATCGCGGTTTGGGATCGCGTGACGAGCACGAACGACGTCGCCTTCCGAGCGTCGAGTTCGAATGCGAACGACGGGTTCGTGGCGCTCGCCGAAGAGCAGACGGCGGGCCGCGGGCGACGCGGCGGGGTTTGGAGCGCCGAGCGGGGGAGTTCGATCTTAATGTCGGTTTTGTTGTTCCCCAAGCCGCCGCTCGACGATCCGTTTTGGCTCACGGCGCTCGCCGCGGTCGCGGTTGCGCGCGGGGTCGATGACGCGATCGGCGAGCCCGGGGTCGCGCGGATCAAATGGCCGAACGATATCCGCGTGAACGAGCGGAAAATCGCGGGGATTTTGGTCGAAAGGAGAGACGCGACGGTCCTTGGAATCGGGCTCAACGTGAACCAATCGGCCGAATCGTGGCCGGCCGATCTCGTCGATAAAGCGACGTCGTTGCGGGCGATTTCGGGTCGATTCGGCGATCGATCGCGGATCGTTCGCGCGCTCATCGCCACGCTCGATGATTATTATCATCGTGTCTCGGAACAGGGGCTTGAATTGCTCGCCCGGGAGTGGTTTGATCGTTGTGAGTTTCGTGATCGGAACGTACGCGTAATCGCTCGGAACGGAGAGGTTATCGCGCGGGCGATCGGCTTGGAATCGGAATCTCGGTCGCTTCTCGTGGAGGATGAGGGGCGAGAAATGCGTATTCCGGTCCATGCGATCGAAAAGTTGACGAACTTTTGATTTTGGCGCCCCGACGTTTGACACCGCGCCGGCTTGTACTAAATTTGACCCGGCGACTTATTTTTTCATCGAAGAACGCGTCGCTTCGGCGACATAACGTTCCCTGAAATCAACCTGAATATTCAAGCGATCAACGCTCCCGGCCTGGAAGCGTTGTCCCGAGGGACGGGGGAAAGACGCAGGATGCGATCGAGGGGCCCCCGTCCCTCTCTTAAAGTGATTCGGCTCGTCCATAAAGACGATTACGCGATCGGTGCGCGTGAAGGACGCCGAGACCGAGAAATTGACGCGATTCGTCGGCCGCGAAGTTCCGAAGTGAAATAACGGAGCGATCGATTCGATGAGCCCGATCGATCGGCGGCGGTTTTCACGGCGATTCGTCGGCGAAAGAACAGTGCGAGTTATTTTCATTTAAGCCTTCGATAATTCCATGTGGAATTTGAAACGAGACTCGGTCGGGCCGTCGAATCGTCGTGAGTTTTAGCCGTTCGGCCGGTCGCGGTCGCGCCCCGCGCCTTGTCGACGGGCCGCACTTTTGTCAAAATAATGCTTCATGATTAGACGTTCGCCGGGGAGATTTGATTCGGTCGGTTCGATCGATTCCGGATTCGAGGAGGCGACGTGCGACAAACTCTCGCCCCGTTGATTGTTCTGTCGGGGATTCTCGCCTCGACCGGTTCGGCCGCGATCGTCGTCGAACCAGCACGGCTCGAACTCGTCGGCTGCGATGCGCACGCACAATTGATCGTCACCGCGAAGGATGAATCGGGCGCCGAGATCGACGTCACCGATCGATCCTCGTTTCGCTCGAACGATCCCAGGGTCGCCGTCGGCGACACATCGGGTCGAATCGAACCGCGGGGCGACGGCTCGACACAAATCGTCATTAGATATCAGAAAGAAATAACTCGCGTTAATGTTTCGGTGCGTCGCTTCGTCGATCCTCCTCGCGTTCTTTTCACCCGCGACGTCGAGCCGATCTTCACCAAAATCGGCTGCAACTCGGGGGTTTGCCACGGCAAGGCGAGCGGACAAAACGGTTTCCGTTTAAGCCTTTTGGGTTACGACTCGGCTTTCGATCACGAATCGATCGTTCACGAGACGCGCGGACGGCGGATTTTTCCCGCGGCGCCCGAACGCAGTTTGCTGCTCATGAAGCCGACTGCGCGGGTTCCGCACGGCGGAGGTAGGAGGTTGGAAGTCGATTCCGCCGAATTTCGCGTGATCGCGCGGTGGATTCGCCAGGGCGCCGTGCTCGATCGAGCCGATTCGCCGGCGCTTGTTAATATCGATATTTATCCAAAATATCGTATCGTTTCGCGAAACGGCGTTCAGCGCGTCCGCGCGACGGCGCGCTATTCCGACGGAACGACCGTCGACGTCACGCGGCTTGCGCAATTTCAGTCGAACGCGCCCGATCTCGACGAGGTCGACGATCGCGGAACGATCAAGACGTTCGACGGAGTCGGCTTCGCGGCGATCATGGCGCGGTTCGGCGGAGCGACGACCGTCGCTCGGATCGGCGTGCCGCTCGGCGAATCGACCCCCGATTGGACCCCTCCCGAATCCGATAACCTCGTTGATCGATATGTGTTCAAGCGATTGAAAGAATTGGGCGTACCGCCGAGCGAAGCTTGCGTCGACGCCGAATTCGCGCGGCGGTCGTCGTTCGACATCAAGGGGGTCGCTCCGTCTCCCGAGGAGGTCGTCGCTTATGAAAACGATCGATCTTTGGATAAGAGATCGCGGCGGATCGACGCGTTGCTCGAAACTCCCGAATACGCCGATCATTTCGCGCTCTTCTGGTCGTCGATTTTGCGCAACAAGAGGACGCTCGGAATCGCGTCGGAGGAGGGTTCGTTCGCGTTCCACGGCTGGATCCGCCAGTCGATCGCGGCGAACGTCCCTTACGACCGTTTCGTCGCGTCGATCGTCGCCGCCCGCGGCGAGGCGGCGAGCAATCCTCCCGTCGTCTGGTATCGCCAGGTGAGGACTCTCGAGGAACAAACCGACGACACCGCGCAGCTATTTTTAGGAGTGCGAATGCAATGCGCGCGATGTCATCATCATCCGTTTGAAAAATGGACGCAAGACGATTATTACGGATTCGCATCCTTTTTCCAAAGAATCGGTCGCAAGCCGGGTGAAGATCCGGCCACTCCTTGTTTATATACAGAACCTTTTAGTCTCGCGACGAATCCGGCGACGGGTCGCCCCGCGCCGCCGAAGCCCCTCGGCGCGGCCGAGATCAAAGAGACCGATCCGCGGCGAGACCCGCGCGACGCGCTCGTCGCCTGGATGCGCGATCCCTCGAATCCGTATTTCGCCAAATCGGTCGTCAATCGGTACTGGAAGCGGTTTTTCGGTCGAGGTTTGGTCGAGCCCGAAGACGACATGCGCGATACGAATCCTCCGTCGGATCCCGATTTGTTGAACGCACTCGCCGCCGATTTCATCGCGAGCGGTTACGATCTGAAACACCTGATCCGCACGATCGCGACGAGCGAGGCTTATCGTCGTTCGAGCCTGCCGAACGCCTACAACAAACGCGATCGCCGCAATTACTCGCGGTTTTACCCGCGTCGACTCGCCGCCGAGGCGCTGCTCGACGCGATCGATCGCGCGACGGGTTCGGCCGAACCGTTCCGCGGAGTTCCTCCGAACACCGGCGCGATCCGCCTTCCCGACGACGGTTTCGCCTCGTATTTTCTCGAAATCTTCGGCAGACCAAAACGCGAAAGCGTATGCGAATGTGAACGCTCCTTTGAGCCGAGCTTATCTCAAACGTTGCATCTGCTTAATTCTCCAAGCGTTCAAAAAAAGATCGCGACGGGGAGTCGCGTCGGCTCGTTGCTCGCCGCGGGACGCGACGACGCATCGATCGTCGACGAATTGTATCGCGTCTGTTTATCGCGCGGGCCGACCGCGCGGGAACGCTCGGTCTGTCTGAAACATCTCGCCGAGAAACGCTCCGCGGGAAAGCTTCGCGAGGCGATCGAGGATCTCCTCTGGTCGCTGATCAACTGCAAAGAGTTTCTTTTTATCTATTAGTGGGAATTCTAGAGGTATTTGATCCGTTGCGGAGGGTCGAGCGATGATCGAGGTTTTAAGCGGGCGCTACGGAACTTGCGACGGAGTGAGCCGGCGGAGCTTCGTCAGGGTCGGCTGTCTTGGAATCGCGGGGCTGAACCTGGCCGATTTGTTCAGAACTCGCGCTCGCGCCGGTCAAACGAAATCGACCCGCGACGGATCCGCGGTGATCCAGATTTTCCTCGGCGGAGGGCCCTCGCACATCGACACGTTCGACCCAAAACCCTCCGCGCCGACCGAATTCCGCGGAGCGTTCCGAGCGATCGGAACCGACGTTCCGGGCGTGATCGTGAGCGAACTTTTTCCCCGTCTAGCTAAAAATCTTGATAAAGTGTCGATTGTTCGAAGTTTAAGGCACACGACCGCGGATCACGGATCGGGGTCGCATTGGGTGATGACGGGGTATCCCGCGCCTCAGGCGCTCTTACGAACGAACGCGAGGCCCAGCACGGGATCGATCGCCGCCAAACTGCGCGGCGGACTCGGTTCGGGAGTTCCGCCTTACGTCGCGCTCCCCAACGACCCCTCGTTCGCGAACGCGGCGTATCTCGGGCCCGCGTACAACCCGTTCACGCTTACCGGAGACCCGACGAAAACGCTCCGCGTCCGCGATCTCGATCCCGCTCCCGGGATCACGCTCGAACGCCTCGACGACCGTCGCCGTCTGCTCCACGAACTCGATTCGATCGATCGATCGCGCGACGACTCGGGTATGATGGAGGGGCTCGACGAATTCTACGCGCAGGCTTATCAATTAATAACAGATCCAAAAGCGCGCCGAGCTTTTGATCTTTCGGCGGAGCCCGCCAAGGTGCGCGAACGTTACGGAATGACGAGCGTCGGCCAAAGCTGCCTCCTCGCGCGTCGGTTAATCGAAGCGGGGACGACTTTCGTCACCGTGGCCGACGGCGGCTGGGATCATCATGATAATATCCCAAAGCGATGCCGAATTCAGGCGCCGATGCTCGATTCGGCGCTCTCGGCTCTCGTCTCCGACCTGAGCGATCGAGGTCTCTCAAACCGCGTCCTGGTGGTCGTTTGGGGAGAGTTCGGCCGCACGCCGCGAGTCAACCGGTCGGCGGGACGCGATCATTGGCCGGGAGCGATGTCGGCGATTCTCGCCGGAGGCGGGCTCAAAACCGGAATCGTAGTCGGATCGACGGGCTCGAAAGGAGAATTCCCCGTCGAACGCCCTCTCGGTCCCGAAGACGTTATCCAAACGATGTATCATGTTCTTGGAATCGATCCCAATCATGAATTCATCGACGATTCTGGGAGGCCTACCCGCGTTCTCAACCAGGGCGCGCCGATCCCCGAGCTGATATAATCACTCCCGATCTCTCGACCCAAGCCGGCGCCGAACCCGCCTCGAAGACGATCGAATTATCATAAGGAAAGACTTGCTTGATGAAGACGAGCGTCTCGTTTGCAACGAATATCAAGTACGCCTGTGTTCTTATTGTTCTCCACTCGGCGGTCGCGTTCGCCGATCCGATTCCGCGTCCCGCGCTTTCGACCGTGTTTCCCGCGGGGGGAAAAGCCGGCGCGACGGTCGATGTCGTCGTCGCGGGGTCCGATCTCGACGGCGCGCGCACGCTCGCGTTCGATCATCCCGGAATCCACGCGTCGCTCGTCAAGGATACGACGTTCCGCGTGACGATCGCCGCCGAAGTTCCCGTCGGCGTGCACGAGGTTCGCGTGATCTCGGCGCTCGGCGTCAGCAATCCTCGCGCGTTCGTCGTCGGCCGCTTGAACGAATCCGTCGAACGCGAACCGAACGCGACATTCGAAGCCGCGACGCCGATCAAGCTCGGCTCGACGGTGAACGGTCGCATCGACGGACAAGCCGATATCGACTGGTTTATGTTCGAGGGGGAGAAAGGGAACCGCGTTCATCTCGAGGTCGAAGCGGCGCGGATCGATTCCGCGCTCGACGCCGCGATCCGAGCCTTCGGTCCAGACCGCGGCGAACTCGCCGTTCGTACCGAGGTCGATTCCGGCGACCCGTTCGTCGAAATCGTTCTTCCCGCGACCGGACGCTATTATGTTCGGATTCAAGACGTGATTTTTAACGGTTCCAACGAACATATTTATCGATTAACCGCGAGCATGGCGCCGCGAATCGACGCGATCATTCCCCGCTCCGCGGTTCCCGGAGCGACCGGCCGGTTCGAGCTGATCGGGCGAAATCTGGGCGGGACGATCGATCCCTCGCTTTCGATCGAAGGCGAACCGATCGAACGCCGAACCGTGACGATCGACGTCCCCAAGGCGATAGCGAGCTCGAACGATCCCGGGTTCGTTTCAACGGTACGCGTTCCGCTCGTCGCCGCGGGACGTTCGGGATTCGAGTACCGCCTCGAAACTCCCCAGGGGATGTCGAACGCCGTTTTCCTCGCGTTCGCCGCCGATCGCGTGACGATCGAACGCGAACCGAATGACGGCGGCAAAAATGTTCAAATGATAGATCCGCCATGCGAGATCTCGGGGACGTTCGCGCGGATCGGCGAGATCGACCGGTATCGATTTCGCGCCAAAAAGGGAGAAGTTCTCGTCGTCGAGGCCGAAGCCGAGCGGATCGGCTCGCCCGCCGATCCTTTCTTTACGATCGAGCAAATCACGCCTCAGGGCGATCCGCGCGAACTCGCGGTCGGCGACGATCGACCCGAGGGGAATCCCTCGCAGGGCTTCCCGGGCTTTCCCGCGGCCTCGGTCGACGCGTCGGTCCGATTCGTCGCCCCCGACGACGGCTTGTATCAAATTAGCCTGCACGATTTATATGAGAGCGGACGAGGCGACGCTCGGTTTCAATACGTCGTCAAGATTCGTCCCGAACGCCCCGATTTCCGCCTGATCGTCGCGCCCGGCGAGCCGTCTTTCAAGGGAGGGCTTTGCGTCGATTCGGGAGGACGATCGATCGCGACGGTGATCGCGCAACGAATCGACGGATTTAGTGATCCCATTTATGTCGACGTAATTGATCATCCGTCGGGTCTGTCGTGCGATCCCGCGATCATTCCCGCGGGATCGAATCGAACCGTGATCGTCGCGAGCGCCGATCGCGGCGCTCCGGCTTCGTTCGGCGCGATCGTCGTCCGCGGCCGCGGCCGATTCGCCGATCGCAAAGACGTTCTTAATTATGTTCCAAGCATTACACGTTTAACCGACGATCGGGATCGGATCGCCGAGTCGGCGGCGATCGTGCGGCTCGGCGATCAGCAACGCCGGCCGATCGTTCGGATGACGCGTCATACGATCGCCGCGGCGACGGGGCGAGCCGCTCCGCTCGCGGTGATCGCTCGGAACGATCGGCGGATCGTCGTTCAAGGGGGCTCGATTCCGATCGATTTCGAGGTGAGGCGAGACGCGGGATTCGAATCGGCGGTGAGCGTCGTGATCCACAACCCCCCGTTCATCGCCGGCTTCGCGGGGATCTCGTTCAAAGCGAAAGAAACGCGCGGATCGGCCGATCTCGCCGTCGCTCAATCCACTCCTCCCGGTTCGTACACGTTTTATTTTCAGGGCGATTCGAGTTATCCGTTCAGCAAAGATCCGAATGCGAAAGAGAAAACAAACGTCGATTTGAACGTTCCCTCGAATCTCGTCGAGGTCGACGTCGTTCCCAGGAGAGTCGCGGTTTCGATCGACCCTCGCGGCTTTACCGCCGTGCGCGGCGGAGAACTCGGCGTTCCAATCAAAATCACGCGTGAAAACGGCTTCACGGGTCCCGTTCTTGTCGATTTCTTCTCGAAAGTCGGCGATCGCCTGACCGCGCGACCCGTCGAGATCGCCGCCGATCGAACCGAAGGCGTGCTCAACCTCGGCGTATCGCGAGATCTCAAACCGGGTCCGGTTCTCTCGGCGAAAATCCGCGTGACGACGACTTTCCGAGGCGCGACGGCCGATTCGGTTCACCCCGTCGGAATCACGATCGTCGATAAACCGATTCAGAAATGAAATGATCGTAATATCCTTCAGATAGAGAGCGAGGAGATCGATCGTGCGATTCTTCATGACGTTGCTATTGATCGGATCGATCGAGGCGCGGGGCGCCGAATGGCGCGTCGGCGCCGCCGCGGTCGACGTCACCCCCGCGCTCGGTACGCCGATGGCCGGGTATTACAGCCCGCGAGGCGCCGAGAGCGTCCACGATCCCCTTTTCGCCAAGGCGATCGTCGTCGAGAACGAAGGACGCAAAATCGCGCTCGTATCGCTCGATCTCATCACGACGACTCGCGACCTCGTCGTCGAAGCCCGCAAAGAGATTGAAAGACTCTCACATATCCAATCAGAATCGGTGATGATTTCGGCGACGCACACGCACACCGGGCCCGTCGTCGCCTCGGCGACGGCGCGCGACGTCGCGCTCGGAGGATCGAACGAGCTTGCGACTCGCTTTCGCGCCGAGCTTCCCGCCAGGATCGCCGAGGCCGTCCGCCGCGCCGACGATCGACTTGTCCCCGCCAAAATTTGGGCCGCTCGAGGGAGTGAATCTTCGATCGCTTTTAATCGACGTTATCATATGAAAGACGGTACTGTCGGTTGGAATCCGGGCAAGCTCAATCCGAACGTTCTCAAGCCCGCGGGGACGATCGATCCCGAAGTCCCCTTCGTTTATTGTGAATCGCTCGATCGTAAACCGATCGCGATTTATATCAATTACGCCGTGCATCTTGATAACGTCGGCGGGACGTCGTTCTCGGCCGATATGCCGTACACGCTCTCAAGAATGATCGCCGAATTCAAAGGGAAGGATCTGATCTCGGTTTTCACCGCGGGATGTTGCGGCGATGTCAATCATATCAATACAAACTGGCGTGAGGTGCAACACGGCCATGAAAACGCGGTGCGGATGGGGGTGATCCTCGCGGGATCGGTTCTTTCGGCGTGGCCCGAACTCGAGGCGATCGAGCCCGCTCGGATCGACGCTCGGTCGGTTACGGTCGAACTCGCGACCTCTCCGATCGAACCCGGCGACCTTGACCGGGCTCGCGCGGTTCTGGCGGCGATCGAATCGAAACGCAAACCCGCCCCCTCGTTTCTCGAAACCGTTAAAGCGTACAAAGTTATGGATGTGAATGATCGATCGGGCAAGCCGCTCGAGGTCGAGGTGCAAACGATCGCATTGGGCGAGAAGCTCGCGTTCGTCTCGTTACCGGGAGAAATCTTTGTCGAACTCGGCCTCGCGGTGAAACAGGATTCTCCATTTCCTTATACCATCATCGCCGAGCTTGCAAACGGTTCGATCGGCTACATCCCCTCGCGGCGCGCTTATCCGCAAGGAAATTATGAAGTTGTGAGCGCTCGTTGCGCTCAGGGATCGGGCGAGGTTCTGGTCGACGCGGCGGTTCGATTGTTGAAGGAGTCGAATTTGAAGGTGAAACGCGAAGCGAAATGAATCGGCGCGAGTCGGCCGTCGCCAGGAATCGATTCGAAACGAATTCCGCGAATTCAACGGGATTTCAGTGGCGACCCTGAACGATGATCGAATATTTCGACAAGATTTGAGGGCGAACTCGATATCCGCCGGGCGAACAAGATATCGGATCGGCGAACCAGATATCGGGTGGACGAACAAGATATCGGATCGGCGGACCAGATATTTTGTGGGCGAACAAGATATCGGATCGGCGAACAAGATATCGGATCGGCGAACCAGATATCGGATCGGCGGACCAGATATTTTGTGGGCGAACAAGATATCGGATCGGCGAACCAGATATCGGGTGGGCGAACAAGATATCGGATCGGCGAACCAGATCTTGGGAGGGCGAACCTCCTGGTGAGCCATATTCTCGTATATTTTTAATTCTTGCTGCTGAAACGGAATTCTCGCCTGCGATAATCAAATGAGGCTCACCGGGAGGTTCGCCCTCCCAAATAGATTATACCGACACATTGGAATTGAACGTACAGTTTTTTCATAATATATACGATTCTTTTCCGAATAAACCGCCTCGTCCTAGGCGTTTACGAAATGAGGCTCACCGGGAGGTTCGCCCTCCCAAATAGAATCAACCGACATCTTGATATTCTACGAACAATTGTTTCATGATGTGCACGATCATTGTCCGAATAAACCGCCTCGTCTCGGGCGCTTACGAAATAAGGCTCACCGGGAGGTTCGCCCTCCCAAACAAAAAGAAACGACATCTATAGTTTTAATATATCTGGCGTAATTTGAGGGCGAAGCCATAATTGGGAGCGCTGAGCCAAAATTGGGAGGGCGAACCTCCTGGTGAGCCGCATTATGATGTTTGCGATTTTTGACCAAAAAACGGTCTCGTCACCGGTGTTTACGAAAAGAGGCTCACCGGGAGGTTCGCCCTCCCAAACAAAAAAAAACGACATCTATAGTTTTAATATATCTGGCGTAATTTGAGGGCGAAGCCATAATTGGGAGAGCGAAGCCATAATTGGGAGAGCGAAGCCATAATTGGGAGGGCGAAGCCATAATTGGGAGGGCGAAGCCATAATTGGGAGGGCGAAGCCATAATTGGGAGGGCGAAGCCATAATTGGGAGGGCGAAGCCATAATTGGGAGGGCGAATCCATAATTGGGAGTGCGAAGCCATAATTGGGAGGGCGAAGCCATAATTGGGAGGGCGAAGCCATAATTGGGAGGGCGAACCTCCTGGTGAGCCGAATCTATGATGTTTGCGATTATTGACCAAAAAACGGTCCGTTCTACGGTGTTTACAAAAAGAGGCTCACCGGGAGGTTCGCCCTCCCAAACAAAAAAAACAGACATCTATAGTTTTAATATATCTGGCGAAATTTGAGGGCGAAGCCATAATTGGGAGCGCTGAGCCAAAATTGGGAGGGCGAAGCCAAAATTGGGAGGGCGAACCTCCTGGTGAGCCGCATTATGATGTTTGCGATTTTTGACCAAAAAACGGTCTCGTCACCGGTGTTTACGAAATGAGGCTCACCGGGAGGTTCGCCCTCCCAAATAGAATCAACCGACATCTTGATATTCTACGAACAATTGTTTCATGATGTTCAGGATCATTGTCCGAATAAACCGCCTCGTCTCGGGCGTTTACGAAAAGAGGCTCACCGGGAGGTTCGCCCTCCCAAATAGAATCAACCGATATCTTGATATTCTATTTATAGTTGATTCATGATGTTAACGATCATTGTCCAAATAAACCGCCTCGTCTCAACTGAATGTGCGAAACTCGAACTCAGGCGTTTACGAAAAGAGGCGCGACGCGAGGTTCGACCTCACAAATGGGCGATTCAACGCGACAACCAACCGATTCGAATCCGTCGATCGCGCCGTTCCCGATCCGATCAAACGCCTCACGGCCTGAGAAATCGGAATTCCACCATCGAAAAATCATCTTTGAATTCGTTTTTACCCGACAAACTCCGGGCGTGTTCGATCAGAACGTCGATGTCGCCGTTCTCTTCGTCGCGCAACCCCGACATGAATTCGACGAAATCGCGAAACGGCCACATCGATCCGTCGGATCGCTCGATCTCATAAACCCCGTCCGAAAATAGAAACAACTTCGAAAATCGATCGACGGGTTGCTCAAACGAAGCGAACTCGATATCGGGCAACGCCCCCACCATCGGACCCTTGGAATCGAGAACGCAAAGCCGAGAATTCGAGGCCGAGTCCCCCGTCAACAATAAAGCGGGAGGATGCCCGCCGCCGGCGAAACGAATCGACGCGCTCGATTGATTATAAATACCATACCACATTGTAAAATACATATCATTATGCTGTTCCATCGGAAACGCTCGATTGAGCGCCGCGAGGACCGACGCGGGGTCGTCGAAATCGACGTTCGGCAGCGATTGCGACCGCAGCGCGTTGAGCACCGACACCGAAAGCAACGCCGCTCCCACGCCGTGACCGCAAACGTCGAGCAGGTAAAACGCGAATCGATCCTTGTCGATCCAATGATAACTGAACGCGTCTCCGCCGAGCTGCGTCGACGGTATGAATCGCCAGTCGGTCGCGATTCCCGCGTCGACGATCGGCGCGGGGAGAATCGATTGAACATAGCGAGAAGCTTGAGCCATGTCGCCGGCGAGAATGCGTTGGCTTTCAACGAGCGCGCGGTAAGCCTCGTCGCGTTGGAGGCGATGAATATATCCTTTAGAGTGATAACGAATTCGCGCCAGGAGTTCGAGTTTATCGGGAAGCTTAACGAGATAATCGTTGGCGCCGAGGCCGAACGCCTCGGCCTTGATTTTCGGCTCTTCTTTGGTTGAAAGCACGATCAGGGGAATCTCGCTCGTTTTCTCGGTTCGACGGAACATCGCAACGAGTTCGAGCCCGTCGATATCGGGCATGACGAGATCCTGCAAGATGACCGTCGGCGCCAGCGATTCGGCGGTTTCGATCGCCTTGGCGGGATCTTTGCAGTAATGGAAGACGATGTCGGTTTCGTCGGCCAGCATCCTGCGCACCATCTCGCCGACGATCGGCTGATCGTCGATCAGCAAAACCGTGGTACGGTGATCGGTGAGCGAAGGAGCCTTCGTCGTCGCGTGCGAGCGTTCGATCGTCGCGTCGGTCGTCATATCAGCCATTATCTATGATATCCTTATAAATCGAACAACTCTCGCACGAAACATCCTCTCTTACCGCGAAAAACCGGCGACGATCGCGGCGGCGATCTCCTCAAGCGACGCGACGGTCTCGGCGGCGCCCAGTTCGGTCGCGGCGCGGGGCATTCCCCAAATGATCGACGATTCTTTGTTTTGAGCGAACGTGCGCCAGCCTTTTTTCTTCAATTCGAGCAACCCCCGCGCGCCGTCGGCGCCCATCCCCGTCAGAATCGCAGCGGCGCCGGGCTTCATTCGGCTCGCCGCCGCCGACGCGAAAAACACGTCGACCGACGGTCGATAATACACCGATTGCGGCTCGGCTTCATAAGCGAACCGTCCCGACGAAGTAACAACCAAATGATCATTCGTTCCGGCGAGAAGCGTCGCTCCCGCGCGGGGAAGGTCGCCCCGTTCGATCAGCTTAACCTCCCGACCGGATCGATCGGCGAGCCATCGAGCCAGTCCGGGCGCGAACGCCAGGTCGACGTGCTGAACGACGACCGTGCAACCGCGCCAATCACGCGGAAAACGCTCGAGGATCGTCGCGATCGCGTTCGGACCTCCCGTCGAAGCCCCGATCAGCACGAAGTCGAAATCGAACGCCTCGTTCGTCGCCTCGAAACCTTCATCAAAAGATCGAGATTCCAGTAAATGACGACTCGCCGAACCTTTAAGTGACGCGCCGACGAGCCGCGCGATCGTATCGATCTTCGTCAACAACGGCCGGGCTCCGTCGATCTCGCCCCGCGCTCCCAAAACGGGGGTGTCGACCGCGTCGAGCGCTCCGTAACCCATCGCCTCGTAAACCATCCCCACCGTCTTTCGCACCGTCGCGGTGACGATCAGGATCGGACAGTTCGTCTCGGCGGTGATGCGTCGCGTCGTTTCCACACCGTTGATGCCCGGCATGATCAAATCCATCAGAATGAGATCGGGGCGATCCGTCCGCGCCAGCTCGATCGCTCGAAAACCGTCGGCCGCGGTCCACGCGACGTCGTGATCCTCGCTCGCTTCGATCACGCGCTTGAGCGCCTCGCGAGCCAGAATCGAATCGTTGACGACGCCGATCCTCACTGGTTCGACTCCCCGATTAAATCAATAACGGTTTCAAGAAACGTTTGATCGCGAAAACTGCTCTTCGTTAGATAAGCGTTCGCCCCCGCGTCGAGACCGCGAAGACGATCTTCATCGCGCTCCTTGTATGAAACGATCACGACCGGAACGCGACTCAGCCGAGGCTCGCGCTTGATCCGCGCGACGAGTTCCAACCCGTTCATTCTAGGCATGTCGACGTCGCTGATCACAAGATGGTAGTCGCGCGATCGGACCGCGTTCCAACCGTCGACCCCGTCGACCGCGACATCGACCAGATAACCGTGAGCCTCGAGCAATTGACGCTCGAGCTCGCGCACCGTGATCGAATCCTCGACCACCAACACCCGCTTCGTCGTCTTCGATTTCGCCTCGCCGACGCGGCTCTCGGTCGACCGTCCCAGCTTTTTACTCTCTAACAAATGATCGATCGATCGCACAAGATCCTCGACGTCGAAAATCAACACCGGCCTGCCGTCCTCAAGCACCGAGGCGCTGTTAAAATTGGGAACCTTCCCCAGCCTCGGATCGAGCGGACGAGCCTCCATATCGCGCTCCCCCAGAATCCGGTCGACGATCAGGCCGAATCGATGCGAACGATCGCTCACCACAACCACCTGATAAACGCCCGATTCAACCTGCGAAACCCCCAATTCCAGCACCCCCGCGGCGTCGACGAGGCCGACGGGCTCTCCCTCCATCAAAAAATGCCTGTATCCTTCAAGCCTTTGAATCTGATCCGCCTGTAACGCCGTGATCCGATCGATGCGATTGAGCGGAAACGCGTACGGTTCGCGATCGATCTCCACAAGCAAGCCCCGCACGACCGATTTCGTGATCGGCGATTGTAAAATAAAACGGACCCCGCGACCGGGTCGATTCTGAATCCGAATCGTCCCGCCGATCTCGCGCGCCGTCGTCAGCACCGCGTCGAGACCGACTCCCCTCCCCGATACCGTCGAAACCTCGTCCTTCGTCGTAAAACCGGGAAGAAACAAAAAGTCGAGCAGCTCGGCCTCGTTCAATCGCGAAGCCGGAGCGGCGCCGAGAAGACCCCGCTCGACGACCCGACGCCTCAATTTTTCGAGATCAATCCCCCGACCGTCGTCCGAAAGCGTGATCTGCAACATCCCTGCGCGATGCCGAGCCTCAAGCCGAATCGTCGCCGTCGCGGGCTTCCCCGCCGCCGTACGCTCGTCCGGAGTTTCAATTCCATGATCGATTGAATTTCGTATCATGTGATTAAGCGGCGATTCAATCTTGTCGAGAATGTCGCGATCGACCCCCGTCGATTCGCCTTCGACCTCGAGCCGAACCGATTTGCCCAACTGCCGGGCGACGTCGCGCACCAGCCGGGGAAATCCTTTGATCCCCTCGCCGAACGGCCTCATTCGACTTTTAAGCACCTCATGATTCAATCGATCCGCGACGTCCTCCATCCGCCGCGCCAACGATTCGAGCTCCTCGGTTTGTCCGATCACGAGTTCAAGACACCGCAAGGCTTCTTCTTTGGCTCGTGCGAGCAGTTCGATCGCGGCCCCTCCCGGAACGACCGCGACCGCGCTCGGCGCAACGACCGCGCCGAACCGCGCGAAATCGGCGATCGCCTTATCCTCGACGGCGCGAAGCCCCTCCAATACCATCGTCTGGCGTCGACGCAGCCGGCCGATCGCCGCGACGAACGGTCGCAACCGACGCGATTCGACAAGCGATTCGCCCGCGAGCGCGGTCAGCCGCGATAAACTCGCCGCCGAAACCCGCACCACCCCGTCCGACGCGTCGCGCTCGTCGCGCGGCGGACGCCTGGGCCTCGTCGCGACGCTTCGATCGTCCCCTTCGCTTTCGCCTTCGCCCGATTCAATCTTCTTTTCCCGCACGTTCTCGTTTTCGTCGATCATCACGACGCTCGATCGCATCGCTATATCGGCGATTTTAAGATCTTTTTGTGATTGCGAATCATATTGATCAATATAGGTTTTCTCGCTTTCGGCCGAGGGTCCGGTAAAATCCTCGATCGCTCGCTCGCGTTGAACCTCGCCGCCCTCGGCCTCGGGTTCTTGAGGCGATTCGGCGAAAGCCGAGCTCTCGTCTTCGGCGGGTCGGCTTTCGGGCTCGACGATCGCGCTCGCCGCTCGGCTTTCCTCCTTCGTTCCCGCGGCGATCGCGGCGAGATCCGCGACGAGCCGATCGATCTCGTCGGCGTGTTCGACTTCCCAGGATGCGATTTCATTTTCATCAAGTTTCGCGATCCGATCGATCGAATCGACCCCGAGGAGCAGCAGATCGATATCGGCTTCGTTCAACACGATGCGACCGTGTTGCGCCTCAACAAAGCAATCTTCAAGCACATGAGCGATCTTTCCCGCGCAATCGACTCCGACGATCCGCGCCGCGCCTTTGAGCGAATGCGCGGCGCGCATCAGCGATTCAAACGTTTCGGCGGTCCGGTTTTCGGCTTCGAGAGCAAGCAAACCGTTCGAGAGAATCGCGAGTTGACTCTCGGCCTCGACCTTGAACAGTTCGTGCATCGAAAACCCGCTCAGGTCGTCACTCATGGCGTATCTCCGCGAGCGCGTCGAGGATGCGATCCTCGTCGAGCCTGCCGATCGTCCCCCCTTCGCGAAGAAAAACCGAACGACAAAAGCTCGATTTAACGTCGGCCGAGGTCGAAGGAACGGCAAGATAATCTAAACGTGAGATGTAATCGATCCCGACGACATGATCGGCGCGGAAAACCCAGCGATCGTCCCGCCTCCGTAAAACGACGAACCGTTCTTTCGCCGTCGCGCGAGCCCGCGTACGGTCGTCGACGATCGTTCCGCCGCGCGATTCGTCGATTCCAACCCCTCCTCGTTCGGCGTCGGTCTCGACCACATGAATCAAACCATGTAACGATATAAACAAAAGCAATTGACCGCGAAGATTCGTCAGACCGCGAAGAACGTTCGACATTCGTCGCGGAATCCTGTGCACGGGACGCGGCTCGGACACCTCGTCGATCGCCGCGAGCGGCAGGGCGAGCCGTTCGTTTCCCAGCCGAAAAACGAGCACGCTCTCTTTTTCAGAGTCTTCCGCCTCGATCGTCGCCGCGTACCGCCGCGCAGCTTCGTCGCGATAACCTTCGGGAGGGGGACGATCGAAAAACGACCGCGCCGCGTCCGAATAAACCGGACAGTTGCGACAATGATGATGCCGAATCAGCTCGGGACAGCTCCGATCCCCCGCGACGCCGATCCGGTTCCAACACGCGTCGACGACGCCGATCGATTCGATCACCTGAAGTTGATTGATATTCACGTGTTATTCCTCCGATCCGCGGCGCGACGCGCGCGACGCGCGTAAGCGAGCGATTGAGCCGAGTCGCCGCGCCTTCGCGCCAATCCCGCAAGCGCGAGCAAAGCCTCTTCGTGATCGGGATCGAGATACACCGCGCGGCCGAGGTCGGTCTCGGCCCGAAGAAAATCGCCCAGCGCCTGATGCAACACTCCCATCAAGAAATAAGCCTCGGCGGTCGGCCCCGAACGAGCGAGATCTCGCTCGCAAAGCGAAAGCGCGAGATCGATCGATCCTCGATCCGCGGCCTCGGTCGCGCGCTCCAGCAACGATCGATTCGATTCGACTTCCTCACCCGAAGTCTCGATCGAACGCCCCGAAATCGGCGGGGATTCTGTGACGGATAACTCCGATCGCTTGGATTCATCGAGCTTCGCGTCAAAACCTTTTATCGCGGCGGGAAGCGAAGAATCCGCTTTCGCTTGCGCCGATTTCGCCGGAAAGATCCGCTCGAACGCCGCGGCGTGATCATATGATTTAATCGATAATATTGAATGTTTTTGCGACGAGGCTTCGTTCGCCGAGCGGTCGCGGAACGCGAAAACGCCGCTCGCCTCGACCGGGGAAAATCGCTCGCCGAGCGTCGCGATCGGGTCGGCGTGGCCGAGAAACAAGTAACCGCCGGGGGCGATCAAACCGTCGAGGATCGAGCCCGCTCGCCTCCGCGCATCGGTATCGAGATATATCAGCAGATTACGGCAAAAAACAACATCATACTTTTGTGCGACTGTCGAGGGGTCGATCTCGAGCAAATTGGCTCGGAAAAACCGAACCGAGTCGCGAATCGATTGAGCGACCTCGAATTGATCGCCTCGATCGAGAATCCAGCGACGATGCGACTCCGGACTCGTCGATCGAAAAGCGTTCGCGCGATACAACCCCCGCCGCGCTCGCGCGATCATGCGATCGCTGATATCCGCGGCTTCAATCCGATACCGCGCGGCCTCGATCGCTCGGTCGGAAAGCGCGATCGCGATCGAATACGCCTCCTCCCCCGCCGAACAAGGAACGCTCAAAATCCGCACGGGGTCCGCCGCGCCCCGCCGCGCGAACGACCGATCGAATAACTTAACAAGATATTCAAATGGCTTGATATCTCTGAAGAACCAGCTCTCGTTCACGACCACGCGCTCGATCAACTCGGCGAGCTCGGCGGGAGATTCGTTGAGCAGACATTCGTAATCGGCGGGATCGACCAGGCCGAGTTCGGTCATCCTGCCCAGCGCCGCGCGCTCGACCTGTTTCGAACCCAGCGTCGAAACGTCGTGCCCCGAGGCTCGCGCGACGATCGCTTCAATCCGTTGAAAAATCATCCCTGTAAGCTCCCGTCCTCGGTCTTGAACACCGCGAGCTCGGCGATCATCGCATTCAGATCGATCAGCGGAACGATCGACTCGCCGATCTTCAGCGTCGTCTCCAGATATGCCGCCCCACCCAGATGAAACCGAGACGTCGTTCGACTTGATTTTGTCGCATCCACATGTAAAATCTCGCCGACTCGAGGGACGATCAGGCCGATCGTCCGCTTTGATCGATCGTCGGTTTTCAACCGATGAACGACGATCCGCGCCCCCAGCCGATCGGCGGTCGGAATTCCAAAAAGAACGATTCCGAGATCGAACACGGGGGTGATCGCTCCGCGAAAGACGACGAGCCCGCGAGCCGACGCCGCGGAACCCGGAATCTCCCGCGCCGCGACGAGCGGAGCCACTTCGACGATCGTCGCCGCGTCGATCGCGAACGTTTCGCCGCCGATTTCCACCATTAATACAATCATAAATTAACCCGACGACGCCTTCAGTCGATCCGACATATAATAATTATTTCAGCCTTCAATTTCTTTTCGGCCCTCGTCGAGGTTCGCCGCGTCGGGGGTTTGATTTCACGTGACGGAGCGATCGGACGCGGTCCCGATCGTGAATTTGGAAACCTCGTCTTTCAGGCTCGAGACCGCCTCGCGCATGTGCCCCGTCGCGGTGTTGAATTCCTTAAGCGATTGCGAGGTCCGGCCCGCTCCCTCGTTGATGCGAATGACCGCCTCGCGGATCTGGTCGGCGCCTTGCGATTGCACCGTCATCCCCTCGGTCACCTGATCGAACCGGAACGTCAATCCCTGCACCGCCTGAATGATCCTGCCGAGTTGCTCGGCGATTTTGGCGACGTCGACGACCCCCTGACGCACCTGCTCGCTGAACTTGTCCATCTCCATCACCCCCGCCGAGACGCTCGTTTGCATCTCTTTCACCATCCGCTCGATGTCGAGCGTCGCGACCGCGGTTTGATCCGCCAGGCGGCGGATCTCGCGCGCCACCACCAGGAACCCGAGCCCGTATTCCCCCGCCTTCTCGGCCTCGATCGCGGCGTTGATCGAAAGCAAATTCGTTTGATCGGCCACTTTGGTGATCGTCGTCACGATCAGATTGATATTTGACGCGCGTTCACTGATAACGGACAATTTGTTACTGATCGAAGTCGTCGAATCGGCGAGGATGTGCATCGTTTTGTCCATGCCCCCCAGGCTCCCCTGCCCCGTCGCCGCGGTCGCCGCGGTTTGATTCGCGAGCGCGCTCACCTCGGTCATCGTTTTGAGCAGTTCTTGCGAGGTCGCCGAGATCTGCTTGACCGCGGCCGCGGCCTGATTCGTCGACGAGCCGAACTCGGCGATCGTTTGTTCCTGCTGTCTTGATGTCGCGGCGATCTCGGTCGCGGTCGATACGAGCGCGATGCTCGATCGTTGCACGCGACCGATGAGCGAACAAAGGTTGCACGTCATCGATTCGATCGCGGCGATCAAAGCCCCCACCTCGCCCGGCGCCTGAACGTTCACGCGTTGCGTCAAATCCCCCTCGGCGATTCGTTCGGCCACCTTCGCCGCGAGCGAGATCGGCCGAGAAATCGATCGCGCGTTCCAAAGCGCCAGCAGCCCCGCGGGAAGTATGATCGATCCCAACAAAATATACATAAGATTGCGTTGTCGATAAACAAGTTCATAAGCCTCCGCCGGCGATTGCTTGACGACCATCCCCCAGCGAAACGACGGCAGATAATTCCAGACCGCCAGAACTTCGCGCCCTTGAATATCTTTCACGATTCCGAATCCTCGTTCGCCCCCGGTCGCTTTTTGAAGCGCCGACCCTCCCGAGTCGCCGAGCTCGGCCTCGCGGCGAAAGGCGGCGTCGGGATCGCTCCGCATCGGCGCCACGACGACGATCTTGTTGCCGATCCGGGCGCCGAGCGCCGTCTCCCCCGTGTCGCCGAGCCCCGTGTAATCGTTGACGATTTGATAAATTTGCTCGTTGCCGATCTGAAGAATCGCGATCGCGACGGGCGCGCCGTCTTTGAGAATCGGCCCCGCGATGAACGCAGCGGGTTGATCGAGCCCGGGATACGTCCGATAATCCGACATCTCGGGCTGCAACAACGTGCGAACGCGATCAAAAACGTTCGCCATCTCGCTCGATTTAAGCGGACCCGTCGGTAAATTCGCCCCCACGTCGAGATCCTTGCGATACCGAACGAGCAAATCCCCCCCGGGAGAAAAAAGATAAAAATTACTATATCCTAATGATTCGGTAATATGAGCTAATAAAGGTCGATAAGTTTTCTTAACCGATTCGACTTCGGCCGCGGGATCGTTCGACTTCAAAACCGCCGCGAGCCTGGTCGCGGCTTCGACGAGCGTGGGTAACCGCGAAAGCGTAAGCATATCCCTCCTCCGCTCGAGCGCGAACGACTCGATCCGGCTCGCTTTCGATTCGGAAATAACCATAAGATTATTTCGAGCCATCTTCTCGACCGCCTGTTTGGCGATCCTCCAGGAAGCCCCCGTGAGGATCAAACAGGGAACGATCGAAACGAAAAGAAAACCGATCAAGAGCCGCGAGGCCAGGCTCATTCGCATCAAAACGCCGCGTGCGTCGGTCATCTCGGTCCTCATGAAGCGGACAACTAAAGTGATATGATCATAAAAGTAAGAATAGGCGATCGGTCGCGGCGGTCGAATCGTCACCCCGAGGGAGCGGGCGGCCGATCCGCGGGGTTCGACCAATTTCCGCCCCAACCCCGATAAAGCGCGTTCAAAAACTCCTCCCATTCCGATCGCGTCCGCGAGATCGGATACGGGACGGGTCGGACGGGCTTCGACGACGACCAAACGACGTCGAATTGACCGTCGCTTCGAATCTTGCCGATATAAACCGGCAGCCAGGCGTGTTGCGTCTCCTCGTCGATCGCGGTCACTCCCCCGTGCGCCCCCAGGCTTTGCCGAGCGATGAAACGACGAACCCTCCCGACCTCCGCTGAATCGGCCTCCTCGACCGCCTTCGACCAAAGCATCACGCCGTCGTAAGCCGAAGCCATCGTGCTCGAAACGACGCGATCGGCGCCGTACCGCGCCTGAAACCGCCGCGCAAACGAATTCGAATCGTCCCGCTCGATTGACTGAAAATATGTCCATGCGGCGTAATCGCCCGCCATGCTCGCCGCCGGCAACTTACGCAGCTCCTCCTCGGCGATCGAAAACGAAACGATCGGAACCCGCGCGGGGGTGATCCCGGCCGCGGCGAGCTCGGTGTAAAACGCGACGTTCGTCTCTCCCACCAGCGAACTCAACACGACGTCGGGCTTTTTTATTTTGATCTCGTTAATCAATCCCTCGACGTCCGACGAATCAAAAAAAACATAACGATCGGCGACGACCTCGGCGCCGAGCCCCTTGATCTGATCCCGAGCGATCGCCCCCACGCACCGCGGCCAAACGTAATCGGAACCGACCAGAAAAAATCGCCGCGCCTTGAGATTATCATAACACCACTTCACCGTCGGTATAATTTGTTGATTCGGCGCCGCGCCCGTGTAAACGATGTTGGGGGATCGCTCGATCCCCTCGTAAGCCATCGGGTATACAAGTAAGTGATTTTTTTCCTCAAATACAGGTTTAACGCTTTTCCGGCTCGCCGAGGTCCAGCAGCCGAACACCACGCTCACGTTCTCGCTTTCGATCAGCCGCCGCGCCTCGCGGGCGAAGCGGGGCCAATCCGATCCGCCGTCGGCGATCACCCATTCGAGCTTTCCGCCCAGCAGGCCCCCCCGAGCGTTGATCTCCTCGAGCGCCATAACCTCGGCGTCGATCATCGAGCTCTCGCTCATCGCCATCCGCCCCGTCCTCGAATGGAGAATCCCCACCCGAATGGAAGCTTTGGCGTTTTCGCTGAAGGCGTACCACGCGCCCGCCGCGATCAAAAGGATCAGCGGAATCGTCGGCCATATCCAATGCTTTCGCATAACGTCGCGCTCGATCCGAGGGTGATCGTCGTCGGCTCAACTGAGCGTGTCGATCTATTATAATCGATCAATCGCGATCAGGCCGAAATTTCCGCCGATTTTACCCGGTCGACGTGTTTTACCACCTTGTCTTACTTCGCCGCGGCCGAAGCCGTTCACGCCCCGAACGCCTCCTCGGCGGTGAGGAGCATCTGCGCGATCTCGACAAGTTTCTTGTTCTTCTCGCTCGCGAGTTTCTGCAATTTACGGAACGCGTCGTGTTCGTCGAGGCCCGTTTTCTTCATCAGCAACCCCTTGGCCTTTTCGATCACCTTGCGATCTTCGAGCGCCTGGCGAAGATCGGCCGTCTCCTTGCGCAGCTCCTGGAATTGCGCGAACCGTCGCATCGCGATCGTGATCGCGGGCTCGAGATCGGCCTGCTTAATCGGCTTGATCAAATACGCGAGAATATGATCCGCCGCCGCTCGATCGATGAACTCCGGGTCGTGATGCGCCGAAACCAGGATCACCGGAACGGGACCCTCTTTGGAAAGCCGCTTCGCCGCCTCGATTCCGTCCATCTCGGGCATCTTGATGTCGGTGATCACCAGATCGGGCTTCGCCGTTCGACACAATTCGATAAGCCGCTCGCCGTTCTCCGCCACGACGACCACCTGATGACCCAATAAAGGAATAATCCTCTGAAAATAATCACGCATGTCGAGTTCGTCGTCGGCGACGGCGATGCGAAGAGATTTACTCATATATTCCCTTTTGGTAAAATGATCGAGAAGACCGCCCCCGGTCGCGTCGATTTTTCGGCGACGATCCGTCCGCAATGAGCGTCGACGATCCGCCGAGCGATCGCCAGCCCGAGCCCCGTACCCCGCGCCTTCGTCGTGTAAAACGGGTCGAAAACGCGATCGATTTGTTCGACGGAAAGCCCCGGTCCGTCGTCGCGCACGACGATCCGAACCACGTCGCAGCCGTCGATCGAATCGTCTTCGGTCGTGATCTCGATCCGCACGGGATCGTCGCACGCCGCGAGCGAATTCTCCAAGATATTACGAAAGACTTGCGCCAGGCGAAAGCGGTCGACGAACGCTCGCCGCGAAGCCTGAACAGCCTCGCCGTCGATCAGTTCGGCGCTCCGCCCCTTGCGAACCGGCTCAAGCTGCGACCACGCGTCGCGCCAAATCTCGCTCAGCTCGCAATCGGCTCGCTTGAGAACGATCGGAGCGGCATAACCCTGCACGTCTTCATACAAGAAATGGAGATGATCCTGCGCGTTCTGAAGCCGTTGGATCAGATCGAGCGCCTCGGGACGATCTTTAACCGCGAGAGCGAGCATTTCCAAACACGCCTGGGCGCGCTGAAGCGCGTTCCGGCTCTCGTGCGCCAATCCCGTTACCATCTGGCCGATCGCGGCGAGTCGCTCGGCCTGCAACGCCCTCTCCTGAGCCTGTTTCACCTTGGTGATGTCTTGTCCAACCGCGAGTATCGATTTTCGTCCATCGGGATCGGTCAGCGGTCGAGCGTTCCAGACGGTCCAGCACTCATGTCCTAGTTTACAATCGACCGGATATTCGATCCCTTGAATCGGCCCCGCGTCGAAAGACTTGGCGAGCTCCTGATCAAGCGAGGGACGCCCGTCGCACGGCGGAAACAATTCGCTTAAACGCCGTCCCGTCGCGTCGGCGGCGGAAAAGCCCGTCAACTCCTCGGCGAACGGGCTGAAATACGCGACACGAAGGTCGGGATCCAGAATCAAGATCAAACACTCGGCGGCCTCGACGAGATTGCGAAACGCCGCCTCGCTCCGCTCTTTGGCGAGCGCCAGCCTACGCCGCTGCGTCACGCGGATCAGGCTCGCGGTCAACGCCTCAACGCTCAAAGGCTTCAAAATATAATCAACAGCACCTTCTCGAAGCGCCTCGATCGCGCCTTGCAGGTCGGCGTGCCCGGTGACGACGATCACCGCGGCCTGAGGCGCGTTGCGACGGAGGATCGGCAGCACGAGATCGGCGTTGGCGTCGGGCAATTGCCGATCGAGGATGATCGCGTCGTACCGCGACCAATCGTCGCGTCCCAGCGCCTCTTCGGCGGTCCCCGCCACCTCGACCGTGTAATCCTCTAGTTCGAGGATATCGCGCAGGTTCTCACGCGCGTCGGCGTCGTCCTCGATCACGAGAACCGCCGATCGGTCCGTCCCCCGCGAATCCGCGGTCGATCCCAAAGGATTAATAAGAGCTTGAGACGTCAATTTTCTTATTTCTATGTTTCATAAGATCTTCAAGAATGTTCAACAACGAGGGAACGTCGAACGGCTTGTAGCATACCGCGTCGGCGCCTTCGGCGAGCGCCGCCTCGATCTGATCTTTCGCCTCGATCGGACGCCCCGTGATCAACAGCGAGCGCGCCTCGGGATCGACCGCTCGGACGCGCCGAAAAACGATCTCGCCGTCGGCGTCGGGGATCTTCATATCGATCAACACGATCGAAAACGATCGATCCTTGAGCTCGGCCTCGGCCTCGGCGAGCGTCCCCGCCAGGCAAACGCGATAACCGCGGTCGCGAAGCAAATCCCACAAATTGGCGCATAAATCGGGGTCGTCGTCGACGATCAACACGAACGGCTGCTCGATCGCCTCGTTCACGACATTTAACAACCCTTGAATGTTCACAGGTTTATTAAAAACCCGCCACGCCCCCGCGGTGATCGCTTCGGCCGCGGTCTGATCGCTCGCGTATCCCGTGACGAGCAACGAAACCGTTCCCGCGCGGATCTTGCGGATCTCACGCGTGAGCGTCAATCCGTCCATGCCGGGCATCTTCAGATCCAAAAGCGCCAAATCGTAGGCGCGTTTGCGAGCCATCTCGAGCGCCGTCGCTCCGTCGTGCGCCGTATCGACCGAATACCCCATGTCTCCCAAAATATCGCAGAGATTGCGACAAATATCACGATCGTCGTCGACGAGAAGAATCTTCGCTTCCTCAGGTTTCATCGGACGATTCCCTCGCGGTTCCGGAGCGAGGCGCGGCGAGCCGAACGGTGAACGTGCTACCTTTACCCGGCTCACTCATCACGCGCAAACTTCCCTGATTCTTATCCAGGATCGCGCGGGCGATCGCAAGCCCCAACCCCAACCCACGCGCCTTTGTCGTATAAAGCGGCTCCATGATCCGTTCAAGCTTCGAGCTCTCGATCCCGACCCCCGTATCGCTCACCTCGACCTCGACCGCTCCGTCGAGCCGAACCAGCCGGATCTTCAGCAAGCGATCGGTTGATCGTTCCATCGCGTCCGACGCGTTCCGTATCAAATTGCCGAGCACGATCCGTAATTGATCCGAATCGGCCAGCGCCGTCGTTTGGCCGTCGGGATGATCGACGACGACCGTCACAGCGGGATCGACCGGGTTCGATGCGAGCGTCTCGCGCGTCAACTCGGCCATATCGACCGGCGTCAGATGAGGCGCCGATTGCTTGGCGAAGCTCGAAAGCACCGAGATCACATTATCGGCCAAATCCACATGTCGCTCGATCCGCTTGAGATGCTCGATCTTTTTCTCCGCGGTCGCGTTCTTGGCGTTGAGCAAATAATAAACCGACGTTTTTACGACGTTGAGCGGATTGCGCAGCTCGTGCGCCACCCCTCCCGCCACCTGCCCCAGCGCCGCGAGCCGCTCGGTTAGTTGCAACTTTTGCGAGTATTCATTTTGATATGCATCTTCAATGATGGCCAAATCGAGGTCGAGCAATTTATTGAGCGACCGAACCGCGGCGCGCTGATCGTCGATCGACCCGCTCCATTTGTCTTGAATCAGTCGTATCATTCCCGAACGAAGCCGTGATAAAGCGACGTTCGTATAAACTTGTTCCAGGCCGATGTCGACGTGGCGCTTGCCGACCTTTCGACGGCGATCGACGTATTCAGCGTCGTATCGACCCGATAAAAGATCTTCCAGCCAGAGAATCAGCGTTCCCTTAAGCCTCTCGATCTGCTCTTGGCCTCCCGTGATGGCGCGCTGAGCGTTGGGATTTCGACCGATCGCCGCGTAGAAATCGTCGACAAGTTCGCGAAGGTACGGTTCGAGCAACGGCCTGATAGCGACGACCCGCGCCGCGTCGTCCTCGGTCCAATCGACGTACGCCTGCAGCTCGCGATATCGCTCGAAGAAACGAGTCTTCGGCATGCGCGTGTCTCCTCTTAAAACGAAAAAAGCCCGCGCGCGTTCCCACATCGGAACGACCACGCGGGCTTTCGTAACCCAAAATCGAGGTCCGTAAGCGAGAACCCCGACGTCATCGATATCGGGATCATATCGGCTCGCGCCGAGAAAAAAAAGTCGGATCGGCGACGTTTCGATCCGGAGATGAAAATCGCTCGACCGATCGGTGCGATCGCTATACAATCGAGCGTGAAATCGATTGATAGAGAGGCGGACGATGAAATCGACAAATATTTCATATTTATACATATCTTTTTTCATAACTAGCTTAACGGGATCGATCTTTACTCGGTTTAGGATGCGCCTGGCAAACGGAACCGGAACTCGCGTTCGGCGTCGTGTCCGTAACGATCGTCGCCTCGGTTCATTCCGCGGTCGCATTTCGCTCTTCGCATCGAAACAAACCGAAGGAAAACCCGTGTTCAGAAGACGATTGGTCGAGCGTGCGCGATCCGCTCGAAGTTTGGAACGTTTCACTCAAGCCGAAAAACCTCGACCCTTCGGCGATCGACCGCCGATATCGATCCGCAATTGACGCGGCGCTCTTCGGTAAGGCGATCACGCTTTTGATCACGTCGACGATCCTCGACGGCGGAGTCTTATTTCGAATCGGCTTGATCGCCGCGGCGGCGCATGCGATCGACGTGCTGATGATCGTTCTCCGAAGTCCTTTCAAGCCGAGCAAGATCGATTTATGGGTGACGTAATACAGATATTTTATCGCCATACTGTTCGTCGTCGTCGCCGATATTTTCCGATAATTATTTTCTCGCATACTCACTTTTAACAAATAAAAGAGACGAGGCGCGGCGGAAAACTCGGGCCGGCGGCGAATCGTCCGATTAGCCATTTTCCGGCGGAAGGGTATTGCGTCGAACGGCGAATCCGGTTTAGCATTCTGGTTGTCGCTCGCGAGGGGCGGCAAAATCGGTCGTGACGGCCCCTGCGGCGGATGATCCTTAAGGGATACCACGCGAGGGGTTTTTTCACGCGCCGCGTTTTCAATGTCCCATGATCGGACCGTTCTTTTGGTCCCGCGGTGCTGACGCCGCGAAATCGGCGCGAGGTCCGCGAAAGACCGTTTCCCCCCGATTCTCTCTCCCAGGATGACACGATCATGGCGGTACAAGACGCCTTTCTCACGCAATCGGCGATCAGCGATTTTCCCGAGCGATTTCGATCGCGCAGGTCGCTTCTGGAAGCGATTGAAGAACGGTTCCGCGATAGCGGCTATTCGGCGTTGCAATCGATCTCGTTCGAGGCCGAAAACGGCAGGGTACGCCTCCGCGGCCGGCTGCCGTCTTATTATCTCAAGCAGCTCGCGCAGACGATCGTCTCGCATGTCGACGGTGTGAAGTCGATCGAAAACGTGATCGACGTTTCGTCGTCGAATTAACGGATCGCGGTCATCCGCGAGGTTCGGTTTAAGCGGCATCGAATGCGACAATCCTTTCTGAAAAGGCTCACGCGGCGGTTCGCTCTCCACACAAATTCACTCGCCGATCAAGGCGTTTCCGGGAGGGCGAGGCGCCGACCGAGCCGGCGTTCTTCGTTATTGGAATCACATCGGAGAGCGCGCCCCAACGGGGCGAGGAGTCGACCAGCGCGGTTCCGGGAGGGCGAGGCGCCGACCGAACCGGCGTTCTTCGTTATTGGAATCACATCGGAGAGCGCACCCCAACGGGGCGAGGAGTCGACCAGAGCGTTTCCGGGAGGGCGAGGCGCCGACCGAGCCGGCGTTCTTCGTTATTGGAATCACATCGGCGAGCGCACCCCGACGGGGCGAGG
>JAJYWB010000066.1 GCA_021791715.1 Planctomycetota bacterium | reverse complement strand
CCTCCCGGTGAGCCGAATTATTAGAGATTTTCCACGAGACCGACACGCGCGTTTCAGCGGGGATTTTTGTGAAGAGGCTCACCGGGAGGTTCGCCCTCCCAAGCATATAATCTATCATGGTATTATATAAAATGATTGTATTCAGATTGACTCTCGACGAGAATCGAACACGATCCGCGAAACGACGATTAACAAACGACCCGGCGATACCAAGTTTGATACGGTTCTACTCGATTATAAAGCGTTATAAGCGATTCCGAATAGAACTTGGTAAGATCATAAGAGTCTATCCGACAAGAATCCCTCGAACCCAGGAGAAGATCACGCCGATCCCTTAATTGGGAGGGCGAACCTCCTGGTGAGCCGTATTATTAGAGATTTTCCACGAGACCGACACGCGCGTTTCAGCGGGGATTTTTGTGAAGAGGCTCACCGGGAGTTTCGCCCTCCCAAGCATATAATCTATCATAGTATTATATATGATGTATTTATTCAGATTGACTCTCGACGAGAATCGAACACGATCCGCGAAACGACGATTAACAAACGCCACGGCGATACCAAGTTTGATACGGTTCTACTCGCTTCTACGCAATTCCAGATAGAACCTGGTAAAACGCGCCTCGATCAAAGATCCTCAAGCCGGTCGCCCCGCTTCTCATCCAATCGAAACACGTCAAAAAACGCGGTTGCACGATCGATCTCAACGCAAGTATCATCATGCGATCGATTTCCCCCTCGATCGGACGATTCGACCCCGGTTTCGCAGGCGCCGTGAGGCTAGGCGATGTCGTTACTACAACCCGGCTCAAGTTTGACCCGCGTTCTTGGTCGCTCGATCCTCATCGCGATACTCGTGGGATTCAACGCTTCATTCGCATCCGCATCCGACGACTCGATCGTCGCGAGGATCATCGCGATTGGGTATTGCACGCTCAAGTCGTCGATTCCAAGTCGTCTCGACCCGTCGGCGGAGCACAAATCGAAATCGAGTTCAACAACATCGACGATCCATCGAACAATCGACCGTTTCGAGATCGCTTTAGAAAAAAACCGACGCGAGACGCGACCGACGAACGCGGTCGATTCGATCTCACGATCAAGAATTATCATGAAGATCCACTTTCATCCATTGACATATCCGTTGAACATCCCGATTTTATTTCATATCGCGAGTATGTTGAGAATCACTGGAAGAACGATACCGATTTTCCTGGTTTGATTGAGGATTTATTAAATCGACTCACGGAGGTTCAACAATGACGAACGCATCGACACGGTTGGGAAAGGTCGAGACGAAACGGCTTTTCATGATTCTGGCGATCCTCGCGGCGATTTCACAATCAAGCGAAAGCGCCCGCCGAGCCGAGTCGGTCGAAACCAAACGCGTTCCGTTCCGTGTCGAGCACACGCATCAGGGTATGGTGATCGATAAGGATACAGGCAAGCCGGTCGCGGGGGTCGAAGTCGCGATCGTTTTGCGAATCATGATCGACGCCGAATGGACGTCCCAAGACGCGAAAGCGATCACGAAACCCGATGGAACCTTTCATTGTTTATTCTATTACGACGGACCCTTACAACAAGCGACGATCGACGTGAAGATTCACCATAAAGGCTATATGCGTTATCATGAGTATATGAGCAATGTTTTGGTCGGAGTCGTCGCGCTCGATCGCTTTATCGACGAGAATCTTTCCAAGATCGCGATTCGACCCTCTCGGGAGATCGCGGGAGTGATCGTCGATCACGAAGGTCTCACGGCGGGCGATTTGGAGATCGTCGTGTATTCCACAAAGAATAATAAATTCGACGGCTTTCGACCTAGAGATGATGATTTTACACATTTTTCTAAAATCCGAACCGATTCGAAGGGTCGTTTCCGCGCCGAGGTCGCCGCGACGGGACCGATCGTCGTCGCGTCCGAGTCGAATCGATATCCCGAGACGGCCTGGGTGATCAAGAACGGAAACCGAGGCGATCTGGGAACGTTCAGGCTCGACGAGGCGGTGATCGTATCGGGGAGGATCCTCGATAAGGCGGGTCGGCCCGTCGTTTTGGCTCGTCTCGAAGGCTCGCTTGATTATCCTGAAACAGAGTCTCGGATCGATATTTACCAAAGTGTCGGATATTATTCGGCGGGTCAAGACGTAACGACGACGAATGAGCGCGGCGAATTCGCGTTCCGTCCTTTTTCTCTTGGGGAATTCACGATCGATATCAAGCGGCGAACCGATTCGGATTGGGAAAAACGATTCGTCGATCCGGTCGACGTTTATGTGAAAAAATCGATCCGGCTCAAATCGGCTATGAAGCAAGCTCGCGTCGAGATTCGTCCCGTACCCGACGTCACCGTCGAGGTTCGATTGATCGATCAGCGTGCAAAATACGACTCGTTTGAACCTTTCGATTTTTCGGTTTTCGGCGAGGTCCAAAAAACACGGTGGGTATTCGATTTCACCTTGAGTCGAAATCGACCGCGGAAGATCCACATTCCGCACGGTTTGGAAAACGCCAAGATTCAAACCCCGATTTTTTTAAATGGAGGCGTGAAATACAAACTCGAAGGCGATCAGGATTATTCGTACGCGCTTCATAGCATCGACCTGGCGACGATCGATCACGATCTAAGGATGATCGACATTGTTTTTTATGATTATCCATTGCTTTCTGCTCTCGTCAAAACCGACGGATCGAGCCAGCCGGTCGACATCCGAGTCGATTACGCCTCTTCGGAAACAAACGATCGCCGATTCGTAAAACTCCTCGACGATGAATCGTTTTCAACCAAGTTTCAGAAAACGAAGGATACTGGATTCGATGACGTATCCATTATTCCGAACTGCGACGTGATCGTCACGGCTTCGGCCCATGGCTACGAACCCGCCTCCCAAACCGTGAACCTCAAGGAGGGGGAAAGGCGCGTACTCGAGTTTGTGCTCAAGAAAAAGATCAAGCCGTGAGAACGACCCGCTTGTCGGTATCCAAGGAGGTCCAGGAGATTTCCTCAACAAAGCTTGAGAATGAAATTGCTCGGAGGGTCGCGGAGATTGTAACATGCGTTTTTTCGCGCCTCGATTTCACGCTCCGACGACCACGATTCTCACCCGATCGAGGTTAATTATGCGTATTCGTCGATTTCGTCGCAAGGTCCACCGATTTCTCGCGGTATCCGCGGTCGTCTCGGCTTTGTTCGCGATTCCCTTCGGTATCGCGACGATCGCGCTCGCCGATCGGATTCCTTCGATTATCGAATCAAAATACCAAGCGAATCGATCGACCCCAAAATACTACTTACCCAAGTGCAACCAAGAATTCCAAGGACGCGTGGTCGACGACGCGACGGGTTCGCCGGTGGAGGGAGCGTCGATTCGCGTCTTCGTTAAGTATGAAGATTCGATTATTCCACGCGTATTTTCCCATACGGTCGAGACGAGATCGGACGGATCGTTTCAATTCGTCGTTCCAATCGACGACGACTCGAAATTCGATGAATTCTCCATCGACGTCGGTTCCGCCGATCATTTACGGAGAATTCTTTATCTTCCTACATTTGATTTTAATACAGATAATGATATTTCAATAATTTCAAAGGAGTTGGAAAGAATCGTGATTCGGCGATCGCGTGCAATTCGCGGACGTTTAATCAAGCCCGACGGCGAATCGGCGTCGGGAGTCGACGTCGTCGTCTATTCGCCGAATAACGAACTCAAAGACGAGTATCGGTATCGCACAAAAACCGACAAGGAAGGACGATTTCAGGCGTTCGCCGCGGCCAAGAGTAAGTTTCTTCTCGTAACGTCTTCAAATGACTTCGCCGAAACTTATCGTGAATTTTCCGAAAATCGAAGGGGCGATCTCGGCGATTTGAACGTGGTCGAGGGAATCGAAGTCTCGGCGTACGTGTACGATAAGAAGGGCGATCCCGCGCCGTTTATCGACGTTCAGGCGAGCGTTGAAGCCGAAAACGAAGACGACGCCCGACGCGTTTTCAAAGAATATGATTATAATATTTCCCCTTATTTCAGAATGCACACTGATATGAATGGAAAAATCCTATTCCGAGCGCCCGATCACGGCGAATTATACTTCATGGTTATTCAGACTAACACAATTCTTTTAAAAGATTTCTATATGGATTGTGGATGCGTTTATAAAAATCGGACGATCCGGCTAAAGAACAGCGATAAACGTTTGCGGTTAAATATTATCCCTGAAAACGACGCTTTCATCCGTGTTCAAGAAATCGACGCATGCGGATTCCGAGAATACGGATATGCAACGAATTTCAATATCTCGGGTGAAATCGAAGGTCAAGGATGGGGAGTTCAATGGAAACAAGCGACCGATCGTATCGTTCAAGTTCGCGTCCCCCACGGCTTGATGAACGCTTATTTTCATACCGACGTCGCTCCCCATCATGGGTTGAAATATCGCTTTTCGAATCAAAAGGATTATCGGTACGCTTTATATTCGGTCGATCTCGGAACTCTCGATCACGACGTCGACCGACTGGAAATCGCGAGAATCGTTTGGCCCAGGTTGATTGTGAAAGTGATCGACGAGAAATTACGCTCAATTAACGACATTAGACTTCATGGGTCTTATGTCAAAAACCAAGAAGCTCCATCGAGAGAAGATATCGTGTTTCCAATAACCTTGCGTGACGACGGATCGGTCGATTCGGTCTATCTCCTTCCAGGAAGAAATCAAACGATCTCCGTCGAAGCCGAGGGCTACGAACCCGCCTCCCAAACCGTGATCCTCGACGAGGGGGAAAGGCGCGTACTCGAGTTTGTGCTCAAGAAAAAGATCAAGCCTTAGAACGATCCGCTTTTCAGTATCCAAGGATGAACCGGAGATTTCCCCAACGAAGCATGAGAATGAAATTGCTCGGAGGGTCGCGGAGATTGTAACATGCGTTTTTTCGCGCCTCGATTTCACGCTCCGACGACCACGATTCTCACCCGGTCGAGGTTTATCATGCGTATTCGTCGATTTCGTCGCAACTTCCTCCGATTTCTCGCGATATCAGCGGTCGTCTCGGCTTTGTTCGCGATTCCCTTCGGTATCGCGACGACCGCGCTCGCCAATCCGATCCCGTCGAACGACCCACCGAAAAAATCCGGCAAAGACGCAGGCGACAAGTCTCTTCAAGCGGATCGCGGCGAACGCGAATCGCAAAAGTCGGATCACGACATTCGCGGACGCATCGTCGATCGCGAAACCGACGAGGCGATCCCAAACGCGGTCGTCACGATGCAATTTCTGTTCAAAGAAGGCGATCGAAATACCGTTGCGTCCGCACGCGCCGTCTCGGACGAACGGGGACGATTCCACACGCTCGTTTCATATGCTCGGACAGCGACCGATAAGAGCGTGGTGATATCCGTCGGCAAACGCAATTACTTAAATACATACAAATCTGTTTATGAGTCGACGCTTAAAGACCAAACGTTTGAGAATGCGATCGCCGATCGTACCGAGAGGATCGTTCTTGAAAAAGGCGCCGAGATTTCGGGCCGATTTTTAGGAGAGAACGACTCGTCGCCCGGTCCGATCAAGGTCGAATGCCGTTTAAACCACGCCGACGCGAACGAAAACAGGGACTTCAGCAGAACCGATTTCACGACATGGTCCGATTTGGACGGTTATTTTCATCTCCTGATTCCAAAATCAGGCGATCTGACGATTCAATCTCATCCGAATCGATTCGCTCCGTTCTCCCGAACGTTCCGGGACGATCGTCGCGGCGACCTCGGCGTTTTTCATCTCGAACGGGGCGTGAGGATCGTCGGTACGGTCGTCGACGACGAAGGTAAACCCGTCGCGGGCGTCCTCGTCCATCCGTCTCATTCCCCTGACGAAGACTTTATATCCTTTCAAGAAGACGTCGTCGTCACCGACCGACAAGGATCGTTCACTTCGCTCCCGATCGCCGCGGGGGTCTATTATTTAGCCGTGGCGCCGAATACCACCGTGGTTCCTAGTACAGTCGTCGCACAATTGCCGGCGGCTTATGTCCCGCTCAAGACGATCGTTCGCCGCGACGAAACCGAACATCGCGTAACGATCCGACCCGTTCCAAGCGTCGTCGTTTCAGGAAAGTTCACTTTCCCCGACAAATCCGGCGATAATTCGAACCGCCTCAATGTTTCGATTTTCGGAAATCTTTCAGGATCGATCTGGAACGCTCATCCCGGCGTTTTCCCCGACGGGTCGTTCAAGGTTCGCATTCCCCACGGAATCCAAAACGCTTCTTTGATGATACTTTATAATATGCATAGCAATATTAAATATCGGACCGATGGACAAAAGGCTTATAGATATCTATCTTTACCCAATATCGAATTGGGAACGCTCGATAAAGACGTTCGCGATCTCGATATCGTCGTCTCTCCCGCTCCCGATTTGATCGTGAAAGTGAGGACCGTCGACGATCTCGTACCCAAGAGTTTGGATCTCTTCGCCGAATATTCGGTTCAATCAAAAATTCCCACACAATTCGATATTCCGATTAAGTCCGGGTATCATCTCGACGGGTTCGAAAAAATCGGCGCCGGAAGATATCGGTCTCGGTTTAGGATTTTTGAAGATACCGACCTCGTCTTAAAGGCTTCGGCCCAAGATTACGAACCCGCGTCCCAAACCGTGAACCTCAAGGCGGGGGAAAAACGCGAGATCGAATTCGTTCTCGAGAAGAAAAAACGTCCGTAAGCGGAGCGTTTCTCTCGTCATCGACTCCGATCAAGTTTTTTTATGATGAATCCAAGATTCCGCTTAACATTCGCTCTCTTTTATTGCTCGGTCGCGTGCCTCGCGACGGTCGTTTCGGCTCGATCGGCGCGCGCCTCGGACGGCGAATTCACGGAGATCGACCGGGTCGATTTCGAGAGGCACGTCGCGGGGCTTTTGAATCGGCTGGGGTGTTCGACGGGGGCTTGTCACGGATCGTTCCAGGGACGCGGAGGATTCAAGCTCGCTCTCTTCGGTCAGGATCCCGAACGCGATTACCACGCGATCACGCGAGACTCGGGAGGAAGGAGGGTCGATCTCGTCGACCCCGATCGAAGCCTCATCCTGCGCAAAGCCGCGGCGATCGTCCCCCACGAGGGGGGTCGACGTATCGAGAAAAACTCGTGGGAATATCGTGTGATACGATCATGGATCGCTCAGGGAGCGAGGCGAAGGCCGGAAGTCGGGACGGTTAAAAAGATTGATATTAGTCCGAGCGAACATGTTTTTGAACGCTCAGGCGAATCGATTCGCCTGCGCGTCGCGGTCGAATTTGAGGACGGATCGCGCGAGGACGTCTCTCGATTTTGCGTCTTTCAGGTCAAAAACGAATCGGTCGCCGAGATCGACGCGACGGGGCGAGTCGTCGCTAAGGACGCGGGATCGTGCGCGGTCGTCGTCTCGTATCGCGGGGCGTTCGCATGGGCGCGCGTGATCGTCCCCGCGACCGACGATCGACGCGATCGCCGAGTCGCGCGATCAAAATCCTTTTTGAATTCGGATCCCTTGTTATTTGAATCTGAGAATATCGTCGACCGCGAGGTCGCTGCGAGACTGCGCAAGCTGAGGATCGAACCGTCGGCGCCGGCGAGCGATTCTGAATTCCTTAGGCGAATTTCGATCGACGCGATCGGCTCGCTCCCCTCGCCCGAAGACGTCCGCGCGTTCCTGGCCGACGAATCGCCGAACAAACGCTCGGCGAAGGTCGACGAGTTGTTATATCATCCGATGCATGCCGATTTATGGGCGTCGCGGTTTTGCGATATGACGGCGCTCGACGTCGAGAAACTCGAGGTGCGGCCCTATCTCGCCCAAGCATACGCGAGGGTGTGGCGCGATTGGTTTCGGCATCGGATCGCCGCGGGCACTCCGTACGATCAGATCGCGCGGGGCGTTTTATGCGCCACGAGCCGCGGCGAGGACGACGTTAAGAAGTGGGTCGAGGACGAAACGAAGCGGGTTTCGGCGCTCGGACGAAACGAACCGAACGATTTCGCGACCAAGCCCGAACTCGACCTGTTCTGGATGAGAAATTCGACGAACGGAGCGATCGCGATCGAACCCGCGGCCGAGCTGATCGCGTCGTCGTTTCTGGGAGTGCGAATCGCATGCGCGCAATGTCATCGGCATCCGTTTGATCGTTGGACGAGGCGCGATTATCGAGCGTTTGCAAATATTTTCGCGCAGGTGCGCACGGGTCGATCGATCGAGGCCGATATCGCGTTCGGCGGGTTGCTTGAACGGCTTCGAGCGCGAAGCGCCGACGGGGCTTTGCCGCCGACTCCCGCGATCCGCGAGGTCTTTTTATCGGACGACGGCGAATCGGCGCTCGCCGATCCCGATACCGACGCGCGGCTCGCTCCTCGCGCTCTCGGCGGACCCGATTTATCAGGTCGCCGCGATATCCGTCAAGCGTTTTGCGATCGGTTGGTCGATCCCGCGAATCCGTTCTTCGCGCGGAATTTCGTCAATCGCGTGTGGGCGTATTATTTCGGCGTCGGCCTCGTCGATCCCGTCGACGGCTTCTCGGCGTCGAATCCCCCCTCGAACGAACGACTGCTCGACGCCTTGGCGAAGAAGTTCTCTAATGATCATTATGATATTCTTAAGCTTGAGCGAACGATACTGACATCGCGGACGTACTCGCTTTCGTCGATTCCAAACGATTCGAATCGGTTCGATCGGAACGATTTTTCGCACGCGCTTCCGCGCCGGCCCGCCGCGGAAGCGGTGTTGGACATGATCGCCGACGCGACCGGGAAGGCGTTCGATTTCGACGGCGACGCTCCCGCGGGATCGCGTGCGATCGAGGTCGCGACGAATCGGCCGAAAAACGAGGGAATCGCGCGGGCTTTTCGGACGTTCGGTCGACCCGATCGGAAAACGACGTGCGAGTGCGAACGATCGAACGCGGCCGCGATCGCGCAAACGCTTTATCTGATGACCGAGCCCGCGATCTTGGATCGGATCAAAACGGGTCGGCTCGCGAAATTGTTGGATTCCGGAGCGAGCGACGATCAAGCGATCGACGAACTCTTTCTCGCGACGTTTTCGCGGTTCCCCTCGACCGACGAAAAACAAGCCGCGGTCGAAGCGATCGAACGGAAAAACGATCGCCGAGCCGCGTTCGTCGACATCTTTTGGGCGCTGCTCAACGCGCGCGAATTCTCCATGAATCATTGATTCCGTTATATTTTAGTACTCTTTTCGGGTCCGTAGGCGGATCGAAGCGGGATAATCATCAATGGATAACATAAATATACCAAATATTTCACGGTTTCCTCGGCGCGATTTTTTAAGAATCGGAGCGGCGGGATTGCTCGGGTTGGGATCGTTCGATCGAGCGAAGTCGAAGGGGTTCGCGGCGATCGAATCGGTCGCTCCCGCTCAAAGTTGCGGGTCGGCGATCTTGATTTGGCTTTCGGGAGGCCCCTCGACGATCGACATGTGGGATCCCAAGCCCCATGCGCCCGAATCGATTCGAGGCGATTTCACCACGATCGCGTCGGCGATTCCGGGAGTTCGACTTTGCGAACACCTTCCTCAACTCGCGCGCACTCTCGATCGGTTCACCCTGATCCGTTCGTTGACCCACGAGATCACCGCGCACGACGTCGGCTCGGTTTACATCGCGACGGGGAATCGACCGTCGCAAGCGATCGAACACCCCGCGATCGGCGCCTTGACCGCCCGAATCGTCGGCCCTCGATCGGGAATACCTCCTTATATTATTATAAATCAACTTAAAGATGGAGTGATCGATCGCGCGGGTTATCTGGGATCGGCCGCGGGAGCGTTCGCGATCGAGGGATCTCCTCTGAGAAATGCGCTGAGAGCGCAAGGAAATTCGTTACCGACCGATTTTTCGCTGAGCGCGCTCGGCGATCGCGAGCGGTTGCTCAAACGATTCGATCGCGGCTTGAAGGGGCTCGACGAGACCGATATCGGTTCGGGTTTGAGCGATTTTCAGCGCAGGGCGATCGATATCCTCAGATCCGATCGAGTGCGCCGAGCAATCGATTTATCAAATGAAAGTCCAACTACACTTGAACGTTATGGTTCGACCGAACTCGGCCGCGGGGCTCTGGCGGCGCGGCGGTTGATCGAGGCCGGCGCGCGGTTCGTAACGCTCGGATTCGGGGGTTGGGACACGCACACGGCGAACTTCGAGGCGCTTCGAACGAATCTCCTGCCGACGATCGATCGCGCTCTCTCGGCTCTCGCGCTCGATCTGGAATCGCGAGGATTGCTCGACGATACGTTGATCTATTGCCTGGGGGAATTCGGTCGAACTCCGATCGTCAACGCGTCGGCGGGGCGCGATCACTGGTCGAGAACGATGAGCGTTCTACTCGCGGGAGGCGGGTTTCGGCGAGGTTACGTCCACGGCGCGACCGACGACCGATGCTCGGCGCCGACCCGCGACGCGTGCTCGCCCGACGATCTCGCCGCGACAATCGTCTCGGCGTTCGGAATCGATCCCCACGCCGCGGTCGCTTCCGCCGCGGGACGGCCGATCGTCCCGTTCCGCGACGGCAAAACGATTGATAAACTCTTTGATTGAATAAGCGATCGTATGAATGGAAATTTTATGTCAAACGATCGCTTATTATTATGAATCGCTAGGACTTGTGATTCGACCGATCGGAATCACTCGCGGCGGCGCGCCTGGGCTCGACCGGCGCGACGTTTTGGGCTGTCGTCGTCGTCGTCTTCGGGACCGAGGGTCGACATCAGCTTGCCGATCGCCTGGCTTTCGAGCTGGCGAACGCGTTCGCGGGTGAGACCGAGGTTTTCGCCGACTTCCCGAAGAGTCATCGGGACGTACGGGTCGAGGCCGAATCGCATTCGGACGACGGTCGCCTCGCGTTCGTCGAGGGCGTCGATGCAGCCGAGGATTCGCTCGAGGTCGTCGGCTTCAACGAGCGCGTCGTCGGGAGATTTGCCGCGGTTATCGGTCAAGAATTCATCGATTACAAAACCGTCTTCATCCCAGCATTCGGGATGGGGTGTGAGATTGTTCGCCTCGATCGCCTTGGCGACGATGCCGACCTTTTTCTTGGAAAGCCGAAGCGCCTTGCCGACCTCCTCGGGCGTGGGCGCGCGTCCCAGACGATCGGTAAGGCAAACCGTGACGCGTTTCCATTTAGAAAGGAGATTCACCATATAAGCAGGAAGGCGAATGGGACGACCGTTATTCATCACCGCGCGTCGGATCGATTGTTTGATCCAGTAGCTCGCGTAGGTGCTGAAGCGCGTTTCCATCATCCCGTCGAAGCCTTCGACGGCGCGCATCAGGCCGAGGTTCCCCTCCTCGATCAGATCTTCGAGGCTGAGCCCTTTGCCAAGATAACCGCGGGCGATGTTGACGACGAGTCTGAGATTCGCCTTCACCATATGCTCGCGCGCATAAGGATCGCCAAGAGAGACGCGTCGGGCGAGTTCGTGCTCTTCCTTGGCGGTCAATAAAGGCGTGTCGTTGATATCGTGAAGATAAATCTGAAGGGGCGAGGGAGAATCATTCTCGCGACCTATCATGCGCGCGGGCATATGATGCGGACTCCTGGATGCGACGAAGCCGATTCGTGATTTTTCCGAAGGAATCGACCGAATTCTCAATCGATTCGTGGTTCGAACGGGCGAAACAAGGGCGTTTCGGCTCGCTCGCGTCGGACTCTTCGAACGTAGGTCACGAACGAACGAGGGTCAATTCAAGCGGATGATTTTGGCGAAGTCGCGGTCGATCGCGGCGATCAATCGGGTTTAAAACCGACGTAATCGGTCGAATTCCGCGATCGCCGAGAAAATCGTGATCACGCTTAAGGTTTACCCGGTCGGAGCGACCGTATCGCAATCGCCTCCCTTTTTCAAAATCGACGTAATTCTCGGCGCGAGCCCGCCGATTCCATTAACAAGATCGACGCGCGCTCGAAATCAAGGCGTATTCGCCCTCGCATCGAGTCGAAGATCGATCGAACGAAACCTTCGACGTCGCAAACCCCTACGTTTATCAAAAACAAAGCATGCACCTTTGTTTCGGAAAGGACCCCGGACATGACCCGAAAATTGGCGCCGGTGCTGATCTTGATTGGAATCTCCCAGCTCGTCGGGTGCAAACACTGCGGTACACGGCGGAATTGCGGGTATCCGGTCGCGAGCACGTGCTGCTCGGGAATCGAAGCTCCGATGCCGACGGCGATGAGCTATCCGACGATGCTCCCTTATCCCTCGGCGACCGGGCAATTGAACTCGACCCCCGCTCCGACAAAAGCCCCCGCGTCGGCGCCCGAGCCGATTAAGTAAATCTTATATCGAGAATCGTGAATCGTGAATCGCTCGACGTTCGATCTCGATTCGACGATCGCCTGAATCCAATCCTTGTCGACGCGGCGACTGATGATGATCCACGCGAAGTAGGCGCCTTTGTTTTGAAAAGGAAATCGGACATGTCTCGGAGAGTTGTGGGGGCGATCGCGCTTTTGTGGATCGCCCAGGCGGCTGGATGTAGGCAGTGCGCGACGTGTTCCGAATTTCCCGCTTCGTGCTCGGGTCCCGGATGTGTCGGCTCGTCGAATTACCAGCTACGAACCGGGTTCACCGCGGCGTCGGACGCGGTTAAGAAAACAGGCGGATCAAACGCCGCGGAAGGTTCGACGACGGGATCGAAGAATGCGACGGCGGGATCGGCGACCGACGCGAACGCCGCGGGAACGGTCTCGACTTCGAATACGAGCGATGGTGTGAAGAACGACGCCTCACCCACGCCCCCTCCCGAAGACCTCAAGTCGCCGTTAAGCCCGATCGACCCGCCGAAATAACATAAGGCATTTGGATATTGTTGATCGTTTTGAATGCGAGCCGATTTCGAACTTCGAGTTCCGCCGGCGTCTCCCGGCCCGCCGACAGCCTTGACGCTACGACCTCAATCCGTAGCGTACTTTTGAAAAGTAGATAATTCTATATGATTATATAATTAATTGTGTAATTAGGCCGAGAGATCTCGCCGCGATCGGCTTCTTCGGAGCGTTCCGATCGTTCACGGTCGATCTTCGACCTCAGGCCGATTCCTCGCGATCAAGCTCGGGCGCCGTTTGGACGGGTATGGCGAGCGTGAACGATCGGCGACGCGGGATGTTTTATAGAACTCATGCGATTATAATGATGTTTTTTCGAATAACGACACGATCAATACATTTATATCGTGATATATTATAGTTATTCTAGAGAATCGCAAGTTAAGCCCTGAAAACCAAGCATTTTCAATGATCGGGAAAGCCTCTCGAAATAAATCGGTCGTAAATCGAAGAAACCGGGAATCGGGGTTTGCAATCCGAAAGCACGGTGGTTAATCTACGATATTCAGATCGATCGACGCATTTTCGGTCCTTGATGGAGACGTCCGCGATCGATCGAAATTCGGCGAATTTCCCCCCTTCGCCCCCGCGTCATTCTCTGGTTTTTGGGTCGAGAGAACGTATCTCCTGGAGATCGAGGCGCCGACCGAGCCTCATGTTTCAAAAAGACGAAATTCAGGACGGCTCAAACGGCGGTTCATGCTCAAGGATCGGTCGGCGAGGCTGATTATAAAGAATCGAACACATGAACGCACATCACGAGAAAATTCGGAATGCGTTCGACTTATCGGGATTTCATCCAGAACGACATGGTAGCGCGGATTTTTTCAATACTTTGTACGACGTTTGGACTAACACGTGGAATTACCTGAAAGAGACGACAGATTGCTCCTCGAACAACTCGTCGGGGACGGTGATCGCCTCGAGAACCTATACGTATGATTCGCTCGATCGTCGCATCGGCGTCGACGAGACTTCGGGCGGAACGCCGACACCAACCCGGATCGTTTACACCGGCAATTCGAACACGCCTTACGCGCAGTTCAACGGCTCGGGAACGCTTTTGGAGTGTTATCTCGCGAGTCCGTCTTACGTTCCCGGCGTGACGGGGCCGGCTGCGCGCACGAACGCCTCGGGCGTGTCCGATTGGTACTTGACGGGCAAACTCGGCTCGAAGCCCGAAATCGTCGATTAGACCCTGATCCCAGACATCCAGAATTTGACAGTCTTCAAACTTCCTACTAGACCCTGATCCCAGACATCCAGAGACCCTGATCCCAGACATCCAGAATTTGACAGTCTTCAAACTTCCTACTCATTGTGTAATCCTCAAGTTCACATTTTTTAAGATCACGGAAACGTGATCGTGGCGGATCGGGTCGGGTTTCACGAGAGACACGGTATGTTCGGATTCACGTGGCGATCAACTCCGGTTGCTCGCCGACGAAGAAAGCCGGCCCGAGTGAAAAACATAAAGTTAGATACGATATTTGAATTGTATTTATAGACCGTCTTTCCATCGACATAATTGACGATACGTTCCGTGACGCACTCACAAAATCGCCCACTCCCCGGCCCTCCCCGCACGCGGGGAGAGAGAGAAAATCACATTATCACTAGTAACTGAATGAGCCGTCCCCCCGCTTGCGGGGGGGATCGAGGAGGGTCGATTTTCATGAGGTGTCGGCCGCTTCGGATGCGGTCAATTCGACCCCTCCCCGGCCCTCCCCGCAAGCGGGGAGGGAGAAAGTTTCGATTTGTAAACCGAATCTGGATAATCTAGCTTACTGAATTTGCAAATCGCACAAGAATTGTATTGACCGCACATCCCGGATATCGTAGAATCCCCTTAAGTGATGCGTTAGGCGAGCGATAATCACACGATCGATTCATTTGCTCGGCCTAAAAGCAATCGAGTGGCGACGATAATTGACAATACGCGGTAAAAACGAACCTTAACGAAAGATCGATCACCATGAACAACGCCCAGGCCCTCCCGAGAACCGATTCGCACAATCCCGAACCCGATTTGATACCGACCGATCGCGTGATCGAAGGGGTCGAAATTCACGACGATTGGCTTGCGCACCGCGAGATCTTTGTTCAAGAATTGTTTCCCGTAGGGGCGCTCGAAACCCTGTACGCGGAGCGGGCTGCGCTCTATTTGTGGAGGCTCGATCGAGTGATCGGGTTTGAGAACGCGGCGCAGATCGATGAAATCGAAGCCCGATCAGAGAAATCCCTTGAGGATTCGCCGGAATCTCGAGTGAATCGCGATTCGCCCGATCGGTCGAAGCTTCAAACGATTATCAAGTACGAGGCTCATCTTGTTCGATGTTTGGCAAGTACAATGGCCGAATTGCGGCGATTGCAAAAGGAACGGCGGCAAGGATTGCGACCGGTTGACGAGATTGATGAAACATCGGCTCGATCGGCGCCTCTCGAACACGGAGAAACCGCTTCAGAGCGGGTGATCTCACGGGAGGGCGAACCGCCGTGTGAGCCCGTTTTTACGGATACGAATCGTCAAACAGAGGCTCGATCGGCGGCACGCGGCGCCTTTAAAGACATTCCGGCATCAAAGGATCTTAATGGGAGGGCGAACCTCCCGGTGAGCCGTCTTATCGACGTCGATCAGGAATCCGACGATTCTCGGCTCGTTATGGCGTGTATCACTCTCGATTCTTATAACAAAGGGAATCCGTTGCACCAGGATGTTCGTCGTCCCGTTTCGGGTTTGTCCGAGCAAAATTCCAATATATCCGGAAGCGGCTCACCAGGAGGTTCGCCCTCTCAAACGGGTTCGCCAACCCAGACCGACTCGCCGTCCCTGAAGAACAATAGCCTCGAAATGTTGATTCCGGGAGAGGGAGGCGCTGCACAAGCCGGCGTTTGTCAGAATCAACAAATAAAAGACGGTTCACCAGGAGGTTCGCCCTCCCAGAACGGTTCGCCCTATCAGAACTGTTCGCCCGTGAAGTTCGGTTCGTTATCACAGAAGAGTTCGTCAATCAGCCGGATCATCGGCGCCGAAATCTCGATTTCGGTAGGGGGAGTCGCAGCACAAGCAGGCGTTTGTCAAAATCAACAATTAAAAGACGGCTCACCAGGAGGTTCGCCCTCCCAGAACGGTTCGCCCTACCAGTCTGATTCACCGTCACAGAAGAGTTCGCCGTCCAGGAAAAGGTCGGCTCAAGGAACACAATCCGCGCCAAAACGCGCTTCGCCGATCCCAAAACCGCCGCCGCTCCTCGCTTCAATCACGAATCGGCGTCGCCTCGAAGAATACACCCGCGGCGAAATCTTCGAGAGAAACCTCGCTTCGGCGACGCTCAACTTCGCGATGATTCCATGCCCATGAAGTTCGCTTGAAGCGAAATCATGATCAACAACGCAACGTGCCCGGACGATCGTGTGATCGCGGCGGGATGATCTTTGACAATTCGGATTCGGGAACGAGGGAGTCGTTCGGGCGCCCTTCGGACGTCGTCGTCCGCGCAATGAGCGACTCTCTCGTTCAAGGACTTACCCCAAGTTTCGGATCGTCCCGTCCGATTACAATCGTCGCTAGACGCGGCGACCAATCGTTATGTGCAATCATTCTTCGAAAAGATAATGATCAAACAGGATGATCCCAATCACGACGGTTTCTCCAGGATCGATCAACGGTGTGCTCCCGCGAGTCGCGATCCACGCCGCGCGGCGAGAACCGATCTCGGACTCGAGTTTCGCCACGATTCCTGTTCATTCCCCACCACGCGGACACGCGGAAACAACCACAAAAATAATCTAGAATATTCAAAACATGAAAAGAAACGGAGGCGACGGGTCGGGTTCAAGGTCGATCGTTTTTACGCCCTTCTTCGCGGAGCGCGGCGATCACTCGGTTCATATCCTCGGGAACGGGAGATGTGAAATCGAGCGGAGCGTTCGTGACGGGATGCTCGAAGCGGATCCGTCGCGCGTGGAGCGCCTGGCGGTCGATCAGCGTGATCTCGGAATCGGCCTCGCGCCCCGTGACGTCGGCGAGAGTCAGTCGATCGCGCCCCGAATAAAGTTTGTCGGCGACGATCGGACAACCGACATGCAGCATATGCACACGTATCTGGTGCGTTCGACCCGTTCGCGGCAGGCAGCGAACGAGCGAGAAGCCGCGGAATCGCTCGATCGTTTCGTAATAGGTCGAAGCGGGTTTGCCTCCGTCCTCGGCGCGACGGATCGCGGTCTTTTCGCGGTGCGTGGGATGAGGACCGATGAACTTTTCGATATAATCCGAATCGCGTTCGATCTTACCTTGAACGATCGCGAGGTATTCTTTTTGGATCGTTCGTTGTTCAAACTGACGCGCAAGCATGCGATGAGCCGAGTCTTCTTTGGCGACGATCATCAATCCCGACGTATCGCGATCGAGCCGATGAACGACCCCGGGTCGTTGTTCTCCGGAGACGGTCGAAAGCGTGTCGAAGTGAAACTGTAGGGCGTTGACGAGCGTTCCGCTCCAGTGACCTTTGGCGGGATGGGTGACAAGCCCCGGGGGTTTATCGACGACGGTGAGCCATTCGTCCTCGTAAAGGATCGAAAGGGGGATGTCTTCGGGAAGGATCTCGTCGGAGGCGAGTTCGGGAAGCCATACGCTGATTTCATCCCCTTCGCGCACGCGGTAAGACGCCTTGACGACCTTGCCGTTTATTTTTACCGCGTCGGCTTCGATCACCTTTTGGATGACGCTTCGCGAGTAATCGGGATATCGGCTTGCGAGATAAGCGTCGATACGTTTACCCGTCATGCGGGCTTTGACTTCGAAAACGGACGGTGTTTTCGAGAGTTCGGGGGGCATGGCTTCGCACTCGGTTCAAGGCGTCGCGGCGCGGTTTTGGCTCAAGGACCGCGCCGCGGGTATCGCTCATCATTTGGGATTCGCCGCGGCGCCCGCGGCCGCGGCTTTGGAATCGTCGGCTTTCGGCGCGGGATCGACGGCTTTGGCGGGGGGATTGACCGGTGCGTCGGGGAAGACGTCGGGGAGGTCGCTCTTTTTGGAATCGACCTTTGGTTTGATGTCGATCTTTTTATCCTCGGGTTTGGAGGAATCGGCGTCGGGTTTGAAGACGTCGAGGGGGAGATCGGCGGATCCCGCGGCCCTGGAACCTTCGGGCGTGGGCGCGGGGGGAACGGCGGTTTCTTTTTTGAGCAGGTCGTTCAGGCCGGGTACGGGGATCGTCGGGCCGTCGAGCGGGGGATGTCCCGTCGGCAGGTTGAACGTGCCGCGGCCGGCGGGGTCGAGCGTCATCTCGGTGGGTTTGAATTCATACAATTGTTTATAAAAGGCGATCGTATCGGGATCGTCGAGGATTTTGACGAGTTCGGCCGATTTTTTGCCTTGTTCGGTGTCGGGCCAGGTTTCGGCGACTTTGGCGTATTCGTCGCGGGCGCGTTTGAGGTCGTTGCGGGCTTCGAGAGCGCGAGCGTGGCCGTAGGTGGCGAGCATCTGAAGGGTGGGATCGTCGCGGGAATCTTCTTGAACCTCGACGAAGAGATCGGACGCTCGTTTGAGAAGCGGGAGGGCTTCGTCGCGCGAGGCGGGCATCTGGATGAACGCGCGGTTAACCTGTTCCTCGGCCATGCGCAGTTTGGTCCAAAGCGCGGCTTTGGTGTCGGGGAATTCGTCGACGATCTTGCGTTGTTCGTCGGCGGAGGTCGCGAGCAAGACTTCTTTCCAGGACTCGGCGACCGCGGGATCGCCGGCGCGGAGCTTGCCGAGCAGGAGCGCGGCGAGCGCGACCAGGATCACGCCCCCCGCGATTTTCAGCCAAAACGCACGTCCTTTATCGAGCGCGAGCCACACCCAGCGTTCGAGGACGGTTTGATCGTCCTCGTAGTGGTGGATGACGGTCGGCTCGGCGTGTTCGAACTGCTTGACGGGAGCGTGCGCTTCTTTTTTCGACTTCATGACCCGAATCGTCCTGGGAAAGCCAAACGGACGGGGGACGTTCGCCCCGGCGGAGCCCCCTTCGATGACGCATCTTAGCGATCGTGCGATCGAACGGTCAAGCCGCTCGAACGCTTTAAGAAGTGGGAATATCGATTGATAAGACTTCGATTCGCCGAGACGGTTCGCGTGGAAACGGCGAAGAAGCCTGGATTCTCTCTGGAATCATGGCGATTACGCGTTTCGAGCGATCCCGCGGGTTCCACGAACGAATCGTGTCGGATTCGCCGATAATAACACTCGACGGGGCGTCGACCGCGCGACGGCCCGTCGGCCCGGGGTCTCGAGGTAAGGAAGCCGAACCTATGCGATTCGAACGGATCTTGAGTCGGTCGAAAATTCAAGCGGCGGGATTGGCGCTCGCGGTATTTATTCTGGCGGCGGGCGCCGAGGGAGAGAACGGCCCGAGCACGCTCGGCGGCGAAATCACACACCGATTGGTTCAGGCTCGAGACGCATTCGTTTTGTGGTACGGCCGAACACCCGCGTGGGATCGCGTGTGGACGGGGGGGCTCGCGGCTTCGGCGCTGCTCGGCGTGATCGTCGTGCTGGAAAGAATGGTTTGGCTACGGACCGGCCGCGTGATGCCCCCCGCGTTTCGCGGCAAGTTTCTTGATCGACTTCGTGAGGAGAAGCTCGACGCGGGCAAATCGCTCGATTACTGCGAACTTAATCCGAGCCCGGCGGCGCGTGTGGCGCTCGCGGCGGTGCGGCGATGGGGCCGGCCGATTCCCGATCTCGAACGAGCCGTCGGACTTGCGCTTCGGTCTGAAACGGATCAATTGAAGCGAAACACCGCGACGCTTCGACGCGTGGCGGCGCTCGCTCCTTTAATCGGGCTTCTCGGCTCATTGACGACCGCCGCTCGAGCGTTGGCGAACCTCACTCCACAGGCGCGCGCGGCGACGTGGAACCTCGCGATCGCTCACGCTCTCACCCCTTGCATCGCCGGAGTGGCTCTCGGCACGATCGCTCTCGTTTTTTATGACGGTTTAATGGGAAAGATTGAAAAACTCGCCGCTTCGCTCGATCGTCTTGGCGCCGAGACGGTCGACGCGATCGCGATGCTTTCTCCTCAAACGAACGCTCCGGGCGCGGCTCAGACGACGGTCGATCCCGCGACCGATCACGGCCGGCGATCGCCTTATCATCGACCTCACTTTCCCGAATCGCGTGAGCGAAGACACGATTACGGCGAACGAACGATCCGCAGGCCTCCGCTTGATGACGATGATTTGATCTGATAGATTTAACCGGCGAGCATTTTTGTTGCAGAACATATAAATAATCAATTACCAAGACTCGCAACCGAGCGACGCATCGCGTCGACATCGACGAGTCGACGAGCGAAATCCTCGATTTAATCGCGTCTTTGATGCACAATGATTTAATTTATTATTTATCATTAGAGGGGGCGCGGATACGAATCGAGGGAGCTTATCGCGATAATGCGGCTGGAAGCGTGCAAAATAGATCGTGATTCGATACATATCTAAGATTGAGGCGAAGATCGGATTCATATAAGGAGGCGGTTTCGATTAAGATTTCTTCGGATCCGCTACGCCTTGGGGGCGATACCGATGCATAAGCCCTATGATATCACCATGAAAATGATTATGGAGCAAAATCCGGTCGCCTGGTTGAAACGCTTCGGGATCGATCCCGACGGACCCGTCGTCGTGGTCGACAGCGAGGTCTCGACGCTGAAATCCGATGTCGACAAGCTCTTTCTGATCGACGGCGCCGATCCCTATCTCGCGCACATCGAGCTTCAATCGGGCCCGGATCCCGAGATGCCCTGGCGGATGAATCAATACAATTTTCTCGTGGGAAGGGACGATAAGATTCCCGTTTTGAGCGTTCTGGTGCTCTTACGCAAATCGGCCGACGCCGCTTATTTGACGGGTCGTTACACGCGAAAGGTGAAGAATTTCGGGGTCGTTTCCACGTTCCGTTACCCGATCATCAGGGTTTGGGAGTTCGAGGCCGAATCGATTTTGGAAGGCGATTTGGCGATTTTGCCGATCGCTTCGTTGGCGAACATCTCCGACGAGGAAGTTCCCGCCATTTTAGAGCGAGTCGACGAACGAATAACCCGAGAGACAAAACCGTCGACCGCGAGTACAATCATGACGGCTTCGCTCCTCCTGGCCGGGATGCGGATCGGCCAAGACCAAATCGAACAACTCAAGGGGAGGCTCTCATCAATGAATGTTTTGCGAGAGTCGTCGTTCTATCAAATGATCGTCGAGGAGGGGAAATCGGAGGGTCTTGCGGAGGGTCGTAAACAAGGAATCAAAGAAGGTATCAAGGAAGGTATCAAGGAAGGTCGACTCGAAGAAGCGCGCGAGCTTCTACTCGAGGTCGGCAAGGTAAAGTTCGGGCCTCCCAACGCAGCGATTCGAAAGACAATCAAAGCGATCGACGATCTCGACCGGATTCATCGATCGATCCGTCGAATCCTCAAAGCGACCGATTGGAAAGATCTGCTCGGCCTACCTTGATGCGGAAAGATCAAACCGCGAGCTTTTTAAGGACAAACACGCGCCGTCATTGCTCGTTTGAACCGATCCAATATCTCGATCGGGTTTTTAAACCTCATTCAAGACAGTGAATCGCCGATCGAGAGAGCGGTAAGACTTGGCTTCCAAGCTTACCTGTATTTAACATATCGAGATGAACTAATCGGATCGAACTCCGCGGTCGGATTGACCGCGAACGGCGTCGTGCGATACAGTAAGTCTCTCATTTTGCAAGGGATTAAAGCTCTCGGGAGATCGGAATGAGCGCGGAGGAGCGTCAGCCGCCGTTTTACCTGGGGATCGACCTGGGAGGGACGAACATTAAAAGCGGGGTCGTCGACGACCTCGGCCGTCGGTTCGAGGGGATCAGCATCGAGACGGAAGCCGAGCGCGGCCCGGAGATTGGGCTTCGCAATCTCGTCGAAGCGGGAAACCGCGCCGTCAAGGCGAGCGGGCTCGATTGGTCCCAAATCAACGCGGTGGGTCTCGGTTCTCCGGGCACGATGGATATTCAGGAGGGGCTGTTGCTCGACCCTCCCAACTTGCCTGGTTGGGTTAATTTTCCAATCCGGCTCCGTCTCGGCGAGGCTCTCTCGAAGCCGACGATCCTTCAAAACGACGCCAACGCCGCGGCTTACGGTGAATACTGGTCGGGCGCCGGGCGCGGCACGAACAGCCTCGTCATGTTTACACTCGGCACGGGGATCGGTTGTGGAATCATCGATCATGGCAAGGTGATCGAAGGGCGACACAGCCACGGCGCCGAGTGCGGGCATATCATCATTCAGATGGACGGCGGCAGGAAGTGCTCGTGCGGCCGGTTCGGGCATCTCGAGGCTTACGCTTCGGCGACGGCTCTCGTCAAGCGAGCGGTCGAAGCGCTCGCCGAGAATCCCAAGTCGGCGCTCGCCGATTTGCACAATCACGACGAACTGACAAGTCGTACGATTCACGACGCCGCCGAGGCGGGCGACCCGCTCGCGACGAGATTGATGAGCGAAACGGCGCGCTATCTCGCGGTCGGCGCGGTCAGTTTGATGCACACGATCGATCCCGATATCGTATTATTCGGTGGGGGGATGATCGCCGCGGGCGAAAAGTTTCTCGACCAGATTCGGGCCGAGATTCAAAAGCTCGCGTTTCCCGTCCCCGCGGCGAAAACGCGGATCGAATACGCCCAGCTCGGCGGCGACGCGGGCTTTATCGGCGCCGCGGGTTGCGCACGGCTCAAAGCGAAAGCCGACGCGCAATGAGCCGTTCTCGGAGCGGGCGATTTCGCTTCAAAATGAGATTACCTCATGATACAAATCGCGACGTTCCTCGACCTGGAATTCGCGAAACTTGGACGCCGAGTTGAGCCGTTGAATATCCGACAACCCGACCCGCATTAAACCCTGATCCAAGCGTGACGATACTGGACCCGACTCCACATTCTCGCCGGACCCTCGACCGATATGGCCTACGACCCCAAATTGATCCGAAATTTCTCGATCGTCGCGCACATCGATCACGGCAAGAGCACGCTCGCCGATCAGCTCTTGCTCCAATCGGGCGCGATCACCCAGCGCGAATTTCGCGAGCAAATGCTCGACGACATGGACCTCGAACGCGAACGCGGCATCACGATCAAGGCCCGCGCCGTGTCGATCCATTACACACTTGATAATAAAACATACGAATTGAATTTGATCGACACTCCGGGCCACGTCGATTTTCACTATGAAGTATCGCGCAGCCTCGCGGCTTGCGAGGGGGCGATTTTGCTCGTCGACGCAACCCAGGGCGTACAGGCGCAAACGGTGGCGAACGCCTACCTCGCGATCGGCTCTGACCTCGCGATCGTTCCCGCTCTCAATAAAATCGACGTTCAAACGGCTCGGCCCGACGAGATCCGCGAGGAGATCCAGGCGACGCTCGGGATCGACCCCGCCGAGGTCCTCAGCGTCAGCGGTAAAACCGGCCAAGGCGTTCCCGAACTCTTCCGCGCCTTGATCGAACGAATCCCTCCCCCCAAAGGAAAAAGCGACGCTCCGCTCCGAGCGCTGATCTTCGATTCCAAATTTGATGATTATCAAGGAGTCGTTACATATATTCGTGTGGTCGACGGTTCGATCCGCGTGGGGCAAAAGATTCGGCTCATGGCCCAAGGGTCCGAACACGAGGTCACCGCGCTCGGCAGGTTCCGGCCGCGCGAGGTCGCGTGCGACGATCTGGGCATGGGAGAGGTCGGATACGTCGTCGCCAATATCAAAAAGCTCTCCGATGTGAAAATCGGCGATACGATCACCGACGCCGCCAAACCCGCGACCGAGCCTTTGCCGGGCTACGCCGAGCCCGCGCAGGTCGTCTTTTGCGGTCTTTTCCCGGCGTCGCACAATCAATTTGAAGATTTACGCACGGCGCTTCAAAAGCTTTCGCTCAACGATTCGAGCTTCACCTACGAACCCGAAACATCCGACGCGCTCGGCTTCGGTTTTCGCTGCGGGTTCCTCGGCATGCTTCACATGGAGATCGTTCAGCAGCGGCTCGAGCGCGAAAGCAATCTCTCGCTCGTGCAGACCGCGCCCAACGTCACTTACGAGATCGTAACCGTTAAAGGAGAAACGCTTCATATCTCGAACCCGACGCGCATTCCCGATCCCGGCTTTATCGAGGAATTCCGCGAGCCGATCGCCAAGGTCGATTTCATCCTCCCCGCCGAGTCGATCGGTGCGATTATGCAGCTTTGCGAGGATCGCCGCGGAACATACCTCAAAACCGAGTACATCACTCCCACCCGCGCGATTTTGAGCTACGAACTGCCGCTGGCGGAGATGATCTACGACCTGTACGATAAGCTTAAAAGCATGACTCGCGGCTACGGAACGATGGATTACGAGTTGCTCGGTTATCGCGTCGGCGATTTGTGTCGACTCGATATCCTGGTGGCGGGATCGAAGGTCGATGCGCTCTCGGTGGTGGTGCACCGGGCGCAAGCCGATCGTCGCGGGCGCAAGCTCGTGAAGAAACTTCGGCAAGAAATCGACAGACATCAGTTTGAGGTCGCGATTCAGGCCGCGATCGGCAGTCGCGTGATCGCCCGCGAAACGATCTCGGCGTTGCGCAAGAACGTCACCGCGAAGTGCTACGGCGGCGATATCACCCGCAAGCGGAAACTGCTCGAAAAGCAGAAGGAAGGCAAAAAGCGAATGAAGCAGGTCGGCAACGTCGAAATCTCGCAAGACGCTTTCTTGTCGATCCTCGATTCCGGCGAAGAATAAACCGGAACGTCGCTTCGGGATGTCCCTCGTTCTCGTGGTGTCCCTATGAACTCGAATTCGATCGAGAGAAACGACTCGACCCCGCGGCCCGAAGACGGCGGAGCCGTCTTGCGTCAAACGGTCGAATTCCTGGCGGCTCTGGCGATGTGCGTCGTCGCGGCGCGCACGTTCGCGGTCGAGGCTTACGTGGTGCCGACCGGATCGATGGCGCCCACGCTGCTGGGCGTTCATCGCGAAGCCACCTGCGCCAATTGTCGATTCCGCTTCGTCGTCGGAGTCGACGACGAGGGGCGATCGGGACGCCTCGTTTGCCCCAATTGCGGACAGGATCGGCGCGACGACGACGCGACGATCGAATGCGACGGCGATCGCTTACTTGTTCAAAAGTTTTTGTATGAATTCCGATCTCCCCGCCGCTGGGAGGTCGTCGTTTTTCAGAGCCCTCACGAACCGAGCCGATCGTACGTCAAACGCGTCGTCGGGCTGCCCGGAGAATCCATCCAGATCGTCGCAGGCGATATTTATATTAATGGATCGATCGCGAGGAAAACGGTGTCCGAGCGTCGCGCGGCTCGTGTTTTGGTTTACGACAACGATTACCCCCCGGCCGACGCCGATAAATTTCCTCGCTGGACGCCGCGCCGGGGAGCATTCCGCGGGCCTTCAAGATCGGGTTGGACGATCGCCGGGACGACGCTCAGACGCGACCCTCTCGGAAAAATAGCCACGCAAATCGCCGGATCGCCCATGAATCGACATATGCGATTGATCGATTGGCTTGAATATCATCATTTCGCTCCCGATCGCACCGCTTACGGGCCGATCCGCGATTTTTATTCGTATAACGGCGGGGATCTAACGGCTGAAAATCATGTGGATGATTTGATGTTCGAGGGGGAGTTCGCGGTCGAGCCGGGCGTCGACGCGGTTTGGATTCGTTTGATCGGCGGCGGGGGCAAGCAAACCGTGCGGATTCCGGTCGACGGCCGAGGCGCGATCGAGGCGACGACCGACGGCCGCTCACGAAGCGTCAAGCACGCGTTGAACGGAGTCCAATCGACTCCTCCCGGTAAGCCGAGATGGCGCAAGATCGAGGCTTCGACGTTCGATCGTGAATTTACCGTGTTGCTCGACGGCGAACCGTTGCTCGATCCGATCGTCGACGACACCGCGCCCGGTTTCGGCAAAGTGAGCGCGGGCGCCCCCCTTTCGATCGGCGTCGAAGGGACCGGCCGCGTCGTCGTTCGCGGCGTGAAGCTCTATCGCGACTTATATTACACCCCCAACCTCCTTCAAACACCCAGACGGTCGATCGCGGTTGAAAAACCTTACAAGCTCGGACGCGACGAATATTTCGTCCTCGGCGATAACAGCCCGATCTCGAACGATTCGCGTTTTTGGCCTAAATCTCCGGTGATTCACGGCGACGATCTGATCGGCAAGCCGTTCCTTGTGCATCTGCCAAGCCAGGCGGCGCCCCTTAAGGTTTTCGGCCGCGCCACATATTGGATTCCCGACCCGACGAAAATCCGTTATGTTCGTTAGGTAGGTCGCTCGCTCGGATTCCAAAGGCGGTGTAACCGCGTTCCTCCTCCACGACGGGACCCATACGATCGATGAGCCAAAGCCCCTCGAAATCCGCTGAAACGCCGACCCTGGGATCGACCGCGAGCGAAGCCTCGGCGAAACCTTCAACCGAAGCCGCCGCGGCGAACTCGAATTCCCGCCCCGCGGCGAGTTCGAACCCCGCTCGCTCGTCGACCGAAGCGGCCGCTCCCGCCGCCTCAACCACGCCGATTCCGCCCCGCGAGGAAACGCTGCTCGAACAGATCGTCTTCGCGATCGTTCTGGCGATCCTGATCCGCGGCTTCGTCGCCGAGGCGTTCGTCATCCCCACGGGATCGATGGCGCCGACGCTGATGGGACGTCATAAAGAAATCACTTGTCCTGAATGTGGATTCGTTTACGCGGTGAACGCTTCCGACGAGGTCGAGCTGCCCGCTTCTTACAACGCCTCCGAGCGGATGGTGGAATACGGCACGTGCGTGAATTGTCGGTATCAGGCGAAGATCGGCGGCGAGCCGAGCTTCAAGGGGGATCGGATTCTGGTGATGAAGTTCCCCTACGAACTGCCGTTTTTGCCGGGCGCGAGCAAGCCCAAGCGGTGGGATGTTTTCGTGTTTCATTATCCCGAGGAGCCCGAGGTCGATTACATCAAGCGATTGATCGGCCTTCCCGGCGAGGACGTTCGCATTTACGCGGGAGACGTTCTCACGCGCCCGCGCGGCTCGAACGAGCCTTTTCAGATCGAGCGCAAACCGCTTTTTCATCAATTAGCGATGCAAATGCCCGTGTATGACGATCGGTATCGTCCGCGCGATCTCGCGGGTCCCGAATGGAAAAGATGGACCGGCGACGACGAAAAAGCTTGGACCGAGCCCCGACCGGGCGCGTTCGCGTGCTCGGCGTCGGATCATTGGACCGAACTCAAATACCGCAATCTCGTCCCCGATCCCGAACAATGGGAAGCCGCCAAAAACAAACGGCCCGCGCCGCGACCGCCGCGCGCCAGTTTAATCACCGACTTTTATGCTTATAATACCAACCTTAACGCGAGCCGGCGCGAGGATCGCGATTGGTATCAGCCTCACTGGGTGGGCGATTTAACGCTTTCGTGCCGCGTGAAGGTCGAATCGACCTCGGGTTCGATCGCCTTTCGGCTCGTTCGCGGCGGCGTGATTCACCGTTGCGAGATCGACCTCGCGACGGGCGAGGCTCGGCTCACGAGCGGCGCCGACGTGTTCGAGACCGTCGCTCAAACCGCGTTCAAGGGGGCCGGAACGCACGAAGTTCGCTTCGCCAACGTCGACGGCAGGCTCACGCTCTGGGTCGACGGCTCGCTTCCGTTCGGCGACGGCTGGTCGTATAACGACGGCGCGCGAACCGCGGTCGCTCCCTCCAAGCTCGACCTTGAACCGGTCGGCGTCGCGGCCCGTTCGGCTAAAATTCAAGTATCCGATCTTGTGATTACGCGTGACGTGTATTACACTCAATTCCCCAATCGATCCGATTACGACGAGTTATGGGATCGAGCGCCCGGCGACGCGATCGAGATGCTCGACGCGCTCGCCGATCCGTCGCGGTTCCAACCGCTCTCGAACGTCAAGGCGCACGATTACTCGATCTCGCCGGGTCATTATATGGCGATGGGAGATAACAGCCCCAAAAGCCGCGACGGCCGCGCGTGGCAAACGCTCGATCGGTTCGATCCCAATTACGACCCCGACGGCATCGGGCAGGGATGGGACGATCAGCATCGTGAAAGTTGGGAGGTTCCCGAAAACCTCCTCGTCGGCAAGGCGTTCTTCGTCTACTGGCCCCACGCCGTCCCCTTCGGACCCAAAATTCCCCTTTCCCGCGATATGGTCGTCCCGTTTCGTCCCTATGTCGAACGGATGAAATGGATCCGATGAAATGGATCCGCTCATCGATACGAAAACTCGAAGGATCGTTTCACGATATCAACGAATGCTGGTCAAGGAGGATCGGTCGTGGCGTTACTCGAAGTTCGCGGCTTACAGAAATGGTACGGTCGCCGTCAGGTCGTCTCGGGAGTCGATTTCGAGGTCGATCAGGGGGAGGTCGTCGGCCTCCTCGGACCCAACGGCGCCGGCAAGACGACGAGCTTCCGGATGACGATCGGCCTGATCGATTCCGACGGCGGCGCGGTCGTATTCGACGGCAAGGATATCAGCAAATTACCGATGTACCAGCGCGCTCGCGCCGGCATGGGTTACCTGGCGCAAGAGGCGAGCGTCTTCCGCCTCCTCAGCGTCGAAGACAACCTGATGGCGATTCTTGAAACGCGCGTCGATATGAACCGCAAACAACGCAAGGAACGGCAAGAACAACTGCTCAAACAATTCGGTTTAACACATATTCGTAAGACGAAAGCCCAGCGCGTATCGGGCGGCGAGCGGCGCAGGCTCGAGATCGCCCGCAGCCTGATCACCGAGCCCAAACTCATCCTCCTCGACGAACCGTTCGCCGGCATCGACCCCAAAACCGTCGGCGAGATCCAGGAGACGATCCGCGAACTCGCCGAGGTTCATCATCTGGGAATATTATTAACCGATCATAACGTCCGCGAGACTCTCGAGGTCACCGACCGCAATTACCTGATCCGCGAGGGACGCGTTTTCGCCAAGGGAAACCGCGAAGAGATCATCAACAACGCCGAGGTGCGCCGGCACTACATCGGCGAACGTTTCGACGCGGGGCACATTCACGACAAAACCCGCCGTCCCCCCGCGATCGGCGAAACGCACGACGCCGAACGCCTCGCGTGAGAGATATTCACACAACGAATTAGAAAAACATAACCACAAGATTGTTTTCTTGAGGTTGCGAAGCGACCGGCGCGTATCATTGAGATTTTTAGTTTCTAGTATTGAAAACCCGCATCCGATTGTTTTTACATTTATTTAACTTATGCATATAGTTTTTTATTGACGATTCTCGTTCTCGCCGCCGTCGACGGGGGTTTTCAGCGGCAGTTTATCAAGAAACCGCCCGATCGTCTCCTTGAGACCGCTCGCGACGACGACGTCGACGACTCCGGCTCGATCTTTCACCCCTGTCCAGAGAATCGGCGGCGTTTCGGAAAGCGCCTCGACGAACTCTGTCGAAGTCTCGTCCTCAAGCCCGGGCGTTCGACCCGCCCAAAAAGCCCCCGTTCGCACGACGCTCGACCCCGCCGGAAGCCTCTTCCGAAGATCGTTCCCCGCCGAACGATCGGGATGCTCAAACGCTTCCAAACTCGCCTTGAGAGTCGCCGCGTCGGTCGCGATCAACGTCGTCGATCCTCTTTGATCAACAACCAGGTTTCCACTGATCCGTTTGATCCGATTCGCCGATTGATTGACGATCCTCCGCGCAGCGGCGTCGTCGGAGGTGTGAAGAGCGATCAAGCCCGTATCGACACGCCCGGTATCGCGCCCCGCGACGACGAACGCCGAAACCCCCTTCAGCTTGGGCCAAAGGTCGAGATCGGGCTGAATCCCCGCGGTCGCCGTGATCAACAAATTGAGCCTAAGCCGAGCGGGCGCGGCGCCCGCCTTGTTCGGATCGATCTTCTCGATCCGATCGGCAAGCTCAAAAAGCCGATCCCACGACCCTCGATCCGAATCGAGCCCGAACGAAACCGCCGCGATCGTTCGCTCTTTCGGAATCCAATCAAGCCATTCGGGCTCGATCGCCCGCGGAACCGCGACGATCGATCGGAGATTGCTTGTAACTAAATGTACTTTGATTGCAATATCTTCACCTTGAAATCCCGCCTCGGCGACGAATTCGCGACCGCCGAACGCGGCGATCGTCGCGCCGATTCGTCGCGCCCAAATCGGCGCCCTGGAATCGGCGAGCGCCGTCGACTTGATATGAACTGATAAACCTGATTTTAATAAGGATGGAGCCGCGGGATCGACCCCTCGATCGAGCGCGTCGACAAGCGCCGGGCGGGTGTTCGCGACCGCGGTTCCTTTGGGCCCTCGCGCCGCGAGCGGGCCGTCGGGCTTGCGCAATCGATCGACCGGAATCGATCCGATCGGGGGTTCGCTTTGTCCCTCGGTGAGCGCGAAAGCCGTCGCGAGCGATGAGAACGTGCCGTCGTCTTTTGGGATCAAAAAACGCCAATGAATCGATCCGTCGCCGTCCCAACCGAGATCGAGCTCCGAACCGTCGAGAAGCCTCGTTTCGTCGATCATCGCGGGGTTGAAACATGCGATCAAAGCTTGCATGCCTTTCGACATCTTAACCTCGCCGCCGCGTCCATTCCGCCAAGCCGCGAGCGCCGCCGCGGGATTCGCGGCCTTCGATCCCTCGAACAACGCGATCGCCCGCCTCCATTGCTCGTCCGGCCTGACGATCCGGACCCGAAACGAAGTCGCGGGAGGCTCTCCTCGCGTCGAAATCACCCCGAATCCCAAAAAGATCGCCGTGAACAATAAGAGCGACGATAAGCCTCGCCGCGAAGCGAAAACACGCGAACGAAAAAGGTTAGTACGAACGCTCGCCGCGACCGCCGGATCGCTTCCCCCGCGCGAATTCCCGGGCGCCCATGCGTTCGTCATAAGGTATAAATTCATAGATATAACAATGCTCGGTTTTGGGGCGTTCAAAATAATCGGATGATGCGATGCTCACCTCTTTGCGACCGCGAAAGCGATATCGCGAGCTCATTTCTTTGAACCAAGATATCACTCGGGGATCGTCGGGGCTCGTCTCGTCGTAAAGAACGCACCGAAGCGGCCGATCGGCCGAAACCGCCTCGAACCGAGGCCCGCGACCGAGAACGCTCCGGCTCGAATACATCGTCTCATTGCTCACGAAAATCGCCGTCCGCAAGTTGAGCGAACGCGCGCTCTTCACACCAAAATCCATGCATAAGCAAGCGACCTCGGCCTCACGCTCCTGCTCGCTCCAAAACCCCCTGGCGAAATCCCTCGCCTGTCGATCATACAGCCTGCGATACGGATGACGCGAGTCCAACACGAGCGGAACGACTCCGATCACGATCAATAAAATCATCACAATTCCGTATACGTTCATTCGTTTGTGTATTTGCTTGATCTTATCGATCAGCCGCGCTCCGCCGATTCCGGCGAGCAGGCAGATCGCCGGAACCAGAAACTGCATCTGCCGAGCCTCGCCGCCGTACGGATACCGCTTAAGAAACGCGGCGACGAGCGCCAGAGCGAACGGCCCCAGACAAATCACCGCGATCTCACCGCGACGCTCACGAACGAGCCCGAAGACCGCCAAGAGGCACAGCAGCAACGTCCCCGTGCTCGCTCCGTTCTTCCCGCCTCCGGGATACGCGAGCATCGTCCCCGTGTGCGAATCGATCAACCAGATCAGCAACCGCAACGGCGAATCGGTCGGCGGGAACGAATTCGCCCAATACGCCCGCAATCCATAGGAATGGACCATTTCATGTGAACTTGTTACCAGTTTATAAAGGATCAGAAACGACGCGAGCGTGACGAAATTGAACGCGATAAACACAAGCCCCGTTTTTAAAGAACGAGTTCGCACGACCGGGAGCGCCAGTCCGAGTGAAATCCCTCCCAGCACGAACGCCGCGGGATGCGACAGCGCGAGAGCGAAAGGCGATAGGAGCGTGAGCAGACATAACGCTCGCAACCGCGACCGATCCCTCAGCCAATCGAACGCGAGCCCCATGAGAACGAGCGCGACGAGCAAGTCGGACGCGTACGGTTTCACTTCGGCGCTATGGCGAATCGGATGAAAGCTGACCGCGAGAATCGCCGTCGCGAGAACGACGGGCGTCCCTTTTATGAACTTACTCATCACGCGATAAAAAAGACCGACGCTCGCAACCGCGCATAACAGCGGGAAAAGCCTGAGCGACCATTCGTGAACGCCAAGTCGAAGGATGATCGCGCGCTCGATCCAAAGGAACAGAATCGGGCAGATTTGACCGTAATCGAGCGGTTTGGCGAGTTCGCGAAAACCTCGCTCGATCAGATTGACCGCGACAAACGCCTCGTCGCCCCAAAGCGGGAAATTCATCCCGAAACGAAAGAGCCGCAGGCCGATCCCCAGGACGATGAAAAACCAGGCCGCGATCGCCGCGATTCGAGCGATTCGCGGGGAATCGACGAGCGAAGTCGAATCGTCGGTCGACTCGCCGGAAACGTCTCGACGTGAAATAATCGTCTCGTCCATGATAAATTCGAGTTCATAAACGATTTTGCGACGAATCGTCAAGAGCGATGCGGAAAAAACATCACGACGAACCCCTGGGAATGAGCTCGATATTCTTCGCCGAAAAAATCGAATGATCGAATCGACTCTTGCCTAAAATTACCATTGCATAATTTTTATTCATGTTATTATATACGTTGATTATCTTCCATGCAAATCTTATTTTTGGAGGATGACCGACCTCGTGCTCGGCTCGAGAGAATTCCGACCGCCGACTTTGCGCATGAGAACCGAGGCTTCTTTCCAGAAGCGTTTCCATTCGGCGCGTTCGTCTTCGGTGAAGTGAAACGATTCGGGAGGATGGATATCGATGAGATTACCGTTGATATCCTTAAAAAACATGGCCCGCGATTCGACGATGATCGGTGCGGGTAAATCGCTTCGATTTGCAACGCGCGGAGATTGATCGTTTACGATTGCTTTTAGCGGCGAACCGTGAATTTGATCGTGATCTTTCAGGAACGAGTGTTCGGCGCGTTTCGGTTCGTTCGGATAGAACGAAGTTTGAGCGATCTCGTTGGATACGGCGCCGGTGATCGGAATCGAAGTTTGAGGACCTAGCTCTTGTGTAATCATATCATTACCGAGGCTTCGAATCGCCGAAAGCCTGAAATCGATGAACCAGCATTCAAGATTTTGCCGAATCCTTACCGCGGAATCGGGGTTCTTTTCGAATTCGCGGGTCATATCGGCGAGATCGGCGCTCATCCATTCCAAAGCTTTCCTCCTCAATCGCCTGAGATCGACTTCGTCGGCTCGATGAGCGTCGACGCCGTAGCCGCAACCCGCGAGCGCCGCCGCGAGCGGAACCCATCGACGGATCGCGCCGACGGGATCAATTTCGGCGGCCGATCCTCGATTCGAATATTCTTCAAATAATCTTACGTTGGATCGATAAAATCCTTTGAACTCCGCAATAATAAGCATGCCTACATATTCTCTTCTGCTTTTTGGGTGATATCGTTCCGCGGCGTATTCTTTGAGACGATCTTCGGCGGCGATCATACGCTTCGTGTCCGCGATGAACCATTTCGTGGGGCAATCCCAATCGGCTCGTTTCGATCCCGACTCGTCGGCTTTTTCGTAGAATTTTAACGCCTCGGCAAAGCGGCCTTTGCTCGATGCGATCCGTCCCAGAAAGTAATAGGCGCAATCGAGTTTGGGGTCGATGAAGATCGATTCCTCTAATTCCTTCGAAGCTTTTTCGTTTTCTCCGGCGATGAACAAGGCCCTGCCTAAAAGATAATGCGCCGTCGAATCGCCGGGATAACGCTTGATCCATTGCTCACTCACTTTAATGATATCCTGATTGCGTTCGAGCTTATCAAGAACTCTTGTAATATTGAGGAATGTTTCTTTATAAGCGGTTTCGTGCTTCAATTCCTCGCGATACTCCTGAACCGCCCGTTCGAGTTGGCCTTGGAATTCAAGGCAAAGGCCGAGAAGATTGTGCGCGTGTTCGATCTCGGGCTGGAGTCGAATCGACTCGATCAACTGTTCCGACGCCTCTTTGTAGGCGCGGCGCTTCACCAATAAAAAGCCGAGCGATAACCGAGCCTCGGCGAACGAGGGAACGAGACGAACGGCTTCTCGATTCATCGCCAACGCGTCGTCGTATTTCTCGTGTTGTATCAGATATTGCCCACAACAATAAAACATGCTTGAAAAATCCTCCGCGGCGAAAACATAGAATTTGCTCAAGAATGTTTGATATTCCTTGAAAGCCGAAACGATCTCGCCGTTTTGATACATCGCTAATCCAAGATACAAATGTGCTATCAACTCCAGCGTTTGATCGTCTTCGGTTTCCCCGTGATTGAGTTTGAGATGGGCTCGATATTCGCCGATCGCCTCGGCGAACTTGCGTTGACATTGTAGCGTTAGTGCGAGCTTGAGCCGGGCGATCGGGTTCTTGGGATCGAGCTTGACCGCGTGTCGAAATACCTCTTCCGCAACGCTATATTTATATGTTTTAACGAGCAAAGATCCGAGCCTTAAGCGAGCCTCGATGTTCTTGTCGTCGAGTCGAATCGCTTCACGATATTCCCGGATCGCCTCGTCGAATTTCCCTTCTTCCGAGAGCGCCTCTCCAAGATCGGCGCGGTATTTGGAGTTCGTCGGATCTTTTTCGACCGACTTTCGCAACGACTCAGAGGAATTAGGGCCTGCGGTCTCGGACGTGTTCGGCGGATCGACGAAAACGACGGGAATCGGCCTGATCGAATCATCGGCCGCGATCGCGTGTTTCGAGTGAGCCGAAAGCAAGATCGACGCCGCGAAAGAAACGGCGGCGATTCGGGCGACGGCGAGAATCGCCGAGCGGGTGAATCGCCCCCCGAGCGGGCGACGAATCGCATCAATACCATCCATTCGAGAGGAAAGACGGTCGCCGATAATCGATTGAGTTTTCATCGCGCCTCCCGTTACTGGATTCGTCGCGTCCATAAATTTCCGGTAGAATCTTCTCGTAGCACAATCCGACAAAAGCGCGAAGAGCGATTTCCGAATTAGCCGAGGAATCGAGAAGTGGAATTCAGAGGCTATACGGAAAGATCATCGAATCTTTCGGCGGGATTTGAAAGCGAGCCCGAAATTGGGAGGGCGAACCTCCTGGTGAGCCGCATAATGATGTTTGCGACTATTCACCGAATAAACGGCCTAATCTCCGAAGATTACGAAAAGAGGCTAACCGGGAGGTTCGCCCTCCCAAACAGAAAAATTCGGGGGATTTGAGGGCGAATCCGTTATTGGGAGGGCCAACCCGTTTATGGGAGGGCGAACCTCCTGGTGAGCCGGCTTGATATGATTTATTCACCATGCGATCAAAACCTCATATTCAATAGGGATTTTCAAAAGAGGCTCACCGG
>JAJYWB010000065.1 GCA_021791715.1 Planctomycetota bacterium | reverse complement strand
CTCCTGGTGAGCCGGCTTTTCGATTATTCTGATCCGCCGCGATCGAATCCAATCGCATCGGCGACATAATTTGCATCGGAGAACTCTTGTGGGAGGGCGAACCTCCTGGTGAGCCGGCTTTTATTTGTTGATGCTCACAAATATTTGCTCGAATGGGCGGTCGGAGGGGTTCATACCACCGTCGAGGTCGGGTCATATCCGCAAAACGATCCGTCCAAGTTTCAGATCCATATGATCAAAAACGGAAGAATCCCGAGAGCCGTGAGCTTGATCACTCCATCATAGGTTAAGACACGCGAAGGCGTGACTCGACCGAAACAGCCGCTTTTCTTCGCCTCCAATGGATAAGAGATCTTTACTTGATACTATCATGTTTTGATATCATACGCATCTTTTTAGTCTAAAACACGCCGGGTCTGAAACTTACGCCCCGGCGACCGAATCAGCCTGAACCAATTGACAAAATATATTTGTCAAGATGATATTTCAATTCTTTCGAAGTCGGGTATACGAAAAAATCGGGGCTAACGAGCGATCAGCTCGACTCTTGGAACATCGCGGTAATGTCTTGCCGGATGACGGACTTGGGAGCTTCAACGCCGCCACGGAAAGATCGGAAGATCCGCTGAACCAAAGACAGATCAAGAAGTTGATCCGCTCGGACGGATACGCTCGCTCCACCGATCGTTAATCGACGCTCATCGGATTCTCTTCCGGGCAATGACGCCTTGAGATGTGTGAATGTGCCGTCATGTCGAATCTCACGCCACTCGACGGTGAAATTCGACGGGCCTCCTCCAACCTGGACATAGCTCCCGTCGGAACGAGTGAGATAAGCGAAACTGTTCCCCACGCCATCAAGATCAGAAAGCAATTGGTCAAGGTCGTTCTCGGTAGGATCGTCGAAACTTTCCCCCGACTCGGATTCGTAGACGAAGTTCATGATGCGCCGCTCCAGAGGGTAATGAAACTTCTCGAACCGTGTTATACCGTTCCAACCCGGATGAACAACGTTACAGAAAGGTACGACTCGGCGGAATATGTACAGGTTCTACGATAAACGAAGTATCAAGGCCTTTGATTTCACGAACCGATTGATCGCTTTTCCTCCATTCAAAATGTGCGTATATGATCGACATCGAACCTCACACCTTCGGTCTCGGCCGGCGGATCGGCGCTCGGGGCGTGTGGCCACGTCTCCCTATCCTCCGCCCGGATTTATGCAATCATAATGAATGCGACTCGCCACACAAGACGGCGCCTATTCCGTTCTCCCGCTTTCTCCTGATCTTGAAGTTTGAGCCCTCCGACATCCCGCAAGGATACTCAGAACTCGGTTTGGCTTCGACTTCTCGGTTTTTGGATGTCGGCGACGAGTCGTCCTTGTTTGAAGATCGAGACCGATCCGGTCGATTGCGAGACGCAGAGCGCGATCGCGGTCGAATCCGAGGTTATCGCCGCGGCGGCTTCGTGGCGAGCGCCGAGGCCCCTGGGGAGGGGTTCCTCGGGTTTGTCCTGGGGCGCGAGATAACGCCCCGCCGAAAGGAGCACGCCGTCGCCTCGAATCACGAACGCTCCGTCGATCGCCGCGAATTCTTTGATCGTCTCCTCGAGCCGCGCGTCGAGGATGTTGCGCTGTTCTTCGGGATAACCATGAAAGGGATTGATCACAAGTTGTCTGCTGCGCGAGAGGACGGTCGCGTCGTCGCCGAGGATGAAGATCGTCCCCACGGGACGTCCCTCGCGCCCCTCGAGCCCAAGTTCGCAAGCGATCGTGAGAAGCCGCTCGAAAACCGCGGGCTTGACGTCGGGGGGAGGAGGCTCGGCCGCGGTCGACGCGAACAACTCGAGCTCGCTGCCGAGATCCAAAACCATAATTGTATCAATGGCTCCCGATCCGTCGATCCCCGTCAGACAGACGACGCGCTCGCCCGCCTTCAACAGGCTTTCGGTCGCGGCGACGAGCGTCGCGATCTTGATCTGGCCGGCGCGCGTCATCGGAAAATCAGGCACCCGAACGACCGAACATAAACCTTTACGTTCATCCGAAACGGGTATTTGAAAATCGGCGCGCCGCGAGACGAGAATCACGCGAAAATCGACGTCGGCGATCAGGCCCGCGAGTTCGTCTTTTTCGTCGATCACGTCGGCGTAAAGCAGCACCGAATGAGCGTTCGTCTCACGCGCGACGGCGTGGGCGTGACACACCAAACTTCGCGTGAGCGTTTTCAAGGTCGCCTCGCTCCGTTCGAATCCGCCGCGCCCGCGGCGTCGGCTTCGATCGCAACCCCCAAAATCCCCAGATCGTCGTATTCGGAGGGGGAATCGCCGTCGGGAAGCTGTTCGAGCCGAATCGTATGCCGACCAGGCGTCAAAAGCCCGTCGGTGATCGGGGCGCGAATCCTGATCGGAGAGTCGTTCTTCGTCGTTACATGCCGATTTAAATAATCAATCACCTTACCGTCGAGCTTGACGTTCGTCCGCAGCTCTCCCTTCCGCACCTTTTCGGAAAAGGTGGGCGTTCCCGAGATCCCGACGACCTGAACCGCGTCGATCGCGATCGACGCGTTCCGCCATGTCGTATCGGCGGGAATATCGACCGTCGTCTCGAACGCGGGCCCCTCGGGACGAGGCGGGAACAGATCGGCGAACACCTCGTTCCCTAAATGACGCGGGTAAGGATCGAGCACGATCCGTTTACATCTGTTCAAAAATCGAATCCTGCGCACTCGATCGCGGGCGATCGACACCGTCCCCGCGTAAGGTGTCGCCAGTTTGATTTCATGATCACTTAGACCGATGATCGCCCCCTCGAGTTGATCGAGATCGCGCGAATCGTCGCTCGCCGAATTGCGCCATTCAACCCGCGCCGAGCGCCCCTCGACGATCGATCCCGCCGACGGATCGCGGCGAAAATAAAGCCCCGAAATCTCGGCCCAGGGGATTTTGATATCGCGTCCCAAAATCGACGTTAAAACCGATGTTTGATCCGCCGATGTAATCGATCCGAACAGTTGATCGCCGTCGACCAGGCGAACCTCGTCGCGCGCGGGATCGCATTCCAAAACCCCCGTCGGTTCGACGAATCGCACGAGCCGCAGGTCGTCGAACAACGCCTCAAAGCCGTCCTTGCCGCCTTCGTCAGCGGCGCCCGTCGAACGCGTCGACACGCCGATTTCGACCAAAGCTCCCGCCGGACCCGATCCATACGCCAGTTCGTCGCCGTCGACCGAAACGTCGGTCCGATCGGGACCGAATCGAACGATCAAACGATGCCAACCCTCCGATCGAACCAGCCGCTGCACCGCGAGCCCCGGACCGTCGGGACTCTCGACCCCCAAAGTCGAATCGCCCCAACCCGAGTTCACGCGAATCGCCTGATTCCCCCCCTCTCCGCCTCGAAAAATAAGCTCGACGAACCGGCGACGATTCGGTAATTTGTGATTATCATCATAATAAGAAATCTCAAACCGTCCCGAGCCGATCGGCTCGACCGGCTTGAACGCGATCGAAGCCGACGACCCCTCGAACTTGAGCGCCTTCATTCCTCCGACATGCCGACGATCGGTGAGTTTAACGTCGCCGGCAATCCGGAGCCGCGTTTCGACGAGCGACTCGAACGAATCCTGAAAAATCTCGATCTCTCCCGGTCGTTGCACAAGCGCCTGCGCGCCGCGACGCCGGATCGATAAACTCCCCGCTCCTCCGCCGAAATCGAAAGCGATCCGATCCGAATCAAGCGATATCAGCCGACCCGACACCTGTTGATCAAGCCCGAAGAGAACGCGAAACGGCGGCGATCCTTGGCCCGAATCGGACTTCGATCGACGCGATTCAAATTCGACGACCCGCGGCTCTTCAAGAGCGATCTCGGCCGATCCGTCGTCGGGCTTGAACGCGTAATCGCCCTCCCGCGTCGCCACGATTCGACCCGGCTTCCGCGCGCCGTCCCCCATATCGATCGATTCCACCCATTTTGATTCCTCGGCGCCGGCGAGCGACGAAAGCCCCGAAACGATCAAAACCAGGCGCGCGGCCAAGCCGACGAGCGATCGATCCAAGATCGGATTATTGTGTGAAGTTCGCATAACCCGTCATCTTACCGTCGATCACGCCGAAAAACCAACCGAGCCGATCAAAAACATCGGAAAAAGCCGAATCCCCCGATCCCAAAAACAAACGACGCTCGACGCGAGAGAACGCGCGGCCACGGCGAGATCCACTAAAAAAATAATCACTCTTTTAGAATCCTGTATATCGATCCCGCCGCGGCGTAATCTTTTCGAGCGAACTCCCCCCGGGGATCGACCGATCTCGGCTCGGCCGTCGTCGTATAATTATGCTTTCGCCGATCGATAAACGATACCCGCGGCGGCGAGAGCGGCGCCTCGCTCGAACCGATGTCCGAGTTCGCCGAGGATCGTCTCGAGCGCGGCCAAAAGCAAGGCGACGTTCGAGCGCCGCGATCCGTATCCCATCAGGCCGATCCGCCACGCTTTACCCTTGAGCGATCCCAGGCCGCCGCCGATCTCGATTCCATATTCGTTGAGCAGCCTGCCGCGGACGGTCGCGTCGTCGATTCCGGCGGGGATCGTCACGCAATTGAGCTGGGGAAGTTCGCGTCCTTTGGCGGTCGCGTAACCGATCCCCATCGCGGCCAAACCCGCCTTGAGCGCCTCGTGGTTGAGCTTGTGGCGAGCGAACCTCTCTTCGAGCCCCTCTTCGATCACGATCTGGAGCGCCTCGCGGAGCGCGTAATTCATGCTGATTGGAGCGGTATGATGATAAAAGCGATCGCCCCCCCAATAGCGTTCGATCATCGTCATATCCAGATACCAGCTTTGCACTTTGGTTTTACGTCGATGGATGGCTTCGAGGGCGCGGGGGCCGAACGAGACGGGAGCGAGCCCCGGCGGACAGCTCAGGCATTTTTGGGTACCCGAGTAAACCGCGTCGATCTCCCATTTGTCGATCTCAACGGGAACTCCGCCGAGCGACGTCACGGTATCGATCGCGATCAGCGCCCCTGCTTCGTGCGCCAGTTTGGCGATCTCGTCGACGGGCTGAAGCGCTCCGGTCGAGGTTTCGGCGTGGACGATACCGACGACCTTGGGGCGATGTTCCTTGATCGCCTTGCCGACCTCTTCGGGATCGAAAACCTCGCCGTAGGGCCGTTCGATTGAAACGACTTCGGCGCCGGCTCGTCCCGCGACGTCGACCATCCTGCCGCCGAACACGCCGTTCACACAAACGAGCATCTTGTCGCCCGGTTCGATCAGATTGACGACGACCGCCTCCATCCCCGCCGAACCCGTCCCCGAAACCGCGATCGTCAGCCGATTCTCGGTTCGAAAAACGCTCCGCAACAGCGCCTGGGTCTGATCCATGATCGCCACGAACGTCGGATCAAGATGACCAAGAAGAGGCATTCCAAGCGCCGCGAGCACGCGGGGATGAACGTCGCTCGGCCCGGGCCCCAAAAGGAAACGATGAGGCGGATTGAGCGAACTTGAAGACGGCGACGATTGAGCCATGAAATCTTTCCTTATTGATCTTTATCGTTATTCATCGATAAAATATACCTTGGATTTTATCGATTGATGGATTCGTTCGGGACGGCGTCGATCGATCGTCGTGGTTTAAAGCGCCGATCGAGCGTTTTTGATCATCGCGCTGAACTCTTTGAACCTGGGATGATCCGACGATTCGAGCCATTCGAATAGAATGGTTTCGGTCGTGGTGACGACGGCGCCCGCGAGTTCGAGCCTGCGGAGCGCGAATTCCCAATCGATCCGGCCGCGCGATGAGGTGGCGTCGGCGGGAACCTGCACGCGGAACCCGAGCTTCATCAACTCGAGCGCCGTTTGCAGCACGCAGACGTGCGTTTCGATCCCCGCGACCGTCACGTGGCGGACATGAAGCCCGTGAAGTTGTTCGACGAGTTCGGGGACCGCGGTGCAATGAAACGTCGTTTTCGAGCAGCGTGTCGGGATCAGCGAAGCGAGTTCGGGAACCGTCGCGCCGAGCCCCCTGGGATATTGCTCGGTCGCCCAGATCGGGATATCAAGAAGTTTTGCGCCCCGCACAAGTCGAACCGCGGCGGCGACGAGCGATTCGCTTTCAGTGACGAGCGGGGCGAGTTTTTCTTGCACGTCGACGATCAAAAGCGACGCGTGCGCCGCGGTCATTCGATCCAAAAGCGTCATCGGCGAACTCCTCGGTCGTTCAGGTAGCTTGATGCTAAGTGTGCGGTGAGAAGCGTGTCAAGCGAGGGGGCGTTGAGGCTGCGCGAGAAGGCGTTTCGCTCGGTCCGAGCGAGGATCGCGCTGCGTGATGCTTGTCGAGCGACTCTCGCGGGGGTTACGATACGCGAAACGACGCGGACGCGAACCGCCCACGACGGGCGGACGTTCGCTTTATTGAAGGAGTTTCGCGCGAGTGGGGGAAAAACCGCGAATCCTGGTCATCGATCGCGATACCGAGGTCGATCGCATGATGCGAGAAGCCCTCGCCGATCGGTTCGATTTCGTCGTCGAACGAACCGTCGCACGCGCCGTGGCGCGGATGCGCAAGGAATCGTTCGCGGGCGTTTATATCGATCAATCGCGTCTCTCCGCGGTCCGCTGGGCTGGTTCTCTGATTCAGGCGGATGAGATCCTCGCGACGATCGCCGACGGCGTCGCGGTCGTCGACCCCGAACTCAACGTCCTTTGGTGCAATCCCGAATTCCTAAGGGTCGCCGATCCCGCGGTCGAGCCCGTCGGAGTCAAGTTTTACAAGGCTCTGGGATCGCCCGAAGTCATCGGCCCCGATCCGTGCCCCTTCACCACAGCGACCGCGTCCAAACAATCCTCGGGAACCGTTCTCCGCGTCGACGCCAATCGCTACCTCAAAGTGACCGTCAATCCCGCTTTCGATAGCCGCGGCAAACTCACCCAGATGATCGCGCTCACACGCGATATCACATCCGAAATTCAGCAAGAACAAAAACTCAGCGCGATCCACAAAGCCGGCGAGGAACTCGCCGATCTCACCCCCGAGGAACTTTCCGAACTCAACCCCGAAGAACGCACCGATCTACTAAAATATAATATTGTAAGACACATGAAAGATTTGATGGGTCTTGATTTTATCGAGATCCGCCTGCTCGATCGCGACACGTCGCGGCTCGTTCCGCTTTTAACCGAGGGGATGACGCCGATCGCAGCCAAGCGCGAACTGTTCGCCGTTCGGGAGGGGAACGGAGTGACGGGGCTCGTCGCCGCGACGGGGCAAAGTTATCTATGCGGCGACACGGCGATCGATCCGGTTTATATCGAAGGCGCCGAAGGAGCGCGCAGCTCGCTCACGGTCCCGCTGATTTATCACGGAACGGTGATCGGCACGCTTAACGTCGAGAGCCCCCAACCGAACGCGTTCGACGATCGCGATCGCCGTTTTCTCGAGATCTACGCGCGGAGCGTCGCGTCGGCGTTGACGACTCTCGAACTTTTACAGGCCGAGAAGCTCAGCACCGCGACCGCCTCGGTCGACGCGATCAGCCGCGAACTCGCGCTTCCGCTCGACGGAATCCTCAGCGACGCGACGAGCGTTCTCGACCGATACGCGGGTCATGATGAAGAAATAATCGCGCGTTTGCGCCATCTTATTTATCACGCCCGCGAGATCCGCGGGCTGATCCAGAAAGTGGGCACGACGATCGTCCACGAGCCCCCCAAGGCCGACCCCAAGCCCCCCCAAAGGCTCGCCGGGGCTCGGCTGCTCGTCGCCGATTCCGACGAATCGATCCGCAAGGCGGCGCATCAACTCCTCGGTCGCCAAGGGGCGATCGTCGAGACGGCGCGCGACGCGCACGAGGCGATCGCTCTCGCCCGCGAAACGGGCTATTCGGCCGCCCTCGTCGACATCCGTCTTCCCGATATGGACGGATACGAAACGTTTCATAAGATCAGGGAGGTCCGCCCCGGAACCCCCGTCATCCTGATGACGGGCTTCGGCTACGACCCCAAACATTCGATCGTCAAGGCGCGCCAAGAAGGTTTGCAAACCGTCTTGTATAAACCTTTCCGAATCGATCGCCTGATGGAGGCGGTCGAACAGGCGATCAAACCCCTCGACGGTCGTCCCTCGGCGAACAATCACGATCCCAAACCCTGATTCGCGCGCCTCGTCTCGATCGATATTGATTTCAATATAAAACAAATCGTTTACGCTTTGGTCGGCGCCGCCGGGCTCGAGTTCGATCGCACGACGGCGCCTCTCGGCGATCGTTCACAGTCGATATCGGCGACCGTCGGTCACGCCGAAACGACCTCTTGGGCGAATCACGGTTTACGCGGTTCGAGCGAAAAATCGGCGATGAACAATTGACTCGTCTTGTCGGCGGTGCGTCCCTTCGACGTCCAAAGCAGCTTTTTGCCGTCGTTCGAGAAGACGGGAAGGCCGTCGAAACCCTCGGCGTAGGTGATCCGCTCCTTATAATCGCCCCGATCGTCCATCAGATAGAGTTCATAATTTTGATGGCCGTGGATCGACGTCGCGTAAATAACGTGCTTGCCGTCGGGATAAAAATAAGGCCCCCAGTTCACCCCGTCGTTCCACGTGAGCCGGCGCTCGTCCGTTCCCTCAACATTGTTAATATAAACTTGCAAGAGATCGTTGCCTTTGCGATCGCTTCGATAAATGATCCGTTTGCCGTCGGGGCTGAAGAACGGTCCGCCGTCGTATCCCTTCGAATGCGTGATCCGTTTGGGATTCTTGCCGTCGGCGTCCATGATGTAAATCTCGGCGTCGCCGTCGCGAAACGACGTGAAGATGATCTTTTTACCGTCGGGAGAATAACTCCCCTCGGCGTCGTATCCCGGAGCGTCGGTCAACCGAACGAGATTCGACCCGTCGAGATCGGCCGAAAAGATATCCATATGCTCGTCAAAATCCCACGCGTACCTGCCGTCTCGGCTGTATCGCGACCCCTTCGGCGAGGCCGACCCGTTCGATTCCGCCGATCGCGCCGAATCGGCAGCGAGATGCGTCGACGCGAACAAGATCGACTTTCCACTTGGATGATAATACGAGCACGTACACTTGCCTTTACCCGTGCTGACGAGCCTCGGCTTCGCTCCGGCTTCTAAATCGAGCGTGTAAATCTGATAATCGTCCGATCCGATCTTCGCCGCCTGGAAGATGATCGCGCGACCGTCGGGTCGAAAATAACCCTCGCCGGCCTTCGAGAAACCCGAGGTGACCTGGCGGACGTTCGATAAATGCGCCCCCTCCAACCGTGCGACCTCTTCCGCGCTCGCCGAACCCGAATCCCCCGCCGCGACGAGCCAAAGCGTAAGCAGCACAAGCATTGATGAATTCCCTTCGATCGTCGCCGAGCCGCGGCGCGACCGGCCGGGGCTCTCGCCGAATCTAACCTTTCGTCTATTATAATCGCGTGGACCGCCGCACGCCGGCCCGACGAACGCTCGGCGCCGACCGAGAACGATTCTCGGAAAACTTTGATCGAGAGCGGTCGTCGATTCCACCCTCGGGTCGAATCTTTCCAACCCGTGCGGATCATTTGGTTACCGCCGCGACCGTTCGCGGCCCAGGTTACGAATCTCGAAGGAAGCGATACGCATTTCATGAAGATCTACACAAAAACAGGCGATGATGGAACGACGGGTTTGCTCGGTTCGCGTCGGATCCCCAAAGACGACCCGCGCATCGAGGCTTACGGAACGGTCGACGAACTCAACGCGTCGATTGGAGTCGCGCGAGCGAACGGTTTGCCCGCCGAATTCGACAAACTCCTGGCGCGCGTGCAGGAAGAATTGTTCCTAGTCGGTTCGGGGCTCGCCGATCCCGACCCCTCGGGGCCGTTTCAGGGATTGATCGGCCGCGATCGAATCGAACGTCTTGAACATGAGATCGACGAACTCGAAGCGAGCCTCGAACCGCTCGCGAATTTCATCCTCCCCGCGGGAACCGCCGCGGCCGCCGGAGTTCACTTTTCCCGCACGATCTGCCGCCGCGCGGAACGCGAAATCGTCGAGCTTTCGCGTCATACAAACGAACACGTTTGTAATAACATGATCATTTACCTTAATCGCCTGGGCGATTGGCTCTTCGTTTTGGCGCGGGCGATCAATCGCTCCTCGGAAACGGCGGACGTCGTCTGGAAAGGCGTTTCTCGATGAATCTTCAAGGCAAATCGGCGCTCGTGACGGGGGGACGGAGGGTCGGCGGCGAACTCGCGATCAAGCTCGCGCGCCGCGGCATGAACGTCGCTCTTACCTACCGTTCCAACCGCTCGGCGGTCGAACAGACCGTCTCCTCGATCGAAGCCCTGGGAGCGAACGCGATCGCGATCGAAGCCGATTTATCGCACGCGGCCGAAGCCGAGAACGCCGTCGCCGAGACCGTCTCGGCGTGGGGCCGAATCGACGTCCTCGTCGCGATGGCGAGCGTTTTTCAAAGAACTCCCTTCGATACGCTCGAACCCGCCGATTTCGACCGGATGATCGCCGGAAACCTCGCGACCGCGTACCACGCGGCGATCGCCTCGGCCCGCTCAATGATCCTTCCAAAACAAGACGAAGAGATCGCCGGAAAAATCGTTTTCGTCGGCGATTGGGCAAGTGACCGCCCATATAAGCATTATCTTCCGTATCTCGTCGCCAAGGGGGCGCTCAAAACGCTCACCGCGGCGCTCGCTCGCGAACTCGCTCCGCGAATTCACGTCAATCTCGTTCAACCCGCGATGATCGCTCCACCCGTCGATTACACCAAAACCGAACTCGCCGCGATCGTCGCCAAAACCCCGCTCGAACGCCACGGTACCCCCGACGATCTCAACAACTTCATCCTCTATTTGCTTGAAGGAACCGATTTCGCCACAGGGAGCTGGTTCCGCGTCGACGGCGGTCGTTTCGTCGGCCTCGACGACGACGACGTGTAACTAAAATTTGCAATTTCTTTCACTTGCCGATATGATTGCGCTGTGATTGTTCCAATTATTGCGGTTCAAGCACGCGATGATTGGCGATCGCGCGCGGCGCGCGGGCGTCGATCGCCGAAAGCCGAACCAATTCGCCCGCGACGAAAACCGCGGGGTCGAGCCGGCGCATTTTCGGTTGAACCTTGGGAACGTAACCGATCAATCGCGCCGGATCGAAGCGTACGATCCGGTCGAGCCCCCGCGCGATCGACGCGCAACCCGATCGTTCCAGCCGTTCCAGAATCGCCGCGTCGTCCCCCAGTAGATCGTCTCGAGAAATAATTTTGTGAGCAAGCGCTAGTTTAAGCACATCCGCGAATTCATTATAAATGAACGCCTCGGTCGGCCCCGCCCACCAGTCGCGGTTCATCACCCCGAACAACTCGACCGCGACCCGGGCCGTCGCAATCTCGTCGAACGCGATCGTTCGATCGACGACGACGAGATGATTGAGAAATCGCGCGATCTGCGCGGGTGTCGACACGCCGCACGCCAGACTGTCGCGGAAAAAATAATCGAGCCGATCGGCGCAAAGCTCGGGCAACGGGCGTTCAAGCAACGGGTAAATCGAATCGTCGTAAAACGCCTCGGGTTCAAGGCCGATCCGAGCCAGCGCCGCGTGGATATCGCCGCGATCAAGAAACTCGGGCTTGAGCTTCTCGTGAAAATCCTGCTCCTCGGACGTGAATAAAAAATCGGTCGCGTGCGAAAACGCCGTGTGCGAGATATCGTGCAACAGCCCCGCCACACATTCCGTAAATCCCGCGCCGAGCCGATCGAGTAAACAATAAACTCCCAGGCTATGTTCATACCGTGTTACGGTTTTGAACGGAAACGCGAGCGCCGAAGGCCCCGCCTGACGAATCCCTTTCAACCGCTCGAACGTCGGGCACGCGATCAGATCGAGAATTCGACGATCCTCGATCCGCGCCGGTCCGTATACGCGATCCATCCACTCCACGGCGCTCTCCTTCCCAAAACCTTTTGACGATCGGGGATTATAACCCAATTCGGCGCTTTGCGTCAGGATCGAAATCGAACCGATTCTCCTCGGCCGCTTCTCCTTACAAACCCCGAACGCGGCTGAGCCGCGATCGTACCAACCCGACGCGTGATCGCGGGTCTTCTGATAATAACGTGAAAACTTTCGATTGATCATTTGATCTGACCCTCGCTTGCGCGTCGGGTTGGTATAATCTCGACTTCAGTCCGCTCAAAAGATGCACGTACGGCGTGAACAGGATACACACGAAGACTCTACCTCGCCTTGAAAATACCAAAGTTACATTAATAAATTTATATCATTGATCCGACCCGATCCGATCCGTTCCTCCGCGATAATCCCACGAAGCCGGCGAACCCGATCCGAATTCCTTCAATCTCATTTCAAGACACTCGCTTTCTTGAATCAACCGATTCGTTGAATCGGGACATTGCAACCCTCTGACTCGTCTGATATCAATGACGACATGAACGACGTGACGAAGCTCCTCAATGCGATCGACCGCGGCGACCGTCGCGCCGCCGGAGAGCTGTTGCCGCTCGTTTATCGCGAACTCAGGGCTCTCGCCAAAAAGATGATGCGCAACGAACGCCCTGGACAAACGCTCGAAGCCACCGCGCTCGTTCACGAGGCGTATCTGCGACTCATCGGCCCGCGCGACGACCCCGCATGGCAAAGCCGGGGTCACTTCTACGCCGCCGCCGCCGAGGCCATGAGGCGAATCCTCGTCGAAACCGCCCGCCGCAAAATCGCTCGCAACAACAAAGTCCGGCGAGCCGATATCGCGATCGAAAACCTATCCACTCCCTTGACCGATGAACGTTTACTAGCGCTTGATCAAGCCCTCGATCGTCTCGCCGCGGTCGATCCCGTCAAGGCCGAACTCGTTAAGCTGCGATTCTTCGCGGGGCTCACGCTCGATCAGGCCGCGCTCGCTTTGGGCGTCTCACCCGGTACCGCCGATCGCGCCTGGGCCTTCGCCCGAGCATGGATCCGCCGCGAGGTCGTTCGCGACGAACCACGTTCACCCGATCCCGCGACCGCTTCGCCCAAGTAACCGCAAATCCATGCCGGCCATGTACTTAAGATCGGCCTCAAAAATTCTTTTTTTTTCGTGATGCTTTTTGGCGTTTCACTACGCATTGAGGGGTAAAGGAAACGTTCCAAGGAGATCCCCCGACGACCAACGACCCGAAAGAGGCCAAGCAATGACCGAGGAATCGATCTTCCACGCCGCTCTCGAACGATCAAACCCCGCCGATCGAGCCCGATTCCTCGATCAGGCGTGCGGTTCAGACGCCGAGCTCCGCCGCCGTGTCGACGCATTACTCATCGCCCACGAAGGCTCGGCCGAGCTGCTCGAAGGACTCGACCCCGTCGATTTATTCGCCTCAGCGCCGTCGCCGGCTTCGTCGCCCGGTTCGACACAAACATCGACTTCCACCGATCCAGCGACCGCGGCGTTCATTCCTCAATCCCAACCCCCAAATGCCTCAAGCGGAGCGGCGACCGAGCGGGAAACGAGATCCGAATGGCCGGAGGGCTCTACCCCCACCGTCGCGGCGACCGCGGATTATCGCGGATCGGCCGGAGATCGCCGCGACGGCGATTCGATCAAAATTCTCGAAGGCCCAGGCAGCCGCATCGGCTCATATAAATTGCTTCAAAATATCGGCGAAGGCGGCATGGGCGTCGTCTTCATGGCCGAGCAGGAAAAGCCCGTCCGCCGCAAGGTCGCGCTCAAGATCATCAAGCCCGGCATGGACACGAATCAGGTCGTCGCGCGGTTCGAGGCCGAACGCCAGGCGCTCGCGATGATGGATCACCAGAACATCGCGCGCGTTTTCGACGCCGGAGCGACCGAAACCGGCAGGCCTTATTTCGTGATGGAACTCGTTTGCGGCAAGCCGATCACCGAGTTTTGCGACGGGCGACAAATGTCGCCGCGGGAACGTCTTGAACTCTTCATCCAGGTTTGCAAGGCGATCCAACACGCTCATCAAAAGGGAATCATCCACCGTGATATCAAGCCTTCGAACGTGTTGGTGACGATCCAGGACGGCAAGCCCGTTCCCAAGGTGATCGATTTCGGCGTCGCCAAGGCCACGGATCAAAGCCTGACCGAAAAGACTTTGTTCACCCAGCACGGCGCCCTCGTGGGAACATTGGAATACATGAGCCCCGAACAAGCCGAGGCGGGAGGGATCGATATCGATACGCGCAGCGATATTTACTCGTTGGGCGTGCTTTTATACGAATTGCTCACGGGTTCGACTCCGATCGAGAAGGTTCGGCTGCGGCGTGCGGCGTACGGCGAGGTTTTGCGGCGGATTCGCGAGGAGGAGCCCCCCAAGCCGAGCACTCGGCTGAGCGAATCGGGAGAATCGTTGCCTTCGATCGCCTCGGTTCGTCAGACCGAGCCGTCCAAGCTGACGAAGCTGATGCGCGGCGAGATCGATTGGATCGTGATGAAATCGCTCGAGAAAGATCGAAAGCGACGGTACGAGACCGCGAACGCGTTTGCGCGCGATATCGAACGGTATTTACATGACGAGGCGGTTGAGGCGGGTCCGCCGTCGACTTCTTACAAGCTGCGGAAGTTCGCGCGCAAGCACCGCGCCGCGCTCGCGACGGCGAGCGCTTTCGCCCTGGTGTTGATCGCGGCGACTTTGATCAGCGTCGTTTCGGCGATTCTGACTTCGAGGGCCGAGCGGCGCTCGCGGATCGATCGCGATCGCGCGTTGGTCGCCGAGGCGAAGGCGAAGGCCGACCGCGACGTCGCCGCGGCGGCCCGCGACGGCGAATCCAAGGCGAGGAAAAGCGCCGAGAAGTCGGAAAAAGAGGCTCGAGCCCAACTCAAAAAGTTCGAGCTGATGAACACGTTTTTGACGAATGATTTATTGACGCAAGTCGAGCCCGAGAACAACAACGTGGAAAGCAAGGTGACTTTGTTCGAGGTTCTCAATCGCGCCGCGGAGAAGGTGGGCGATCGATACAAGAGCGATCCCGAGCTCGAGATCGCCTTGCGAAAAGTGATCGCCAAGACATACCACTCGCTCGGCTGGTACGACAAGGCCGAGAGCCAGTGGCGAGCGATTCACGATCGGGCGGCGTCGACTCCCGGCGTGGATCGCAAAGAGCTTTGGATTTCGCAGAGCCATCTAGGATTTATGGCTAATTGTCTTGGCCGGAACCGAGAGGCGGTCGAGCTTTGCCGTGACGGCCTTGATGAAATCGAGCGATTGCTCGGGCACGACCACCCCGAAACCCTTAGTTGCCGCAATAACCTCGCATTGGTATATATGTCCGCCGGTCGCTTCGCCGAAGCGATCGCTATTCTTGAGCCGACCCTTAAGCTGGAGGAATCGAAGCTAGGAATCGACCATCCCGATACGGTGCACTTCCGTATCAACCTCGCCGGCGCGTATCATGTCGCCGGTCGCATAGCCGAAGCGATCGCGCTCCAAGAGAAGACCCTCAAACTTCAAGAGGCCAAGCTCGGTCCAGATCATCCCGGCACGCTGACATGCCGAGACAACCTCGCCTGCCTCTATATCGATGCCGGGCGCACCGCCGAGGCGATCTCCCTACTCGAGAAGACTCTCAAGCAAGCTGAGGCCAAGCTCGGACCCGACCACCCCGGAACTCTATGCGTTATCAACAACCTCGCATCCGCCTACATGTCCGCCGGCCGCATTTCCGAGATAATATCTCTACTTGAGCAGACCCTCAAACAATGGGAGGCCAAGCAGGGAATGGGAATCGACCACCCCACAGAGCTGACCATCCGCAACAACCTCGCAAACGCATACCGTGCAGCCGGGCGCATCGCCGAGGCGATTGCACTTTATGAGACCACATTCAAACGAAGCGAGGAGAAGCTCGGCGCCGATCACCCCGATACCATCACATCCCGCAACAACCTCGCCGGGGCTTACCAGGAAGCCGGTCGTCTAGCCGAGGCTGTTTCGTATTTCGAGATAAATAACAAGCTGAGTGAATCCAAGCTCGGCCCCGACCACCTCTTTACTCTCAGGATTCGCGCCGGACTAGCTGATGTGTTCTTACAGGTAGGACGCATCGCGGAGGCGATTCGTCTACTCGAGCCGACCGTTAAACAGATGGAGGCCAAGCTCGGCGCCGATCACCCCGACACGCTCAACTGTCGAGCCGACCTAGCCTTGGCATACCAGATTGTCGGTCGGACCAGTGAGGCGATTCCGCTCTTCGAGCCGACCGTTAAACAGATGGAGGCGAAGCTCGGCCCCGACCACCCCATCACACTCAGACATCGAAATAACCTCGCATGCTCCTACGTGTTCGCCGGGCGCCCCTCGGAGGCGGTTCCGCTCTTCGAGACGAATCATAAGTTGATGGTAGCCAAACTCGGCCCCGACCATCCCCACACGATTAATAGCTGCGATCATCTCATATTTGTATACGAATCTGCGAAAAAGTGGGAAAAGGCCGAGCCCTTTCTACGGAAAATCCTCGATCACTATCGAAGGAAAGGTCCCGCCGAAAGCCCGGAAATCGCATCCGCGCTCGCGAGCCTCGGTAAGAACCTGCTCTTCCAAGGAAAGCCCGCCGAAGCCGAACCGTTCCTCCGCGAGAGCCTGGCGATCCGCGAAAAGAAGCTCGCCGACGATCCGCTCCGGTATAACGCCATGAGCCTGCTCGGAGGCGCTCTCTCCGGACAGAAAAAATACGCCGAAGCAGAACCCCTTTTGATTCAAGGATATGAAGGGATGAAAGCTCGCGAAGCCAAGATTCCCCCTCAAGGAAAGAACAATATTCCCAACGCCGCGGAGCGGATCGTTTCGCTTTACGAAGCGTGGGACAAGCCTGAAAAAGCGGCGGAATGGAAGGAGAAGCTCAAATCGGCGCCGCCGACGAAACCCGATTCCAACCCCAAACCCGCGCCGAACGCCGAATCCAAGAATAACGGCAAATAATAATCTCAACATATCGGATTTTCGGAGATCGTGCGAAATCGAATCCGACTGGAAACGATAATCCGCGGGGCGAGCGTTATGGATCACTTGTCGGCGATTGATAGGGCTCTCCCCCTCGACGACTCGACGATGCGTATTTATAACTTGTTTTTAACAAACGAGAGATCGATGTTTCGTTTCGACGAATCGCCGACCTTCGCCGGAAGAGCGGGCCGAGATTCCCCTCGATGGAGAAACAAAACTTGTTAATTCGTTCGCCGATATATGAATTCAATGAATTGTCCGCCGACGACCGATTTTCTTTCGCCGAACCGCTCTGGACCCGACGAAGCGCATCGGATATCGTCTTCGCACATGATTCCCGTTCGTGAATCATGAACGCTCGTCGTTTTCGCGCAATCGTTTTACCCTTTCCAGGCGCTTCCAACGCCGTTCGGGGAGCCGTTTCCAATGAGCCTCGTACGAGTTCTGGTCGGCACGCGCAAAGGCGCTTTTATCCTCACGTCGGACGCCAACCGCGAACGATGGACGATCGAAGGCCCTCATTTCGGCGGCTGGGAGATTTACCACCTTAAAGGCTCTCCCGCCGACCCCGATCGGCTCTACGCGTCGCAATCGAGCGGTTGGTTCGGCCAGATGATCCAGCGATCCGACGACGGCGGCAAAACGTGGAAAACGATGGATAACAAGTTCGTCTACGACGGCGTTCCAGGAACGCACCAATGGTACGACGGTACGCCCCATCCGTGGGAATTCAAACGCGTTTGGCACCTTGAACCGTCGTATACCGATCCCGACACCGTCTACGCGGGCGTCGAAGACGCTGCGCTTTTCCGTTCGACCGACGGCGGAGCATCGTGGCAAGAACTCCACGGTTTGCGCACGCATGAATCAGCCTCGCGCTGGACTCCAGGCGCGGGAGGGCTCGGACTGCACACGATCCTGCTCGATCCCAATAATCCCAACCGAATCTATATCGCGATCTCGGCGGCGGGGGTGTTCCGATCCGACGACGCCGGTCAAACGTGGAAACCGATCAACCGAGGACTGAAATCACAGTATATTCCCGACCCCGACGCCGAAGTCGGTCACTGCGTTCACAGGATCGCGATGCACGCGAAACGTCCAAATGTCATTTACATGCAAAAGCACTGGGATGTGATGCGCAGCGACGACGCCGGCGAATCGTGGTTCGAGGTGAGCGGAAACTTGCCCACCGATTTCGGTTTCGCGATCGACGTCCACGCTCACGAGCCCGAAACGATCTATGTCGTACCGATCAAAAGCGACTCCGAGCATTATCCCCTCGACGGCAAGCTCCGCGTTTATCGCAGCCGAACCGGCGGGAACGATTGGGAGCCCCTTTCCAAAGGATTGCCCGAACGCGATTGCTACGTGAACGTGCTCCGCGACGCGATGGCGGTCGACTCGCTCGATTCGTGCGGAATCTATTTCGGCACGACCGGGGGACAGGTGTACGCGTCTCCCGACGGCGGCGACACGTGGGCGCCGATCGCACGCGATCTCCCCGCGGTCCTTTCGGTCGAGGTCCAATCCGTTCCATGATTCGCGTCGAAATCCCGTTTCATCTGCGAAATCTGGCGCGTGTCGAAGGCGAGGTGACGCTTCACATCGAGGGGCGCGTCACCCAGCGTGCGGTGCTCGACGCGCTCGAGGCTCGATATCCCGTGCTCAAAGGAACGATCCGCGACCAAGTTACGCATAAAAGACGACCGTTCCTCCGATTCTACGCGTGCGAACTCGATCTCTCACATGATTCTCCCGACGATCCGCTTCCCGAATCGGTCGCGTCGGGCGCCGAGCCGTACCTCATCGTCGGCGCGATCGCGGGAGGGTGAACGCCGCCGACACGCACAGGGATAAAGCACGATTCGACCGATCACGATTCGACCGAGCACAAAACGAACGATCCGTGTCGAAAAACCCTCGTCTCGGTTCCGAGCCCGCGGTATCCTAAGATTTCCCAACGATTTCACCAGCCAATCGCTTTGAGAGAGGGTCGAACCGTGCCCGATCTATCGAGATGGAAAACGCAGTTATTATCAATAATCGTTTTTATAACGATGTTTGTTGCAAGAGACAAGTTCTTATTCGCGAACGTTTTTGAGCCCGACGCTCCGCCGACGCGCGACGATCTCGATGAGATCAGCGATCGCGGTCGAACCCTCGCCGATTACGATTACGCCGCGGCGCGCGGGTCCGACGCGATCGAGAAGATCGAGGTGAAACCGGGAACCGTCGAACGCTACATCGCGCGCGAGGACGACGGCCGCTGGGTCGTCGCCTTCGGCAAGCTCTCTCCCAAAAAAGACGCTTTCCTCACCGCGTTCGAGGCCTTCGAAGAGGACGACGAAAACGCCGACTTCACCGTCAAAGCGTACGACCCTCCCCGCGCCGATAAAGACTTCTTACTCGCGTCGGCGCTCGCGATCGATCTCGCTTTCAAAAACTTCGTCGGCCCCGAACGTCCGTACAACTTCGCCGTCGTCCCCGCCGACGACGATCAGCTTTTCATTTACGTCCTCCCCGCCCAGATCAAAGAAGGCTCGTGGCCGCTCGGCGGCGACACCCGGTTTCTCGTCTCCGCCGACGGCAAAAAAATTCTCGAAAAACGAAAACTCCACGATCAAATCGTCGATTTTCCTCCCGATCAATCGGGCGCAGCAGGCAAAATTCAAGAAAGCTCGCATGTTCACGAATTAAGCGACGTTCCCGAGGACACCGACGTCTTCCACGTGCTCGTGCGCGAACCGTCGATTCCCGAGAAGATCACGACGAAAAATTATATTTACATGATTGACGCCGAAGGCGACGTCACGTTCGCGCCGCGGGGTTCGAAGGCTTCGGCCGCGCCTCCCGCGCCGAAGTGACCGAACCTTCCGGCGGCGGCGGAGTCGAATCGACGCGAAGGTCGTTCTTCGTTTCGTACGACTCGGGATCGTACGCCGATCGCTTTAAAAGCCAAGCCGAAGGGGCGATCACGAGCGCGAAACCCGCGAGCGTCACGACCGATAACGATCGATTCCAAAACATCAGATCAAATCCGATCGCGAAGACGACCTGCGAAAGCCCGATCACCGAGACGCGCGTCGGCGATCCCGCGGCGTAAGCCTTCGTCAAAAAAAACTGACCGAAAGTCCCCGCAACCGCGACGCCGACCAACAGAGCGATCGTCACGGAATTGAAAAGACTCCATGTAAGAACATTATTATTTAGTGATAATAGAATTACCGAGACGATCGTCGCGGTTCCGGCGAAATGCGCCACGATGGCGCGGGGATCGATCGCTTTCAGTTTGTTCAGGCCGAGCATCGCGACCGCGGTCGAAAGCGAGCTCAAAAGCGCCGTGAGCGTGGCGAAATCGGCCTCGGCGAAATGAGGCCGCTGGATCAAGAAAACCCCGGCGATTCCGCTCGCCACGCACGCGATCTCGCTCAGCCGAAGCGGCCTGCGGAGGACGATCGCCGAGAGCGCGATGATCCAGATCGGGTGCGAATTCGTCAGCGAGATCGCATCGGCGACGGGCAAACGCGTGAGCGCGTAAAAATTGCACACCAAACTGAAACATCCCGCGAGGCTGCGAATCCAAAGCGTTTTGGGATGAAAAACGGGGGTTCGCGCTCCCGCGAGCCGAGCCGCGACGATCGCCCACACGAACATCAGCGAAACCCGCGAAGTCGCGATCACAAGCCAATGACAACGCGCTCCCGCCGCGTGCGTCAACGCGCCCATCGAAGCGAATGCGAAGGCGCTCGCCAAAATCCACAACCCGGGACCGCGGCGAATCCGCGTCATCGGCCCGTCTCGTCGCAATCAAGATCCCGGATTTTAAATACGTCTTGATCATTATGATCTTTAACAAGCCCGCTCAATCGCTCCATTTCGTTCACGATCTCGTTCAATCGTTCGACCGAGGGTGAATCGAGCAGCTTGGTCAACACCGCGGCGACCTCGCGGTAATACCAAACCGTTCCCTCGATACCCCCGGTGAATCGATCGAGCGTTCGAGGCCCATGAACCTTCAGATCGTCGACGATCGACCGCGCGTTGTGCAGTTTATCGGCTAAAACGACCGGAAGCACTTCTTGATCGATCTCTGTCTTTAACCGATGGATATAAGCGTTCTTTCGCGCCTTCCAGGGAGGTTTGGGCGATTCGAACGTGTCGGAGCAGCCCGCGACAATCCGCGCGACGGTATCGCCGAATTGCGTCCGAATGAGTTCGAGCGTTTCATGTCCCCCCTGATCCTCGGGGGCGTCGTGCAGGAGCGCCGCGATCATTTGATCCTCGGACCCGCCGTTTTCGCCGACGATCGCCGCGACCGCGAGCAGATGCGTGAGATAAGGAACCTTCGTCCCCTTGCGAAATTGGTTCGCGTGGAGCCGATTCGCCAGGATCAAAGCTTGCTCAAATCGTTCGGAATAAGGCATGTCGACGGCCGAGGGTAAGGATCGCGAAAACGGGGATCGCGATCGGCGAGGATTCCAGAAAAAAGCCGGGTTCGATCTTAAATCGTCGGCGAATCAAGGGCAACATTGCCGATTTCGCCGGACAATCGATATCAATACGAAAAGTGGAACCTGTTGTACCCTCAGTCCACGAGCGTTTTCTTTTCGCAGTGCGGCGCGTTTAAGATCGAACGGAAACCCGAGGTTATAGCGATCGGATTGAAGTCTTTACCATGAAAAACCGGCGACGGCCCCAAAGAAGCCGCCGCCGGTTCGAGTAACTCAAAAATGCAGCCGGGCGGCGATGAACGCCGGCGAACCAAGAGATTCAGCCCTCCCAACCACACTGTTATTATAGTGTCATTGAGAACATAAGTCAACGCCGTATAATCGATCCGTTTTTCAGATGGAGGAAAATATCTCCAAATGCACGTGCCCTGGATGTCTAACATCGCGCTCGGCCGCCGGAGTTTTGGGCGATGTGTAAGATCAGCCGGCGGCGGCTTGACTCGACCGCTCCGGCCTGATGGAATTTCACCCGAAACGTTCGCGTTCATCACCGACGAAACGGGGCCACCGCGGAGATACATCTTATGCGCGCCTTTATTCTTAACGCGGCACACATGAATCGATTCGCTTATTTTTTCGTCTCCTTGGCTTTCGTCTCCGCGGCGGGCGCGCAGAGCGTCAAGCTCGATATCCCCTACTCCGAGCCCGCGGACGAACTGCGAAAGCTCGACGTCTACGCTCCCGAGAACGCCAAAAACCTTCCCGTGCTGTTCTGGATTCACGGCGAGGGTTGGCAAGGAGGCGATAAAAAAGAAGCCAGGGTCAAGCCCAAGGCGTTCGTCGAAAAAGGGTATGTTTTCGTGTCGATCAACTACCGGTTGCTCCCCAAAGTCGATATGCGAACGATCGTCCGCGACGTCGCCGAATCGATGCGGTGGGTTCATGAACATATCGCGGAATACGGCGGCGATCCCGATCGAATCCTCGTGATGGGGCATTCCGCGGGGGCTCAGCTCGCGGCGCTCATCTGCACCGACGATCGCTATCTCAAAGCCGAGGGGCTGAATTTATCGATCATCAAAGGCTGCATTCCCGTCGACGGCGATACGTACGATATACCTCTTGAGATCGCGACCACCTCGGCGCGCCGCAAAGCGCTCGGTCAACCCGAACCGAAATTCGGCCATTACGAGAAATTCGGCGGCGACCCCGCGAAGCACCGCGATTTCTCGGCGGTCAACCACGTGAGTCGGGGCAAGGGCGTTCCTCCCTTCCTTTTGCTTTATGTCGCCGATCATCCCGACACCTCGGCTCAAGCCAAACGACTCGCCTCGGTCCTCACCGAGGCCGGCGTCCCCGCGAAGCTATTCGGCGCCCAAAACTCCGAACATTCCAAGCTCAACGACGACCTCGGACTTTCCGACGACCCCGCGACCAAAGCGATGTTCGAATTCGCGGATAAATTGATGAAGAAATAACGATGGAGATTGTCTCGAATCGCCGAGCGAGGTACAATCGTATGTGATCTGGGAGAAGGTATATGCCGATTCACGATTGGACCCGGCTCGAAGCGGGTGATTTTCATCACTTCCATCAAACTTGGGTTGTGAACCTCTCGAACGCGCTCAACGGCGGCCTATTACCCCTTGAATACTTCGCGATGACCGAACAGGTCGCGGATCGCCCGATTCCTGACGTCGTCACCCTTCAAACTCACGGTCCGAAGGACGTAGCCGGCGGTCTCGCAATCGCCGAGGCGCCCCCTACGGCACGCGTGATCACCAAAATCGAAAAGGTCGATTACGCGAAACGAGCCGATCGAGTCGTCATTCGGCACGGTCGTGGAAAAGTGGTCGCGATCATCGAAATCGTGTCGCCGGGGAACAAGGCGAGTCGAAACGCGATTCGGTCGTTCGTTCAAAAAGCCGCCGACATCCTGATTCAAGGCGTGCATTTACTCGTCGTCGATCTCTTCCCACCAACTTCCCGCGACCCCCACGGTATTCACAAAGCGATCTGGGACGAATTCGAGGATCAACCCTTCGAGATTCCGCCCGGAAAACCTCTGATCGTAGCCTCATACATCGGCGGCGACGTTCCAACGGCGTATGTGGAATCTCTCGGCCTCGGCGACCCGCTCCCGTCGATGCCGATTTTCCTCTCAGAAAGTCGTTACATCCCGGCGCCTCTGGAATCGACCTACATGGGCGCGTGGGAGGTTTTCCCGTCGATTCTTAAGCAAATCATCGAGCCGGCCGCGAATGGATAATTTGTCTCACAACCTGGAACGCACCGACGCGGAAATCAAAACCGGCCGACCCGGAAATGATTTCGCAACGTCCGGAATCCGGGGCTTCAACATCGGAAGCTCAATCACGATTCCATTAAGGCGTGAACGTCGCTTCGGCGATGAATCGCTCATCTTTCGACCGTCGTTCATCGGATTTCCGATCGATCATCCGTAACCGACACGGCGCGTATCGATCTCCCGACCCAGCGACCAAAGCGATGTTCGAATTCGCGGATAAAATGATGAAGAAATGAGATTGCATGAACCGTCGCCTGGCTCTTCTCTCGCGAGGTTCGGCTCGATGCGAAACTTTTGAAACGCTCGATACGATTGCGGTTGACCGATCGATCGAAATCGGTAAGATCCCACGCCGTCATATTCGGCGCGAGTCGAAGCTCCGGGCGGTTCTCGTTCGGGCCTCGCGCGAGATGGAATTCCGGTAGGTCGTATCGCGTACCGAAGCGACGGACGCGCGAACGTGATCGGGATCGAACGCGGCGTAAAGCGGTGATTCGTTTGGAACCGAAAACCGTCGGCTTCGCGAGCGAATCGCTTCATGTCCAAGGATTTAGGAGTCTTGCCGATGGATCGGCGAATTGGCGTTTTGGCCGGTTGCGGATTGAGCCTTGTGCTGGCGGCCGCGGGTTGTCGGACTCCCAAGTCCGATCTCTCGGGATCTCCCAGCGTGTCTTCCGATATTGGACGGTCGGCGACTTCGACCACGAATCCAGGGGCGACGACAAACCCGAACGCGACAACGAGCGCGACCACGAGTGCGAACTCAAACGCTCCGATCACCAACGGAGGTTTCAGCACCGAACCGCAAACCGCTCCTATGAGTGGAATGAACATGAGCGCGAACATGGGAGGATACCCCGGAGTGAACAACGGCGTCGGCGTGGGCGGACCGACTTCGTATTCGCCTCCCGCGGGATCGGGCTTCGCGCCCCAGGTTCAGATGCCGAGCGGCGGCGTGCAGGGAATCGGCGGGCCTGGAATGTCGGGCGCCGGGAATCCTCCGATCAATGCTCCGGGAACGAATCCGTATAATTAATCCGCGCGGCGGGGGCTCTTATGACGGCGTCGATCCTTCAATCGGGTCGAGCGGCCGCGCGCGGCGTCGCGCCGGACGATTCGACCCATTTTTTTCACTCGACGAACGTTATGAATCCGCCGTTTTCGATCCTGTATGAAGACCCGCATTGCGTCGTCGTCTCCAAGCCGAACGGCGTACTCACTCAATTCGCCGACAATCGGCCCGGAGAGATCTCTCTCGAAGATCAAATCCGTTCGTATCTTCATAAAAGCACAAATGACGAACAAGCGTATCTCGGGACGGTTCATCGGTTGGACAAACCGGTTTCGGGGGTTATCGTTTGGGCCAAGACCCCCCGCGCGGCGCGTCGGTTGGCGAAAGATTTCGAAGGTCGCCGTGTCGTCAAAACCTACTGGGCGATCGTCGAGGGGTCGCCGAACGAGCCGAGCGGCGAATGGATCGATTGGCTCGGCCCCGATCCCGCCGTACCGTCAAGGATGATCGTCGGCGACGAACGTCCGGGAGCGAAACGAGCCGTCACTCGATTCGAGATCGGCGGGCGTTCTCGATCCGAAGACGAACGCGGTTGCGATCCAAACCCAGCATACACCCTGCTCTTCTTGCATCCCGAGACGGGTCGATCGCATCAACTGAGGGCGCAAACCTCGGCGCGGGGAATTCCGATCGTCGGCGATATCCATTACGGTTCAACCGCCGATAATTTGATGGGTATCGCCCTCCACGCGCGATCGCTCACGATCCGTCACCCTCAAACCTATGAGTGGATGACGTTCCAGGCCGATGTTCCCGCGTGGTGGCGCGAATCGGGTTATCTCGTTCGATCGATTGATTCGTAAGCCGAGGAACTCCGTCAAATCTGATCGAATCCAAATCGCATCAATATCCGGCGAATCGAATGATCGCGCCGGAAATCAATCGATACCGATGCCGACGATTTTTAGCCGAAGCACGCCGCGAGGGACGGGAATGACGACCTCGTCGCCGACCTTCTTGCCCAGAAGCCCCTGGCCGATCGGGCTCGTGAGGAGAATTTTATTGTTGTCGTAATCCTCCTCGCCGGGGCCGACGAGTGTGAAATCCTCCTCCTCGTCGAGATCCATGTCGAGCACGCGCACCTTCGACGAAAAGACGACTCGATCGGTCGGCAACGTCGTCTTATCGACGATAAACGCCCGCGCGAGCTTGCTTTGAAGGTCGTCGATCCGCGCCTGCAGCATCCCCTGAGCCTCGACCGCCGCGTCGAATTCGGCGTTCTCTGATAAATCACCGAACGATCTCGCCTCGGCGATTTGCTCGGCGATTTTCGGCATATCGTCGTTCTTCATCTTGTCGAGTTGCGTCTTCAGCTTCTCGTATCCATCCTTCGACATAGGTACACGATCACCCGTCATGTTCCTAATCCTCCCGAAAAACGCCTCATGAAGCCCGGGGCGGCCGCAACGAACCCAAGGCCCGCCTCCGGCCGTCGCCCGTCTCGCATGTGGACGACCTCAAAAAGCTCTGAAAAACGACTTTCCGACTCGCCTAAACAAAAGCAAACACCGCGGTCATGGACGATCGGTCCACGCCCGCGGTCTTTATTTAATTCATGCTAGTGCGCTCACCGTCGATTTGCAAGATCAAGCCCGCCGACCCTCCCCTCGCCTTCTCAAATTCGATTTCGACCCGCCGAGCGAAAGCCTCAAACTCAAATCGAACGGCTCGCCTCGATCTCCTACCGAAAGAACCTCGCTCGCAAACGCACGCGGCCGGCGCGTCGCGAACGACACGAATCAATGATTTATTAAATAATTACTCGCCGATTTCTTTGTTTTTGATCATTGGAACGAGCGGATTCGGTTCGATTCGCCGAAACGGGATCCAAAAACCGATCGCGCCGCCGAGCGCGATCATCACGACGGTCGCCGCTCTTAAATCATAAAGATGCATGATAAAATAAGATAAGCTTTCGTCGGCCTGAAACGGGAAATTCCGCCATTCGGCGAAAACGCCGAGCGCCGTCGCCGCCGTCCCGCAGCAAGCGGCGATCACGATCGAACGATTCTTGGCGATTCCCGCTCCAAAACCCAAAAGGCCTCCCGGCAATACGAGACCGTAGAGCCCGTATCGAAGCAACCACGCGAATGCGAAATACCCGGCGATTCCACCTCCGACGGCCCCCAGCGAAACCAGCATATGATCTTTCATGTGTTATCCTGAAGAAATTATAAACCCGGTTGTCGATCGCGTGTCCCGCCCCGCATGGTTGATTAATATCGAACGGTGCGAATCGCGTCGGCACGCTTCGCGATCGTCGGAGCTCACAACGGCCGGTTACGATCGATCGAAGCGGCTCTTTTTGAACCGATCGCGAACCTCGAAGATCGATCGAAGGTCTTGATTTCACGCGATTCGTCGATTCTATCGACCTCTCGTACGAGTGTCACGCAAAAACCGGCTTGCGTGGCGAGTCGACCGCGGCTAAGCTCATTACGTCTTCACGGGGCGGTAGCTCAATTGGGAGAGCGTCGCGTTCGCAATGCGAAGGTTGAGGGTTCGACCCCCTTCCGCTCCACTTTGCTTCGATTCGGGTCGATCGACGATCGGCTCGCCGCGGATTTTCGCTTGAATTTTTTCCATAACTCAAGTAGAGACGGCCCCTTGGATTCCGGCGAGAACGCTTGGGAAACGATCGCTCGCGAAGGTTCGACGGGTCGATCGTGGATCATCTTCGGCGTCCTTTCGCTTTTCCTGATCGGTTCGATTTTTTACGGGATGGCGCGCAATCGCGTCGGCCCCCCTCCCAAAGAAATCGCCGGCGACGCCTTGCTCGTTCAGGGACGCGAGGTTTTTCTCGATCGTTGCGTAAGCTGCCACGGCGTCTCGGGACGAGGCGACGGACCGATTTCCCGAGGGCTCAAAGGCCCTCCCCCGGGTGATCTCACCGATCGCGAATGGAAACACGGCGATAAACCCGAGCAAGTTTACGAAGTCGTTTGCCAAGGGGTGAAAAACACCTCGATGCCCGGCTGGCTCGGAACTCTCGGTCCCGAACGATCGACCGCCGTCGCCGCTTATGTCTATTATCTCGCGGGTCGAAATGTTCCCGACGCGTTGCGGCGATCGTCGACAAAATCATCAAGTGTGAAATAGCTTAAACCTGCTGATGGTTATTCCGCCATGTCCGACATCGTTTTTCGAACGCCTCGAGAGGCTCTTGAGCGCCTTGTAAGCGATCTTGAATCGCCCGGGGCGGGCTTTTGGCGGCTCGCCGATGATCGGCTCGAACTCGTCGAATTTGTCGCGGGAGGAAGCTTGCCGGAGGAAACCGCGACGAGCTTCGCCGCTGCGACGCGTTCGGTTCCGCTCGATCGGATTTCGCTCGCGATCGTTCGCGCCGCGGTCGAGCTCAAATCGATCGTATCGTACGCGCGCGATCTCGATCCCGAAGTCGGTTCGGGGTATTGGCTGCGCAGACTCGGCGCCGAACGATCGATCGCCGCGCCGATCTTGAATCTTCAAGGCCGACCGATCGGCGTCGTCTCGATCGGCGTGAACGGATCGAACCGGAACGACGAAGTCGTTTCCGAACTTGTGCGCACACTCGCGTCTCGGCTCGTCGCTTTCGTATAATCAAGCGTGTTCGCCCGGCGCGTTCGGGGCGGTACGAAACGCCGCGACGAAGCGGCGCGATTTCGACCGGAGCGTTTCGACGGCTCGACCCGAAGCGCCGCCAAGCGTCGATCGGCGCGATCGAAATTTCGTAATTATACAGATCATTACTTATAGGTACTTAAGAATATGCTCCTGAATTATTATGAGATTCTGGGAATCGATCGCTCGGCCGATTCGCAGGCGATCGAGCAAGCGCTCGGCCGTAAGCGGATCGAATGGTCGAAAGGAACGCGCAATCCGAAAACGAAAATTCAATACCAAAAATACCTTGATGTAATTCCCGAGATAAAACGCGCTTTGTTGGGCGACGCCGACGGGAGGAAGGCTTACGACGCCGAGCTCGACGCTTCGGCGCGAAAAGAGAAGCTCGAGCGGATCGAGGAGTTCGAACGAAGGGTGCGCCTTCGTTCGGCGAAGGGAGGGCTGAGCTCGACCGATCGCGACGAATTACGAGCCCTCGCCGCGAAATTCGCGATCGACGATCAAACATTTGAAAGCATGACGCGACACATCGCCGATTTCGCCGAGCCGCCGCGGACGCAAACCCCTCCCGAACCCCCTCCCGACGTTCAAGACAAAACGACGAGGCGCATGATTAAAGACGTACTTGATCAAATACAAAAAAACACTCTCTACGAAGTTCTCGACCTTCCCCGCGTCGCTTCGCTCGATCAGATCAAAACAAGCGCCGAAGAACTGCGCAAGCAGTGGAACAACAAATCGCAAACGACCGCCGAAAAAACCGCCTGGCTCGACGCCGCGACCTTCGCTCAGTCTCATTTATGCGATCCCCAAAAACGAGCGCGCTACGATCGTACGCTCGTTCATATGGCCGAGGAGGAGTTTCAAGACGCGGCGAAATTCGCGATCGGCGTCCTTCGAGCCCTCGACGACGGTACGAAACGCGAGCTGCTCTTCGAGGCGAGTCGAAAAGGAATCGAAGCGAATCGCGCCGAGATCTTAATGAAACGATTATGTAAAGACTTGGATGTTGAATGGGATTCGGCTCGAGCCGCGTGGTACGCCGACGCCGCGGTCGTCGATCGCCGCGAGCTTCGGTGTTATTCGTGTTTCGGGCTTACCGATCACGCCAAAGTGGCGCGCGAATCGCAGCCCGAGTGTCGTCATTGTAGGGGATCGCTCAAATGGGAGTGCCCGTCGTGCAAAACGGCGCACTGGATCGATAAAAAGCGATGCGATTGCGGCTTTTTAGAGATCAACCGAATCCCTTTGTTGCGCCGCTTCGAGGCGGCTCGACGCGCCGAGAAAATCCGCGATTATCACGCCGCGCTCGCACATCTTGAAGTCGTTCGCTCCTACGCCCCCAATCATGTCGGAGCGCGGAACGGAATCGAGATCGTTAAAACCAAGCTCGCCGAAATCGATCGAGCGATCGAGGCGTATCAATCCGAATTAAGTCGCAAACGACTTGTCAAAGCGCTTGAGCATGTGGACGAATGGATCAAACTCGTGCACGCCGGCGACGAGCGATCGCACGCGGCTCGGCGCGAACTCGCCGAGAAATTGCGCGAGGCGCAAGCTTTGGCGGCGTCCGCGGCGGCTTTGGCGCCGACCGATCCCGCCTCGGCTCGCAAGCTGTTTCGCGACAGTTTGGCGATCGCCGCCGATCTCGCCGAGGCGCGCGAAGGATTGGCGCTTTGCCCTCCCGAACCTCCGCCCAAAATCGTCGCGATCGTCGATCGCGATCGGTTCCGGATCCGCTGGGCCGCGGCGCCCGATCACTCGGGGTCGACTCCGTTGCGTTACCGCGTCGTCAGAAAATGGCGCGGACTCCCCGCGGGAATTCACGACGGCGACACGATCGCCGAGACCGAAAAAACGGGCTGCGACGATCGAACCGCGATCCCCGGCGAATACTACGGCTACTCGGTTTTCACCCTCAAAGGCTCGACACACTCGCCGAGAGGAGCGACGACCTCGACGCAATTCCCGGCGCTATTCGATCCCGCCGACGTTCGGATCGACGCGTCTCAAGGAAAAATCGACCTCTCGTGGAAACTCCCCGAACAGGCCGCACGCGCCCGCGTCGTCCGAAAAATCGGCTCGCCTCCCGTCAACTCCGAAGACGGCGTTCAAATCGAATGCTCGCGCGAGCACGCGTCCGATACCGGTCTGAAAGAAGATTGTACGTATCACTATCTCATTAAATCGGAATACAAGCTCGCCGACGGCAGACGGGGGATCTCGCTCGGCGTCGCCGTCTCGGCGATCCCGCAATCGCCCCCCGTCGCGGTCGAGGGATTGACCCTGAAACGCGAGGCCGACGGTCGCCTGCGAATCTCCTGGAAAAACCCCGACTTCGCCACGACGCGCATCCTCCGCTCGCTCCGCCCTCCGGGATTGCTCCCCGGCGAGGCGATCGATCCCCGCGATCTCGATAAACTCGAAGGCGAACAAATCGAAAACGCCTCGAATGAAATTGCGTTTGATCAAATTCCTGACGATATGTGGATCTGCTATTATACTCCGTTTTCGATCCGCGGAGGCCGCGCCGCCGCGGGTCGATCGACCCCGTTTTCGTGCCTCGAGGATCCCGCCGAACTCCGCGCCGCTCGAATCGACGGCAGCCTGCGCGTTCATCTACGATGGCGTTGGAATTCGCACGCGGCGCAATCCGTCGTCGTCGTGAAAGCGGGCGAAGGGCCGATTTCTCCCGAAGACCCGTCGGCTTTGGTCGAGGTGGTTTCGGAGGACGAATACAGCCGATCGGGTTATCATGCGATTACGCTTCCACAAGGCGTCGCGGGCCCGTGGCGGGTGCGCGTTTTCAGCGTCATCGCGATCGACGGTTCGCGCTTTTATTCGCCCGGTATCGACCCGACCGCCGAAACCCTCGTTCCCGGACCGACCCCAGAAATCGAGCTTGCCTACTCGATCCTCCCTCCCGTTTTCCCCGGCAAGGGAAGGAGGATCGCGTATCAAACGAGACCCGCGGGCGCCTCGATTCCGCCGACGATCCTCGTCGCTCATCCCCGCGCCGTGCCTTTATCTTGCGACGACGGTGAAATCGTCGAACGCTTCCCCGCGACACGCGACGGCGCCGAATTACCGATCCACGCCAAAGTGAAACTCAAGCGCGATCGCGTACGCGTGTTCGTCGACCCGACCGCGAGCGTAAACGGATCGCCGCCGATTCGCGTTCGTCACCCCGAAGCCGACGGCGTGAGAGTCTAAATCGTTTATCATTAGTAATTTAAGAACCCGATCGCGCTTTTCCGATCCTCAATCGAATCGCTTTTCGTGGTAGGATAAATCAATGACGACCGTTTCGATTTGAGAATGTTTCAACGGATTTCTTCGCCTTGCGATTCGATTAAGGAGTTATCGATGCCTTCACCATTCCCGGGCGTGGATCCGTACCTGGAACGACGCGACCTTTGGCCCGATTTCCATAGCTCGCTCGCCGTCGAAATCCGCAACGAACTCAATCGCATCCTTCCCTCGCGTTATCTGGCGCGCACCGAATATCGATTTGAACTCGATATTTACGAGGATGATGAACCGATGAGTCGTCGACAAATCGTCGCCGATGTGGGGATCGCTCGCGACGAATCGCGAACCTCCGTCGCTCGGCGATCGACGCTCGTCGAACTTCCACGTCGTGAACTTTCCGAAGAGATCGAGATCTTCGAGGAGTTCGAGCGGATTCGCCGCGCGTTCGTCGAGATTCACGAATCGGCCAAACCACATCGTTTGATTACGGTCGTTGAAATCGTTAGCCCCTCGAACAAGCGTCCCGGTAGAGACCGCGCCTCGTATCTCGCTCGCAGACGCGAAATCCTCGCCGGCGACGCGAATTTCGTCGAGATCGACCTACTTCGATCGGGGGATCGCGTTTTTTCGGAAAGTCGGGTCGCCGAATCGCTCGCGTCGCTCGTTTCCAACGCCCATTACCTTGTGCTGATTAGCCGTTCCTGGCGTCGATCCGCCGATCGCTTCGGATTTTCCATCGTTCCAATCGGAATTCGCGACATATTGCCGTGCATCGCGATCCCGCTTCGAAGCGACGAGGAAGAAACTCCTCTCGATCTTCAATATGTCTTCCAGCGAGCGTACGATACGGGGCCGTACCTTCGCGGCGAGGTCGATTACGCCGCTCCACCCGACCCTCCGCTCGAAGAGATCGACGCGGCTTGGGCGAATGCTTTGCTCAAGCCGTAAGACGAACGATTTGAGACGGCCCGGAAGCTAAAGGAACCGTCTCGCTATGAATTTGCACATATCTAATATTCAATTTGGGTTAAGAAGACGTGAAAACAATGAGACGCATATTGGCGATCAACGTTATCGGCGATCTTAGCCGTTGATTCGATCTCGCTCGCCCTTTAGAGTGTATTTCTCTCCATGACGTAAGATCCTTCTTTTCTCTCCGATCCGGAGATCAAAACGTGGACGAGATAAGCGCCTCGGCTTTGCTGACAAGGCTCGAAACTCTTGAGAACGAATGTCGCCTCTTATCGCAAGAGAATCATGCGTTCCGAAGCGAGCTGATTCGGATTCGTCGTCGGCAAATAATCTTTTTCGCGATTCGTCTCGGCATCATCGTCTTTGTAATTGCCTATCTGATAATAGCAAGCATTTACGCCATGAAAAACATGGTTTATTCTGGAAGATGGTTCATCCTTAAGGACGAAGCGGGAAAACAGACCGCGATTCTCGCTTCCACGACCGACAGGTCTCCGATTCTCAACTTCGTCGATCCCTCGAACGCCGATCGCGTGATCCGTATTTGGAACAATCGAACAAACAAGACCTTGTATATGGAATTGAACAACGGAAAAAAGAAGCTCGCGATCGAGAACGGGCCGGAAGCCGACGACGTTGCTTCAATGACGTTCAGCGATCGAACGGGAACGGCGCGACTCCGCCTGGGATTGGGTCGTGCCGGATCTCCCGGCTTGGAGTTTCTCGATAAAAACGGCAAGAAACGGTTGGATCTGGGATTGTTCGGCGACGGTCGACCTCGCATCGAGCTTTTGGGTGAACGTGGAAACACGATCGCCCTATTGAAGATCGAATCCGACGGAGACGCGACATTTTCGTTTCTAGATTTAGTTATAAATCCACTTGTTGAATTGAGGTCGACCGCGGGAGTCGCGAGTTCGGCGTCGTTTCGCGACGGATCGGGGCGATCGCGGCTGATGCTGGAAACGAAAGGCGTCGAATCGGCGCCGATCATTCGGATCGAATCGGGAGGTAAATCAACCAGGATTCCCGAATTATCGCCTCCAAGCCGATGAGTTTGATTTCGGAGGGATGAACCGATCGATCCTCGTTTCATCGTATAATTGATAGCTAACGTCGCCGACGCGTCTCCCGGCTTCTTCCGGACCCGATGATCCGCTCCGATTGTCGATTGATCGGATGATCGATACGATGAAAGCGGGATTTTTTGTGGGGGATACGACTCATGACGCCGACGACGACCCGAGGAACCGCGACGATCGCCGATCTGTATCGAACCGAGGGGAAGGCCGAACTCATCGGCGGAAGGATCGTGAGATACATGGCGACCGGACATGAACCCAATCGCGTCGCGGGAGAAATTTTCGTCGCTCTCAGGAATTACGCGAAATCCTTGAGAAAAGGATTCGCATACACCGACAGCATCGGTTACGCCGTTCCAGAACTGTCGAATGGTCGAGAGTCCTTCTCTCCCGACGCCTCGTACTACGACGGACCGCTTCCGCAAAACCGCATGAAATTCATCGAGGGCGCTCCGACATTCGCCGTCGAGGTTCGGAGCGAAAACGATTACGGTAAGGTCGCCGAAGCCGAGATCGCAGCCAAACGCGCCGATTATTTCGAGGCGGGAACCAAAGTCGTCTGGGATGTCGATCCTGTTAACATGTGCATTCGATCGTATCGAGCCGATTCTCCCGAAACGGCGGTCGTTTTTCAAAAAGGGGACGTCGCCGACGCCGAGCCAGCGGTCCCCGGTTGGCGGATCGACGTCGCCGAACTGTTCCCCGATTGAAAAGAGCGTCCCCGCTTCTTGAAGCTTTATATTTAATCGCTTGAATATAATCATAATTCTGCTCCTTGAATTGATTCGTCCGATCGTCGTGATGATCGAATCGATTTGATTCGCCCGGATTGTCGATTTCTCGACGTATCGATAAGATTGATAAAGAACTAGCCGACGGAGGGAAACGGCCATGACCGCGACGACAACGACGACCCGAGGAACCGCGACGATCGCCGATCTGTATCGAACCGAGGGGAAGGCCGAATTGATCGGCGGAAGGATCGTGAGATACATGGCGACGGGCTTGCAACCAAATTGGATCTCACTGGAAATTGCTGTATCCTTAAGAAGCCACGCCAAAAAAACGGGTCGGGGACTTGCTCTTACGGACAGCATCGGTTACGTCGTTCCCGAATTGTCAAGCGGTCGAGAGTCCTTCTCACCCGATGCTTCTCTTTACGACGGACCGCTCCCTCCCGACAAAATGGACTTTATCCAGGGATCGCCGAACTTCGCCGTCGAAGTCCGAAGTAAATCCAACTACGGCAAAGCCGCTGAAATCGAGATCGCAGCCAAACGCGCCGATTATTTCGAGGCGGGAACGAAAGTCGTCTGGGATGTCGATCCTGTTAACATGTGTATTCGATCGTATCGGGCCGATTCTCCCGAAACGGCGGTCGTTTTTCAAAAAGGGGACGTCGCCGACGCCGAGCCCGCGGTCCCGGGTTGGCGGATCGACGTCGCCGAACTTTTTCCCGATTAAGCATTAATCGATCGATCGCGGCGGAATCCAAATCCGATCGTTCGGTCGCCCGATAATGATTGCATGAGATGGAGCCAAGCATTTCCAGCGGCCGAAAAGGCCCTCCCCAAAAAAAACCGAACCGGGGGGTTGCTTTCGACGAAGATCGTGTTAACATGACTCTTGCCGCCGGTGAAACGGGTTCGCCCGAAACAAGCACAAACGGCGGCGTGGTCGTGCCGACGCCTCGGCCCCAACGAAGAAC
>JAJYWB010000064.1 GCA_021791715.1 Planctomycetota bacterium | reverse complement strand
GGGGGGGGGGCTGATCGACAATCCCCCCCGAGTTCTCGCCGAGGGACAGGCGATCTCGCTTAGACGAACGTGGGAGATCCCCCCCGTTTTCGGCTGGCTCCAAAAGCTCGGAAACGTTTCCGAACACGAGATGTTCCGCGTGTTCAACATGGGGATCGGGTTGATCGTGATCGTCGCCGATTTTTACGCCGACGCGCTGGCTCGCTTGATTCGCGACGAAATCGGCGTCGCCGCGTGGGTGATCGGCGAGGTCGTCGCGGGAAATCGCGAAGTCCATCTTCAAGAACCGGAACAAAACGATCCCGGCCGGATTTCGTCATAAATTTACGCGATGAAGCGACTCGCGACAATGCACAAGAATGTGTTTATCGGTATGGGGAGCAATCTCGGCGATCGATCGGCGACGCTCGATCGCGCCGCGAAGGCGTTGGCGAACACCCCCGGGATCGTTAACATCATAACAAGTTCATTTATTGAAACCGAGGCGATCGGCGGTCCCGAGGGCCAGGGGTCGTTTTTGAACGCGGTCGCGCGGATCGAAACGCGGCTTTCTCCTCGCGATCTTTTGGACCGACTGCACGCGATCGAACGTTCGGCGGGACGAACGCGGGGAGAGCGCTGGAGCGCTCGAACGCTCGACCTCGATTTGTTACTATATGATGACATGATTGTTCAAGACGCCGATCTCGTCGTGCCGCATCCGAGAATGTGCGTGCGTCGATTTGTTCTCGGTCCTCTCGCCGAGCTCGCGGGGGATTTGATCGAGCCGACGACGCGTCGGACGATCGCCGAATTGCTCGCGAATCTCGCCGAGCGACCGCTTACGGTCGTCGTTTTCGATCGCGATCGTGCGCGGCGGGAGGCGATCGTCGCGGGGGTTCGCTTGGATCGCTCGATCGTCGCCGGGGGTTGGATCGTCGAGGGGATCGATCCCGACATCGCTCAACCGGGCGATCGCTCCGATATCGCGGCTCTTGTTCGCTCGATCGGCCGACCGACGTTCGTCGTCGACATGACGCGCGAACCAAGATGCGCGTCGAACCGTCCGATCGGGGTCCCTCGAATCGTTCCGGAACGGGATGATGTAAGATCGGTTGTAAGTGAGGTTTTGGCGTCGTGCGCGTCGTGCCGTTAAAATGATGTTATTGTTGAGGTTGGAACGCGAAAGCCGATCCCTGCGAAGCGACGGGCAAGCGGATGAACGGGGTCGAGGGTGTTGAGAGCCGCGACGGTCGCGGATTGAGGACGATTGAAAATGGCCAAGGCGGGGAAAAAGAGCGAAAAGAAGGAAAGCGACGACGGCTTTCATATCGTCGCGCGGAACCGTCGCGCCCGCCACGAATTCGAGCTGCTCGAATCGGTCGAGGCGGGAATCGTGCTGACGGGAACCGAGGTGAAGAGCCTGCGCGCAGGCAAGGCGAGCCTTGAGGATTCGTACGCGAGCGTCGAGCGCGACGAGGTTTGGCTTTACGGTTGCGACATACCCGAATATTTGCAAGGGAACCGAGAGAATCATAAGCCGAAACGTCCGCGCAAGCTGCTGCTTCATCGCCGCGAGATCGATAAATTGATCGCGCGCGCCCAGGATCGGGGAATGACGATCGTGCCGCTCCGGCTTTATTTCAAACGAGGGCTCGCGAAGGTTGAGATCAGCGTCGCCAAGGGGAAGAAGCTGCACGACAAACGAGAATCGCTGAAAAAGCAAGACGCCAAGCGCGAGATCGATCGCGCGCTCAACCGCAGGGGTTAAGCGTTTGTGTACACAATTGAAATCACGGAGGCGAGAGCCGCGTGCGTCGAGCGCCGCACCGCGAACTCGATAAGCGTTCTGTAATAGATGTAATATAAAGTGATTCTATCACATTTGTTAATTTAATATTGCGTCGCGCCGATATCGCGACGAACGCGCATGGGGTCGTGGTGATCGGAAGAGACGTCGCGGTGATCGGCTTCGGCGATCTGGCGATTGGCGACGATCGGTCGCTCTCCCATCGGCGTCGGCTCGACGTCTTCTTCGTCTTGGTCGGCGGTTTCGCTCAAGCTCTCGGCGACCGCGATCGGCGGAGTGATATTTTCGAGCGCGTCGATATTATCGGCGTGGGTGATGACGACGTTATCGGCGGTTCGCAACGACGCCAGATCGGTTTCATCCCCCTCTTTCAAAAACTCGACCGCGCCGGCTCGCGGCGAGGAATCGGGCAGGCACGCGACCGCGTAAGATTCTCCAATCACGTGCATTCGTTTATTTTCAACGACGACCGCGGTTTCCTCGTCGATTCCCAGGCCGACGAGATCGGGAAACTTTTTGAGCACGCCGCGAAGCCGTTTAAATCGATTACGCTTAAGAAAATGTTGATCAATAACGAACCCCGGCAGCAGGTCGAAGCCGCGCGCCAGTCCGGCGTTTTCGCGTCCGCCCGAGATCATCACCTTGGACATCACCGCGGCGCCGGCGGAATGACCGCCGACGACTCCGCCGCGATCGAGAACCTCTTTGAGATTGCGTTCGACAGCCGTTCCGAGATAACGGTCGGCGATGATCGATTGCTTGCCCCCTTCGATCCAAACGCCCGTCGCGTTGCGAAACGGAGCGACGATTTTGGGATCGTCGGCTTCGGCACGTGATCGCGCGTTGAAAAAATCGAGCGATTTTACGTCGTCGTCGAACTCGTCCCAGCGTTTTTCGAAGATCGGCTCTTCACGACCGACCGGCGTTTGATGCCCCGTCGTGATGATGACAAGCCGCGCCGCGGGACCTCCCGCGAGCGCGACGAATCGCCGTTGAATCGCGGTCGTCAGCTTACCGCCGCAAATCACGAGCACTCCGGATCGCGTTCGACGCGCAGCCGAAATCATGTGCGTTTCGCGCGCCGACTTGCCTCGAGCCGAGGTCTCGCTCATATTACTTATTGATATAACAAAAAGTCCGACGCCAAGGGTCGAAGCGAAACCGAACGCGATCTTTCGACCGAGCGATCGGCCGAGGAGACGAAGGCGATCGCGTCTCGAATCGGCGAAGTCGTGCGAATTCATTTCTCGGACCTCCCTTGGTTGGGACCGTTATTTTTCGGCGGGAAACGGCAAATATCGAACGAAATCGCCCGGTTGTAGCGATTAAAACGCGTATTCCAGACCGACGTCCTTGGAAGGCGAGGCTCGGCGTTACGTCCTTGCGGGTGGGGAGTCCTTCCCGCGGCGGGTACTTGAAATCGAGCGTGTCTTCAGTATAAGGTGGATTTCCTCCGACAGGAAGAGCGTGAATTTCAGGTTGGAGTTCGATACGCTTCTTTCTATCTTATCATGAACCGGACCGGCTCGATTTTTTCTACGAATTTGTCTCGAGAGGTGTTCTCCGATGTCGCAAACTCCCCGCCGTCATCTCCGCCTCGAAAACATCGACGGAGTCACGGTCGTCAGCTTCGTGGATACCAAAATCGTGACCGAGGAGAACATCCAGGAAGTCGGCGATCAACTTTACAGTCTCGTCGAAAAAGAGGGGCATAAGCAATTGCTGCTCAATTTCGGCAACGTTCAGTTCCTTTCGAGCGCCGCGCTCGGCAAACTGATCAACCTCAAAAAGAAGGTCGGCGCCGTGAAGGGCAAACTCAAACTCTGCTCGATTCACCCCGATCTCCTCGAGGTTTTCCGCATCACCCGCCTCGATCAGGTGTTCGAGATTTACGACGAAGAACAACAAGCGCTCGACAAATTCTAATCGGACCGATCGGAATCCAACCAACGAATGGACGGGCGTCGAACCTGTGCGCGACGCCTGTCCTTATTTTTTTGAGTGCTCCTCGCCGTGATGAACGAAGTCTCGCACACCCCGATGATGCGGCAGTATTTGGCGCTCAAAGAGCGCGACCCCGAGGCGCTCTTACTGTTCCGCATGGGGGATTTTTATGAGATGTTCGCCGCCGACGCCGAGCGCGCCGCGAACCTGCTCGGCCTCACCCTCACCTCGCGTGAAAAAGGCGAAAACGCGGTCGCGATGGCGGGCTTCCCTCACTTCGCGCTCGAGGGATACCTGGCCAAACTCGTCCAGCTCGGCGTTCGAGCCGCGGTCTGCGAACAGGTTGAAGACCCCAGGGAAGCCAAGGGGCTCGTCAAACGCGAGATCGTCCGGATCGTCACCCCCGGAACGCTCACCGACGACAACCTCCTCGACCCCAAAACGTCGAATTACCTCGCCGCGGTCGTCGAAGTGCGAGGCAAGCTCGGCCTGGCGTGGGTCGAACTTTCGACGGGATTCTTCTCCCTGACGGGCGTCATGCGACGCGAATTGCTCGACGAACTCGCCCGCATCGCCCCCGCCGAACTCATCGTCTCCGAGACGAGCCTCGGCGAGCCCTGGCTGCAACCGATTCGCGATTCGTTCGCGAAAATCGCGATCACGGTCAGGCCCTCGTGGGATTTCCTCCCCGATCAGGCCCGCAACGCGCTCCATGATCATTTTCGAGTGAAAACATTATCAGGCTTTGGAGTCGACGACGAATCGATCGAAACGCTCGCCGCGGGAGCTCTCCTCGCGTACCTGCGCGAAACGCAGCTCGCCTCGCTCGGGCACCTCGTTCGACTCACTCCGTTTCAACGTAAGAGCATTCTTGGGCTTGACGAAACGACAAGGCGCAGCCTCGAGCTCACCAAGACGATTCGCGAGGGCAAACGCGAAGGCTCGCTCCTCGCGGTGATCGACCGCGCGTGCTCGCCGATGGGTTCAAGATTGCTCGCCGAACAGCTCACGTCCCCGTTAACGGGGCTCGACGCGATCGAGGCGAGGCTCGACGCCGTCGCCGAATTCGTCCGCGAATCCGAGCTTCGTCGCGACCTCCGCGAAACGCTCGACCGAGTGAGCGATCTCGAACGACTCGCGTCGCGTGTCGGAACGGGACGAGCGTCGCCGCGCGATCTCGTCGCGCTCGCGCGGACTCTCGCGCTTTTGCCCGCGATCAAAGCCAAAATCGAGAACCGCTCGGCGAGCCTGCTCCGCGATTTAAATCAAAGTTTAGAGTTATGCCCCGAAGTTCGTGAATCGATCGAGGCGACCCTCGTCGACGATCCTCCGCTCCAACTGAAAGAAGGAGGGTTGATCCGCGACGGCTTTCACGCCGACCTCGACGAACTCCGCGACACGGCGCGCGGCGGAAAATCGTGGATCGCCAAATTTCAGGCCGAGCAAATTCGACGCACCGGGATCAACAACCTTAAAGTCGGCTTCAATAAAGTATTTGGTTACTTCATTGAAGTTTCACACGCTCAGGGGTCGCGCGTTCCCGCCGATTTCATCCGCAAACAGACGGTCAAAAACGCCGAGCGATACATCACCCCCGAGCTTAAAGAACACGAAGACCGCGTCCTCCGCGCCGAGGATCGCGCCAAGGAGCTCGAATTCGAACTCTTCACGACCCTCCGCGATCGAGTCGCCGCCGAGGCGCCCAGGCTCGTCCAGGCGGGATCGGTCCTCGCCCGCGTCGACGCCCTCGCGGCGCTCGCCGAACTCGCCGTCGCGCTCGATTACGTTCGACCCGAACTCTCCGCCGAGCCGACCCTCGAAATCGACCAGGGTCGACACCCCGTCCTCGATTCGATCATGCCCGCGGGAGGATTCGTCCCCAACGACCTCAATCTCGACCCCGAACACGGAAATATCCTCCTCATCACCGGTCCCAACATGGCCGGGAAAAGCACATATATTCGCCAGACGGCGCTCATTGTGGTGCTGGCGCAAATGGGTAGTTTTGTGCCTGCGCGGCGAGCCCGCGTGGGGGTCGCCGATCGGCTCTTCGCGCGCGTCGGCGCGAGCGACGAACTCGCTCGCGGCCAAAGCACGTTCATGGTCGAGATGACCGAAACCGCCAACATCCTCAACAACGCGACCGACCGAAGCCTGGTCATCCTCGACGAAATCGGTCGCGGAACAAGCACGTTCGACGGAATCTCGCTCGCGTGGGCGATCACCGAACACATCCACGATGTGATTAAATGTCGAACGCTTTTCGCCACGCATTATCACGAGCTTGTCGATCTCGAGAAAACGAAGTCGAGGTTGCGAAACGCGAACGTCGCGGTGGGCGAGCAAGACGGATCGATCGTCTTTTTGCACAGGATCGTCCCCGGCGGCGCCGATCAAAGCTACGGAATCCATGTGGCGCAGCTCGCCGGAGTCCCCGCTCCGCTTCTCGATCGAGCCCGCTCGATCCTCGCGTTTCTCGAAAAGCAACATCTCGCCGATTCCGGAAAAAAACCCGACGAGGCGATCGATACATCATCTAATGAGAATAAATCGACAAACACTTCGGTTCGAGAAAGCGAGGCCGCGGGCGATCAAAACGCTCCGGCGGCGCGGTCGGACGCTCCGCCGCGCATTCCCAGGGTGAAGACGGGCAAGGCGTTACACAACAGCCTGTTCGCCGCGCTCCCCGACCCGCTCTTGATTGAGCTGCGCGAGATCGACCCGAATCGAATCGGAGGCGACGAGGCGATCGAATTGATCAAACGGCTGCGCGAGTTGGCGAGATAAATCGAGAGAAGCCGAGCTTCGCTCAAACCGAACGTCGTTCCGCCGCCGGCGTCGTAACAATCGCAGCCGAGGAACCCTCGGTAACATCAAACCGCATTAACACGCGAACGTAGATAATCGGCGATCACATCGGAAATTTTTGGGGAGACTTCTTTGAGAAATCGGTCCAATTCCTCATCGCCGAGATTGTCGATGAAGATTCGTTTGCCCATGTCGAAACGAAGAGAAACGGGCTGTTCCACACCGTCAAGGCTATAAAAAACCGATGGGAAAGAATAAGAATCGGTTCTATCAAGACACAAGCAAGAGAATTGAACTCTATTACCGCGGATATTGACGCCGGTTAAATCGATATAAACCACATTATGTTGGGTTTCTTGATTTGGCAAACCGATAGGTACTTCTTTCGATCGTAAGGAGGGAGAAAGCGATGAGGGCGACACCGTCGCATTCGATTCTAGAGGGAGCCCCTGATCGACGATTAGACTCTCAGCTCTGATTGATTCGCCGACATGCGATTTTGACATAATCTCCTCGCGAAGCTTTTATTCACAATCTTCATTATACCGTATAGAAACCAATAATGCAACTAGCCGGAATCTCGCCGAAAATCAATATTTCGGAATCCCTCAACGCGTAGACCATCGTTTTGAGCTCAGCGGAGAAATGCGTTTCAACTCCTTGATTTCCAGGCGGTTTGGGAAATAAAACCTCTTCTTTCAGTCCGGTCACACCAGGTTCAATCAATTCCAGCAGGCAATTGCGAGAACCAGAATGATGATAATCGTGAGGGGCTTTCAAGCCCTCGGCGATTCTTTTCACAGGATCAATAATCCGAAGCCCTGGTTCTTGATCCGAATCGATCACATAAATTAAACCCTCCAATTCCAAGATCGTCCCATTCACAAGCTGTTTATTTTTGGCGTAACTCAACGCAACGCCGTAGGATGTGGTCACGGAGAGAAATGGACTTTGAGCGCTCCCTCCATTACTAATATGATTAATAATTTCGAGATCTTCATCCAGTTTTTCCGGTTTCGGAGCCCAAAAGCCGTGCCTACTATCATATTTATCGTACCAATGCGTACCATACGCTACTCCTTTATAAAAAAGCGGCATAGATAAGCGACCTCGCGATTATGATAAACGAACGACGCTTCGCTCGTCGAACATGAAATCATCCCGGCCCACGAATTGTACATGCTCGCATCGTCCAAGATCAAGAATCACCCCGTTCCAAAAATACCTCGCCGAATCGCCGCGATAATCGCTTATGATTACGTGTTTTTTATTTTTGTAAATGCATATTTGGCCTACCGGATAATTACCTCATTATCATTCGGGATCGCCTCGATATAATTGAATCACCTCTCCTGCTCGATCCAAAGCAGCATCCCTTCGGTCGGCTCGGGAGTCGATTGCGATACCCCCGGCGAAGTCGGTCTAAAGAATCGTTCACGGAATAAAACGACGGGTTGATCAACGCGGAGTTGTTCCGAGCGGTCGAAATTGTTATCGCTTGACGAGCCCCGTTCGGGATACCAATCCTTCGGCTCTTCGACGATCAAAATCGTCTCGCCGTCGCACGCGAGCGTTATCCGATGTTTTTTCCCGTCGCTCTCCCTTTCGAGCGAAACGTGATGTCGACCCGAATCGATCGAAACGCTCTTCGATTCGGCGGTAAGGCCGCGATCGACGATCGCCCGAGTCGCGAGCCGTAATCGATAACGTCCCTTCGGTAAATAAACGTCCCAATCGTGTAAGTTACTTCCTTGTTGTGCATGTTTCAAGACCGCGATCTTGGCCGGGTCGGCGATATCAAGCTCGGGAGCGAGCTCCGAGAATTGCGCGATCCGAGTTTTGAGCGATTCGATCCGACGACGATTGACGTGGACCGAAAACCAGACCGCGATCGCCGCGATCAATAAGATCAACGTCGAAAGACCGAACAACCTCCGTTTTCGCTTCGGTTCGGTCGGAACTCCGGTGTTTACATCCGTTCTCACAAACATAATATTACTTTCTTGAATATCGAATCTTTATCGAGCGACATGTTAAGGTTTCGTCGCGGCGGGGATCGTGAGTTCATAGAGAACGGGAAGTTTTTTTCGCAGTCGATCGTCTAACTTCTTCTCGGCTTCGCTTACGGCTTCTTGGGGGAGCGTTATCCGCAAGAGGACGAAGGGTCGGGCGGGATCGACGACCCCGGTCGCCAAAGCGCCCCCTTGCTCGATCTTGAGCGTCTTTTCGTAATCCCGCATCAACCCCGACACCGTCGCGTCGAGCGAGTACGTATAACTTGAATGTCCCGTAAAGTTTATAAAGACAAGTTTATTTCCTTGAAGATCGTCGTGAAGCCTGAGCCGCACGATCATTTCTCCCTGAGGGAATGTGAACGACGCTTCCTGGTCGATATCGCTCCGAAAAATCAACCGACAATTCGCGGGGGTGTAAACGTGCCAGGCGAAATGCATCGGTTCGCCGGTATCGAGCGCCAACCAATGCGTCTTCGCGCGATCGACGACGACGAGATCCCCCGCGATCTTCGCCAAGCGATCGCGTTCGATCGTCAATCGTCGCACCTCGCGCGCCGTTCGCAACGCGGGAACCGCCCCCGCGAGCGCGATCGACAACAGCAAAACGTCCAATACTCGCCGTTTCAAGATCGGTTCGTCTCGAAAAGATTGCCACACGATCGAAAAGCGCTTCGTCGCACGACCGCCGCGCCTAAACTATCCACTTGCTTGAAAACCGTCAATGAAACGAGTCGACTTGATGAGAAACGAGATCACTAACCATATCATGATGCAATTATGTTTAATCCGAAAAAATCGCCTATCGTCTTGTTCCGGTCGTCGCTCGGGGATGATAAGCTTAGGCGAGTGACCGTCGACATTCCGTTTCGGATGAGCACCATCAGGGAGACGAAACCGTTGAATACGAGATCGATTCGGCCGTTCTGGATTCGAGCGAGCTTCGTTCTATGTTTTTCGTTCGTCATCGCGGCGTTCGTCGTCGCGGCGACCGACGGAGACGCCCCCAAACCCAAGGCCTCGCCCGCGGTCTCGAAGCCCGGCGACGACTCCAAATCGGCGGCGGTGAACGCGACCGAAACGCTCGACGTCACGCTCGACGACCTTGCTCCAGGATCATCGGCGAACCTCGCGCGAGAGTTGATTCAGCGTCATGAAGTCGATCGGACGACGCTCGATCGCTACTTCCCGATCGATCAATCGCTCGCGCGTCGCGAACGCCTCAAACGCTTCGAGAACGATTGGCTCGCGCTCCTCGGCAAAGCCGATTTCAACTCGCTCGAACTCGTCGGCAAGATCGATTATCTCTTATTAAAAAATCAAATCAAAACGTCTTTACGCAGGCTCGATTCCGACGCCGTTCGGATCGACGAGATCGCCCCTTATCTTCCGTTCGCGTCGATCATCGTACACCTTGAGGAATCGAGGCTCAGGATGGCTCCGCTCGATTCCGAAAAAGCCGCGGGAATTTTGAGCGACCTCCCAAAAAAGATCGCCGCGGCGCGAAAAGAGATCGAATCCAAACTGAAAGATATGACCGAAGGCAAGCCCGAGGAGATCGCGCGGAGGAAAGCGATCGCGGCCCGCGCTTCTCGATATAACGGCGAGCTCAAGCGAGCGCTCGCCGATTGGTTCGGGCATTACAACGGCTACGACCCCGTTTTTTCTTGGTGGAATCAAGATTTGTACAAAGCCGCGGATCAGGCGATCGGCGATTACGGTCGCTTTCTCGACGAGAAGCTCGTCGGTTTGAAACCCGCCGCCGGGGCGGAGTCGACCGAGGCGGATCGCCCGCGCGGAGGCGGGCGATTCGGCGGCGGAGGAAGGATGAGACGCGTCTCCGCCGACGACCCGATCATCGGCGACCCGATCGGTCGATCCGCGCTCGTCGACGAGCTTGAGAACGAGATGATCCCCTACTCTCCCGAGGATCTGATCGCTCTCGCCGAAAAACAATTCAAATGGTGCGAGGGTGAGATGATCAAAGCCTCGCGCGAACTCGGCTACGGCGACGACTGGAAAAAAGCCCTGGAACATGTCAAGCAAAAACACGTAGAGCCCGGCAAACAGCCGGCGCTGATCCGCGAGCTCGCCGAGGAGGCGATCGCGTTCATCGATAAAAACGACCTTGTGACGATCCCCAAACTCGCTCGCGAAACCTGGCGCATGGATATGATGTCGCCGCAGATGCAACTCGTCAATCCCTTCTTCACCGGCGGCGCGGTGATCTCGGTGTCTTACCCCACAAACACGATGACATACGAACAAAAACTGATGAGCATGCGCGGCAATAATATTCACTTTAGTCGCGCGACGGTTCATCACGAGGTGATCCCCGGTCACCATCTGCAACTATTTATGCAATCGCGGTATAAGCCGTACCGGCGAACGTTCAGCACGCCGTTTCTGGTCGAAGGATGGGCGCTTTACTGGGAATTGTTGCTCTGGGATCTCAATTTCCAGCGATCCCCCGAGGATCGGATCGGCATGCTTTTCTGGCGGATGCATCGGTGCGCACGGATTATCTTTTCGCTCAATTTTCATCTAGGGAAGATGACTCCGCAACAATGTATTGATTATTTGGTCGATCGCGTGGGACACGAGCGCGACAACGCGACGGGCGAGGTGCGAAGATCGTTCGGCGGCGCGTATTCCCCGCTGTATCAGGCCGCGTACATGTTGGGGGGCTTTCAGCTCAAGGCGCTCCGTCGCGAACTCGTCGACACGGGGAAAATGTCTAACAAACAATTCCACGACGCCGTGCTTCGCGAGGGGGCGATCCCGATCGAAATGATTCGAGCCTCGCTCACCAAACAGGAATTGACCCCCGACTTCAAAACGAACTGGAAATTCGAGGGAGAAAAACCGGGCGAATAACATAACGGCTTGGTGCGATCTCGAGCGAATGGAACCGAGCACGGAAGAAATACGAATTCGCTCCGATTCGATTGAACGCGATCGTATCGATCGATTCGAATTGAACGATCGCGCGGATCGAAACGGAATTCGGTCCGCGTCGTCGTTTTATCGCCGGGTCACAAAGGCGAATCGGTTTGTTTCGACGCCCGATCACAAAATCTTGAGAAAAAATCGCTCAATTCCGGCGCTTCGGCGAAACGGCGTGTAAACTTGATTCGGAAGCGGGAAAAAAAGACGATTCCCGCCGTCAAAACACGTGGAATCGGTCGAGCCGTCGTAATCCGCGAAATCGATCGCCGAAATTCGGCGATCAACCGAACGCTCGACCCTCGGACGCCGTTTGAGGTCACAACCATGACGAATCGCCTTCGCTTTTATCCATGGATTTTTAAATCAACACACAAAATTGCATTTTCATTAGTCGTCGTCTTCGCGGCGTTCTCGTCGGGATGCAATCGCGAGCGTACGTCGATGCGTCCGGTGTTCGTGACGCCTCCGGGCGCGACGGTGATCGACGTTCCCGCGACGCCTCATGTCGACGAATCGTATCCGAGCGTGATCAACCCCCCGGCGCCCCCCGCCGCGCCTTCGAAGCGGCTCGACTCGGAACCGACGCTCAATCCCGAATTGTTGCGGAGGAAATCCAATTCAAACGGCGACTCGCGTGATAATAATAACAACCCTCCCCCCTCGCCCGCGGCCGAGGCGCCCGTCGGAGCGACGCTCAACGGCCCGCGTTCGACGGTCGCTAGGTCGCGGGTCGCGACTCTTCGAGCCAAACTCGAACGGTTTGTCGACGATCCCGGCGATCTCTTTCAACCCCCCAAGGCCGACCGTCGCTGGAAGTACATCGTCCTTCATCACAGCAAGGCCGACGAAGGGGGTTATGCGAGCATCGATCGCGAGCATCGCGAACGGCTCGGTTGGTCGGGATGCGGATATCATTTCGTGATCGGCAACGGATCGGATTCTCCCGACGGTCGCATCGAAGTCGCGCGCCGCTGGTCGGATCAAAAGCAAGGTGCGCACTGTCGCGACGGCGTTTATCCCGATTTAAACGAATATGGAATCGGCGTATGCCTGGTGGGGGATCTCGATAAAGCCCCTCCGACATCCAAACAGGTCGAGGCCGCGAAGGCGCTCGTCGCGTATCTAAGCGAACGTTATAAAATCCCCGCCGAGCGGATCGCTCCGCATTCGACGTTCGCCAAAACCCGTACCGATTGCCCCGGAGCGAGGTTCCCCGTGCAGTCGGTTTTGGGGCGCCGCGTCGCGAGCCGGCCCGACGATTTCAATCCATCCGATTCATCGCTGAATCGCTGAGAATTCGAGCAAAGGCTTATGAATCCGATTTCGATCGATTCAATTGAAGCCTTAATCGCCGAACCTCTTCATGATAAAGCGCGATGATCGTTATCGAATCGGTGATCGATCCCGATTCGACCATTTCGATCGCCTTTTCGAGGGGAACTTTACGGATTTCGAGTCGTTCGGTCCCTTCGGGATCGCTCGGCCCCCTGGTTAATTCGAGGGCTCGGTAAATGAGGGCGATTTCGTCGGTCACCGAATTCGATAGCCGCGCCGAGGCGATCCATTCGAGCTTTCCGGCGACGAGCCCGGTTTCCTCGCGAAGCTCGCGAGCCGCGGCCATCTCGGGAGATTCATCGAGCGGGCCCCCTCCCTCGGGGATTTCCCAACTGTATTCGTCGATCGTATACCGATATTGACCGACGAGCCAAACGTCGCCGGCTTCGTCGACGGGAAGCACCCCGATCGCTCGATTTTTGTACGAGACGACTCCGTAAATTCCGGGTCGACCGTCGGGGCGAATCACGTCGTCCTCGCGGACGCTGATCCAGGGATTGTCATAAATCGGCCGAGTCGAAACGGTTTTCCACGGGTTTGAAGGATCTTCGGGAGTCATCGGCCGCCTTGAGATTGAGTTTGATCGCATCGAGCGGTGAATCGTTCAGCGAATCCAGATCGCCGACGATCGGCGATAACGACCGACAAAAGCATAGCCGGCGAAAGCGCCGGTCGTCTATGATGAAGGCGATTCGAGCGTGCGGCGTTCGCTTGGACGCGTTGAAATCGAGTCACTCGCGATACGAGCGATCCCAAGATGGCGACGACCGATTCCGATCAAATCCTGGTTCGCGAGGTGCGCGGCGGAGACGCGCGTGCTTGGCATCAATTGATCGAGCGGTTCGAGGGGCGATTGCTCGCGTTTGTCGATAGCCGCATTCACGACCGCAACGCGAGCGAAGACGTCGTTCAAGAGACGTTCGTCGGGTTTCTGACGAGCTTGCCGCATTACGACGAGAAACGCGACCTCGAGGCGTACCTGTTTTCGATCGCGGCGCATAAGCTGACCGATCACCTTCGAAAACAAGGGCGAAGGCCGGTCGATCAGTTCGGCTCGGACGATCACGGCAGGCCGCTCGAGGAGGTTCCGGGAGACGCGAGAGGGGCTTCGAGCATCGCTCGAAGCGACGAGCGTCGAACCGCGGAGGAACGCGTTTTGGGCGAATCGCTCGGCAAACTTGTTCATGAATGGATCTCTAAAGGAGATTACGATCGGCTCCGATGCCTGGAATTGATCGTCGTCAAAGGATGGGCGAATAAAGATATCGCCAAGCTTTTGGGGATGACCGAGCAGGCGGTCGCGAGCTATAAATTTCAGGCGATCGGCCGGCTGCGCGACATGGCTCGGAAGGCGGGACTCGCTCTCGAATCGCTCGGCGACGACGTCGATTGATATCACGATCTCGCCGGCGCTTGTATTCGTTTGATATTTGTTGATTGTGGAATCAAGAGCCTATGCATAATCAATCCGAACCGACGAACGCGACGATCGGCGACGATCTTTTGCTCGGCTACCTCGCCGAGAACTTGTCGGCGGAGGAGATGGCGCGGGTTGAGAAGGCGTTGCGCGCCTCGGCCGAGTTGCGCGAACGGCTCGAACGCGCCCGCGCCGATCGCGGCGATCTCGGCCTGCACACGCTGGGGGCGATCTGGAAGAGACGAAGGCTTACCTGCCCGAGCCGGCAAGAACTCGGCGGATTTCTCCTCGACGCGATCGACCCCGGTCTCGCCGATTACATCGCGTTTCATCTTGATACGATTGAATGTTCGTTCTGCCGCGCCAATCTCGCCGATCTGAAAGACAAATCCGATCGTCGCGAAACCGACGCCGAACACCGTCGCAAACGGATCTTCCACTCGAGCCGGGGATTGCTCGGCGATGAGAAACCGGGTTGAAAACGCCTAGCCGATATCGATCGATTCAAACCGAAGTTTCCGACCGATCTTGCGTAAGCGCGTTACTGAAAAAATCTTTTCAAACGTTTTTGATTGATTACTCTTGGATTTAGGCTGTAATCTACATCTAGATCCGAACCGGGAATAAATGCGTATTTTCGGCGGGATCTATGCGAGAATCCGAAATAGAGCGAGATAAACCGAATTCGTCGGGGCGAACCCATAATTGGTAACGCGAACCCATAATCTGGAGGGCGAACCTCCCGGAGAGCCGTATTTTCATGTTTAATATTATTGACGGAAAATCGGCCTCTTAAAAGTCGTTTATAAAAAAGAGGCTCACCGGGAGGTTCGCCCTCCCAAACTGAAAGAACCGATATCTGGATTTTTAGTAAATGTTAATATTATTGACGGAATGGAGCCTAATCGCGGAAAACTCGAGCCGATCGGGTCTTGAAAGCCTATCCGGATCGCCTCTCACTTAAAAAATCGACGCCAAAAATCGAGCGTCGGGTTTGAATTTTAGCGTCGGTATGCGTTGATTAAACCGCGCGGCTATGAAACCTCGATCACGATCTTGCCGTGAAGCGTTCCGGCGCGGCCGAGGGTGTTGTCTTCAAGCAGCTTGTGCGCCGCGGCGGCCTGATCGATCGGCGTCGTTCGACCGATCAACGGCCTGAGTTTCCCCTCGACGCTCCACGCGTTGATCGCATCGGCGCAAACGCGCTGTTCTTGAGGAGTCGCGTTGAACATCGCGAAGCCGAAAAGCGAACAATCACGGGTGTAAAACGACCCGAGCGGAAGAGTCGGCAGCGCGGTGCGCCCCGCGGTCAAAATCATCCGGCCGCGGCGTCGCAATAAAGGAATCGACACCTCAAGATTCGGCTCGCGTTGCGTTTCAAACCATACGTCGATCCCTTCGGGAGCGAATCCGCGCAATTCGGAAACGATGTCGTCGGTTTTGTAATTGAGCGCCAAATCGGCGCCGAGGTTACGACAAAGCTCGACTCGTTCGTCCGACCCTGCGCACGTCGCGACGCTCGCCCCCGCGGCCTTCGCCATCTGGATCACGATCGAACCCACGCCCCCCGACCCTCCCGGCACGTAAACTTTCTCGCCGGGCTTCAAATTGCCGTGTTTAAACAGTCCGAGATGCGCCGTGACGCCGACGAGCGCGATCGCGGCGGCGTCGGCGTCGGTCATCTCTTTGGGAGTCGCGTAAAGCCAGTCTTCGCACACCGCGGCGTACTCGGCGGTCACCCCCTGCCTGCCCAACAATCCCTGATTCGACCCCCACACGCGATCGCCGGGTTTAAACCTCGTACATTCCTTGCCGATCTCGACGACCTTCCCCGCCAAATCCGACCCAATAATGTAAGGATACGCTAAAGGCATCGTCACAGTGCCCGCGCGGATGTACAGATCGATCGGGTTGACCGAAGTCGCGACGACTTGAACAAGAGCGTCTCTGGGGCCGATTTTCGGCTTCGGAAGTTCGCCGACCTGGATCGATTCGGGAGGACCGGGCTGATTGATAAAAGCCGCTTTCATGATGAGCGAGCCTCAAAACGCGATATCGCACGCACACGCGAACGACTTGAATTGTCGCGCCGCTCGGCCCCCCCGGTCAAGAATCCCCTCGCCGCCCCGATCCAATCCTCATGGATCATGTAATCGCATTTTTTAGGTTAAAAAGATATTGTATTTTAAAAGTCTCTCGAAATTAGAGATCTCTGGAAACGATTCGACCGCGGATTTGAGACGCGGATCGGCGATCGCGGCCGTTCATCGCGAACATTTTTGACCCGGTCGCGGTCGGATCTATAATTGAACGAGAAGACGGTCGTTCAAGACGAGGAGGTCGCCGTGAAGCTCGCTCTCCATAAAGCCGAGCCGATGATCGTGATCGCGCCGCCGGGACCGCGCGCGACGGAGTGGCTCGAACGCGATCAGGCGGTGATGTCGCCTTCTTACACTCGAATGTACCCGCTCGTCGTCAGGCGAGGACGCGGGGCGATGATCGAAGACGTCGACGGCAATCGCTTTCTCGATTTCACCGCGGGGATCGCGGTGACCGCGGTCGGGCATTGTCATCCCCAAGTCGTTCGCGCGGTCCGACGTCAATCGGGCCGTCTGATCCACATGTCTGGAACCGACTTTTACTACGCGCCCCAGGTCGAGCTCGCCGAAAAGCTCGCCTCGCTCGCTCCTGGAGACGAACCGAAGCGCGTCTTCTTTACCAACAGCGGCGCCGAGGCGATCGAAGCCGCGTTGAAATTGGCGCGCCATCACACCAAGAGGCCCCGCGCGATGGCGTTCCTCAACGCCTTCCACGGCCGAACTTACGGTGCGCTCTCGCTCAGCGGTTCCAAAACGATCCAACGACGCGGCTTCTCACCGCTCGTTCCCGAAATTCATCACGCCAAATATGGTGATTTATCAAGCGTTCACGCGCTTTTCAAAACGACGTGTCCTCCCGATGAACTCGCGGCGATCTTCGTCGAGCCGATTCAGGGCGAGGGGGGATACGTCGTTCCCCCCGACGATTTTCTCCCAGGTTTACGCGAAATCTGCGATCGCCACGGCGTTTTACTTGTGTTTGACGAGGTGCAATCGGGAATCGGCAGGACCGGCGAGATGTTCGCCTCGGAGCATTGGGGGGTCGCGGGAGACGTCGTCTGTCTGGCGAAGGGGCTCGCGAACGGATTGCCTTTGGGGGCGATCATCGCTCGGGAATCGGTAATGGATTGGCCGAGCGGCAGCCACGCCTCGACGTTCGGCGGCAACCCCGTCGCGTGCGCCGCCGCGATCGAAACAATCAAACTTGTTGAAACGCGATACCGGCGAAACGCCGTCAAACGCGGGAACGAGTTGATCGCCGAGCTTAAACGGATCTCGTCGCGTTTCGACTTCATTCGAGAGGTTCGCGGCAAAGGATTGATGATCGGCATGGAGACGACCGACCGCGGCGAACCCGCTCCAGCGATCCGCGATCGCATCGTCGCCGAGGCCTTCGAACGCGGCCTCCTCCTGCTGCCGTGCGGGCCGAGCACCGTTCGCTTCTGTCCGCCGCTTTGCCTTTCTCGCAGACAGGTCGAAATCGGCGTCGATATCGTCAGCGACGTCCTTGAAGCGATCCGCGCCGCGCGGCTCGGTTTCGATTCGAGAAACTAAGAGACAAGTTCTTGAAGAAATTTCGACGTAACGATCCATTTATCGCGAGGGATCTCGCTCAGTTCGAAGCGATCGATCCAATCCGCCGGGCGCGAGGGAACGATCTCGTTCGTCAAGCCGCATTCGCGGGCGAGAGCGCCGATCAGCCTGCGAGGATCGGCGCCCCGATCGAGCAGCGACCGCACCGTGATCGATGAATCGCGTTTGGCGAGCCTGCGACCCGATTCGTCGTATCCCAATGGAATATGCGCGAATTGAGGAGGTGAAAACTGGAACGCGCGATAAAGCGCGATCTGGCGGGGCGTGCTTAATACGAGGTCGTCGCCGCGAACGACGCGGTTGATCCGCATCAGGGCGTCGTCGACCGTGACCGCGAGCTGATACGCGGGGGTGAAGCGCCCGTACGCGCGATCGACCCGCGCGACGACGAAATCACCCCCGAAACGCGATAAATCGATCGCACGCCGACCGAGAACCAGGTCGTCCCAGGCGATCTCCCCGGCTCTTACCCGAAATCGCCACGCGAACGAATCGACGCCCAATTTCACCGCTTCCGCCGCCGAACGCGAAGAACACGTTCCAGGATATCGCACGGGCTCGTCCCCCGCGTGCGGCGCCGAAGCGGCCCTCTCGATATCGCCGCGCGTACACGTGCACGGGTAAACGTAATTATATTCAATCAACCGATCGAGATACTCTTGATAAATCTCGAAACGTTTTGATTGAACATACGGCGCCGCGAAACCTCCGCAATCGGGCCCCTCGTCCCAATCGAGGCCGAGCGCCGCGAGATCGGTGATCGCGGCCCGCGTCGCTCCCGGACGAACTCGGGTCGAATCGATATCTTCGATGCGGAGCGCGATCGATCCTCGTTCGCGTCGAGCCGCGAGCCATGCGATCAGGAACGATCGCGCATGGCCAAGGTGCAGCGATCCCGTGGGCGAAGGGGCGAGCCTGCCGCGAACCCTCGGTTCTCGATCCGATCCGACGGTCGATCGGGCATTCGAATGCGAAAGCGCGAACCCTCCGCGAGCGATTCCGGCGTGTCTCGATTCGTCGATCTCCATCGGAAATCACGTGTTCCTTTTGATTAGGTATATTTGGATTTTGAGCCGATTCTGAAACCCCTCGGCGAATCGCGTAGTATTGTACCGGTAGGAATACCGAGTGGAACGCGAACGTGGGAGATTCGGTCGATGATTCGAAGCGCAAGGTTGATTTTCGCCGCGACGGCGTTTTTCGTTGTTTCGGCGGCGCAAGGCGTTGTTTCGGCGACGGAAGGCGTTGTTTCGGCGGCGCAAGGCGGCGAGCCGACATATCACCGCGACGTCGAGCCTCTGATCCAAAAGCATTGCCAGGATTGTCACCGACCGGGTCAGGTCGCTCCGTTCTCGCTCCTCACTTACGAACAGGCTCGCAAGCGTGGATCGGACATCGCCGAGATCATCGAACGCCGCGCGATGCCTCCTTGGCCTATCTCGACGACCGTCGGCGGTCCTTTTCGCGACGCGCGCGTCCTCGCCGAAAACGAGATCGAGACGATCCAAAAATGGGTCGAGGCCGATTGTCCCGAGGGGGACGCGAAAGACGCTCCCGCGGCTCGCGATTTCGCGTCGACCTGGACGCTCGGCGAGCCCGACCTGATCCTCACGCCGAGCGTCCCGTTCGAACTCGGCGCCGAGGGGAACGACGAATTCCTCGTCTTCGTCGTCCCTTCGGGACTCGTCGAGGGCAAATGGATCACCGCGATCGATTATCGTCCCGGCAATCCTAAAATTGTTCATCACATTCTGGGAGCTTTCGATATATCGGGCGCGGCGCGGAAGAAAGACGAAGCCGAGCCCGGCCCCGGTTTTCGCTCGTTCGGCGGTTTCGGCGTGCTTCCCGCGGGAACGCTCGGCGGCTGGGCGCCGGGCAAGATCGCGCACGTGATGCCCGATGGCGTGGGCAAATACATCCCCGCCGGCGCCGATATTCTTTTACAAATACATTATCATAAAAACGGCAAAAAGGAGAAAGACGCGTCTTCGATCGGGCTTTATTTCTCCAAAAAACCGATCGACAAGTTGCTCCGCGGAGCGCTCGTGCCGACGGGGCTCGAAATTCGCAATGAATTAAGGCACAAGTTCCGCATTCCCAAAATCGACGCGCATCACGAATTTCGCGCGAATTGGACCGCGACCTACGACGCGCATCTGATCGGACTTACCCCGCACATGCACTGGCTGGGGAAAGATTTCACCCTCGTCGCGACCAAACCCGACGGCTCGAAACGAACGCTGATCCAGGTCGATCGGTGGAACTTCAACTGGCAAGGGAGCTACGAGTTCATCGAACCCGTCGCGATCCCCAGGGGAACGAGGTTCGATCTCGTCGCGCATTTCGACAACTCGGCGGATAATCCCGCCAATCCTCATTCACCCCCCGTCGACGTCACCTGGGGCGAACAAACGACCGACGAGATGTGCATCGGCTTCCTCCAATTGACGAGCGACGCCGAACGACTCGGCGACAAACCGCCGCCGATGTTGCAAGGCCTGATCATGCGAGCGCGCGATCGCAATCGCAACCGATGAGAGATACGGAATATCTATAAATATTCGAACACTTTATTCCGAACGGGAAGCGATTTAACACAATAGAATTCACGCACGATTACTTAATTCATCGTCGTGATCGAGATTGACGAAATCGATCGATCGGGAGCGCGCGTCTTCGCGCGCCCCGGTCGAGCCGTTAAAATGTGAGGAGAAGTTAAGAAATAGGTGCGAACGCTTTTTTGGTCGCCGCCATAGTGAACGATCGATATCGATATGATGTAATCGTCGTCGGCGCGGGGCACGCGGGAATCGAGGCCGCGCTCGCGAGCGCGCGGCTGGGCAAAAAGACGGCTCTGCTGACGCTCAATTGCGATTCGGTCGGCCAGATGAGTTGCAATCCCGCGATCGGCGGCGTGGCCAAGGGGCAGATCGTCCGCGAGATCGACGCGCTCGGCGGCGCGATGGGTTTACTTACCGACGCGACAGCGATCCAATTCCGCCTGCTCAACCGCGGTAAAGGCGCCGCGATGCACAGTCCGCGCGCTCAATGCGATAAAAAGGCGTATCAGTTCCTCGCCAAGATGACCGTCGAGTCGCAACCGAACCTCACGCTCCGCCAAGAAGCCGTCGAGGGGCTTATGACGCTTCACGGGCGGATCGAAGGGGTGATTTGTCGCGGCGGCGTCAAGTATCACGCCCGCGCCGTCGTGATCACGACCGGAACGTTCCTCCAGGCGCTGATGCACACCGGCGAGATCAAAACACCCGGCGGTCGCGCGGGAGACGCCGCCGCGACCGGACTCTCGGGATCGCTCCGCGAACTCGGCTTCGAACTCAAACGGTTCAAAACGGGAACGCCGCCGCGAATCAACGGCCGAACGATCGATTTCGCCGAACTCGAGCGCCAACCCGGCGACGAAGATCCCCGGCCGTTCTCGTTCCTCACCGGAGCGATCGTCGAGCCTCAGCTCGATTGTCACATCACAACGACTAACGCGGATGTTCACGCGATTATTCGCGAGAACATTCATCGCGCGCCGATGTACTCGGGGCAAATTCAAAGCGTGGGACCGCGCTACTGTCCCTCGATCGAGGATAAAATCGTCCGCTTCGCCGACCGCGACGAACACCAGATCTTTCTTGAACCCGAGGGACGAAACACGCTTGAATATTATTGCAACGGCATATCCACAAGTTTGCCGCGCGACGTTCAAGACGCGATCATCCCGCTCATTCCAGGGCTCGGTCGCGCCGAGATCATGCGCTACGGCTACGCGGTCGAATACGATTACGCCCCTCCCGTGCAGCTCGAACCTTCGCTCGAAACCAAACGTGTGCCGGGCCTGTTTCTCGCGGGACAGATCAACGGCACCACGGGTTACGAAGAGGCCGCGGCTCAGGGCCTGATCGCCGGAATCAACGCGGCGCGGTCGATCGATCGAAATGAACCGTTAATTATCGATCGATCTCAAGCGTATATAGGTGTTTTGATTGATGATCTCGTCGTTCGAGGGGTCGACGAGCCGTATCGGATGTTTACGAGTCGCGCCGAGTTCCGGCTGCTGTTGCGGCACGACAACGCCGATTTAAGGCTCACCGAGATCGGCAGGTCGATCGGGCTCGTCGACGACGTTCGCTGGGCGCGTTTCCGCGACCGCGTGAGCGCGATTGAACGCTTGCGCGAAATCCTCCGCTCGGTTCGGATCGCGGGCGATTCGCTCGAACGGATCTTGCGTCGCCCCGAGACGACCTGGGCCGATCTCGTCGCACTGGAACCGAGCCTTGAGGCGGCTTCGTCGGATCGCTCGGCGGTGGAACAAGTCGTCGTCGAGTGCAAATACGGCGGCTATATCGATCGACAAACGCGGCAGATCGAACGGTTCGCAAGGCTCGAGCACAAGGCGATTCCGATCGATCTCGATTATCGCCGAATTCCACAATTGCGTATTGAAGCACGCGATCAATTCGAGCGAATCCGCCCGCGTTCGATCGGCCAGGCGGGTCGAATCAGCGGGATCAACCCCGCCGATATCGCCACATTGTTGATTCATTTAAAGCAAGGCGCTGTCAAAATGTCGGCGGCCGAAGAACTCTTCGATCGTCGCGAGTCGCCGATCGAACTCGGAATTCGACCATTCTTACAGGACGAGCCCGCGCGCGAAGGCGATTGCACCGGACAATCTCCCCCCCGATTGCTTCGAATCGAACGCGAATCTTCCGCTCCAAAAACCGGCTCCGCGGCGACGGCGCCCGCGATCGAGCCCGAGGTCACGACCAAACCGTATGATCCGCTTGCAACTTAGGGAAATCCACGCGATTTTCCTCCGGGTTGACACATTCGGCTTAGAACCTATAATTGGCAGCGTCGGTAAGATCGGTAAACTTGCTAGGCTTAGTCGAGTTTAACGACTTGACAATTCCTTTTATTTAGGGGTTTTGGTCATAATGCGGTTTTCCGACGTCGCGCGGCTAAGAACGAACCGCGGCGCGGCTGAAATGAGACACGGAGGCTTGGGCGGCGTGGACTTTGGGTTATGGGGAGGGTCGAGAAGGACCCCCGCGCCGATTCAGGGAGCGATCGAGCGTCATGCTCGAGATGGGATCCACCCGAAATGAAGACGGTGTTCACAACGGGCGAAGCCGCCAAGATTTGCAAGGTAAGTCAACAAACGATTATTCGTTGTTTTGACAACGGACAATTGAAGGGTTTCCGCGTACCGGGCTCGCGCTTTCGCCGCATTCCGCGCGACGCGCTCCATCGGTTCATGAAAGAAAACGGCATCCCGACCGACGCTCTCGAAACCGGGAAACGCCGGCTCCTGATCGTCGACGACGACGAGGCCGTCGTCGAACTCTTGACCGACTTCCTCAAAGCCGACAAACGCTTTGAATTGAAATCGGTCGATAACGGCTTCGCCGCCGGGCTCCAGGCCAAAGAGTATCACCCCGATCTCATCATCCTCGACGTCATGCTCCCCGATATCAACGGCAAAGCCGTCTGCGAACTCGTTCGCGGAGATCCAACGCTTGCCGATATCAAAATTGTCTGCATCTCGGGCATGATCGAGGAAGATAAAATCGCCGAACTCAAGGCCGCCGGCGCCGACGATTTCATGGGAAAACCCCTCGATATCGATCAACTGATCGACCGAATCGTTAAGCTGCTAGATATGGAATCGGAATACGCTTGAACTCGACCGATCGGTCGCGCGAACGGGCGAGCGAACGCGGGAAGGACCCCGTCGCGATGTCGACCTTCACTCCCCAAGACCGCGACCACGATCGTTCACGCGACCCGTCGCCGTTTCATGCGCCGATCCCGCTTCGACCCGAAACGCTCCGATCGCGCATCCGATCCGCGGACGCGAACTCGGCGGAGTTTCTCGATATCGCCGCGATCGACCCCGGACTCGCGCTCGCAAGGTCGATCGTCGATTTCGATCTTAATTACGATAATGTATTAATAGCTTCACGTTATTGGAACGAATCGACCGGCGCGATCGAGCGATTGTGGCGGCACGGAGTCGCGGCTTCGCTCGCCGCGACCGCGATCGCCCGAATCGAAAATCGACCCGATTCCGAAGATCTCGCCAAATTCGCTCTTGTTCATCAACTTGGATATTGGCTGATCGCCGCCGACGACCCGATCCTCCTCGAAAAGCTGCTCGCCGAACGCGATCCCGCCCGCAGGAGACGCCTCGAACGCGACCGACTCGGCGCCGACGCCGCCAATTTCGCCGGAGATTGGGCCGAGCGTTCCCGTATCGACCCCAGGCTCGCCGACGCGTCCCGGCTTCACGCCAAACCCCTCTCGTGCTGGGAAGATGCCGCGGCCGATCCCCGATCGCTCGCGATCCTCCAAAAAGCCTTCCGAATCGCCGAACGCACCCCCTGGGCGCTCTTCGCACAACCGACCGAGACCTCCGACGATCCGAGATTCCGAAACCTCGTCGCGAAAGTGAACCGGTTATGCCGCGATCGCTTCGTCGCCGATCCCGTATCGACCGCCGAACTCAATTTATTTCGAGAAGTTAGAACCCTAAAACTTGAAAATACTAAGATATCACAAGAAAATGACATACTTAAGAAAAGATTGATCGCGTCCGAACGCGAGATCGATCGGATCGAACGACGCTCGAGCCGCGAGATCGAGCGGAAAAAGCTCGCGGCGCTCGCCGAATTCGCCGCCGGGCTCGGCCACGAACTCAACAACCCCCTCGCGGTGATTCTCGGTCGCGCCCAACTCCTCAAATCCCCGGCGCGCAAGCTCGACGCCGACGCGATCAAATCGGTTCAAGCGATCATCGATCAGGCGATCCGAGGTTCCCGCATGATCAAAGATCTCATGGGCGTCGCCGGCGGTTTCGCGATCCGAATCCGCGACTGCCGACCGAACGCGATCCTCCGAACCGTCGTCGCCGACCTGCAAACCGAACTCAAGGCCAAAAACATCGCGCTCGAACTCGATCTCGATCCCAAATTCGATCGCGGCGCGATCGCGTCCGATCCCGACGCGCTCGCGCATCTCGCCGAAACTTTCCTCCGAAACGCGATCGAGGCGACCGAAACCGAACGCCGCGTCAAAATTCGCTCAACTTTTAAACATAATCGAATGATTTGGTCGTTTTGGAACGAGCGTCCTCCGCTCGCTTCGGACGTGATCGAACGCCTGTTCGATCCGTTCTTTTGCGGTCGAGAGGCGGGCCGAGGGCTCGGCCTGGGGCTTCCCAGAGCCGCTCGGATCGTCCGCGACCTCGGCGGATCGATCCGCTTCCGATCCCCGTCGAACGAAGGCGTTTTGTTCGTCGTCGTTCTGCCGATAAAAAAAACGGCGAACGAGTTTTCGGGCGATCGACCGCGAAAGAACGCGAACGAACGCTCGCTCAAGCATGAAACGGACCGAAAGTCGAAATGATTGAGCCGATCGAGCGCGGAATCGCTCGATCATGCTCTTATTTCAGAATTTCAAATCAACCGACGGCTTTTTTGAGCGCGTCGATCGCCGCGTCGTAATTCGGCTCCTGCGCGATCTCGGGGACGATTTCGACATAGGTGATTTTATCGTGCGCGTCGACGACGAACACGGCGCGGGCGAGGAGGGGGATCGGCAGCCCCTGGATCAGAACGCCGAAGTGCTTGCCGAAGCTGTGATCGTGAACGTCGGAGAGATTCGCGAGATTGGCGATTTTATTATCGGTGCAGAATCGAGCCTGCGCGAACGGCAAATCGAGGCTCACGGTGAAGGGGGCGAGCTTATCCCCCATCGTCGCGAGCGATTCGGCGAATTTCTTGGTTTGGATGCTGCAAACGGGGGTGTCGAGCGAGGGGACGACGTTGAAGAGACGCGTCTTGCCCGCCGAATCGGCGAGTTTGACGATCGCGAGCCCCGCCCCCACGCACGTGAAATCGGGGGCTTTATCGCCGGGTTTGAGCTTCGGTCCGACCAGTTCGATCGGATTCCCACGGAACGTCACCTCTCCCTTGCGCGTTTCGCTCATCGTCGGCATTCCTCGTTGAAAGCGTGATTCGGTGTGCATGGATCGTCGAACGATCCTGCTTGATCCAGTCTTCAACCTAGCCGCGGCGATCGAGCATTTCAAGCGGGTGGAAATCGGGGCGTTCAAGGGTAAGCGATCGCGATCGAATCGGATTCGAGTTCGCCCCGAGATCGCCCGAGATTCGAGTGAGTTCCGCGAGCGATCAGGATTTAAGTGCGCCCGGAGAGCGACCGGGATCGAATGCGCCCGGAGAGCGGCCAGGATTCAAGTGCGCCCGGAGACCGGCCCGGGATCGAATGCGTTCGGCGATCTTCACGTATTCCTCATCGACGACACGATCCAGGACCTCGATTCGAGTTGGTCGATCAGGAACAAGAAGAAGCCGCCGCGCGATCAGATGCGGATCACATCGAAATCAACTAGTTCCTAAATATCTCTTAAATCGTATCGATCCGGGAATCGTTTTTAAGACCGTGAATGAGCTCATTTAAACCGAGTCGCTCGAATTCATCGAGAACCCCGTAACAAAACGGAAATCTCAGAATTCAATCAGAATGCAATCGTCGTTCCGCATTGTACGCCGACAAAATTGCGTCTTGATAATTTTATATGTTACTGTATTTTAATTAGTATTTCACACACTTTATTTGATTGAATAGCTTGTATTTCATTAAACTAATTGATTTTCATCACAGCATATGTTTGACATAACTTTATCGATTCAATGAAGCGAGAAACTCGGTCGATTGCGTCGGCCGGTGGGGGAAGGAACCCGTATGCGAGCCGCGACCCCCCATAAATAATCACCGCTGCGGCACGTAAACCGATACGATCTCGGGGCGAATCACCTTCCCCTCCGCGGCGAAACCCTTGCGGATCCGCTTCGCGATCGTCTTAGCGAGCGCGGGATCGGACGTCGGGATCGGCGCCGCCGCCCGCTGCCGACGCGCGTCGAACGTCGAACCCTCGACCTCGAACGGCTCAACCCCTTGTCGATACAAAATGTCTTCAATCGCTTGCTGATATTCCGCCGAAATCCCCAAAAGCCTCCGCGCGTCGGCCGAAAGATCGGCGCGATCGGTCGCTTCGATCATCTTGCCGATGTCGTCGTGAAGCTGAATCATATCGATAAATACAGGCTTCAGGATCTTTAACAGCAGATCCTGTTTGTATTCCTCAAGCTCCTTGTGCAAACGATCGACCACGCGCTCGCGCGAGGCCTCGGCGCGAACCTCGCGTTCAAAACTCGCCGCGAGCTTCTCAAACTTACCCGCGAGCGACGACGCGAGCGATTCGATCGCCGAAACGACCGTCGATTTCAACTCGGCGAACGTCTCGCGATCAACCCCGAACGATTCCTTCACCTCGACCGATTCGAGCCCCTTCGCGTTCGATTCGCCCGCCGAGTCGACCGTTCCCTTCGCCGTCGACGCTTTCAAAGGATCTCGATCGGTCGATTCGATCAAACCCGATAAAGCCGCGACCGCAACCCCCTCGATCGTCGCGGGAGCGAGGTCGAACTTCAAAATCGGCGTCTCGGAATCGACGCCCGTCGCACTCTCGACGATCGGCTCGATCAAAGCGGCGCCCGGCTCGGTCGCGGCGGTCGCGGTAATCGGCTCGATCGGCGATTCGGACCCGGCCTCGCGAGCGGGCGCCGGATCGTTTCCTTCACGCTGCGACGACGATTCGTCCGGCATCACACACCATCTTTCTTGGATACAAGAACTTGTTCAATCACGAAGCACGCCTTGTCGTTGAAGCAGCCAGAGAAGCGGGCGATCGACGAGCAACGGAGTCGGCAACGGCTGAGGAGCGTCGTCGCGTTCCTGCGCCGCGTCGCCGAGCGCCGAGCAGACGAAAAACCGGTGATTGGGAAATTTGACCGCGACATATTCCAAAAAGCCCGCGGCGCCCCAGCGCTCGAGCGATTTCCGAACCTCGCGGTCGATCGTCGCGTCGAGTTCGCGATCCGCGGGACGAGACGGAACCGAACACGCCCACGTATGAATCGCCGACCCGGGTTCCATCAGCTTCCCCCATCGGTCGAGCTTATTCAAACAAATCGCCAACGGAGTGCGCGTCGGCTTATCGGTCTGATCGGGAAAAAAAGTCGCGAGCTTGCGCGCGTCGTCAAGATAATCCGCCGAGGCGACGTGCCGCTCCTTCTCGGTCAAACGGATGCGAGGATCGCTCATCACCGCTCGAATCCGTAACGGATCGAGCAGAAAAAGAATCCCGCGCGCGTGCTTGATATAAAGCGCCTCGCTCCGCAAGCGATCGACGTTCATCTCCCAATCCTCCCCCGCCGAATCGAAGAAAGATAAGAGAGTCCCCGTGATTCGACCCTCGCCGCGCCTCATCAATCGAAATACAAGCGGTTTGAGAATCTCCGGATTCGTGTCGACCCCGGGCGTTCCCATATGGCTGATCCGCCGCGGCGCCGCGGCGTAACCCGAAGGTTCCCCCCCTCCCCCGCTCACTCCTCCATAAGTAAAAGAATGATAATGACTTTCATACCGTTCGCGGATCTCGTCGGTGAGGGGATCGAGAACGAAGCCGTGCTCGGGACCGATCTTATGATCGCATTCATGGATCAAAACGGTGATGAAGGTCGTCTTGCCGACCGACTGCGGTCCCAAAATCGCCACGTGCCCCGCGGCGAGCTTGACGACCGATTCGGGCAAAATCGCGTGGCACCGCGGGCACAAACGCGTATCGACCGGACGCTCGCACTTGGCGCAAATAACCGATCGAGGAAGGATGAAATAATCAAGAAAACGAAAGATTCCGCGAGATTTGTCGCGCCGCGGGTCGGTCCACCACGGCCTCGGTATCGTCGATCCCCGCGCCGATTTCCCCGCGCGTGCCCCCTGAGTCGCGCGATCGAGGATCGGATCGGGTATCCCTCTCGAATAATCGGCGCGACAAATCGAACTTTGGCATCGCATGTGCATTTCGTATGCGCGAAACCGCTCGAAACAAAACGGGCAGCGGATCGCCCGCCAAGGTTTCAGTCGTGTCCAGATATCAATCGGCATATAATATAGTAATAGCTACTTAGGTTGTGAAAACGTCTCGAACGGTCGGTTACATTAACAAGCGGCGCCGAGGCCTCAAAACGACGGCGCCGAACGAGTCGCCTCGAACCGCCGGTGTCGGTATCATCGGCTGGAACATGTTTCACATGAAATCGATCTCCAGGACGCGCGTGAATCGCCGCGACGATTGGCGGCCCGGGCTGCCGTTACGGCTGCTCGGCGCTCGATTGCGGCGAGGCGGCGTGAACGTCCTCGACGGAATCGATCTGACGTTCGAGCCGGCACGAAGTTATGTCATACTGGGGGCGTCGGGAGCGGGCAAGAGTTCACTATTGCGGCTCTTGAATCGGCTCGACGATCCGACCGAAGGGTCCGTCTTTCTCGGCGACGATTCCCTAACCGATCGCCCCGCGCGAACCTTGCGGCGGAAGATCGGCATGGTGTTCCAGGCGCCGCGAGGATTGCCCGGGAGCGTCGCCGAAAACCTCCTTTATCCCTTCGAGATCCACGGCCTCACCAGGCCGCCCGACGTCGTCTTAAGCGACCTTCTCGCCGAAGTCGGCCTCGATCGTTCTTGGCTCGATCGCGACGTCTCGGCGCTCTCCGGAGGCGAACGGCAACGTCTCGCGCTCGCCACGGCGCTCGCCGCCGATCCCGAAATCCTCTGCCTCGACGAGCCGACCTCGGCGCTCGATCCCGCCGCGACGAGAGTCGTCGTCGAACTTCTCGCGAACCGCGCGACCAAAAACGGGCTCAGAACGATCGTCGTCACGCATCAACGCGAACACGCCGCTCGATTCGGCGCGATCGCCGTCGTCCTCGAAAAAGGCCGAGTCGTCGATCTCGGTCCGACGTCCGAAGTCTTGGCGCGAACCGCCCCGGCCGCCTGGGATCCGACCGAACCCGCCGAACGATCCGACGGATCATAATATTCCTAATATAATTACGTATCATGATATTATTGTCAAATGTGAGGCGTTAAAATTGGATCTCACTTACATCCTTATCGCGAATTCGGCGGCGTCGGTCGTCGCTCCCGATTGGGTCGGTCTGGCGATCGCCTCGATCCCGCTTTGGCTGTGCGCCGCGATTTTGACGGCGCGGCGGCTCGGCCAGGTGAAACCCTTGTTGACCGCCGCGGCGCGGCTTGTCGCTCAGGTCGTGTTACTCGGCGTCGTGCTCGAATGGATCTTCGCCAATCCAAGCCCCGCGACCGCGATCGGCGTTTGCCTGGCGATGCTGACCGTTTCGGCTCTCACGGTCGGGTCGAGGGGTACGAGCCGCAGGCGGAGCGTCTGGGGGCTCAGGATCGAGGCGTTTTTGGCGATCGCGATCGCGTCGCTGCTGACGATGACGGTCGGCATCCGGCTGGCGCTTCACGTCGAACCGTGGTACACGACGCGAACGATCATCCCTTTGATCGGCATGGTGCTGGGGAACAGTGTGCACGGAGTTGCGCTCGCCGCCGAACGGCTCGAATCCGAACTGAAAGCCGACCGAGACCGTGTCGAAACGAGGCTCGCTCTCGGCGCCACGGCGCGTCAGGCGGCGCTTCCCGCGCTCCGCGCCGCGGTGAAAGCCGGGCTCACTCCCACGATCAACAGCATGATGATCGCCGGCGTCGTCTCGATCCCAGGAATGATGACGGGGCAAATCCTCGCCGGAAGCGAAGTCGCCCCCGCGCTTCGTTATCAGATTATGATTTATTTTTTGATTGTGAGCACGGTTTGCCTCGGCGTGCTGATCGTCCTTCGGCTTCGGCTCCGCCGCTACTTCACCGTCGATCATCGCCTCCGCGTCGAAATGCTCGACGATCGCGATCGCTCCGAATAACCGCTAATTCTTGTTATATTTTGGCTTATATAATATTTTATGTACAATAGATCTTTTATTTCGCTCGTCGGACAAGCGATCGTCGAAGAACTCGCTCTCGACGATTGATCCCGCGTGCGTCGACGCTAAACTGGTTGAAAACCCCGCCGCGCGGGTCCCGCGAACTTTTCCTTCCTTGCAGGAGTCTTTAATATGATTCGGCGTCGAAATTCTTGGATCGTCCTCGTTTTGATTTTGGCCGTTAGCGCCTCCTCAACCGCGCAAGACGCCGCCAAACCGAACGACAAAACGATGGGAATGAAGCCTCCCGAGGGAGCGGTCGTCCTCTTCGACGGCAAATCTTTGGCGGGCTGGACGAAGGCCGACGGCAAATCGCCCGCCGAATGGACCGTCGAGGACGGAGTTCTCTCGGTCGCCCCGGGCAAGGGAAACATCAAAACCGAAAAGACGTTCGGTGATTTTCAAATGCACATTGAATTCAATTGCCCGTTCATGCCGCGGGCGAAAGGCCAGGCTCGAGGCAACAGCGGAATCTACCTCGACGGAATCTACGAACTTCAGGTGCTCGATTCTTACGGGCTTAAGCTCGGTAACGACGACTGCGGATCAATTTATAAGCAAATCATTCCTTCGGTCAACGCCGCCAAACCGCCGCTCCAGTGGCAAACGTATGATATCATGTTTCACAAAGCCAAGGTTGAAAACGGCAAGATCGTCAAGAAGGCTCGCGTCACGGTCGTTTGGAACGGAATCAAAACGATCGACGACAAAGAGATCGTCAAAACCCCCGGCGGACTCGACCTCGAAGAAGGCTCGGACGGGCCGATCCTGCTGCAGGATCACGGCAATCTCGTCGAATATCGTAACATCTGGATCGCTCCGCTCCATTGAGGCGAACGCCATGACTTCGCTTTCGGCCGACGGATGCCGGATTCGGCGAGAATCGCTTCGGATCGAAGCGTCCCGAACGCTCGGGTGCGACCTTCTCATCGTCGCCGACCCGCGCGAACTCGTTCGACTGGCGAATTTTTACCCGTCGCCGTTCGTTTTCAACGCGGTCGGCTCGGGAGCGTTCCTCATCGTCGCTCCCGACCGCTCCACGCTCGTTTCCGACAACGTCGCGCGTCCGTTTCTCGAACGCTCGCATGTTAATGAGATAATCGCTCCCGTTTGGTACGAGGGAAAACGCTCGGCGCGAGATCGCGCAAGCGTGAGGATCGACGCGACGATCGACGCGATCACGCCTTTCTTAGGCTCTCATCAACGCATCGGTGTCGATCAATCCTATACACCCGCCGCGTTGATCGATCGGCTCAAGCGAATCGCCCCCGCGATCGAGATCGTCGAGATCGGTCCGATCGCCTCGCGCGAAAGGCGATTGAAACACGACGACGAGCTTTCGCTTTTGCGCCTTTCGATCGCCGCGGGAGAAGCCGGATTCGCCGCCGCGCTCGCCGAGATCGAGCCCGGGATGACCGAATTCGACGCGTATTCGATCGTCTCGCGCGCCGCGATGAGAACGTTGGGAGAGCCCGCGATCGTTTACGGCGATTTTGTTTCGGGTCCGAGATGTCAAAAAATCGGCGGTCCGCCGAGCGATCGAGTGATCGCCCGCGGCGATTTGTTCATCCTCGATTTTTCGGTCGTCGTCCACGGTTATCGCGGCGATTTCGCGAACACGTTCAAGGTCGGAGGGGTCGAACCCGATCCGATCGAGCGCGATCGATTCGACCTTTGCGTCGAAGCTCTCGCCGCGGGAGAAGCAGCGCTCCGCGGCGGCGCGTCGGCGCGCGAAGTCGATTCCGCGGTACGCTCGGTTTACCGCGATCGAGGCTTCGACCCCAAATCGTGCTTCCCTTCGCACGCCGGCCACGGAATCGGCCTGGCGCATCCCGAGCCTCCGTTCATCGTCCCCGAAAGCGACGAAACGCTCGAAATCGGCGACGTCGTCACGCTCGAACCCGGCTTTTATCAAGAAGGCCTTTTAGGAATGCGATTCGAACGTAATTACCGGATCGCAGCCGACGGCTACGAACGCCTCACCTTTCATGAGTTGAAATTAGATACATCTACGTAATATTATTCGCTAACCTGAATAACCCGAAGCGTTCGATCGATCCGATCCGATCCGATCGGTTTATTTATTTATTTTGTCGCTTTGGATGATTGAATAAGATAACCGATCAATTGATAAAAATCGGTTTCAGAGATTCGATCGGCGAGATCGGCGGGCATCGGAGAGAGCTGCGCCGTCGCGCGTTCTTCGATTTGATCGGAACGAACGCGTATTTCCTTCCCTTGCGAGTCGGCGACGACGACGATCGCCCCCTCCTCGCGTAAGACGAGCCCCGAAACGAGTTCGCCGCTTTTGAGCGCCAGGTTGGTGACGCGAAACGTTTGATCGACGTTGCGATTGGGGTCGAGGATGTCTTCCATCAAGCGATCGGCGCCCCGAACGCCGATTCCTTCAAGCTGGGGTCCGATCCGCGCCCCCTTACCCTGAAATTGATGACAGATCGCGCAGTTCTTCTCGAATACAAGCCGACCCGCTTCGGGATCAAGCTTATCTTTATATTTGGAAAAGCCTTCGCCTCGTTTTTTGAGCAATTCGACGATCCGAGCGTCGGCGGGAGGAAGGTTTTTGGTGAGAGCGGCGATCCGCTCGCCGAGTCGATTCGGGTTCGCGTGTTCGAGCCGAAGCGCGACCGGACGCTCCTGAAGAAGTCTGGGCGAGGCCTTGCCCGCCTCGACCGCTTTGAGAAGCGCCTCGGCGCCCGCGGGAGAGCCCGCGAGCTGGAACGCGATCGTCGCCTGCAATCGACCGGGAACCGTCGGCAACGCCGAACCCAGCCGGTCGATCGACGCGGGCCGATTGATCCGCGCCAATTCCCCCGCCGCGGTCTCCCGAATCAAGATCGACTCGCCTGAATCAGTAAGCATACGTGAAAGCGAATCGATCGTCGCCGCGGGATCAAGATCGACAAGCGCCTTGATCGCCTGAACGCGACGAGCGTCGGGCTTCGATTTATCGTTCGCCAAGCCTTCGACCGAGTTTCGCAATTCGCTAAGCTTGAGCGACGAGGCGAGTTCGATCGCCTGCGCCGAGCGGTCGTCGGTCTTCGCGTCGAAAAGCCGCTTCGACGTCGCCAGAGCCCAACCACGAACGTCGCCGTCGATCGCAGCGCCCCGCTCGCGAAGCCCGCGCTCGACCGACCGGACGAGCGTCGATTGAACCGTGAGATCGTTTTCCCGATATCCACGCGCGAATGTTAAAAGATCGCTTAGATGCTTTAGATCAAGATATCGCGCGATATGGCGAATCGTATCGGCGAGGCGATCGATCGGAGCGGTCGCTTTCGATACGTGATCGAGTAGGAAACGAGCCGACGCGGGGGTCGGAGCGCCGAGCGCGCAATCGGCGATCGCGCGACGGTCGGCGTCGTCATACCGGTCGGTCGCGATCTCGCTCCACGCCGAATCGATCAAAAGCTGATCGCGAAGCGCCATCCGCACGACATGAAGCAAATGCGTGTCGTCTTTGGCGACCGCGCGACGAAGATCAAGCAACGGCCGGATCGCGTCGGGGCGAGCGTGGCGACCGAGCGCCTCCGCCGCCGATCGTCTGACAAACGCATCTTCATCCTTCAGTCCATTCACCGCGAGCGATCGCTCGGGATCGGCGAGAGTCGGCGCCTCGCCGAGGATCCGCATCGCGTGCGTCCTAACCCCGCGGTCCGCGTCGGCAACGGCTCGCTTCAGCGTCGCTCCGTCGATTTTTCCCAGTCTTTCAAGAATCCAAAGCGCATGAATTTTTTCAAAAGAAGTCGAATCCGCGGCGGAAACGACGCCGTTCGCCGCGGCGACAACCTCGGCGCCCCCTCGTTTCACAAGCTCGTTCGCCGCGGTCATGCGCACGACCAGATTCGGATGCGATAAATCGTGGATTAGATCAGAGAGATTCGCCTTCGTCCAATCGGCACGGGGAGCGATCGGTTTTCGCTCGCCCCCCTCGCCGCGATAAACGATCCGCCAGATCCGACCCCGTTCGCGATCGCGACCGGGATGCGTCAGGGGAACCTCATAATGTCCAATGATTCGATTGTAAAAATCGGCGACGTAAATCGCGCCGTCGGGCCCGATTTCAAGATCGACGGGACGAAACCAGGGGTCGTCGCTCACCAAAAAATCGGCCTGGGGAATCGCCAAAAGCGTCGACCCGTGCTTCTCGAGCCGGTCGAAATTGATCCGATTCGTCACGACGTTGCCGATCATAATCGTATCTTGATAAGTTTTGGGAAAATGATCGGCCGAATAATAAACGATTCCCGAGATCGCGGTCGACCCGTGATCGTGCGTCATCATCTCGGGCCCGAAACCAAGGCCGTCGTCGGGCTTGCCGAAACTCGGATAATACGCGCCTCGAAGGAGTTGATAAATCGGCCTGCTATGACAATCGCACGAAAACAAATTCCCCAGCGGGTCGAACGCGAGCCCGAACGGATTCACCTGACCGTGGGTGAAATACTCGACGTGAGATCCGTCGGGCCTCATCCGATACACGTTTCCAGATTGCATCACAATTTTTTTCTGATCACTTCCCGAAACGGTCGACGTGTTCGAGAAACCGTGGCACGCGTAGATCCAGCCGTCGAATCCCTTGGTGAACGCGTTCGTCATCCCGTGCGTGTCGGCGAAGGCGAACGTCGCGTAAAAGACGTCGCGCCGATCGGCTCGACCGTCGCCGTCGACGTCGACGAGATGAAGGATTTGAGGGATGCTATGAACAATTGCTCCGTCGTCGACGGGTATGACGCCGATCGGAATGTTCAAACCGTCGGCGAACGTGACGACCGAACGCGCTCGACCGTCGGAGGCGAAATCGCTTAATACCTTGAGAGCGTCGCGCGGTTTCACTCCGGGCTTCACAACCGGGAACGGATATTCGACCGTCTCGGTCACCCACAACCGCCCCTTGGCGTCGAACGCGATGTTGAGCGGCTTATGAATCTCGGGTTCGGCCGCGACCAGCTCGATGTCGAAGCCGGGAGGGAGATGAAAAGCCTTCCGCTCGTCTTCGGGAGTGCGTGGATCGGTTTTCGCCACCTGCGCCGCGAACGGATCGTCGGCACGACGAGCCTCCTCGCCCTCAACCCGCGCGATCAACGCCGGAAACACGATCAAAAAAGACCGAATAACCATGTTCATTAAGCGACGAAAGCTCATGGATCGCTCCGGCGGGATAACGAGGCGGGAGTTCGCACGACTTTTAAGGTAAACCGCGAACGCCGCCGAAAACAACCCCTCCGCGTCGACGATTCAACAAATCCGATCAATCGATCGAATCGCGACGGCTCGCGTTGCGAAAAGCCGATCAGGATTCACGGAATCGAAAAGTCGACCTGAAGAATCACGCAAAGGAAACATTAGGTTATCATTTATTTTTAAATTCGATTACACATATTACATAAAGTAGATAGAGCGTTTCAACACGGCCGCGGCGCGGATCGACTCGGTTGAAACGTGTGAAAATCAGGGCCGCGTCAAAACGCAAACGGCGGCGCGGGGTCGATCTCGATCCCGCGCCGCCGCTCGTCGCTTCAAATCC
>JAJYWB010000063.1 GCA_021791715.1 Planctomycetota bacterium | reverse complement strand
CGCCCTCCCAATTATGGCTTCGCCCTCCCAATTATGGCTTCGCCCTCCCAATTATGGCTTCGCCCTCCCAATTATGGCTTCGCCCTCCCAATTATGGCTTCGCCCTCCCAATTATGGCTTCGCCCTCAAATTTCGGGTTCGCCCTCCTATTTTTGGCTGCGCCCTCAAATTACACCAGATATATCAAAACCATAGATATCGTTTCTTTTTGTTTGGGAGGGCGAACCTCCCGGTGAGCCTCTTTTTGTAAACACCGGTGACGAGACCGTTTTTATGGTCGATAAACGCATATAACATAATCCGGCTCACCCGGAGGTTCGCCCTCCTAGTCGGTCAATAATAGCAAACATCAGAATCCGGCTCACCGGGAGGTTCGCCCTCCCAGATAGAAACGTCTGCACATCTAGATTCATAACGTTAAGTGGTGTTGTTGGAGGATAGGCGTCGAAACAGGCAAAATCGAGCCGATTGGTCATCGAGAGTTTTTCGGATCGACTCTCAATAACCGGAAAGTTTAACCGCGGTTCCGTAAGCGAGCACTTCAGTCACTCCTGGGGCGAACTCGGTGGCGTCGTAGCGCATGCCGATCACTCCGTTCGCGCCCCATTCCTCGGCGTGTCGAACCATGCGTTCGAAAGCCTCCTCGCGCGCGGCCTCGCAAACCCGAGCGTACGATTCGATGTTTCCACCGATCATTTGTTTGAGTCCTCCCAGGAACGATTGCGTGATCCTCGGCGATCGAACGACGATGCCGCGGACGATTCCGATATATTCGACGATCGAACGCCCCTCCACATCGTCGCCCGTCGTGACGATCATAAATCATGAACCTTAAATTGAGCGGTGATATTGAGCGACCCCGCCTTCGAAGTCGATCACGCCGATTATACCCGAATTGAATAGAAAAAACCTTTCCGAAGGACTTCCGAGCGTGTTCACCGCTCGCGATTAGACCCGCGACGATATGAAACGGCGGACCTCCTTTAGTTCATTATTTCTATTTGTCTTCATTCTGCGATATAGCTACGCGAGAAATTACCAAAATGAGTTTCTCACGTAACGATTCGAGATCTCGATCGGTTAGATTTTTCCGGGGCCTCGGTTCAAACAAAGCGTTCATAGAATCCTGGAACTCTTTATGTGTTATACGGAAAAAATGTGATTCAAGTATCATGAGGGCGCGGCGTTGCACTTCATAATCACCGTTCAAGGCTAAATGGAAAAGCTCGGAGAATCGATTCGAGCAATTCAATTCGCGAAGCGCGTAAAGAAGCGATCCACGATGATCCCGGTCGGCGGGCGAAGCGATCCCGCGAAACAACGCTTCGACGGCGGCTTCGGCGAGCTCCGACGGACGATAAGCGGCGCGGCCCCGCGCCTGAGAATCGTCCGATTCCAACTCGTCAAATAATGATTTTATGCTTTGATCATTATTTTCTAACATTTCGATCTCATGTTAATTAAGGGCGTCGAAACCTCTCAACCCACGCGGGATCGGCGAACTTGGAGGCGACGAGCGCGTCGATCCGTCCGAGCGCCGCGGCGAAATCGAACGCCTCGATCTCGCTCCATTCATCGATCAAAGCCGATACGATCTCTCCTCGATCGAGCGGAGTTCGCGTAAGGAACTCGTCGTGAGACCGTTCGCCGCGATAACTCGGCCTTCGTTTCGGCTCACAAAGATATGTATTTACAAGATTGATCGGAAACGATCGACAGAGGATCGTCGCGTGGATCATCACCGTCGCCTTGAGCCTTCGTTGGGCGCTTCCCGAGCACTTTCGCCCCGCGATCGTCAGATCCCCCGATCCCGAAACCTCGATCGCCAAGCCGAGCCGTCCGAGCGCGGCGGCGTGCCTTGAAAGGACGTAACGCTGCGCCGTATCGACCGCTCTTAGCTCGGAAGATGCGTTCACGGGTAGGACGATCGTCGCGTTGAGCGCGCCCGGACCGATCAAAACCGTCCCCCCGCCGCTCGACCGCCGCGCGATCGCCACGTTATCGCGCAGGCATGCGTCACGGCGAACGTCGTCGTCGATTCGACCCGACGCGCCCAAAACGACCGCGAACTCGGGGCGCTCCCAAAACCTTAAACATCCCCCTTCGCCCCGTTCCTCAATCTCGATCAAAAGCGCCTCGTCAAGCGCCAGATCGGCGGCGAGATCGACGAGCGTGACGTCAAAAGCTTTCCGCGAGCGGTCGGCGGGATCGATTCGGCTAAAATCGCGAGCGATCGCGCCGCGGGCTCGATCGAGCTTGTCGGAAGCCGTCGACGATCGCCCGGACCCCGAATTCGCATCGTTTGATTCCAGATGAAGCTCAATCAAACCGACCGCTCCTTTTTCCGATCAACATTCTTGGCACACGTGCGAAAGGCTATTATAATCGATTGTCTTTCGTCGCGCCGTATTGAGAACGCGGATTAAGCTCGACGGCGACATCTGAACCGTTTTCCCCCCGGAGCCGTGCGATGACGACGACCGTTCCCGCGATCTACGCTCACGATCAAATCAAAGCGCGCAGGCATATCTTTAAGTTATTCGGCGCGTCGTTCGATCTTTGGTCGCTCGACGGCGAGATGCTCGCGTTCAGCAAGCAGAAGGCGTTTCGCCTTAAAGAGGATATCCGCGTTTACGCCGATCTTGAACAGAAGATCGAGATTTTGAACATTCAAGCCGATCGAGTGATCGATTTCGCGGCTTCGTACTCGGTGATCGATTCGACGACGGGGGAGAAGATCGGGTCGTTGCGGCGAAAAGGCTGGGCTTCGATTATGCGCGATACGTGGGAGTTGCTCGATCCCGACGGGATCGTCCGCGGCAGAGTTATCGAGGATAGCGGTTGGCTCGCGTTCCTTCGTCGTTTCGTCGACTTCGCCGCGCTCATTTTTCCCCAAAAATTCCTCATCGAGGTCGACGGAGTCGTCGTCGCCACGATGAAACAGAATCATAATTTTTTCGCTCCGAAATATCACGTCGATCTGGGCCTCGATACCGAGGGATTGCTGCCGCGACCGCTCGCGATCGCGACGGTGATCCTGCTGTTGGCGATCGAGGGACGCCAGGCGTGACGTGATCCGAAAGATCGGCGATCGAGACCAAAGCGGATCCTAGATTAGGGCGAATACATCCGCCGAGGCTCGATCGCCGGTCTATTGATGAGCGAGTGAATTTATCTGGGAAACGATAACGTGGTTATGAATCCTCAGGAATCTCCGGTCGACTCGATCGAAGTCGAATCGATTCCCGCGGCGTATCGCGTCGACTTTCTCCGATTGATCGCGGTTCCAAAACGCCGAGGTCGCTCCGCTCCGAAATTCCAATTCACGACCGAAGACGGCGACCCGATCGCCTTTGTCGTCGTCGATCAGAAATGGCGAACCGCGGAATACCGGGTTTTTTCCGATCCCGAAGCGATCGACGGCTTGTTCAAAGTCGTCCGTACCCGTCGGTTGTCGAAAAACGATATTCGCGTAATCGATTCGAAAACCGAGGAAACGATCGGTTCGATCGACGCGGCGACAACGAGATCGTTCGCACTCGACCGACCGAGATGGATTTTACGCGACGAAGCGGGCGCCGTGCGAGGGCGAGTTTACCAATCCTCAAAATTTAGGAACATCAAATCGATCATCTCCACGCTTTTATCAATCGCTTTGATACTGGTTGGAGTTCATATCTTACTGAATAACGAGAGCGAGATTCGATTCGAAATCGATGGACGACCCGCCGCGTGGGGGGCAAAACATATGCATTTTTTCAAGACGCGTTTTGATCTGGATTTAAGCGACGACGCCGAAGGCGTGTTACCTCGACCGATCGCTCTCTCCGTGGCGATTTTGGAGTTTCTCCGCAACGATTGATCGAGCGCGAGCCTTGTTGAATCGATCGAACCGCCGCGTGAAGCCCGGGGCGGGTCGATCGCCCGCCCCGAGACAAAACATCGTTATTTATCGAACTCATCTTCCTCGACGCGGAAGACCTTGTGACAATCGCCGCAGCTCTTGGTAAGAGCCGATTGCGCCGATTTGGCCTCGGCGTGATCTCCCTTTTCGGCGGCCTTGGCCATCTTCTCGGAAGCCGCGATCATCTCGTCCATCATCTTCGTCCAATCCGAGAACGGCTTTTTCACCTTCTCGGCGGCGCTCTTGATCTCGCGAGCCTCTTTGCCGAGCTTCGCCAGATCCTCGGCGGCCTTGACGACGCTCTTGCCCGCCTTCTTGAACGCGACAGGTGTACGAACCGCCTTCTTGATCAAGTTGTTCTTGGCGTTGACCTTCTCCATGATCTTTTCCAACGGAGATTCCTTTTTGTCGTCGGCGAACGACAATCCCGCGGCTGTAAGACCGACCGCCGTGATCGCGACGGCGAGAACCGTCCACTTGCTCCACATGCTCGTCAACTCCTTCGTTTGAGTTTTCCAACCGTTCTTTCAAGCGACGGATCTGCCGCGGGACTCGTTCCGCGACCGCCCCTTGTTCAACAATCGACCTAACATAAAACGTCGCGTCCGATCGATCAAGCCGATCGAAACCGAATCACGCGTTCGGAACACGATCGACCCCGATCCTTCGAATCGCTCGCGGCTCGATCGGCTTAAAGGTGATCCGACCAATTCGCGATCTTAATCGATTCGCCGTCGCTATCGTGCCGATAAACGAGCGGACGAGCCTCCGAAAGCGAACGCAGATTCGTCTTTTCGACGGCGAGCCGCCGCAACGTTTGATCGAGCGCCGTCACCACCAGCACGACCCGCGCCGCGGCCTGAATCTCAACATACCAACGCTCGTTCTCGGTCTCCTCCTCGGGAAGATCCTGAATCGCCAAAATCGCCGCTCCCGATTCCCGCGCCAATCGCGTAAGCGATTGTATCGTATGCCGATTCGGCTGCTCGTCTCTGCCGCCGAGATACGACGAAAGGGGATCGATGATGATCAATTTGGGCTGATATCGCGCGATATCGTCGGCGTTGATTTCGCGGTCGATCGCCCAGAATCGCGATAAATCCGCAGACGCTGCTTCAAGCCGCGGGATCACGGTATCGGAAAGCGTATCGTCGGCGATATTGAGGAGGATGTTGGCGGGCTCTTCGGGAAACGCCGACGACCCCTTGGCGAGGGGCATCGGCGTCCCTTTGCTCACGCGGGCCGCGAGGTGAAGAGCGAGCAACGTTTTGCCCACTCCCGGATCGCCGTCGAGAAGCGTCAACTTCCCCAGCGGAATCCTCCCCTCCCACAGCCAATCGAGCGGCTTCGAGGTCAGCTCGGAAAGATGAATCGCGGCGGTTTCGCTCATGTGCACCGGCCCTGTTACTGTTTGACTGCGATTCGTCAAGATCACCGCGCGCAAGCCGATCGTCGGCCGGCGCTCTTCTCCAATATATCGCCGTTCGCGGCCGAAGCGCGCCGTCGTTTTTTCATTTCGTTCGAATTGTCGGTGATACCGCTCCCAGAATTCATCGAAAGCGAATCCGGATCACTTCATTTTCCAGGTGCACCGCCAATCTCGGCGGCGAAAAAAAAAAAAAGACCGAATCGAGTAAAGATTTAACTAAATTTTAATGTTAAGATTAATGAATAACTATTATTAATGTTATGTTGGCTCGAACGCCGATGACGCCATGACGGGAGCGAGTTCGTTTCCTGAAGCGAATTCACCTTGCTCCGCGTCGGGTTGAGCGTGCGAAGATTCGCTCGGCGCGGGTCCGATTCGACGAATCGCGAAGCTCGCCGCGAGACCGATGAACGCGAGCATCAAAAAGCCCGGGCCGAAGCTTCCCGTCGCCTGTTTTAAACGACCGAGGATGATCGGCAAACCGAATCCGCCGAAGCCTCCCGCGGCGCCGACCCAACCCGTGATCACCCCCATATCCTTGGCGAAGCGTTGCGGAACAAGTTGAAAAACCGAACCGTTGCCGAGCCCGAGGATCGCCGTCGCGCAAACGAGCGTCGTCATCCCCAGGGCGATCGGCGGAGAAGTGGACATCAAGCCGGCCGCCGCGGTCAATAAAACGAACAAAACCGAAAGCACGCTCACGCCGCCGAACCGATCGGATAAATATCCGCCGACGGGTCTGAGGAACGATCCCGCCGCGCCGCAGATCATCGTCAACATCCCCGCCCGCACCGGATCGATTCCGTAGCGATCTTTAAAAAAGATCGGCAAATAACTACTTAAACCGACGAATCCGCCGAACGTCACCGAGTAAAAGAAGCAGAACCGGTAGGTGTCGGCACGACCGAGGAGTTTCACGTAATCGAAGAGCTTTTTGGGAGCGGGTCGACCGGGCGCGTCTTTGGCGAAGAGCGCGAAGACGATGAACGTGACGATCACGGGAACTAAGCACAAAGCGAATACGCCTCGCCAACCCAGGTAGGGAGCAAGCCGAGGAGCGAACACCATCGAGATCAGCGTTCCGCTGTTGCCCGCTCCCGCGATTCCCAGAACGAACCCTTGTCGCTCGGGAGGATACCACCGGCTCGCGAGCGGAAGCGCGACCGCGAAACTCGCCCCCGCCACGCCCAACAGCAAACCGACGACCAATAGCTGTGAAAAGCTATTCACCCAAAAATATCCTAACAAAAGCGGGATCGTCGTCGTCGCCAGGCCGAGAAGCCCTGTCCGTTTGGCGCCCAATCGATCCGCCAGAATCCCCATGCCGAGGCGAAGGATCGAACCGCCGAGAATCGGTACCGCGACCATCAATCCCTTCGACGCGGCGTCGAGGTGGAATTCGGCCGCGAGCCCGACGCCGAGCGCCCCGAGCAATACCCAGATCATAAAGCTGATATCAAAATACAAAAAGGCGCATAAAAGCGTGGGCCAATGTCCCGATCGGCGCATCTCACCCGGATTCATCGATCGTATTCCTCGAAGTTAAAAGTTCGTAAATACAGATGAAAAAATCATAATTCAAAGGTGCGCGTTCACCGCGCCGTTTCGACAAGGTTCGATCGCGATCCGCTCACGGATTCGACGTTTCTCGGCCCTCGACGCGCGTGGACGGGTTCGATTCGAACGGAACAATATTTATATTCGGGTTGTTTGGAAACGCGATCGACCGCGGCGATCGTCAGGTAATTCGCGGCGACGAGTTCGGCGCCCCAATGAAACGGAATGAACGCGAGCCCCCTGCGCATCCCCTGGTTGAGCCGAACGGGAAGCCGAAGCGCTCCGCGAGGGCTCGTCACCTCGGCGAGTTCGCCGTTTTCAAGGCCGAAATCGGCGGCGTCGTCGGGGTGAACTTCGACGTACGGCCCGGGTTCGCGACGATTGAGCTTGGCCGATTTCCCGGTCCGAGTCAGCGTGTGCCAGTGCGCGTAAACGCGCCCCGTGGTGAGCACGAATGGATAATCGTCGTCGGGTTTTTCTCGCGGCTCGCGGTGCGGCCGCGCGAGGAGCCGAGCCTTGCCGTCGACCGTGGGGAAGACCCGATCGAGATAGAGCCGTTTCGATCCCGGATGATCGACGCTCGGGCAAGGCCATTGCAAGTGTCGTTCGCGGCGAAGCCGTTCGGCGGTCATTCCCGCCATGTCGCATACGCGTCCCGATGTTAAAGGAATAAACTCATCCCAGACCTGATCGATTGATTGAAAATCAAAACCTTGATATCCGAGCGCGCGACCGAAATCGGCGAGGATTTTCCAGTCGGGGAGGGCCTCGCCGGGAGGCGCGACGATCGCCTCGCTGTACGAAACCATCCGTTCGCTGTTCGTGCTCGTCCCTTCCTTTTCGCTCCACTGAGCCGCGGGGAAGATCACGTCGGCCATACGCGAGGTTTCGGTGGGATGATAAGCGTCCGAAACGACGACGAGTTCGGCCTTCGCGAGGGCGCGTTTGGCCTGGTGAAGATCGGGAAGGCTCACCATCGGGTTCGTCGCGGCGATCCAGATCGCCTTGAGTCGACCCGTTTCGAGGGCCCTGAACATTTCGATCGCGGTCAATCCAGGACGTTCCGAGATCGAACCCGCGGGCAAATTCCAATATCGCTCGAGTTCGGCTCGATGTTCGGCGTCGTCGACCTGGCGATAACCGGGAAGCTGCTGCGCGAGCAAACCCGCCTCGCGTCCTCCCATCGCGTTGGGCTGGCCGGTCAGGCTGAAAGGACCCGCGCCGCGGCGACCGATTTGTCCGGTAATGAGATGAATATTAATAAGGCTGTTGTTCTTCCAGACGCCGACGGTGCTTTGATTCATGCCCATACTGTAAAATGTGAGCATTCGTTTTGAGCGAGCGATTCGATCGGCGAACCGGCTAATGACCGACGGCGAAACTCCCGAGGCTTCGACGAGCGACCGCCAATCGGTCGCGAGGAGTTGATCGCGGTATTCGGTGAAACCCGCCACATGATCGGCCACAAAATCGGCGTCGACCGCTCCGCGTTCGATCAACAATCGCGCGACCGCGTTCGCGAGCGCGATGTCGCCTCCGGGCGCGACCGCGACATGCAACGAAGCCGCTTTAGCGGTCGGAGTGAATCGCGGATCGACGACGATCAAATCGACGCGGGGATCGTCCTTCCGCCGCGCCTTCACCCGGTCGAACGTCACCGGATGCGCCTCGGCCATATTGGAACCCCAAACGACGATGCAATCGCTATCGTCGATATCTTCATAACAAGTCGGCGGTCCGTCGGAACCGAGGCTCGATCGATATCCCGCGACCGCCGACGCCATGCATAAACGGCTGTTCGAGTCGGTATTATTGGCGCCGATCGAACCTTTGAAGAGTTTGCCGACGAGGTAAACGGCTTCGGTGTCGAGCTGGCCGCTGCCGTAGAAGGCGACCGAATCGGGACCGTGCGTCGCGATGATCGCGCGGAACCGAGCCGCGGTCCACGCGAGCGATTGTTCCCAGGTCGTTTCAACGAACTCTTCGGAACGGTCGGATCGGATCAGCGGTCGACGAACGCGGTCGTTGGTTTGGATCACGTCGGCGAGCGTCGCTCCTTTGGCGCAGATCCCGCCGAGATTGGCGGGGGCGTCTTCAACCCCGCGAACGCGTTTCAGTCGGTCGTCCTCGGCCTCGACCGTGAGCCGGCAACCCACCCCGCAATAGGGGCAAATCGACTCGCCGCACGTCGACAACCGGGCTTCAGGTGGCGGCGATATCATGGCGTTAAGATCTCGATTGGACGGAACAATCGACCGACTCGACCTCGCGGAGTGACGACGGAGCAAACCTTGTGCCGCTGATATCGCAACGATTGCTTAGAATATAAGCTCAAGCGAGGTAGCAAGTTATCGACTCATAAGCAGCTTGATTAAAACTGAGAGAAGCCGGATTTTCCGGCAATAACGCCTAATTTTAAGACACAAATCGGATAGGTCAGCCGCCGACACAGATCGATTGATCACTCAACAGATTCTGCTTAATTTTGAAGCGTGCATGCTCTATCTTAATGCGTTAAGTGTAATTCGGTTGAGATGGAGAAACATCGATCATTGTGCTGTAAATCTCTTAAAAAACTCGACTTGTGATTGAATCTTGAGATTTCGCGATACACAGCGACTTAGGCCTTTGGTTTGCAATTGCAATGCCGTCAACTGGATTCCTCTCGATCCGAGGGGGGCGAACTTGACGACTTCGGGCCGATTGCGTTTGGAACCACCGCGATGAACAAGGTTGAAGCTTGGAAACAAGAAAAGCATGGGTTTGATGTTTGGCCCGATGTCGTGCGTTATGCGAGCGAGGGAACGCCGATGGCGCGGATTCCCGAGCCCGATCTCGAGCGAATGAAGTGGCACGGCGTTTTTTACCGCAAGCGAGTTGAAGACGGTCGGTACATGATTCGAGTGCGGATCCCCGGTTGTGAGTTTTCCGCCGACCAGGCTCGCGAACTCGCCGCGATCGCGCGGATCGGTTATTCGATCTTGGACGTGACGACGCGTGGGAACATCCAAATTCAGGGTTTCAGTGTTCAACATCTTCCCGAGATCGTCGATCGGCTCGAGACAGTCGGCCTGACGGGTCGGCAAACGGGACACGACAACGTTCGCAACGTGATGACCCACCCCTGGGCGGGGATCGACCCCGAGGAATTGATCGACGGCCGAACGCTTTGTCATAAATTAACCGATGTGTTTATGAACAGCCGAGAATACTCGGATTTGCCGCGGAAATTCAATGTCGCGGTGGAGGGGCGCGCCGTCCCGGCGCTTCATTGTTGGACTCAGGACATCAGTTTTGTCGCGGCGCGTCGAGAAGACGGCGTTGTTAAGTTCCATTGGTTGCTCGCGGGGACGCAGGGTCAAAACCCTCGCTTGGCTTGGAAGGTTCCAGTCTGGGTGACGGAGGATCAAGCGCCCGACGTTTTTCGCGCCTCGCTCGACGTCTTTCGCGCCGAGGGTTCGCGTGAGAAGCGAGATCGGAGCCGGATGCGCTTCCTCATCGAACGGATCGGCGTCGACGGATTCCTCGAGCGGACTCACGATCGGCTCGGTTATCGGCTTGAGCCGAACGATATCGAACTTCCCGCGATCGATCGGAGCGAGGATTTCATCGGCTGGTTTCGTCAAAAGCAAGCGGGATTGTGGGCGATGGGGGTTTCCGTCCCGCTCGGCAGGCTTACCCATGAACAAATGCGTGGGCTTGGAGATCTCGCCGAATCGCTGGGGGATTCGACGCTTCGCGCCTCTTACGATCAAGGGATCGTTATTCCAAACATTGAGGAATCGAAACGGAGCGAGGCCTCGCGGGCGCTCGGGCGATTGGGGCTCGATCATCACGCCGATTCCGTCACGCGCAACGTCGTCGCGTGCACGGGGCGCCAGTTTTGTAACATCGCGGTCAGCGAAACCAAGGGGCACGCTTTCACGTTGATCGATCGGCTTCGCGCCAAGGGAATCAATCTAAATGATATTAAGATCAACATGAGCGGATGCCCGAGCGCGTGCGCTCAAACGTATACCGCCGATATCGGTCTGAAAGGGGTGCGGGTGAGGCGCACGGGAGGAACTCGCGACGGTTTCGACGTTTTTCTAGGAGGAGGTGCGCACGGCCCGGTCGAACTCGGGCTCGCGTACGCCAAGGGGGTCGACGTCGATCAGCTTCCCGAATTGATCGAACGTCTGGTGCGCGAGTTCGATCGCGATCGCTCCGAGGGAGATACGTTCAGCCGATACTGGCGCGAACGGATCGTCCGTGAAGGAGCTTCCCCGCGGACGATCGCCGAAACCGAATTTCGTCCCGATATTTGGATCTGTGATTATTGTTCGTATCGGCATACGGGAGACGACCCGCCTTTTTTCTGCCCCAAGTGTTCGTCGCTCCGCAAGCATTTCGCCAGAATCGATTCCAAAGGCGGCGATACCGAGGCTGCGATCGCCTCCGTCGACTCTTCAAACACATCGCTTGAATCGACTAATGCCGATATCCGTCAACCCGTATCCGAAGCCGCGAACGCTCCCCGCGCCGACGGATTTCGCGACGTCGGGTCGGCGGTCGAGCTTGAATCGAAGGGACGGCTCGCGGTCGAGCTCGACGGTCGCGAACTCGCGGTTTTCAACGACGGGGGTGTGATTCGCTGCGTCGACGGCCTTTGCCCCCACGAGGGAGGCCCCCTTTCGCAAGGAACTTGCAACCAAGGCGTAATTACATGTCCTTGGCATGATTGGACGTTCGACGCCGCGACGGGACGTTGCGTCGACGACGCGTCGTGCTCGATTCGGACGTATCCGATTCGGGTCGAGGGGGGACGATTGCTGATCGAACCGTCCGCCGAGCATGCGGCTTCGGCCTCTTCATCCGTTCCAATCTCAGCGTCGGCTTCAACTTCGTTTTCGGCTTCGAGTCGAGATTCGGCTTCAACTTCGTTTTCGGCTTCGAGTCGAGATTCGATTTCGGCTTCAAAGTCGGGTTCGGCCGCCGCTTTCGCCGGATTCACGGCGGGGTCGGCGAACGGTCGATCGGCGTCGATCTCGTCCGCCGACGAAGCCGATCTGGTCGTTTTGGAGGTGATCGAAGAAACCCACGACACCAAAACGATCAGGCTCGACAATAAGCGGGCTCGTTTGCCGCATCACGCGGCGGGTCGGCATCTCAAGGTTCGGGTGCGGAATTCCGAAGGCGAGGTTTGGAAAAGCTTTACGATCAGTTCGCCGCCGACGCGTGGCGAATCGCTTGATTTGACGGTGAAGCTGAATCCCGCCGGCATCGTTTCACCGGCGATTCATGCGTTGAAACCTGGTGATTCGATTCACGTCAAGGGACCGAGCGGAGGATTCTTTTTCGATCCCGACCGGCATGGCGAGCCGATTGTTCTCGCGGTCGCGGGGAGCGGCGTCACTCCCGCGATGTGTATCGTCAGGACGATCCACGATTTACAGCTCGATATCCCGGTGACGATGCTTTATGGGGCGAGGTCGCGACGCGATCTGATCTTCGGTCGCGAGCTCGATCGCGTGCGAATCCGAATGCCTAATTTGCGCCTCGTCGTCACCTTGACCCAACCCGACGCGCTCTGGACGGGAGGAATCGGCCGTGTCGATCACGAGTTGCTCGCCCGACATGTCGATCCCCTCGAATCGTCTCGATATTTCCTCTGCGGACCCGGCGAGATGACGCGCGAACTCGTCGCTTATCTCGAAGAACGAAGCGTTCCGCGCGATCGAATCCATACCGAGACGTTCGGCAAAAAACCGATCAAAATCCAATCGATTCATAATTGATAATTATATACATTATCTAATAAACTAAAGTATCGGATTCTTGTTTCCTGGTCTCTTCGATCGCCATGCGGCCGCTTTCTTTTGATCGCGCGGGTCCGAGACGACGGAGTCGATTCCGTCGGCGTCACCCGTTGCGTTACCAATCAAAGGTCTCGAATCGATCGTGATCGTCGATTTCGAGACGCGTCGGCGATCGGTTTGCGCAGCAACTCGATTGCAAACCCTTCGGTGATTGGTTTGCGCAACAACTCAATTGCAATCCGATTGGCAAGCCTAATTGAACTTGATCGGCGGGCTTCATCCTTAGGCGGCCTCTCGATCGCCCGATCGTCCCGCCCAATCGTCGCGATCGATATCTTCGCGGTTTTTTTCGCTAATCTTCAAAATGCTCGATCTGCTTGATGTGGCGGGAGCGACCAAAAAAATGCTCAAAGAAGCGCGGTTGATCCCTTGCAATCTCTCAGTCTAGGCTTAATTATACAGGGAAGGAATCGATCATCGAGCGCGATTTGTTTCCGTGGAGCTCGCGACGTCGCGATCCGGCGCGTCTTGATGAATCGGAGTTCGGGGAATGAATCGCGTCGCGTGATTAATGGATGCGTATGGAAAACCGCGTTCTTTTTATAGCGGGTCGTTTGAAGGGGCCGAGGGTTCTCATCGTCGAGGACAACGAGGCTTTGCGCCGAGTCGTCGTCGGTTTTTTGCGTTATTGGGGATGCGACACAATCGAGGCGCGCGACGGCGAAGAGGCGATCGCGTTGATTGAAGCACAAGGAGGCTCATTCGACGTCCTCGTTCTCGACATCATGCTTCCCAAAGTCGATGGTATCGAGGTCGCGGCGACGACCAGACGGATTCGCCCCGAGCTTGAAATCGTCGTTTGTTCCGGCTCGCTCGACGCGACGATTATCGCCGCGCTCGAATCAACTGGTGTAAGGTTCTTCATTTCCAAACCGTTTCTTCCCGAACGCCTACGCGATGCGATCCGTCAAGCTTGCGAGTCGGGCGTCGGCGCCGATCGATCTTAATTCGGTCGTTCTCGGCGTGACGAATCGACGGCGACCAAAAACGGGGAATCGTAAAGCGTTTACATTCGCCATAACGCGTTCGATCCTTTTCCTTGATTTTGATCAATAAGAATCGTCGGCGATTGTCTCATGCATTGTCGGATCGACCGGCCTATAATTTTGGTGAACCGAGTTGAGCGTACGGATGAAGCGCGGTCGAAACCGCGCGAAAAGCTCTGATGGAGAGGCGGCTTTAATGGCGACCTCGAACGTATCAGAAGAAGCGGGATCGCTCGGAGATGGCATTCCCGCCTCCGCTCGAATCGATACGAATCGATCGGGTTCGACCTCCGACCGCCGAACCTCAAATCCGTCTTTGAGCGTAAAGAATAGGGATTCAAACGCATACCGATCGAGTAGGATGACCGTGACCGAAGAACGATCGTCGATCGAAGCGGGCGCCGAATCGAGGGAGATCGGGCGAGTGTTGAAACGTCAAATCATGATTTTGATCGTTCCGGCCTTGTTGATCGTCCCCCCGGCTGCGGCCTTGCTGTTTCATGGAATGAGAGGGCGCGAGCCCGATTCGCGCGACCGAGATTCGATTTCAACGGCGAATTCCACGTTGAATCAATCCAAAGAGGAAGCCTCGAAAGCGACCTCGAATCCGGCGAATATCGAGCGAACGAAACACGGAGAAGCCGACGAGCTTGGATCGGAGCCGCGTACGCCGCCGATTTTGGCGATCTCGGATATCCCGCCTCCGCCTCCTCAACCCGACTTCGCCGCGTCCGACGCTCGTGCGAGCGCGGCGAAAGTCGATGACTCTTCGGCGAATTCGAGCGCGGCGAAGCCTTCGGAGAACTCGCCCCCTCCGCCGCCTCAACCCGACGGCGCACTCGCGAACGAACGTCGCTCGACCGAGAACGATCAAACGAAAGACAAGCCCGCGACGATTCCTTCCGAATCGACGCCTCGTTCCCGGGCGAATGCCAAACCAAAGATTGTTCATGTTTTGCCACGAACGAACGTTTCCAATGGAGGAACGGTCGCTTACGCCAAACCCGAGACGAGCGCGGCCGATTCTTCGGCTCGTCGCGGGGTCGCGACGAATCCCGCCGACGCATTGTTACCTTCGTCTCCGGCGCGAACGACGAAGGGCGCCGCCGCGGCGAGCGATCCGAAGGTGATTCAACATGTTATAAAGCCCGCTCCGGCGTTCACATTGCCTTCGTTTTCACCGTCGGCTCGGCGGGTGCTCGTTCAAGATCGCCGCGGTCGCGAGTTTGTCACCCGAGTGCTGGGCGAATGGGACGGAAAGACGACGTTGCTCCTTCCCGACGGCAGACTCGGCTGGCCCGAACGACGTCGTTTGCTTTACACCGATCTCCCCTTCGTTCCCGACTCTCCCGCGAAGATCCGCGACGACCTGCTCGCGGGGGATTACGCGAACTTTCATCACTTAACCACCACACATTATGTTATTATTTATGATTGTTCACGAAAATTCGCCGAGAGCAGCGCCCGGCTGCTCGAATCGCTTTACACGGGGCTCGCGCGCGCGCTGACTAAGAGCGGAATCGACGCGCACGAGGCCGAGGTCCCGCTCGTCGCGATCATCTACGACACCGAGAAACGATTCCGCGCGCGAAGCGACGTCGCCCCTCAGGTGCAAGCGTATTATGAAATCGCGACTAATCATATCTATTTTTATGAACATTCCGATATAGATCAGTCGAGTCCCGAAGTCGCCGCGATGCGCAAGCCGCAGACGGTGGCGCACGAGGGGACGCATCAGATTCTTCAGAACATCGGCGTTCAGCCGCGGATGGCGCCTTGGCCGCTTTGGATCGTCGAGGGCTTGGCCGAGTATTGCGCTCCGACGACGACCAAAAAGGGGTCGCTGTGGGCGGGAGTCGGCAAAGTGAATCCGCTCCACATGGCGACGATTCGCGACGTCGAGGATCAGCTCGCGCTTCAGGAGACGCGATCGGGCGATTCAACCCCCGTCATCGGCCGCGATCGCAAGATTTCGCTCGCCGAGTATCTTGTAACCCGCACCGAACTCTCGCCGACCGATTACGCTTTAGCATGGGGATTTACGCATTTCTTGATCAATCGACGACAAGCCGAATTCATCCGCTATCTCAAGTCGTTAAGCGCGCTCGAACCGCTGCAAGAAAGAACGACGCGCGAGCAACTGATCGCGTTTCGCGAGGTCTTCGGGCTCGATCTGCATCGGCTCGATCGCGAGTCGATGAAATACCTGGCGGGTTTACAGTTCGAAGAATTGCCGTATTACGCGGTACTGTTCGAACAGCCGTTGCCCCGCGGCCTGGTGCGTCGCGGATTCCTCGTCAGCCAGTCGTCGCAGATGATTCGGCAGTGGATCGAGGGGATGACCGTCGCCGACGGAGGCCCTCCCTCGTGGCGAATGATTCCCCACCCAACCAAAACCCGCGCAACCCTCACGGCGCGGCGCTGGATCAACAATCAATAAGAAAAACATACGGAATTTTTAGTGTTATTTATTCAGATACTTTAAGCATGATTGTCAAAAGATCTTTTGATCATTGGATCGAGGAACGCGTCGATAGCGGCGGGGTTTTTGACGTCGTCGATCAGGCTGCGGAGCGCGGATCGTTCGTCAAGCGGGGGAGACGGATCGACGCCGAACCCCGACCGCTTAATCCGCGAACGAGCGAGTTCCACGCGACGTTCCAGGAGTTCGGCGACGAACGGCGGGGGCGTTTCGGAGCGAACGATTTCGGTCGCTCCAAACTCGAGCGGCCACAACGTCGATTCGTCGGGCTCGACCTTCCGAATCGCGACGACGATCGCGTCGGACGCGGCGAGCCGGATCCGAGCGAGTTCCTCGGCGAAATCGACCGGGGTTCGCTCGCGGGCGAAGAAGATCAGCGGAACCGAGACCCCGAAAATCGACTTCAGCACGTCGTCGATCGTTCGCGACTCTCTCCATACGACGTCGCGCGATTTTAATCGAGCTTTTAAATGTCGAAACCAAAAGTTTTTCCGCTCATACACGACCGCGAGTACCCGCGGAGCATCGAAGTTCATGATACATCAAAACCTTCTTGAATCCATAAGGTTTAAGGCGCCGAATCGCGGCTTAGCGAATCGTTCAATTTTCCGTCGCTTATGGCGACGACCGCGGGGGATCGAATATGATGACGCGGGCGAATCGCGTTTCATTTTAGGCGATTCGATCGGGCGTCGCGAGCCGTCGTCGTCTCGCGAATTTGAGGAGTCGTCGAGGTATGGCCGAGCGTGATTATTACGAAGTTTTAGGGACGTCGCGGCAAGCGACCGCCGACGACATTAAAAAGGCGTATCGATCGCTCGCGCGCAAGTTTCACCCCGACGTCAACCCGGGCGATAAAACAGCCGAGGCGAAATTCAAGGAAATCCAGCAGGCTTACGACGTTCTGAGCAATCCCGAGAAACGCTCGTTGTACGATCAGGTCGGTCACGCCGCGTTCCAGGGCTACGGATCGGCGGGACCTCGCCCCCAGGCGACCGAATGGGGCGATCAGGCGGGCGGCGGATTTGAATCGGTCAATATCAACCTTGACGATATCCTTTCGGGTAACGCTCATGGAGGAGGATTCGGCGGAATCTTTGAGGAACTTTTGGGCCGATCGCGCGGCGCTCGCTCGGCGAGTTCGAGTCGAAGCCGCACGCAATCCGAACCCTCGGCGCACGCCAAACTGACGATTCCGTTCCTCACCGCCGCGGTCGGCGGCGAAACTTCGATCCAGATCGAGCACGAGGGAGGAACGCGAGAAACGCTCAACGTCCGCATTCCTCCCGGCATCGAAACCGGCGGCAAATTACGGATCAAAGGCCGCGCCGGCAAGGCCGCGGGAGGGAAACCGAGAGCGCCGATCACGATCGAGGTCGAGGTCGAACCGCATCCTTATTTTGTTCGAGAAGGAAGAAATTTGATCGTCGAAGCCCCGGTGACGATCGCCGAGGCCGTGCTCGGCGGCAAAATCGAAGTCCCCACGCTCGACGGCATGAAGCTCCTCACGGTCCCTCCCGGTTCGTCGAGCGGCCGAAAACTGAGGCTAAAAGGCCGGGGAGTTCCCGCGTGGAAAGATAAACCCGCGGGCGATCTCTTGGTGTCGCTCAAAATCGTCGTTCCCAAATCGATCGACGAAACGGGCCGAGAACTTATCGAACGATTCTCAAAACTTTATCCCGAGAATCCCAGACAAGGCGCTTGGTAATAATTCTATTCACTCTCGAAATGGCGATTCCGCCGCCGATCGAATGTTTCGGAGCGAATCGGCGGTTCCGACGCGACATGATTCGGGCGTGCGAACGAAACGATGCGAGTACCGATCGGACCGATTAGGAAATCGGCGATCGAAAAAGAAATTATAATGACTGATATCGATCGACGTTTTAGGCGCCGGGAGAGATTGCGGCTAGAAGCCGATTTTCGTCGCGTTTTCGCACGGCGACGATCGGCGTCGAACGCTCGGCTCGTCGTTCACGGCGATGAAAACGGTCTCGATCACGCGCGGATCGGCCTTTCGGTTTCGAAGAAGAAAATCCGCGCCGCGGTCGATCGTAATCGCGCCAAGCGGCTGATCCGCGAGGCGTTTCGGCTCAATAAATCGGCGATTCCCGGCGGAATCGATTACGTCGTCTCGCCGCGCGGCCCGATTTCGAATTATCATGAGGTCGAATCGTCGCTCGTCGCGCTTGCGAGAGACGTCGCCAAACGGCTCGAAACCGACCGGAAACGAGCCGAAAGAGTTCCACGATCATGATTAATTCAAAATATCTCGATCCACGATTCCTTTTTTCGGAATCGCTGATTCTTTTGATTCGAGGCTATCGGCTGTTGATTAGCCCGCTCCTCGGCCCGGTTTGCCGCTTTCACCCGAGCTGCTCGGTCTACATGGTCGAATCGATCCGCAAACACGGCGCCTTCAAGGGCGTTATCCGCGGCCTAAGCAGGCTTTCCCGCTGCCATCCCTGGAATCCCGGCGGATACGATCCTCCTTGATTCATACGATACTAAATAATTAATTGTACTTTTAAATCTAAATAATTTTATACATCGCGATCGCGGCGTCGTTCGGCGCGTACACATCGTAATTATACTTATTGATATAAAACTCCGATGCGCTTGCGATAATCGTTATAGGTTTCTTCAAAAAGCTCTCGCGAGCGTTCGACGCCGACGTGGCACGAAGCGACGAGCACCTTGGGAGGACGCCCCGCCTCGACGAGGCGCCGCGCGACCTCGGCTTTGATCAGGTTGATCGCGAGACAGCTCGTGATCGTCGAAAGCGGACTAACCGGGGCTTCGAGCCCCTCGATCCACACCGCCGCGTCTCCCGCGGGAGCGTGATGATCGATCGTTAAATCACACGCTTGATGAAGCAATTTTTTGCTTTCATGTTTGGAAGATGAAACCGCGGCCTGATCGAGCGACGTGAGCGCCACGACGAACATGCCGATCTTTTTGGCCTCGAGCGCCACGTCGATCGTCGCGGCGCTCGATCCGCTCGAAGAAATCGCCAGCAACGCGTCGCCGCTCGTCGCCGCGAAATTGCGCCACAACACCGCGCCGAACCCCGATACGTTCTCAAGAAACATCGCCTGCCGCTGCCCGTTCGCCCCCACGACCTGATTGTGATAAGTCATCGAAAGCTCGACGATCGGATGAAATCCCGGAAACGACCCGTACCGCGGGAACATCTCCTCGACCGCCATTCGCGAATGACCTGTTCCAAAAACATGAACAAGCCTTCCGGCGATGATCGTGTCGGCGAACCGCCTTGCCGCCTCGGCGATCGCGGTCCGTTCGTCGTTCTCGATCCGATCGATCGCCGAGCGAACCGCGCGGAAATATTCCCCCTGAACGTCGGACGTCGATCGATTTAAGGATTGGGCGTTCATCGATATCGCCTCTGTTTTCGGTCTTTCGCGTCGGTTCGCAACCTCGGTCGGGTGAACGATCAAGACTCTCGCGATGATCGTCTACGCTTTACCTTCGGAGACGCTCCAGCCGCCGTCGACCGAGAGAACGACTCCCGTGATCAAACGCGACGTCGGCTCGCACAAATAAAGCGCCGCGTGCGCGACGTCGTCGACCGTACCGGGACCTCCCGCGAGCGGCTGTTTCGTCGCCAGATACGCCATGATCGCCGGATCTTCGACCGCTCGAGTCGACATCGGCGTGGCGATCAGACCCGGAGCGACGACGTTGAACCGGATTCGCTCGGCAGCATACGCCGAAGCCGACGCGATCGTCAAAGCCTCGACCGCCCCCTTGCTCGCCGCGTAAGCGATCGTGCCGAAACGCTCGGGAGAAGGAGATCGGGCCAACACCGATCCGACGTTGACGATCGATCCACGAATGCCGAATTGATCGGGCGTTTGCGCTCTCATCAATCGGACCGCGGCGCGGTTCGTCCAAAAAACGCCCCTCGCGTTCGCGTCAATCACCGTTTCCCAGGCGAGATCGGTGCAATCGGCGAGCGCGCCGTCGCCTAACTTGCGCCCGCCGATCCCCGCGACATGAAGCAGAACGTCGAGTCGGCCTCCCAGAAAATCAAGAGCGCGATCAAATAATAAATCGATCGCGGTTCGATCGCGAACGTCGGCCTCGATCGTCGGAATTCCTGATTCGTCGTCGAACCGCGCCGAATCGACGTCGATCCCGCTCGCGACGACCTCCGCTCCCTCCGACCGAAACAACACCGAACACGCGCGGCCGATCCCGCTCGTTCCTCCCACGATCAAACACGTTTTACCTTCAAGTCGCTTCATGCGGATATACGAATCTTTCGGACGTCGATTTAAACAAAATCGAGAATTTTCATTCTTTCACCTGAAAGATCGCCTCGATCTCGACCGCGATTCCGCCGGGCAGCGATCCCATGCCGACGGCGCTGCGAGCGCCTCGTCCCGCCTCGCCGAAAACCTCGACCATCAAATCCGAGAATCCGTTGATCACTTTGGGCTGATCGAGGAAATTCGCGGTGCAATTCACCATCCCCAGCACTTTGATCAACCGGACGACGCGGTCGAGCGACCCGAGCCGGCTTTTCAACGTCGAGAGGATCGCGAGCCCCGTCTGTCGCGCCGCGGCTTGCCCCTCGGCGATTCCCAGATCGTCTCCCAGCCGCCCCGTATAAAGCGTTCCGTCGGCCCTCAGCGGACCGTGCCCCGATACATAAAGCAAGTCCCCCACGAGAACCGCGGTCAGGTACGTCGCGACCGGTTTCGGGGCCGGCGGCAGCGTCAATTTCAGCTCTTCCAGGCGGGCTTCGGCGCTCATCGTCTTCCTCGTGAATCTGGTGAAATTCGCGTAACGAAGGATTATCCGATACAGACGATACCCCGCGAATCGGCGCCGATCAACGTTCACCCCGCGTCGAACGATCGTGTATCATGTCGCCTCGGCCGCGCGATATGTTCGACCGATCGAACTTCGCCGGAACGGCCAAGGCGACCTTTTCGCCCCTCGTTTCGCGGTTAACATTAAGAAACAATGAGATCCTAATGTCGGAAATCGGTAAACCTTTTAAAGTCGCCTTGATCCAGATGCGATGCGTCGAAGACGCCGAGGCGAATCTGGTGAACGCCAAAACTCGCCTGATCGACGCGGCCGATCGGGGCGCGGATATCGCGTGCCTGCCCGAACTGTTCCGATCGCCCTATTTTTGTCGCGTCGAGGACCCGTCGCTCTTCGACCTCGCCGAGCCGATCCCCGGACCGACCTCGCGAGCGATCGGCGCGATCGCCCGACAAACGGGGCTCGTCGTCGTCGCGCCGATCTTCGAACGAAGAGCCGCGGGGCTTTATCACAACTCGGCGGTCGTGATCGACCGAACCGGGTCGATCGTCGGTCTGTATCGCAAAATGCACATCCCAGACGATCCTTTATATTACGAAAAGTATTATTTCACCCCCGGCGATCTCGGCTTTCAGTCGTTCCGCACCGAACCCGCCAACGTGGGGGTTATGATTTGCTGGGATCAGTGGTATCCCGAAGGAGCGCGAATCACCGCGCTCATGGGCTCTCATATCCTTTTTTATCCGACCGCGATCGGCTGGCATCCGAGCGAAAAAGCCGAATTCGGCGCGGCTCAACTCGACGCGTGGACGACCGTCCAGAGGGGCCACGCGATCGCGAACGGAGTGTATGTCGCCGCGGTTAACAGGATCGGTCACGAGGGATCCGCCCAAGGAGGGCTCGAATTTTGGGGACGATCGTTCGTCGCCGACCCGTTCGGACGCGTCATCGCGCAAGCCTCGACCGACGCCGAGGAAACGCTGATCGTCGCGTGCGATCCTCGCCTTCAAGAAGAAACCAGACGCAACTGGCCGTTCCTCCGCGACCGTCGAATCGACGCCTTCGCCCCGGTCGCTAAACGATTCCTTGACGATCCAGAGCGAAATCCGCGATGAATCTCCTCGAACCCGGTCCCTTGAGACTCCCCGCCGAGTGGGCGCCCCGATCGTCGACATGGATCGCTTGGCCGCACGAACGATCGGATTGGCCCGGTAAATTCTCTCCGGTCCATTGGGTCTTCGCCGAGGTCGTCCGCATTCTCGCTGAATATGAGCAAGTAAACATACTTGTGGATAATTCGCTCGTCGAGGAGCGGGTGATCGATCGTCTCGTGAAAAGCGACGTCGATCTCAGTTTCGTGTCGTTTTACGCGATTGAAACCGACCGGGTGTGGCTGCGCGACACGGGTCCGATGATCGTCCTCCCCGACGCCGAACCGGGGAGCGATCCGCAAGCCTCGGCTCGCGCGATCGCCTGGAATTTCAACGGTTGGGCCAAGTACGAAAATCACAAGCGCGACGCGCGAATCGCCGCAACGATCGCCGATCATTTAAAGTTGCCGACACACGCTCCTATTTATGATTTTGAAGGCCGGCGAATGCGTTTCACGCTCGAGGGGGGAGCGATCGACGTCGACGGCCTGGGAACGTTGCTGACGACCGAGGAGTGCCTGCTGAGCCCGATCCAGGAGCGCAATCCAGGGCTCGAACGAACCGCGGTCGAACGCATCCTCGCCGCCGAGCTCGGCGTTCGTCAAATCATCTGGTTGAATCGAGGAATCGCCGGCGACGACACTCACGGACATGTCGACGATATCGCGCGTTTCGTCGCCCCCGGGGTGATCGTCGCGGCTTATGAAAACTCAAGTAGCGACGAAAATCACGAACCTCTCGTCGAAAACCTCGATCGCCTTCGACGCGCTCGCGATCTCGCCGGCGAACCGTTCGAGATCGTCGCTTTGCCGATGCCTCGACCCGTGTATTTCGACGAGCAGCGCCTTCCGGCGAGCTACGCGAACTTTTACATCGCGAGCAAAGTCGTCCTCGTTCCCACATTCAACGACCCCGCGGATCGAATCGCGCTCGAAACGTTGGAGCCCCTGTTTCCGGGTCGAGAGATCGTCGGCGTTTACTGTCGCGACCTCGTTCTCGGCCTCGGAACCCTCCATTGCATGACGCGCGACGTTCCCATATTCGTTCGGTAAGCCGGAAACGCCGTCTTCGATTCAAGGAATTCTTGTTCTGTAATAAATATCGATTCAATCATTCGACGAAATCGCCTTCACCTCGATGCGATCGGCTTCGACGAGGCGGTTCGCCGTTTCAATCGAACCGCGGTGAAACCGCGCGATCTTTAAGATTCACCGATCCGTCGAGAAACGCTCGTCGGTTGCTCAACCGCCGCGAGTACGAACTCACGTACGTATTCGACGCATGGGAGAGATTCTCGCGTGATCGGTGGACGATTGCGAAACAAACCGGCGGTCTCTATAATCATTTAGATCAAATCGTCGGGCTCCGCGTTTGATATTTCATCAATCTAAGAGGCGCGAATCTCATGTTTTCGATGATTCTTCTCATTTGCTGCGTTCTTGATGGAGACGCCGCAACCTCTCGCTCGAACTCGCCTTCAACAGTAAACGCGGATCGAGCCGGCGACGATCAAGCGTATAACGAACTCGTCGCCAAGGCGGGACGTGACGCCGAGGCGCATGTTCGACTGGCGCTTTGGTGCGAGGCTCGCGGGATGACCGAAAAACGCGCCAAGCATCTCGCGCTCGCGGTCCAATTCGATCCCACGAACTCGCTCGCACGCGGTCTTTTGGGTCAAATCGAAGATCAAGGAGAATGGAAAAGCGCCGAATCGATCAAGAAACGGGTTGAATCGGACGAAGCGTTAGCCGAAAAGCTTTCGCAATACAACACGCGTCGAGCCAAAATTAACGAGATGGAACAGGCTCGAAGAAAACGCGTCGGCGAACTCGAGGCGAACGGACGGGTGCTTGAAGCACAAGCATACAGACATGTTACCGGCATTAAACTCGCCCCGGAACATCATAAGCTCGGAGTTTGGTGCGATGAGCACGGGCTCAAGCCCGAAGCTCGCGCCCACTTCACCACGGCGGTTCATCTCGACCCGTATCGCGATATCGATTGGAAACGTCTCGGTTTCATCAAACGCGACGGTCGCTGGATGTCGCGCGAACAAATCGAGGCCGAGGACGACGAGGCGTACGCTCAGGCCGCCGCCGATCGCCATTGGGAACCGCTGCTGAAACGATGGAAAACCTGGCTTTCGGACGAGATTCTCGAGAAAAAAGCGCTCAAAAACCTCACCGCGATCACCGATCCCCGCGCAGTGACATCGATTCGCATCGTTTTCCCCGAGAAAACCCGCGCCGTCGAACTCCTCAAGATCGCCATCCTCAAACGGATTCCAGGACGCGAATCATCCCGCACGCTCGCTGCGCTCGCGATCGGTTCACCTACCGAAGAGGTCCGCAACCAGGCGAGCCTGGCGCTTAAGGGACGCGACCCCAGGGATTTTGCTGAAACGCTTGTTAATATGATTCATTCTCAAATTCAATATAAAGTTCAACCCGTGAACGGTCCCGGTTCGACGGGGGGGCTTTTGATCGACACGCCTCGCTTTCGGGTGCTTCGAACGTACGACGCGCCTCCCGCGTTCCGGCTCGCCTCGAATTTCAACGGATACGCGGGGCTCGACCCCAACGGGATGCCGATCGTCGCGTCGGGAAGCGATGTGAGACGATTCAACGACGCTTCGACGCCCGTCGAGCAAATGGAACTCGCGATTCTCGAAGAGCGTACAGCCGAGATGATCGCCGCGGCGAACATCAAGGCCTCGGTCGCTCAGGCTCGTCTGATCGCCGACGTCCAGGATATTGAACAAACGAACTCTTCGGCCGCGGCGCTCAACGAACGCGTCGTCCCCGTGCTCCAAACCGCGCTCGACGCCCCCGACTTGCAAGATAATGAAGATGCGTGGAAACAATGGTATTTTGATAAGGTCGGCTACAGTTATCAACCTCCCTCCAAGGTGACGCTTGTTCAAAACGCCGTTCCTCAGTTGCCTGCGCCGACGTTCTCGGACTGTTTCGCCGCGGGGACGCCCGTCCGAACGATCGACGGACCGAGGCCGATCGAATCGCTTAACGTCGGCGATCGCGTATTAAGCCAGGACGTCAAAACCGGGGCTCTCCATTTCAAGCCGATCCTCGCCGCGCATCGGAGCCCGCCGTGGGAGACGAGACGACTGACGCTCAACGACTCGGCGCCGATCGTCACTTGTATCTATCATCGTTTTTGGAAATCCGGCGAAGGCTGGGTGATGGCTCGCGATCTCAAAAAAGGAGACTCGGTACGCGTGCTGGGGGGCGTCGCCGCGGTCGCCGAGATCGTCCCCGGCCCCGCTCTGCCGGTTTACAACCTCGACGTCGCCGACGATCGCTCGTTCTTCGTCGGCGTGCTCGACGCGCTCGTGCACGACAACACCCCGCCGGGCGAAACGGGAAAACATCCGTTCGACTCGATCGCTTCACCCGACAAACATGAATAAACGTGTAAAGTAAATTGATTCCAAATCGGCGGCGATCCGCCTCGATCGATCGATCGTTCGATTGTTCGAGCGGATCGTCGATTCAACGAGCGAAGAATGGGGTTGGAAATCCCGAAGTCTCCGATCGTCGGCCGGTCGCCCCGATTTCCTCGACATGAAGCATCGAACCCAGACGAAAAGAAATCCACATGCCCAGATGCGTTCTAGGGCGAACCCCGTATCCGACGGGCCAACCCAAAATTGGGAGGGCGAACCTCCTGGTGAGCCGACATGTTTTCATTGAGGAAGTCGAACCATTTTGGGAGGGCGAACCCTATATCCGACGGGCCAACCCAAAATCGGGAGGGTGAACCCAAAATTGGGAGGGTGAACCCAAAATTGGGAGGGTGAACCCAAAATTGGGAGGGCGAACCTCCTGGTGAGCCGCATTTTCATGTTTATTTTTCTTCGCCGCCGATCAAGCTCCTCGACGCCGCACACGATGGAACGCCGCCGACCGAAAGATTCACCAGGCAGACTAATCTAATATTATTAATTTAATATAATATTTTAATTATAAATATTATATTATGAAAATTGTCGAATGTATCGACCCGGCGTCTCGGCGACCGGATTTTCCGGATCGCCTTCGGTCGAACGTCTCGAAACCGTTCCATCCGGTCCCTCGTCTCTTCTCGATCGCTTTCCGGCTCACGGGCGTTTCGCAGCGCCTTTCGCTCTGGTATGCTCTCATCGGGAGGAACGATCGTTTATGAAACCAGTCGAAGGTCGGTTGCTTGAATCGTTGCGGCACGACGCCGATGAACGCGAAACGAAACTCCGCGAGATCGTCGGCGAGAGGTTGCGGGAAAATCCCCCGCCGGCGATGGATGATCATATCGTCGCATCCTATTTCTTGGTCTTGAGGTCGCTCAAGCTCGAGAAAGCGGTCGAGGAGATCAGCTATCACGCGACGAGCGGGATCAAAAACCCCCCTCCGGGATCGCTCCTCGCGGCGTGCTCGGCCTCGGCCGCGGGGGTCGACGCGTTCGACTCGACCGGCAAAATCGGCCTGCTCCATGTCGCGTTCCCCCTCAAGATGATGCTCCAGCCCGACGGTCATCTCACGTCGTGCGATATCCTCCACACCGTCGCGGGCGCGGTCATCTTCGACATGTACGAAAATCAAGACGCGCGCCTCGTCGCGCTCACAATCCCCGATCGCGTGCTGCGAACATTCCCCGGGCCGGCTCACGGCCCAAAGGGATTGCGAACGCTCGCACGCTTTCCCGAGGGCGAACCCGCTTTCGGAACGATCCTCAAGCCGACCGCCGGAATCACCCCCGAAGACGTCGAAAGGATCGTCGCCGAGGTCGCGGGATGCAAGTTACTTATGTTCATCAAAGAAGATGAAGATTTGTACCCCAATCTCGATTATTCCCCCGTCGGCGAGCGGACGCGGCGCGCGATCGCGGCGATCGAGCGCGCCAAGGCCGAGCGCGGCGATATCGGCCTGATCTTCGCGGCGCACGTGAGCGCTGCGCCTCACGAGATCGTCGCGACGGTCGTCGAGGCGCTCGACGCGGGCGCGCAAGGGGTGATGTTCAGCGAAACGTACGCCGGCGGCGCCGTTCGGATGGTGCGCGAGGCGACCAAAAACCGCGCGATTCCCCCAGCGATTTACGGCCATAACGCCGGAATCGGCGTCAAAACCAAAGGGATCTGGCGCGAGGTGATCGACTTCCTCGCGCGGCTCGATGGAATCGATTTCCGTCAGACAGGGCCGATTCGCCCCGGCGCTCCGTTCATTCGCCCCTACGGCGCCGAATGGGAGGCTTCCGAGACGGCGCTTTCGCGGCCGATCGCCGGAATCAAGCCGACGATGATCACCCGCGCAGGCGCTCTCGACCAGGGAAATTTGATCCTCAACCTGGTCGACGCCGAACGCCGCGGAATGCTCTCCGATATCCTCTTTTTGGCGGGTTCGGCGATCAATTCGATCAAGAACGCCAAAGGACAAACCGATCCCAGGCTCGGCGCCGAATCGATGATGCAAACGGTCGAGGTTTATCGATCGCACGAACTCGACGACGTCCCCGTCGATCGGCATCTCGACGCGCTCGTCGCGCTGGCCGAACGCAAAAAACTGGGCGCGCTTTCCGAGGCGCTTCGTCAACGTTATCCGCATCTAAGTAAGTGAGTTGATACAGATGTAAGGTTTCGTCGTCGCCGATCGGTTCTCCAACTTTATGAGCATTCGATCATGAAATCACTGAAAGGTCAGTTGGTGATCGCGGCGCCGACCTTGGAGACGCCGTTTTTCGAACGCACGGTGATCTTGATGATCGAGCATACCGAGGAGGGGGCGCACGGGATCGTGCTCAATCGACCGTCCGAGACGACGGTCGGCGAGATCGCCGACCAGGTTTTGGACGAACCGTTCGAGTGGGAGAAACGCGTCCTTGTGGGGGGCCCCGTGCCCGGTCCGCTGATGATCGTGCACGACGATCCCGATCTAGCCGATCGGACGATCATCCCGGGGGTTTATTGCTGCGTCGACCCCGAGAAGGTTCGTGCGGCGATCCGAAGTCGGATCGAGCCTTCGCTCGTCGTCGTCAATTACGCGGGTTGGGGCTCGGGACAGCTCGAAAGCGAGTTCGATTACGAAACGTGGATGACTCTCCCCGCCGAAATCGAGCACGTTTTCCGCGAGGACGACGACGACATCTGGGACGAGGTCGTACGCGCGGCGAACGCCAAGAAATTATCGGAATACCTCGGCATAAAACGAATGCCCGAAGATCCCCACGTCAACTAATCCAGACGACATGCGAGCCGGATCGCGATCGATCGCGTGCGATCGCCCACGCCGCGAGAGCCGACCTCGGGTCGACACCTCGACCACGAGACTGGTAAAATAGGCAAAATGAAAGGTTCAAGGCGCCGGAAAATCGGCCTTCGGCGCCGCATTTGCACCTACCTTACGGATCGAAAACCGACGACGAGCGCGATCGGCCGATCGCTCGTGGATTTCGTCGAAATGTTCCGATCGGCGATTGTCGATATTTCACGAGCCGGGCGGAATCGCGCTTGGATTTGCAAAAGGAGGGAAAGGATCGATCGATAAATTCTCATGTTTTTTTGTTAAGCTTAGGAGACTTATCAATGTGGAATAAAGAATCGCTACATAAGTTGATTCAATCGAAGTTGAGCAATTACAATTTGATCGTGGTGGCGAATCGCGAACCTTACATTCATCGGCACGTCGACGAGGAGATCGAATGTCAGCGTCCGGCGAGCGGGATGGCTTCGGCGCTCGATCCGATCATGCGGGCCTGCGGGGGAACTTGGGTTGGGCACGGCGGCGGCGACGCCGATCGCGAGACCGTCGACGAACGAGACCGCGTGCGCGTCCCTCCCGAAGACCCGACTTACACCCTGAGGCGCGTTTGGCTCTCCAAAAAAGAGGAGGAGGGGTATTACCACGGGCTCTCGAACGAGGGGCTTTGGCCCCTCTGCCATGTCGTGTTCACCCGCCCCGTGTTCGAATTGAAACATTGGGAAATGTATAAAAAGGTGAACAAGAAATTCGCCGACGCCGTGATCGAGGAGGCCGGAGACGTTCCCACGTTCGTCTTCATTCAGGATTATCATTTCGCTCTCATGCCTCGCATGCTTAAACAAATGAATCCGAACCTGATCGTCGCCCAATTTTGGCACATCCCCTGGCCCAATCGCGAAACCTTTCAGGCGTTTCCCTGGAAGGAGGAGCTCCTCGACGGGCTGTTGGGGAACGACCTGCTCGGTTTTCATCTCCGCTATCATTGCCAGAATTTCCTCGACACGGTCGATCGCGGGATCGAGGCGATGGTCAATCAAGAACAATCCGAGGTCACTCGCGGAGGCAAAACGACGCTCGTACGACCGTTCCCGATCAGCATCGACTTCGAAAGCCACGAAAAACGCGCCAAAAGCGCCGAGGTCGACGACAAAATCCGCAAGTTCAACCGCTATTTCAAACCGGGGAAAAGACTCGTCGGCGTCGGCATCGAACGGATCGATTACACCAAGGGAATTCCCGAACGACTCCGCGCCGTCGATCGCATGCTTGAAAAAAATCCAGAATATGTCGACAAGTTTATTTTCATTCAGGTCGGCGTTCCGAGCCGAGGTCATATCGACGCGTACAAAAAGATCGACGACGAGATCGATCGGATCGTCGAAGAGGTGAATTGGAAATGGGGGACCGAAACCTGGAAGCCGATCCACTACGCCAAACGACATTTCTCAACCGAAGAAATGATGGCGCTGCACAGGATGGCGCATTTCTTTATCGTCAGCTCGCTTCACGACGGAATGAATCTCGTTTCCAAGGAATATGTCGCGAGCCGGTTCGACGGCGACGGCATGCTGATTTTAAGCAGTTTCGCCGGCGCCTCGCGCGAGCTTTCCGACGCGATCCTCGTCAACCCGTTCTCGATCGACGAACTCGCCGACGCGATCCGCCAGGCGATCGAAACCCCCGAGGAGGAACGACGCAAACGGATGCAAAAACTTCGCGCCGCGGTCGCCGAAAACAACATCTACCGCTGGGCCGGCAAGATCATCTCGGCCCTCCTCAAATTCGACTTTCCCGAGAGTATGTGAGTCCGGTTGAATGTTATTATGATCGAGTCTTTTTCTCTGGATATGATTGCGCGGACGGTCGCGATCGCCCCTCGCGCGCGGTTGATGCTCGATTTCGACGGGACGCTCGCGCCGATCGCCGAGCGTCCCGCTCTCGCCGAGATTTCTCCCGTTACCCGCGCGACGATCGAGGCGCTCTCGCGGCTTCCTCATACCACCGTCGCGATCATCAGCGGTCGCGGCTTGAACGACCTCGCAGCCAAAATCGCGATCCCGGGGCTCATCCTCGCCGCCAACCACGGCCTCGAAATCCAGGGACCCGATTTCCACTTCGTCGATCAAACGGCCCTCGACTCGGCGCGCGATCTTCTTCATCTATCCAATAATATTGATAAAAGAACAAGGTCGATCGCCGGGGTCGAGATCGAAAACAAAGGATTGACCGCTTCGATTCATTACCGCCGCGCCCACGACGACGATCGAGAAAAAATCGCCGCGATCGTCGCCGAGGCGATCGTCCCCTTCTCGGATCGATTCTTGCTCACATCGGGAAAAATGATCCATGAAATTCGACCCAGGGTCGATCGCCACAAAGGCCGAGCGGTGCGTCAGATTCTCGCTCAAATCGGCGAACCCTCCGATTCGATCCTTTACATCGGCGACGACGACACCGACGAGGACGCGTTCCGAGAATTATCCTCGGATCCAAACGCGATCACGATTCGAGTCGGCGAACCTAACGAACAATGCCGAACCGCGGCGGGTTGCTCGGTCGACGACCCCTCGGCGATCGCCGAGTTACTAAAACACATTCTTATGATACGAAAAGCCGACGAGCGATACCGAAAAACCTAGAACGTCGGCTCCTCACTCGTTCAATCGTTCGACGGTTGATCGCCGTGGGTTATCCGTCGCCGCGCGGAGCGTCGCGATTTTCGAGTCGAAACCAGAAGAATCCGTGCGGGCCGAGGGTGATGAAATAGGGGAGTTCGCCGATTTTGGGAAACGTGATGTCGCCGATCATCTCGACGGGAGTGAGACCGTTGAATTCGCGGAGGTCGAGTTCGGCGGGCTGGGCGAATCGCGATAAATTGTTGACGACGAGCGCGAGTTCGCCGTCGACGCGGCGCACATACGCGACGACGCGCTTGTTTTGACAATTGACGAACTCAAGCGAGCCCCGCGCGAACACGGGATGATCGCGCCTTACGCGGATCAGCCTGCGCAGCCAATTCAAGAGCGAACTCGGCGAGCGCAACTGCGCCTCGACGTTCACCGATTGATAATTGTAAATCGGATCGAGCAGAATCGGTTGATAAAGCGACGACGGATCGGCGCGCGAGAATCCCGAATTCCTGTCTCCGCTCCATTGCATCGGCGTCCGTACGCCGTTGCGATCGCCGAGATGAATATTATCTCCCATGCCGATCTCGTCGCCGTAATAGAGGACGGGACTTCCCGGAAACGTGCACAATAAACTGTGCAACAGCTCGATCTGCCTGCGGCCGTTGTTCATCAACGGAGCGAGCCGCCGGCGAATCCCCAGGTTGAGCCGCATCCGCGGATCTTTGGCGTATTCATTATACATATAATCGCGTTCATCGCTTGTTACCATTTCTAGCGTGAGTTCATCATGATTTCTTAAAAACACCGCCCACTGGCAACCGGGGGGAATCCGCGGAGTTTGCTCCATGATCTCGCGAATCGGGTGCGAATCCTCGCGGCGGATCGCCATGAACAACCGCGGCATCAACGGAAAATGAAACGCCATGTGGAATTCATCGCCGTCGCCGAAATACGGCAGCAGATCGCTCGGCCACTGGTTCGCCTCGGCGAGCAAAAGCGTCCCCGGATATTTCTCGTCGACGAACCGCCGCATCTCCTTCAAAAAGTTGTGCGTTTCGGGCAAATTCTCGCAATTCGTCCCCTCGCGCTCGAACAAATACGGAACCGCGTCGACCCGAAATCCGTCGATCCCGTGATCGAGCCAAAACGCCATCACGTCGAGCATCTCGCGGCGCACTTCGGGATTGTCGTAATTCAAATCGGGCTGATTGCTGAAAAACCGATGCCAAAAATAACGCCGAGCGATCGGATCCCACGTCCAGTTCGATTGCTCGGTGTCTTTAAATATAATTCTCACATCTCGATATTTTTCATCGGTGTCGCTCCAGACGTAATAATCGTGTTTGGGGGAATTCGGGTCGCGCCTCGCCTCCTGAAACCAAGCGTGCTGATCCGACGTATGATTGACGACGAGATCGGCGATGATTCGCAGGCCGAGCTTGTGCGCCGCGTCGGTGAGATCTTGAAAATCCTCGACCGTGCCGATCGCGGGATCGATCTTACGGAAATCGGCGATGTCGTAGCCGTCGTCCTTGAGCGGCGAAGCGTAGATCGGCATCAGCCAGATGCAATCGACCCCCAGATCTCGGATATAATCGAGCTTCGACGTCAGACCGCGCAGGTCGCCGATTCCGTCGTTGTTCGAGTCGAAAAAACCGCGGACGTAAACCTCGTAAAAGACCGCGTCGACATACCACGGGACGGTTTCACTCATGCCTCTTCGAGATCCTTTCCCAACGTGAGGTGTTTCTATGATCAAATTTTCCGAACGACTCGCGCTTCGCGTCCTCGTCTACGCGGCGCTCGCAGCCGTTCTTATCCACGACCTGCTCGGCGTATCGCTCCGAGGCTTCACAGACTCGACCGCGATCGCGATCGCGCTCGCCGCGGGAGTTCTGTTGTTGTCGTCCAAATAAGCTCGTCTCCGCGGATTACACCGTATGCGCGCGTCGCCGAATGCGAGCGGCTCGCTCATTCGGCGGCGATCGGTTTCACGCGAATCGCGCGGAACGCGACGGGTCCGTGATCCGCCTGAAGCAAAATCGGCCCCTCGGGAATCTCCTTCTTGGGCCAAGCGTGCCCCGTCGGATGTTCGAGTTCGGCGTTCTCTTGCACAAGTTTTCCATTGAGCAAAACCTTATCGAACCGCGCGTTCTTGATTTTTTCGCCCCTCGCATTGAACCGTGGGGCGTGAAACGTGACGTCGAGCGTTTGCCACTCTCCGGGAGGCTTGCAAGCGTTCACCTTGGGAGGGAATCCGTCGTCGAGATAATGATATCTGGGTAAGAGTTCGGCCTTGGGGTAAATCCCGCCGCAGTCGCTTCCTTTGAGCGTTTTCTTGCCGAAACTGTCGAAGATCTGAACCTCGTACAGTCCTTCGAATTTCACCCCCGAGTTCGATCCTTTGGGGATGAAGAATTCGAGATGGAATTCGACGTCGCCGAACGACCGTTTGGTGACGATGTTGCGCGTTCGCCCCGTCGGCCCGTTGACGATCACACCCGTTCCCGATTCGTATGTGAGCAAGCGAGGGTTTTTGGGATCGATTTTCGCCTCGCTCGCCTCGACCCAGTCGGCGATCGGCGGTTTCCACGCGTCGAACGTCCCCGTGCTCGTCAGCTCGATCCATCCTTTCGTGTCGGTTCCGCCTTGCGCGGGGGCGTCTTGCGCAGGCGCCGCGACGGCAAAGAGCGCGGTCGTCACGGCGACCGAGATCGCGATCGCGACGACTCTTTTGGGAAATCGTGTCATGAACCGCCGAAGTCGTTGGGTTCGTTCGCGCATCGTACCGACTCCTGGGAAGTTACGCCGTTCCGATCGGGATCGTCCGGTCTCGAAAGCCTTATCGTGAGGCTCGATGGCGCGGTTTGCAAGAGTGTCGAGGCGCCAATACCGTTCCACAGAGTATTGAAAGGCGTTCCTTTACCCCGCTTCGATTCCAGTTACTATAAACACATAATATTACCATGTTTGAATTATACTCGACCCCAACGATCCCCTCGCAAGGCGGGGTTAGGGTTCTATTATGATATCATGTCGATATAAAATCCTCCCCGCGTGCGAGGAGGGCCGGGGAGGGGGCGATTCAGGACAGGCGCCCCCCCTCGATACCCCGCAAGCGGGGGGAAGGTTGTAATATGCTAGCATGGCGATGTATCATCCTCCCCGCGTGCGGGGAGGGCCGAGGAGGGTCGAAATCGCGCCAAACGACCCCCCTCGATCCCCCCGCTCACAGAACTAAGATTCCCTAAAGCGGCGAAGCTGCAATCTTTACCAACCCGAAGCGCAATCGTGTGAATCGTTCATTGATCGTCAATTCTTTTATTGAATTATGAAGATATGCACTTGCTTATGCTTCGGTTGTATTCCACTGCTTCATAGCGACTTGGAAAGATAAACGCACCACGCGTGGAAGTTACGGACACTCTATAATCGACGATCCGTGCAGTTTTTTCATGAGTTGCAGGTCTCACAGACTTGAGAAACCATGCTCGATGGCTTTCCTCACCTCCTCCAGTTTACCCAAATCAACTTTTTCAAATCCCCTCAAAAAAAATCCAAAAAATCCCCGACCCTCTTGCTTTACGATCGACCTCGGTTTTACTCTTTAGGAATTGTGTGGAATTCATTCGATTCGATCGCTCTTGCGGAGCTTTCGCTTCCATGCACGGCCTGGAAACCTTGATTCCAGACTTCAGCATAACGAGGGGATCGAACTCCGGCTTCGATCGGCAAAATGATCCCGCGGGGAATCGTACCAAGCTCGTGAGGACGAATCCGAACACGTCGAATTCGCCCGTGACGACGATGAGTTCATTCTACGCCGACAATCAGATCGAGCAATCGGTGCAATCGGGTCCTCAGCAAGCGACGGTGACGACGAATTACGGTGAAGACAATAACGGTAATTTGACTTCGGCGAATTCGTCTTCGACGTGGCTCACGACGTATTCGTACGATTTTGAGAATCGGCTCAAGGTGGTCGATTTGCCCGCGGGAACGACCGTGCAATTCGGCTACAATCCCGACGGTTTGCGTGTTCAGAAGACGGGAACGACGGGCGTTGTGACCGATTACGTGTTGGACGGATTGCAGATTCTTTTGGAGAAGAACGCATCGGGAACGACGCAAACGCGGTACGTTCCGGCGCTCGCTACGATCGTCTCGGGAGCTCCGTCGTATTATCTCGAGGATCGGATGGGATCGATCCTTGGCCTGGCGAATTCGAGCCAAAGCGTGACCGATACGTTCGTATACGACGCGTGGGGGAACACGATTCAGCGGCAAGGGACTAACGATTATACATTTCTATGGAAAGGAGAATTTGGATATTACATGAATACTGATTTTGCACAATATCTAGTAGGGTATAGATTTTATATTCCTGATATATCAAGATTTTCCACTCGAGGCAAATGGAATTCTTACCCATTGAATATTTTCTATAATCAGTATGTATATATATTAAATAGATCACCTAATGCCGTAGACCCCACAGGATTTGTCGCGCAGATTGTCGTTATTGGAGCCGTCGTTCTTGTTGGAATTGTCGCCGTTGAACTTTATTGCGCCTATCTAGACACATATGACTGCTTATACGAGTGGGGTGGTAGAGATAATGTCCTTCATTCGACCCACAGTTATGCTACCATTGGAGCGGAAGGCGCGGGTATTTCGATCGGAATTAAGATTCCATGCGGCTGGACTTGCGAGTGTAAGCATAAATGCTAGGCTGTTTTTAGGAGCATTTCACGTGAAGAGAGAATATTTAGTGAATGTTATTGTTATTTTTGTAATGGTCTCCATTTATTCTATCAGTGAAGCGATCTATTTAAAAACATGTTGCTACAAATATGATGCCCCATCAAATATTTGTATTAAATATTTAAGTGATGCTGTTTCTGTAAAAGTCCAGGATATTAAATGGCGTACAAAAGAACAAAATGGAGTTTATTATGTGGACGGGATTATTAACGATAAAGTCAAGTTCAAATTTATTTTGGAGAAATGGTATTTCGGCTACGCTATACGTATTAGACATTTTCAACGATTGGAGTGAGGTTTTGTGAATTAATTAATCGGGTCGACTTAGGCTGGAAGATCAAGATCGTCGCGCTGGCGATCGATCACGTCGAAGCGATCTCGTTCTCTTCGCCGACGCGTTCGATTCGATCATCGTTCGTCATGAAGACGAAATCGTGCGGAAATTCCTCCGATTCAACCACCAATCCCGCCGAATCTATTTAGAATCTATATGTCTTTATCTTTATTTGGGAGGGCGAACCTCCCGGTGAGCCTCTTTTCTTAAAGGACGGCGACGACGCCGTTTTATCGGTCAGTAATCGCAAACATCATCATGCGGCTCACCAGGAGGTTCGCCCTCCCAATTTCGGGTTCGACATACCAGTTTCGGGTTCGACATACCGGTTTCGGGTTCGCCCTCAAATCCCGCCGAATATATTTAGAATCTAGATGTCTTTTTTTATTTGGGAGGGCGAACCTCCCGGTGAGCCTCTTTTCGTAAACTCCGGTGAAGAGGGCGTTTTTTCTGTTAATAACTGCGGATATCATAATACGGCTCACCAGGAGGTTCGCCCTCCCAATTTCGGGTTCGACATACCAATTTCGGGTTCGACATTCCAATTTCGGGTTCGACATTCCAGATTCGGATTCTCCCACCAATCCCGCCGAATCTATTTAGAATCTATATGTCTTTATCTTTATTTGGGAGGGCGAACCTCCCGGTGAGCCTCTTTTCGTAAACTCCGGTGACGATGCCGTTTTTTCGGTCAGTAATCGCAAACATCATCATGCGGCTCACCAGGAGGTTCGCCCTCCCAATTTCGGGTTCGACATACCAATTTCGGATTTTCCCTCAAATCCCGCCGAATCTATTTAGTATCTATTTGTCTTTATCTTTATTTGGGAGGGCGAACC
>JAJYWB010000062.1 GCA_021791715.1 Planctomycetota bacterium | reverse complement strand
CATCGAAGTCGTTCACGAAAAGAGCCTCACCGGGAGGCTCGCCCTCCCAAATAGAGAGATCACAACATCTAGATTTCTGACATATAGTGTTTTTATTGGCGAATTGGCGATGAAACCTGTAAAATCAGGCGGATAGTGCCGCGGAAGCTTATCCGGATCGCCTCTAACGCCTCGCTCCCGATCCGGTCGTTCCGCGGGCGGATACACAACGATATTTTATTTAGTCTATATTTCATACTGAACAAACCTTAATAACTTAAAAATCTCCGATCGGACCTCCCTCTTGCCGGCGTGCGCGGGATGCGTTCGAATATTTTAAAGGAATCGGATCGACCGGGCGCGACTCTTCCGGGTTCACAGCGGGCTCGCACGCATCGGGCGATTCGAAGCCGGTCCATTCGACGAGGGAGCGGGGCCATGCGAGCGAGTTCGATCGGTCGGCGCGGGTTTTTGAAGTCGACGACGGCGCTGGGTCTGGGCGCCGGGCTCGGAACCTGGACGGAACTTTCACGAATCACCCCGGCGGTCGGTCGGGAGATGAGGCTCGATCCCGACGCGGTCTGTTTTCGACCCGAGATCGAGCCGATCGTCCGTTGGATCGAGGAGACTCCCCGCGACGCGATCCTCGAATCCGCGGTCGTCAAACTCAACGACGGCTTGTCATATCGTGATTTGTTGGGAGGATTGTTCCTCGCGGGGATTCGCAACGTCAAACCCAGACCGGTCGGGTTCAAATTTCACGCCGTGCTGGTGATGAACTCGGCGCACATGCTGGGTCAGGTCGCCGACGTTGAAGACCGGCTTATGCCGATGTTTTGGGCATTGGATACGTTCAAGAATTCGCAAGAACAGGACGTTCGCGAGGGGGATTGGACGCTCAAAAAGCCGGAGGAATCGCGTTTGCCGCGTCCTTCGCAGGCGCGCGAGGCGTTCACGAAGGCGATGGAGGATTGGGACGCCGAGGCCGCCGACGCGGCGATCACGAGCCTGTGCCGATCGGCGGGTTTGGGCGAGGTGTTCGAGGCGATTTATCGCTACGGCCTGCGCGATCATCGCGATATCGGCCACAAGGCGATCTTCACGTCGCAATCGCGTAGGACGCTCGAGACGATCGGCATTCAGCACGCCGAGCCCGTGCTCAGGTCGCTCGTTTTCGGTTTGCTCGATTTGCAGGGGGATCGCGAGAAAGCGCCGGTCGGCCCTTATCTGTTGAATCTCGAGAACGCCAAGAAGATCCGCGAAGATTGGCAGATCGGCCGGCGCGATCCCGCGGCGTCGACGGCTTTCCTGGCGACGATCCGAAACGCGTCGACCGCGGACGCGTGTTCCGAATGCGTCAAACTGCTCAACGAGGGGGTCGCCCCCGAGTCGCTTTGGGACGCCGCGATTTTGGCCGCGGGAGAGCTGATGGCGCGCGCGCCGGGAATCTTGCCGATCCACGCGGTCACCTCGTGCAATGCGCTTCATTATATTTACATGGCAAGCGGCGACGATACGACTCGAAGGCTCGCGCTCTTGCAGGCTTCGGGCTGGCCGTCGCTGTATCGCGATCGCGTGAAGCCGAAGAGCGAATTCAAGATCGACGCGATCGCCGCGATCAACCCCGAGACGAAGGGGGAAGAGGCGATCGGCGAGATCTTCGCGACGATCGGATCGAATCGTGAACACGCGGCACAGAAACTGGTCGGTTATCTCGCCTCGGGGGGATCGACCGACGCGTATTTCCGCGCGGCGCGGAAGGCGATTTTCGTGAAAGGGCGCGATTCGCACGATTACAAATTCGGCGCGGCTTCGTGGGAGGAACATCTGCTCGCGAGCGATCCCCGCTTCGGCGCCCCGCTCGCCGCGGCGTCGATTTTCAACCTTCCCGCGGCCTCAACGCCCGAAAGCCCGCTGATGATCAAGGCGCGACAAGCCGTAGCCCGGATCAAGAGAACTTAACATCATCGCGCAATCGCGCGATCGTAATGAGAACAAAAAGATCGAGTGGGAGTTAAACGCGGAGGTATTTTTACCTGTTTGATTTCATCAGTTTTTTATACGCGTCGACGGCCATCTTGTCGCATTCCTCGTTCTCGGGATGCCCGGCGTGGCCGTAGACGTGTTCGACGCGGACCTCGTGTTCCGCGAGGAGTTCGTCGAGCCTTTGCCAGAGGTCGACGTTGCGCACCGGGACGAATCGTCCCCCCTCGTTGCGTTTCCAGCCGTTGCTCTTCCACTTGGAGAGCCACGATTCGATCCCTTTGGCGACGTATTGGCTGTCGGTGACGAGCTTGACGCGGCAGCGGCGATTGAGCGAAGCGAGCCCCTCGATCACCGCGGCGAGTTCCATCCGGTTGTTCGTCGTCGCGGGATCGGCGCCCGAGGCCTTCTTTTTCGTTCCCGAATCGGGATGCTCCAAGATAAACGCCCAGCCGCCGGGGCCTGGATTACCGCCGCACGCGCCGTCGGTGAATAACGTCACGTGATCGGCGGCCGATCCCGATTGATTCGCCATAAGAACGCTCGTTTCAATCAAGTGGAAAAATGATTTTTATAACTTAAGTAAGTTCGCGCGAGCACTCGCACTCGCGACGATCGATCCGCGTTGAGCGTGCGCCCTCCGCCTCGATCGTTCAAGGATCTCGCCGACCGCGGCGCGCGGATCGATCATCGCGTTGGAATATACCGTCGCGCCGCGGCGAATCGAACCTCAATATTTGCGGACGACTCCGACGAGGACTCCGAGAATCTTGACCTTGTCGCGATAAATCGGCTTCATCGCCTTATTGGCGGGGTCGAGCCGAACTCGGTTCTTTTCTTTATGAAGAATCTTCAGCGTCGCCTCGCCGTTGTCGTCGGAAACGGCGACGATCTGGCCGTTGCGCGCCGTGTCTTGGCGTTTGATGATCACGAAATCGCCGTCGGCGATGTGTTTTTCAATCATCGAATCGCCTTTGACGGCGAGCGCGAAATTGTCGTCGGAATCCTCCCACTCTTCGAACGAAAGCGTTTCGGCGTCTTCGATCGCCTCGATCGGCTTCCCCGCGGCGATCCTGCCGAGCAGTTTGATTCCCGGCTTCTTCTCCGAAGGCGTGTCGTCGAGAAGCTGGATCGCCCGCGACATGTTCGGCTCGCGGTGAATCATCCCCTTCTTCTGCAACGCCTTGAGGTGACACATCACGCCGTTCGGGCTTTTGATCCCGAACGCGTTGCCGATCTCGCGCACCGTCGGGCCGTATCCACGACCGTGAATCTTGGACCGAATAAACACGTAAATTCCCCGTTGTTTCTCGGTCAACGTCTCGATGTCGGCCATGTGAGATTCCCCTGAAACCGGAAGGAGGAGACTCGCCGGCTTGCAAACGACAAGCCGAAACACGTGAAACGCGATCGTTCGCCCCCCTCCGTTTTTGGTCACGAACGATCACCATCTGAGTCTTTGACGGCTAATGTACGAGAGTAATCTAGCGCACGCTAGATCAAAAAAACGAAAATCCGCGAAATTTTTGAAATCGATCGATCCAGATCCCCCTCGCATCGATCCCAAGGAGAGATCGATCCCTCTCGAACCGAACTCGCAACCCTCCTGGTCGATGCGCGAACCGTTCCGAACGCGATCCAACCGCTTGGAAATCAGGGTCGGCTCGGTTCGACCCGCCCCCGATCGCGCGCTCTTTGATCCGATCAACGGTCCAAATCGATCCCGCGTGATCCGCCGATTGACGTCGCGGAGAGATGACGGTTACGATAAGCGCCGAACGGACGCTTACCCTGGTTCGATAGCGACACGGCTTGCGGGATCGAGGCGAATGTGCGAATCCTTTTAACCAACGACGACGGCGTTTTCGCTCCCGGGCTCCGAGCCCTACGCAAGGAACTGGCGAAATTGGGCGAAGTGACCGTCGTCGCCCCGGCGCTCGAACAAAGCGGCGTCGCGCATACGATCACGCTGCTCAATCCGCTTGTCGTCAAAGAGGTTGAAGACGAAGACGGCTCGACCCTGGGCTGGATGGTCGAGGGAAGCCCGGCCGATTGTGTCAAATTGGGTGTTTATGAATTGATGCCTCGTCCTCCCGACCTCGTCGTCTCGGGTATGAATTCGGGCGCCAACGCGGGGATCAACGTCCTTTATTCGGGAACGGTCGCCGCGGCGATCGAGGGTTCGTTTTTCAAAATCACCTCGATCGCGGTATCGCTCGAGCTTTCCGAGCATTTCGATTATCCACACGCCGCCAAACACGCCGCGCGGGTGATCGAGCGGATCTTATCGCACAAACCCCCGGCGGGTTCGCTGTTCAACGTCAATCTCCCCGCGCATTCGCGCGGCGAGCCCAAAGGGATTCGCGTCGTCCCCATGGGAATCGGCCGCTACGGCGAAGGGTTTGAAAGACGCATCGACCCCCGCGGACGTACTTATTACTGGCTCACATACAATCCTCCCTACCATCTGGAGGGGCCCGAGACCGACGTCACGAGCCTGTGCGAAGGGTATATCACGGTCACCCCGCTTCAGTTCGATTTGACCGATCACAACAAGGTTCCCAAAATCGCCGATTGGACGTGGGATTAACCCGCAAAGCGATCAAGATGAGAACAACTTTCAACCGAACGCGCCGCGAACCCGCCTGATCGTCGCGAATTCGCGTGATCGTTTTCTCATGCGTTATCGATTCATAAACGCCGGAATAATCATCTCGACCGACGCCTCGAAACCGAACCGCGACGGTCGTTTGAACCGAAGGAAACGAAGATGAAAACGCTCCTCATTCCCATCGTCGTTCTAGCCTTTTCGATCGTTCCCGGTTGCGGCGAAGACGCGCCGAAAAAGAAGCCGCGCGAGGGAATCGTCGGCAAGAAGACGCAACAAATCGTCCCCGTGGAAACGTTGCTCGCCAAGCCGGGAGCTCAGGTCGCGAACACGACGATCACCGCGACCGACCCGCTTACGCTTTCGGGGCAGGCTTATGTCACACAGATCGATCGAATCGCGGGAATGGCGGTGCAACAAGCCGTCGAAATTTACAACGCGACCAACGGCGAATACCCTAAGAATTTTCAAGTCTTCATGGACGAGGTGATTCGCGTGGGCAAACCCGACGGGATCTGGCTGCCCGAACTCCCCGATTATCAAAAATACGGCTACGACGAAAAAGAACACAAGCTCGTCGTCGTCGAATATCCCGAGCTCAAAAAAGAACTGATTAAAAAGCAAACCGAGTGATCCGAAATATTTGAACAAACAACGAATTTTGCAAGACTGCATTTGAACAACATCAAGGTTTCTTGATCGGGTTGTGATCGTTATTCGTTTCGACGGGCCGAGAAGCGGTTTCGACGCGAGCGGATTGAGCGGTTCCATCGCGGTCGAGTTCGAGCGAAACGATCGTTCGCGCGACGGTTCGATCGAGAAGGTCGATAAGCGACTGCGGGTCGGAAATCGGTCCGCCGAGCGCCGCGATAACCCGATCGCCCGGCTTAACTCCGGCTTTGGCAGCGGGCCCGTCGGCGATAACCTCGCTGATGATCGCCCCCGGCGCCTTCGGTTTTGGCTCAAACACAAGCCGGACGCCGAGATAGGCGCGATCGACCTTGCGATGCGCACGGAGTTGATCGGCGACCCAGGCGGCGTCGTCGGCTTTAATCGCGAATCCGACACCCGGTTTTTTGTCGTCGGGATTCGGGGGATCGGCGGGAGATAAAACCCCTCGAATCTGTCCGAGCCATTCGCCGCGGAGATTCGCGACGAGCGCGCCGTTATCGCCGGGACGCAACGGCACGTCGAGCTGAATTAAAGCTCCCAGTTTGCTGTGACCAATCTTGACATGACGATTCAGCCCCGCGACATGACCTCGACTAACCGATTGCCCAAGTCCATAAGGATTTCCGACGACGAAAACCGACATCCCCAACACCGCGGCTCGGGTCGCGGATCGAACCGGCCTGAGACCGCTCGATTCATCCACACGTAATAACGTGAGACCGGTATCGTGATCGGCCGCGAGCCAGCGCGTCGACCGCGCCTTGCCGTCGGCGTCGCGCGCGACGACGGGAGCGCCGGGAGGCGGGGGATCGATCCTGATCGAAAGAACGTCTCCCGAATCGTTGAGCACGATTCCCGTCGCAACCCGACGGACGGAGTTACCCGAGGCGCCCGCGGGGGTATATTCGAGAGCCAAAGTCGACATTCGAGCCGCGGTGATCGATTCCCCCACGCGCTGTTCAAAGCGATCCAACAAAAGCCAGGAATCATCCCCCTGGACCGAATCGCCTCCTCGGCTCACCGTCGTATCTTGCGGTTTTGGTCGCTCGATCAGGCCGCCGCTTCGAAGTGTTGATCGGGCGACGAGCGCGACCGCGATCGCGAGAGCAACCGAGGCGAAAGCGATCGCCGGCCGGGACGGACGAAGGCGAGAACCCGAGCCGAAACGTCCGATCTCGGTCGCCTCTTTCGTCGATCTCAAATCATTAAAAAATAAACGCATGACGCGACTCTGATTTAATAGGCGCGCTGCGTGTCGGCGACGCCGGGGATCATCGGCGCGCCGCTGTCGAGATCGAACCGGACGGTCGCCGACGGCTCGACGAGAGTCGTCGATCGCGGCTTCGCCGCGGTCTCTTTGACGACGTGCTTCGATTCGGCGAGCCGATTTTGCGTAATCGGTTCATCATTCGACGTATCGACGGAGAGGTCGTGATCGGGCGCCGCCGCGACGACGGGCGGCGTAACCGGAGCGACGACGCGCTCGACGCGCCGAGGAGACGTCGTTCGAGGGACAAGAGTCGCTACAATCGCGATCGTTATTCCCGCCGCGACGCCGATAAAACCGGGCGAACCCCACCCTCCCCACGACGAACGAGCGGGTTCACGCCGCGATTCACGAATCTGGCGCGCAATCGCGGGCCATAAAACCGAATCCGACCGATCCCTGACGAACGACCCCGCGACGGGTTCCTCAACCGCGGCAATATGCAGTAAAGCGAGATTCGCGCGGTGCGATTCCAACCGTTCACGACAGCTCGCGCAACCGATCAGGTGGCGTTCGACTCGGCGACGCTCGGCGCCGATCAGTTCGTCGTCGACCAGAAGCGGCAACCTTTTGAGGGACCAAGCGCATCCTTCCGTTTTATTCCACATCGCTCTTCTCCTGTCGCGACGAATCCTGGCGGCGTCGCCAGATCTCGCGAAATTGGTCCCGAGCCCGCGCCAGCCGCCAGCGAATCGTCGCCTCGCGACGACCCACGATCGCGGCCGCCTCGGCCGAGGAAAATCCTTCCAAATCTCGCAATATCAGAATGGTTCGATACGGCATGGGCAAAAGCGCCAAAACATGCCGAACTTCTTGAACAATCTCGCGGCGATTCCGCGGGTCGGGAATCGTCGGCTCGAAGCCCCCCGAACCCTTGCGATGCGACGAGATCAACGAAGTCGATTCGCGTCGACGTAAATGATCGACCCCAAGGTTCACGCCGATCCGAAACAACCAGGGACCGAAACGACGAGCCGTGTCGAACCGATCGAGCTGCTTATACACCTTCCAAAACGTCTCTTGCGCCAAATCTCGCGCCGATTCTTCATCGTGAACCAGCCGATTCAGCACTCGTATCAGCTTTCTTTCATATCGAAACACGAGCCGCGCAAACGCCTCGTCGTCGCCGCCGCGCGTCTTTTCCACCAGCCACGCGTCGGAATAACACTCGGTTCCCGCCTCCGAATCGTCGCGCGGAGGCTCGGCCTCGCACGCCGCCTCGCCCAAATCGACCCGCGATTCAAGACGAGTCGTCGCGGTGTCGCGATCGAACCCGTACGCAATGTCCGCCGATGAATCGCTCAAAATCAATTCCTCGTGATCAACGCGAACCACGTCTCCGCGAAGAGCGACCGGATCAACCGGTTCGAACATACGCCCTTCCGTCATGATATCCTTTTTGGAACGAGCGTTCTTGGTCGATTTCGGCTTCATGTCGCTTTCTCGTTCAGCCAAGGTATGATTGTATACGCCTCACAAAGCTCATTCGTTGGATCAATCCAGGAAAATCGACCCCATGCGAGGCGCCAAGTGGTTCACGAGCCCCTGCCCCGTCGAGGATCGCGGCGCCGCGCTCAAACTCCTCCTTCGGCGTCTACCGGAACAGCTAAGTACCGAGCTGATAAGGGTTTTCATCGAAGATCCCAAAGCCGCCGCGATCGATTTCAACGGCCTTTGGATCGCCCGACAACAAACCGGACGGATCGTGGGCGCGATCATGACACAATGCCTCGCGGGAAAAGTCGCGGCGGTGTGGGCGCCGGAGGTCGCCTTGATCTGGCGTCGAAGCGAGGTCGCCGCGGCGCTCGTCGCCGAATCGCTCGACTCGCTCCGCGATCGGGGCTACGCGATCGCCCAGGCCCTGATCGAAAAGCACGCCCCAAAACGCGAGTCCGCCGACCTCTCCCGAGGAGGAATGCCCCACGTCACCGATCTCATCTACCTCGATCGCGAAACCAACCAATCGATCTCGATCGATCCCGCCGCGCCGCGGTTCCGCTGGCAAACATATAACGATAACAATGCTTATTTGTTTCACAAGATCGTCGAATCGAGCTACGAGGGAAGTCTCGATATGCCCGAACTCATGGGGATCCGAACGATCGACGACATCATGACGGGACACCAAGCCGAGGGACGCTTCGACCCTTCGCGATGGCGGATCGGCTTTCTCGAAAACGAGCCAAAGGCGGCCGCGGTTTTGCTCTTATCGACTCTTCCCGAACGAACCGCGTGGGAGGTTGCGTATCTCGGTCTTACCCCCGAAGCTCGAGGGAGAGGACTCGGCCGAACCGTCGTCGCCGAGGCCAACGAACTCGCCAAACCCCACGCTTCGCGGCTTCGACTCGCGGTCGATTCCCGCAACTTCCCGGCGATCAAACTCTACGAACGAACGGGTTTCGTCGCCTTCGATCGCCGCGCCGTCCATTTCGCGGCGCTCTAACGAACCGAACCGGCGACCGGTGCGATCAACGCATACAAGCGTTTTCACAACCGATCGCCGATTTTCAATCAAATCAATCAATGGCCGTGCCCGCCGCCGTGGCCGCCGTGACCTCCTCCGTGACCTCCGTGGCCGCCATGACCGTGACCGGGGTCGGGACCGGCGCCGGAGCCATGTCCTCCGCCGTGCGGCTTGGGAGTCGGCACGTAGCCCTTGGGATCGCGAATCATCAGCGAATACACCGCGGGCAACACGAACAATGTCGCCGGCTCGCCCGCCAACAATCCACCCAAAATCGCGCGACCCAGCGGAGCGTTCGCCTCGCTCCCACGCTCGATTGCCAACGCCGCGGGAATCAACGCGAAGAACGCCGCGAGCGCGGTCATCGTCACAGGACGAACACGAATCGAAGCCGCCTTGCGGATCGCCTGCGTCGGCGTGAGCCCCTCCTCACGACGAAGCTCCTGCGCGAAGTCGGTCATTAACACCGTATTCGCCACTTTAATACCGATAATAAAGATAAACCCAAGCAACGATTGCACATTCACAGATGTACCTGTGATGTACAACATCGGAATGATGCCGATCAAGCAGAGGGGAACGATCGACATGACCGTCAGCGGTACGACGTACGATTTATCGAGCGCGACCATCAAGAAGTAAATGAGGAGCGAAGCAAGAGTCAATCCCACCGCCAGGTTTCTAAACGTGTCTTGCATACGAGCGTACTCGCCGCTCAACACGATCTTCGACCCGCTGAGCATCTTCTTCCCCGAGGGATCGGCGGGATCGTAAGGTTGCCACACGTTGGTGTCTTTGGAAAAGCCCATCCCCTCGCTGATATTTCCCATCAGTTTTTCAAAGAACCCCTCTTTGAGGTTGGGATTCTTCTTCATCAGTTCGGCTTTTTCGACGACGTGCGGCGGAAGACCGAAACTCTCGACGACGCGTGTGACGTCTTCGGCGATATGGCCGAGATCGCGTTCCTGCACGCCCATCGTCAACTCGATCGTCGGTTGCAGGTTGTAGTGCGTGATCTCGGTCGGAACCGTCGCGCGACGGATCGAGACGATGTTCCGAAGCGGAATCGGATTCCGCTGAACAGGGCTCGTGATCGGCACGTCGAGCAACGTTTGAACCGATAAAATATCGTTTTCGGGATACTGCACGCCGACGAAATACTGATTGTGACTGACCGGATCGATCCAGAAATTCTTTTTGTTAAATTGAATACTCGAGTTGAAGCACGCGACGACGTTCTCCATCACGACCCGCTGGCTTAGCCCGAGCATCGCGGCCTTGGCGCGATCGACGTCGATGATGTATTCGGGATAATCAAGCCGTTGACGAATCCGCGCGTCGACGACGCCGTTGATCTTCAACACCTTGAACTGGATCCGCTCGGCGATATCACGAGCGATCTTAAGATTTTTTCCCGTCACGCGAATGTTGATCGGCGTCGATTTGCCCTCGTTCATCGCGCCTCGAATCAACCCCCCCGCGTCGAAGCCGAATTCAAAATTGGCGAATCGTCGATCCTTCGTCAAACCGTCGCGGAGAATTTTTACATATTCTTGCGCCGATCGCTTTCGCTCGGCCTTGAGCTGAACCTTCATCACGGTGTCCATCGGCCCCGAATTGAAGGTGTAAGCCGCCGACCAGTCGGCGTTCACGCCCAATTCGGAAATCACCATCTGTAAATCATCTTTGATCGTCTTCTGGAGATACTCCTCGACCAGCTTGACGGTATCCTCGGTACGCTCGATGCGAAGACCGCTGATGCCGCGCACGTACATCTCGAACGCTCCCGAGTCGACCTCGGGGAAGAACTCGCGACGAAGTTGCAGACCGAGCGACGCGACGATCACGACGAGCATCGTGAACGCGAGGATGATCGTCGCCCCGCGACGCTCGAGCACAAAGTCGAGCCCCTTCACATACTGCTCGATCCCCTTGTCGATCGTTTTTTCCCACTTGGCGAAGGCGCGACGAACCCCGGAGAACAAACCGTGCGATTCCTCGGAGCCGTGCGAAGCGTGCGGCTTAAGCCACAAGGCGCTACGCGAGGGAACGAACGTTCGCGAAAGGAAATACGCCGACATCATCGCGAACGTCACCGCGAGCGCCATCGGCCTGAATAAGAACTCGCCCATGCCGGGCATCAACGCCAGCGGAGAAAGCACCAAGAGCGTGCACAAGCTCGATACCAGCTCGGGCATCGCCACCTCGCTCGCTCCCAAAAACGCGGCGTCTTTCGGGCTCGCCCCCAACCCTAAATGCCTATGCGTATTTTCCAAACAAATGATCGCGCTATCAACCATTGGGCCGATCGCGAGCGACATCCCCGCGAGCGTCATCACGTTGATCGTGTTCCCCGCGTAGAACAAGAAGATGATCGCCGCCAACACCGAGATCGGAATCGTCATCACCGCGATCGCCGTCATCCGCCATTCGCCAAGGAATAGCAAGATCGTCAGCGAGCACAAAATCGCGCCCAATACCCCTTCCTGAACCAAACTGGCGATCGATTGACGTACGTAAATCGATTGATCCATCACGACCTGCAAATGCACGCCGCTGCGCGTGATCCGCGATTCCATATCCGCGAGCGAAGCCGTCAACGTGTCGACGACCCCCAGCGTGCTCGCGCCCAGTTGACGAAATACAGGAATATAAACCTGTTTGGACCCGCCGATACGCACGATGTTCGTCTGGATGAAGGCGTCGTCTTTGGGATTGGCGATATCACGCAAATACATCGAGTTGCCGTGAACGTTCTGGAGCGGAATGCTCCCCATATCCTCGACATATTCATACATCGAGTTAGAATCGATCGCGAAATCGATGTCGCCGAATTTCGCGTCCCCCGTCGGCAAGAAGATGTTGTATTTATCGACCGCCTGCATCACCTCAAGCGGCGAAAGATTGCGCGCTTGAACCTTCTGACGATCGAGATAAACCATCACCGCGCGAATCTTGCCGCCGAAAACGACGGGCGCCGTCGCCCCGTTAACGGCCATGATCATATTTCGTACTTCGTAACGAGCGACGTCGTACAGAATCGATTCGTTCTGTTTCTGGCTCGAAAGAGCGACGACGCACACGGGGATGACGCTCGTCGGGTCGAACGGCAAAACGACCGGCGGCAACGTGCCGGGAGGCAAATTCGGCACCGCCGCGAGCGCAAGCGAATTCACCTGCGTCAAGGCGCCGTTCGGGTCGACGTCGCTACGGAAAAAATCCCGCACGATGCTCGCGCCCAAAATCGATCGCGACTCCTGACGGGTCGTTCCCGAAGCCTGGCCGCACCACCGTTCCATCCGCGCCGTGATGTCTTTCTCGATGCTGTCCGCGGGCATCCCGTTGTAAAACGTGAGCACCTGCACCGCCGGACTCTTAAACACCGGGAGGATGTCGATCGGAATCTGGGTGATCGTGAGACTTCCCAGAATGACGATCGTCAACGCCATGACGGTCACGGCGTAAGGATTACCCAGCGAGCCTCGTATTAAACCGTTCATGCTCTTGCGAGACCTCGAGTCGCTCTCGCCCCGCCGCCTGATTCGACAAGCCGCGGGACGAGCCCGTGTTCAAACCGATAAAAGAATCACGTCATGAGGGATCAAGCTATTCGTTCCAATCCACATTCGATTCACCCGAGCCGGGATCGGAATCGAAACCGTTTCCATCCCCGTTCCCGTTTCCATTCTCGTAGCCGTTCGTGTCGGCGTGCTCGCCGCCGGCGTGCGCCTCGCCATGACCCGATTCATGGCCGTGGCCGCCGTGACCGCCGTGACCGTGAGGCGTCGGAACATACCCCTTGGGATCGCGAATCATCAGCGAATACACCGCGGGCAACACGAACAATGTCGCAGGCTCGCCCGCCAACAATCCGCCCAAAATCGCCCGACCCAACGGCGCGTTCGCCTCGCTCCCACGTTCCAACGCCATCGCCGCCGGAATTAACGCGAAGAACGCCGCCACCGCGGTCATCGTCACCGGCCGAACGCGAATCGAAGCCGCCTTGCGGATCGCTTGCGTCGGAGTTAAACCCTCCTCGCGACGAAGCTCCTGCGCGAAGTCGGTCATCAACACCGTGTTCGCCACCTTGATGCCAACCGTGAAGATGAAACCCAACAACGATTGCACATTCACCGACGTCCCGGTGAAATACAGCATCAAAACGATGCCGACCAAACAAAGCGGAACGATCGACATGACCGTCAGAGGTACGATGTAAGACTTATCAAGCGCGACCATCAAAAAGTAAATCAGCAAAGATGCGAGCGTCAGTCCCAACGCAAGGTTCCTGAACGTGTCTTGCATCCGCGCGTATTCGCCGCTTAAGACGATGTTGAAACCGCTCAAGGTTTTTTTCGTCTTCGAATCGGGATCAAAAGGAACCCACGTATTCGCGTCTTCGCCGACGCCGATCGCGTTCATGACTTTGCCGATGAATCGCGCGACGGGACCGTCGGGATCGGGAATCCCCTTCCGTTCGCGTTCCAGCCTTTCAACGATCTGAGGATACTCGCCGAATTCCTTCACAATCTTGGTGACGTCGTCGGCGACGTGACCAAGGTCGCGATCCTGCACGCCCATCGTCAGTTCGATCGTGGGCTGTAAATTGTAGTGCGTGATCTCGGTGGGAACCGTCGCGCGATCGATCTTGGCGATGTTTCGCAACGGAATCGGCTGAGCCTGCACGGGACTCGTGATCGGCACGTCGAGCAGCGTTTGAATCGATTTGATATCGGCCTCGGGATACTGAACACCGACGAAATACTGATTGTGACTGATCGGATCGATCCAGAAATTCCTCTTATTAAACTGAATACTTGAATTGAACCCCGAGATCACGTTTTGCATCACCTCGCGTTGCGTCAATCCCAGATCCGCGGCCTTGGCGCGGTCGACGTTGATGATGAATTCGGGATAATCGAGCCGCTGCTTGATCCGGGCGTCGACGATCCCGTCGACCTTGACGATCCGCTGCTGCATCAATTCGGCGATGCGCCTTGTCATGATCAAATTTTTACCGGTAACGCGGATATTGATCGGCGTCGATTTGCCCTCGTTCATCGCTCCGCGGATCATGCCCCCCGCGTCGAAGCCGAACTCGAGCGTGCGGAAATCACGATTCAACTCTTTTCGCAACTTCAACACATATTCTTGCGCCGATCCCTTACGCTCAGGCTTGAGCTGAACCTTCATGATCGTATCCATCGGTCCCGAATTCGGCGTGTAGGCCGCGGACCAGTCGGCGGTGACGCCGATTTCGGAAATGATCAACTCCAGATCGTCGCCGATCGTCTTCTGCAACGCTTTTTCAACCTGCTCGACGAGTCTTTCAGTCTCTTCGATCCGCAAACCGCTTTGGCCGCGGACGATCATCTCGAACGCTCCCGAATCGACCTCGGGGAAGAATTCACGCCGCATCTTCAGACCAAACGCGAGCAATACCGCGACAAGCATCGAAAACGCGATCACAATCGTCCCGACGCGATGCTTGAGAACGAAATCAAGACCTTTCACATATTGAGCGATACCCGCGTCGATCGCCCCTTCCCACTTGGCGAACGCCTTGCGAATCGGCGCGAAAAGACCGTGATCCTCGGGCACTTCATGCCCTGGACCGTGAGCTCCGTGCCCCTTCAACCAAAGCGCGCTGCGTGAGGGGACGAACGTTCGCGAAAGGAAATACGCCGACATCATCGCGAACGCGACCGCCATCGCCATCGGCCGGAATAAGAACTCGCCCATGCCGGGCATCAACGCCAGTGGAGAAAGCACCAAGAGCGTGCACAAGCTCGATACCAGCTCGGGCATCGCCACCTCGCTCGCTCCCAAAAACGCGGCCTCGTTCGGCGTCGCCCCCAACCCTAAATGCCTATGCGTATTTTCCAAACAAATGATCGCGCTATCAACCAACGGGCCGATCGCGAGCGAAAGCCCCGCGAGCGTCATCACGTTGATCGTGTTCCCCGTGTAAAACAAGAAGATGATCGCCGCCAACACCGAGATCGGAATCGTCATCACCGCGATCGCCGTCATCCGCCATTCGCCAAGGAACAACAAGATCGTCAGCGAGCACAAAATCGCGCCCAATACCCCTTCCTGAACCAAACTGGCGATCGATTGACGCACGTAAACCGATTGATCCATCACCAGGTTGAGCTGAATGTTCGATCGCGTCAGCCGCGTTTCCATATCTTTAAGTGAATCGCGCAGCGTGTCGACGACCCCCAGCGTACTGGCGCCCAATTGACGATAGACGGGAATGTAAACTTGCTTGCGCCCCTTAACGCGCACAATGTTCATTTGAATGAACGCCGCGTCCTCGGGGACCGCGATGTCGCGCATATACGCCGAATTGGCGAAATCGGTGCGGAGCGGAATGTCTCCCATCTGTTCGACGAACGGATACATCGAATTGGAATCGATCGCGAAATCGAGATCGCCGAATTTCGCGTCCCCCGTCGGCAAGAAAATGTTGTAATCGTCAAGCGCCTTCATCACGTCGAGCGGCGAAAGCTTGCGCGCCTGCAACTTCTCGCGATCGAGATAAACCATCACCGCGCGAATCTTGCCGCCGAAAACGACGGGCGCCACCGCTCCGTTGATCGCCATGATGAAGTTCCGCACCTCATAGCGACCGACGTCGTACAAAATCGATTCATTATGTTTCGTGCTATCCAGCGCGACGACGCACACGGGAGTGACGCTCGTCGGGTCGAACGGCAAAACGACCGGCGGCAACGTGCCGGGAGGCAAATTCGGCACCGCCGCGAGCGCAAGCGAATTCACCTGCGTCAAGGCGCCGTTCGGGTCGACGTCGCTACGGAAAAAATCCCGCACGATGCTCGCACCCAAAATCGATCGCGACTCCTGACGGGTCGTTCCCGAAGCCTGGCCGCACCATCGTTCCATCCGCGCCGTGATGTCCTTCTCGATGCTGTCCGCGGGCATCCCGTTGTAAAACGTGAGCACCTGCACCGCCGGACTCTTAAACACCGGGAGGATGTCGATCGGAATCTGGGTGATCGTGAGACCACCCAAAACAATGATCGTCAGCGCCATGACGGTCACGGCGTATGCGTTGCCCAGCGAACCTCGTATTAAACCGTTCATGCCCTATCAGACCTCTGGTCGTGTGCGAATCAGTTCAACCGAGAAGCCGATCAATCGCACGATTGCGGCGATCGATCCCGAACGACCAATAAAAACGTGACAATCCGCCAATATCCCCTTAAGCCGCACCCCGCGGAACCGACGACGGCCTAGCCGTCGCCGTTCCATCCGTCGATCGACTCGTCATCCGAACGACCGTGATCGTTCTTGTGATGCTCGCCCGAATCGGCGAGGTCGATCGATTCATCTCGCATCACGTCCCCATGACCGTGGCCGCCGTGGCCGCCGTGGCCGCCGTGACCGTGAGGCGTCGGAACATATCCCTTGGGATCGCGAATCATCAGCGAATACACCGCGGGCAACACGAACAATGTCGCAGGCTCGCCCGCCAACAATCCGCCCAAAATCGCCCGACCCAACGGCGCGTTCGCCTCGCTCCCACGTTCCAACGCCATCGCCGCCGGAATTAACGCGAAGAACGCCGCCACCGCCGTCATCGTCACCGGCCGAACACGAATCGAAGCCGCCTTGCGGATCGCTTGCGTCGGAGTTAAACCCTCCTCGCGACGAAGCTCCTGCGCGAAGTCGGTCATCAACACCGTGTTCGCCACCTTGATGCCCACCGTGAAGATGAAACCCAACAACGATTGCACATTCACCGACGTCCCGGTGAGATAGAGCATCGGGATGATGCCCACCAAACAGAGCGGTACGATCGACATGACCGTCAGAGGTACGATGTAAGACTTATCAAGAGCGACCATCAAAAAGTAAATCAACAGCGAAGCGAGCGTGAGCCCGATCGCCAGATTTTTGAAGGTGTCTTGCATCCGCGCGTACTCGCCGCTGATCACGACCAAAAAGCCTTCGAGAAGCTCGGGATTTTTCGATCCCCGCGTCGAAAGAATATAGGGGATCCACGCCCCCTCGCCGTGCGGTTGTCCGAACGTGCCGACGATCTTCGTCACTTCGTCGGCGACGTGCCCGAGATCGCGCTTGTCGACCCCCATCGTCAAATCAATCGTCGGTTGAATATTGAAGTGAGTCACTTCGGTCGGAATCACGACTCGCTCGATCTTCACCAGATTCCGCAACGGAATCGGCTGTGCCTGAACCGGGCTCGTCACCGGAACGTCGAGCAGCGTTTGCACCGAGATGATCTGATCCTCGAAGTACTGCACGCCGACGAAATACTGGTTGTGGCTGATCGGATCGATCCAGAAGTTCCTCTTATTAAACTGAATACTCGAATTGAACGCCGCGACGACGTTCTCCATCACGTCGCGCTGTGTAAGCCCAAGATCCGCCGCCTTGGCGCGATCGACCTCGATCATATATTCGGGATAATCGAGTCGTTGTTTGATTCGAGCGTCGACGACTCCGTCGACCACCACGACCTCGGCCTGAATCTTCTCGGCGATCCTTCGCGTTTCATAAAGCGATTTGCCGGTGATACGGATGTTGATCGGAGTCGATTTACCCTCGTTCATCGCTCCTCGAATCATCCCCCCCGCGTCGAAGCCGAATTCGAGATCGCCGAACCGTTTTTCATGGCGAAAACCGTCGCGTAGCAGTTGAACATATTCTTGCGAAGATCGCTCGCGCTCGGGGGTGAGCTGAATCTTCATGATCGTATCCATCGGTCCCGAATTCGGCGTGTAAGCCGCGGACCAGTCGGCGGTGACGCCGAGCTCGGAAATGACGAGTTCGAGATCTTTGCCGATCGTTTTGCGGAGGAATTCCTCGACCGTCGCGACCCGTTTTTCGGTCTCTTCAATGCGCAGTCCGCTCGGACCCCGCACGTACATCTCGAACGCTCCAGCGTCGACCTCGGGGAAGAACTCGCGTCGCAACTGCAAGCCCAACGCCGCGATCACCGCGACGAGCATGCTGAAAGCGATCACGATCGTCGCGACGCGATGATTCAAAATGAAATCAAGTCCCTTCACATACTGCGCGATCCCCGCGTCGATCGCCCCTTCCCACTTGGCGAACGCCTTCTTCACCCCCGAGAAAATCCCTTTCGGCGCCTCGCCGTGACCGTGCGCTCCGTGCCCCTTGAGCCACATCGCACTCCGAGAAGGAACGAACGTCCGCGAAAGGAAATACGCCGACATCATCGCGAACGCGACCGCCATCGCCATCGGCCGGAACAAGAACTCGCCCATGCCGGGCATCAACGCCAGCGGAGAAAGCACGAGCAACGTGCACAAGCTCGATACCAGCTCGGGCATCGCCACCTCGCTCGCTCCCAAAAACGCCGCCTCGCGCGGTGAAGCGCCCAATCCAAGATGCCTGTGCGTATTTTCCAAACAAATGATCGCGCTATCAACCAACGGGCCGATCGCTAGCGAAAGCCCCGCGAGCGTCATCACGTTGATCGTGTTCCCCGCGTAAAACAAGAAGATGATCGCCGCCAACACCGAGATCGGAATCGTCATCACCGCGATCGCCGTCATCCGCCATTCGCCAAGGAACAGCAAGATCGTCAGCGAGCACAAAATCGCGCCCAATACCCCTTCCTGAACCAAACTGGCGATCGATTGACGTACGTAAATCGATTGATCCATCACGACTTTGAGGTCGATGTTGCCGCGAGTGAGACGCGATTGAATGTCTTTGATCTGAGCCTTGAGCGTATCGACGACCTTGAGCGTGCTGGCGCCGAGCTGACGATAAACCGGGATGTAAACCTGCTGGCGTCCGCCGATCCGTACGATATTCGTCTGAATGAACGCGGCGTCCTCGGAACGACCGATGTCCTTCACATACATCGCGTTGCCGTGCTTCGCCTTGATCGGGATATCCCCCATATCCTCGGCGTATTTATACATCGAATTGGAGTCGATCGCGTAATCGATATCGCCGAACTTCGCGTCCCCGGTCGGCAAGAACGTGTTGTATTCGTCGACCGCTTTCATGATGTCGAGCGGAGAAAGCTTACGCGCCTGAAGCTTTTTGCGATCGAGATACACCATCACCGCGCGAATCTTGCCGCCGAAAACGACGGGCGCCACCGCTCCGTTGATCGCCATGATGAAGTTCCGCACCTCATAGCGACCGACGTCGTAAAGAATCGATTGCGTTTGCGTTTTGCTGCTCAAAGCGACCACGCAGACCGGAGTCGTGCTCGTCGGATCGAACGGCAAAACCACGGGAGGCAAAGTGCCCGGCGGAAGCGTGGGAATCGAAGCGAGTGCGAGCGAATTCACCTCGGTGAGAGCGCCGTTGGGATCGGCGTCGCTACGGAAATAATTGCGGATGATGCTCGCGCCGACGATCGATCGCGACTCTTGCCGCTGCGTTCGAGACGCGCCGCCGATCCACATCTCCATACGTGCCGTGATGTTCTTTTCCACGTTATTCGCCGACATGCCCCCGTAGAACGTCAGCGTTTGCACCGCCGGGCTCTTGAACACGGGAAGAATATCGATCGGAATTTGCGTGATCGTCAGCATCCCCAACACGATGATGGTTAAAACCATAACCGTGACGGCGTACGGATTGCCCAATGAACCGCGAATGAGACCATTCATAAGCGAATGCTCGTGTTTTAACTTATCTAAGTCTTCGGGACCGTTCGACGGTCCGCTGGAATCACGGCTCAAACGACTTTGGCCCGATGGTAACGACATTGGCCGGGTCGCCGACGGTTCCGAATCCTTCGGTTGTTCAATAATATGGGGGGGAGAAGGATCCGCGAACAAGGGGGGGAGAGAGAATTCGACTCGGAATTAACAACGCAACGGTCTAGTACTTGAATCGCTCGGCGGAATGATCCAAGACGCGTCGTCAAGCGACCGAATCGTACGGCCCAAAATTAAGGCCGGGCGGATACCGCGATCACGCACCCGATGGAGCGCATTCGGTTTCGATTCGGTGATTTCACCGCTCGAAACAAGCACTGTGTCGCGATACGACGCGGCGCCGGAATAGCGGTTACCCGCTCGACGGTACGGCTGATGGTGAGAAAGCCCAAAAGTCGTCCGAGAACCAAGCACATCGGACCGCGCGAATACACGATCCATCGACGTCTTGGTAACGCAGAGCGCTAAAAAGATCGATAAGACCGTAAAACCGCGTTTGAGAACCGACGTCATGCTTAAGCTCACTCGGCGTACGAGGCGAAACCATCCTTCGACGCGATAGATGATTCTGATCGATCGCGAGCCCGCCGGCAAGCGGTCCTCGAAAAAATTTCGACAAGCCCGACAAATAGGCCGCGCCGCGTTCGGGTATTCTCGACGCTTCCGACGCGAAACGTGAGAATCCCCCAAAACCCGCGATGAACGATCTTCCCGTCCCGCTCATGTTCGACGGCTTGGCGATCCGCGCCGCGAACCCTCGCCGCCGAAAACAAGCTTTTCGATCGATCGTGGAAATCGATCGTCGCCTCCAATCGAATCGCGCTTCGATCGGGCGCGACGCGCGCGGTTCGGTTTCCACTTTCCCCGGTCGAAATCGCTTAAACACCGATTCCGACCGCGCCTCGTCCCCCCCGACCACGGCTCGCCTATGAACCGACGAAGAATGCCGTTATATGCTTAATTGTTAAATTAATTTAAAGTTAATTGCTCGATGTTCGTCGCTCCTGGAGAGACGCCCGCGACGAGTTTTCCGTCGATCATCGCCCCGGCGCGGCCGACGAAGCGCCGGACTCGACACGACAACTTGCATATTTATTATATTGATTATTAGTATTTAAATAAAAAGAATTAATTGTTTTGGGAACTTGTAACTCCAAGAAACCGCGGTATGTTTGATCGGCATTTGTGTTTTCGATCACGTTCTCGATGATTTTCGGATTCCGCGATGCACAAGCCGTTCGATATCACGATGAAAACGCTGATGGATTATGATCCCGTCGCGTGGTTGCGGTTCTTCGGGATCGATCCCGACGGGCCCGTTTCCGTCGTCAACACCGAGGTTTCGACGGTCAAATCGGACGTCGACAAGGTGTTCAAGATCGACGGACCCGTTCCGCGAATGATTCATATCGAGAATCAATCGACGCCTGGAGAAAACACGATCGAGCGAATGTTCCGCGCGAACGTGCTGATCGCCGGCGAAGCGAGGTTACCGGTGTTGAGCATCCTCACGTTGCTCCGTCCCTCGGCCGATTCGAGTGAATTCAACGGAGAATACAGCCGATCAATCGACCCATTCGGCCTCGTGACGCTTTTCCGATATCCCGTCATTCGCGTATGGAATTTAGACGCCGAGGCCATTTTGAACGGATCACCCGCGATCTTGCCGATGGCGGCCTTGGCGAACGTCGCCGACGAAGCGGTACCGAATGTCTTACGGCGAATTGATAATCGCATGATTCACGAGACGGATTCGTCGACCGCGAGTACAATAATGGTGACTTCTCTGCTCATGGCGGGATTGCGAATCGGCCGTCTTGAGATCGAGGATTTGATGAGGAGGCTTTCGTCGATGAATCTTTTGCAAGAGTCGTCGTTTTACCAAATGCTCCTTGAAGAAGGGGAGAAAAAAGGCGTTCAGAAGGGCCTCGAAGAGGGACGACAGGAGGGACGGCAAGAGGGACGACAGGAGGGAATTGAGGAGGGCCTTGAAAAGGGACGACAGCAAGCAATTGAGGAGGGCCTTCAAAAGGGCCTGGTCGCCGCGCGCGAAATGCTGCTCTCACTGGGAGAGACGCTCCTCGGCACGCCCGACTCCGCGGCACGATCGAAGATCGAATCGATCGACGATCTGGAACGGCTCAAGCGATTGGCGCGTCGAGTTCTCTCCGCGAAAGGATGGGACGATCTTCTCACAAAATCATGAGATTCTCATTCTCTTTGATATCTGCTCGTTTTTATCAGGAACCTAATACGTGGTTCTCGAGTGTTTCGGAGAAAGTCGGGCGAACGACGATTTCGATCTCGACGCGCCTTCGTCCCGACTTTATCGGCACAAGATCTTCTATAGGATCATATACTGATTCAGAGTTCATCGAACGTCGGCCGACGTGTTTCCGATGATCCCTCGGAACGCAAACACGCGGAACCGCGACACGGGATGAATCGACCGGCTCGACTGGTGACGATCCTCGATAACCACCCGCCGATAAAGTGGTATCAATCCCGATTTTGATTCCGACGGGGCGAGAATCTCGCAACGGGTAAAACTCTCACAGAGTGCGAGACTCACGCGGCGCGGATTGATTCGTTATTCGCTTCGTAATAGATAGACCGAAGCGAGCGGCTCAACGAATCCGATCACCGCCTTCGGTTCGTTATCTCGCAATCGTTTGTTTACGATCTGAATCTGCGATTTCCTCCTCCGCGGCGGATCAACCGCGGCTTCTGTAAGCGAGCGGATTCATTCAAACGATCTCGGCGAGAACGATCCGACGGTCGTCTCGGAATGATTCACCTAAAATGAATAATCATCACATAGATAAAAATACAATCTATTAAACAAGCTTAGATATAATCCCGTCCGTGAATTCGATGAATCGTGAATTCCGGTTGAGATCGGCGGCTCGCCGTTCCGAAACGCCTATCGGGCGGGTTAACGCCGCGGGATCCGCTCCGCGCGTCAAGGCGGGGAGACGCATGTTCGAGGCTGACGCGTGAATTCGACTTCGATTCGCGCGATTTCCCCTAGTCTCGCGGCGTGTGTTACGTTACATTAACAAAAAGAGTCCGACGCGGTCCGATCGATCGCCGCGATTCCCCCCAAACGATGAGACTCTCCAAACAAACATAGGAAAATCGCTTTCTGAATTTTTCGACATCACTTGAGCAAGATGTGTCGACCGAGGGGGCGAACCCGTGAGAATCGCCGCAGTTTTAAGGATCGCCGTGCCGATATTTCGCGCGATCCTGTTGTTGATTCTCTGTATGGGCGCGTTCGCCAAGCAACGAACCCTTACCATAACGGGCGAACGATCGCGATCGCTCGCAGCGGATCGCGTCCCTTTGAAGCATCGAGGGCGACGGTGCGAGTTCGTGCAGGCGGAAGCCGACCCGATCGTGGTCGAATCGGCCGGCTCGACGGTGCGATCGATTCCGCGTGGTTGTCACCGCTTGCGGCGATTTTTCTTAAGAAACCCTTTCTCGAACTCTCCCATCGGACGTTATATTGGAGCCATGTCCGGACGCGACGCGCGTGTGAATTCGCGTCCCTTGCGTTGTTGACCGATGCTCAGTCGCAAATAGAACGTCGGCGGCGACGAAACAGACCGTCCGACTCCGACCGCCTCGGTCGCCGAAACGTCCTCAGGCCGTGATTTTCCGTTCGGATAGAGGGATTCAAACACCGATCCTCGTAATCCCCAATGTCCGTTTCGACCGATCAACCAAGTGGAACCGTCCCATTCGGAGGTCAATATGACCGCGACATCGCATACTGATTCGAAGCCCGCCGCGAGCACAAGTCTCGATCACACAACCAACAACACGCCTTCTCCCACGGCGATGGATGCGTCGCCGAAACACAAGTCCAGGAAGTTACCGCTAATTTTGATCGCGCTTATCGCGATCGTGGGCTGCGGACTCGGGTTTTTCTTCCTTGAAGGGAAAAACTCCTCGGAAGGAAAAGCCTCCGCCGAGGGGGGCTCGGAGAAATCCGGTGAAGCCGGCGCCGATTCCGACGTGGGAAAGACCGCCGTTCAGTATGTTTACCCCCAAAAAGGGGGCATCGAACGCGTGACGGATCAACCTGGCTCGGTGCACGCCTTCCAATTCGCCGATCTCGAGGCGAACACGGTCTCGGGCTATTGGCAAGAAAAAGAAGTTCCCGGTCACCCCGGCGAATATATCGATATCGGATCGAAGGTGAAAAAAGGGGATTTGCTCGGCGAAATCCTTTATCCTCCGCTTGAAAAACAAGCCGAACAGGCCCGAGCCGTCGTGAAACAGCGCGAGGCTCAAATCGATCAGGCGAAGGCGTTGATTCAAACCGCCAAGGCGAATCTCGACGCGTCGAAGGCTTTGGTGAAGCAATACGAGGCCGCTGTCGAACGCGCCGTCGCCAACCACAAATTCCGCGATATTCAATATGAACGTATTCTAAAGCTTTGGCAATCGGGATCGGTCGATCGTCGTTATGTCGACGAGGAACAGGCTCACCTGGATGAATCGATCGCCGACGAGAACACGGTGAAGGCGCAGGTCGTTCACGGTAAGGCCGAGGTTTCCGCGGCCGAAGCCAAAGTCCTCGACGCCGAAGCGAATTTGATGACCGCGAAGGCCGAACTCGATGTCGCTCGGGCCGATCTCGGCCGGCTTGAAGAACTCGTCAAATATCTCAAAATCATTTCCCCGTACGACGGCGTCGTGACGGTGCGGAACTTCCATTCGGGCGATTTCATTCGATCGGCGACGACAAGCGGCACCAAGCCGCTGTTCACCGTCACCCGCACCGACGTGATGCGGGTGATCGTTATGGTTCCCGATCGCGACGTACCTTATTGCGATATCGGCGACCCCACCGATCTGCGGATCGACGCCCTCGCGGGCCGAATTTTCAAAGGCAAGGTGGCTCGAATCGCCGATTCGGAAAACGCCGAGTCGCGAACGATGCGTATCGAGATCGACATCGTCAACACCGACGGTGCTCTCCGCGACGGTATGTACGGCCAGGCGCTAATCCACCTCGCTCCGCCTTCGGGCGATATCCACGTCCCTTCGGGTGCGATCCAGGTCGACGACAACAAGAAAAACTTTGTTTATGTCGTCCGCGACGGCAAAGCCGTCAAGGTTCCCGTCACCGTCGGCAACGACAGCGGAATCGACGCCGAAATCGTCACGGGTAAGGGACTCAACATGAAGGACAAAGTCGTCCTCAGCTACAACGGTTCAATCGGCGACGGAGTTCCCGTTCTCGCCGAAGAGGCCAACATCAAAAAGCCCGCGGGACACTAATCAAAGCCCCGAACAAAACGCCGCGGAGGGCTTCGCTCACGCGTACCCTCCGCGGTCGATTGTTTATTCAACACGAATTTTCGCCTTCTCACTTCTAGAAAATCTTAATCTTCTATGCATTACGTTCTCGAAGATCCCTGGCCGATCGTTACGATCTGCGGGATCGTCGCGGTCGCCTCGCTGATCGCTCTGCGCGTTTCGCAACAAGGGAAATTCCTGATCATAGCGCTCGCCGCGACGGCGATCGGTCTCGGCGAATTCGCGATCGAGCGGCTTTGGGTCACCGACGCCGAACGGATCGAAGACGTCGTCATTGGACTGGCACGCGACGTCCAATCCAACGATCCCGACTCCGCCCTCGCCAAACTCACCCCCGACGTCGTCCTCTCGGTTCGCAACTCGTCGCTCGAAGGCCAAAAAGCGCGCGATTCGATCGCCTTCGGTATTAAACAAACTCATTTTGATATCATTTCAATCAGCAAATTGGAAGTCAACGTGCAAACCCTGGCGCGGCACGGAACCGCCGAATTCAAAGCGCTCACCGCGGGACGCTTCGGCGTCGACATGATTCAATCCGAATTCCCCCCGAACACCACCGATTGGTCGCTCGGATTCGAAGAAACGAGCCCGGGCGTTTGGAAGGTCGATCGCATCAACCTCACTCGCTCACCACGCGGCTTCATCGGCATTCCCCAGGAGCGGTGATCACGATCCGCCGATACCAATCCGCCGCTCTCGACCCTTCGCCCCACAACCCGCGAACGATGAAAAGCACGATCCGCATTCCGAGACTTGTTAATGCGACGTAATTCCTTATTTTTGAATTACGGGATCGCTCGTCGCTTTTTCATATTCCAAAACCGATTGCTCGATCGCGGTCAATCGTTCGTTCGCATCGGTTTTGGTCGCGGCGGTCGCCTCGCGATCGACCGTTCGGCGGAGCGACTGCCTGCGTTCGGGGGTAAGCGCCGAGCGAGGTCGCGTGAGCTCGGCCAGGCGGTTCCTCAACTTCGTGATCCGATCCAACCAGCGAGATTCCTCAACGTCAGCGGGTCTTAAACCCGCGAATCGTTCGACAAGTCGGGGAGTGGGAATAAGTTCACGCGGTCGTTCGATCGAAACGACCGAAGCGGGACCGCCTTGTTGCATATCGTCCCAAAGCTCGATCAGATCGGCCTGAATCGTCTCGACGCGTGATCGCTGAATTCGCCTCGAAACGTCGTTCGCGAGCTTTTCAAGCTGGATTTCGGTCATTTGGCCCGATCCCGCGAGAGTGCCGAGCATAGCGCTCGTCGCCGCGATCGCATCTTCCCAACTCTTGGGGTCGACTCCCGGGGGAATCGTATCGGCCAAAGGCTCGACGATCGGCGCCAGTTTAGCCTCGGCGAACGCTCGACCCGTCGATACCCTCGCGTAGTATTTCGATCGCCAATCGCGAAAGAGCGCGTAGATCGATCCCCATATCACCAAGAGCACAAGAACGCCGATCGACACCAACCGCCGGCCGGAATATCGCTTCTGAAACAGCGTGGGATCCAGACGAACCGTCGCCAACAGCGGATCAAGCCGCGTTTTTCCGCCTTCGCTCGCGGACTCTCCGTCGCCGTATCCGTTGATCGACATCAAGCTCCCTTCCCGTCTCCTCGTCTCGCATCTCCGTCCGACGCCTGAGGATTGCCTATAACAACTTCCCGAAATACCAAGGTATCCCAATATTGCGCACTCGCTTGCGCGTCGAGTTCGCGTGCGGAAAGGACGAATAATTCTCCGGACGTCGTTTCTTGATCAAAAAGGGAGGTTATTACTCGACCCTTTCTTTACTATAATCGACCCGACGCCCGCGGCGAGCCCCAATTCCCTTCCGCGTTGATTTGCTCGTCGTTTTGATCCCCCGAAGCGCTCCCGATCAAGCCGCGGATTCGCTCTCGTGATCCGAAAAATGCGAGTTAATTAATGATTGTTTGTTTCCATATTTTCGGATTCTCGATCGGTCGAGGTTAAGTCGAAGCCAAGAGGCGATCCGGAAGTTCTCTCACGGCGATATCGGCTTGATTTTTCGATTTACGGCGCCATTTCATCAAATTCATCACGACGTATAACAGAGATAGATGTTCAGTTATTTCTATTTGGGAGGGCGAACCTCCCGGTGAGCCTCTTTTCGTAAACTCATGCGAAGAGGCCGTTTACACCGTCAAGAAAATTATATATATTAAATCGGGTCACCTGGAGGTTCGCCCTCCCAATTTCGGGTTAAACCTCCCAATTTCGGGTTGGTACTCGAATCCCGCCGATATGCGGATTTCTTTCCGGATAGCCTCTAGAGTTATCGGCTGTATCTTCCACGCGCCGTGCGCGCATCTTTTGAGCGAACGGATGAAGAGATTAGATTAAACCGACGCTCAAGCGAGGGGCCGATCAAATGATCAATCGATAGTTTTCATGATATTATCAGAAGACCCTCTCTCGTGCGTCGGTTTGCTATGATCGCGGCTTCGCCGCGTTAGGTTGAAACCTCGTCGGCGGGAACGATCGGAGTGGAAACGAACCGGAATCGCCGTAACCGCCGCGCAAGTTTGACGAGATCCTCGCGCCCCGCGGCGACGCACGCGTAGCCGATCAAATACGCGGCGCAGCCGACGCATAAATGCACAAGCAGCGGACCGACCCGCGCGATCGTCCCCCCCGCGTGCGGTTCGGGAGATAAAAACCGCCCCGTCGCCCAGCTCGCCGGCACAAGCGCGAACGCTCCCGCGAGCGGCGCCGCCAACGTTCGAAAAAAGTACGTTCTTAAATTAATATTCAAGATTCTGAACACATAAACTCCGGGCGCCAACCAGTTGGCGAACAAGGTCGTCAGCACGGTGCCCCAGATCACCCCCGCGACGCCGATTTTCCGCGTCAAAAAGTAACTAAGCGGCAGATTGACGAGCGACCCTGCGAGCGACAAGAGCGCGACGACTTCAACCTTCCCCATGCCGATCACAGCCTGAACCTGAACCGCGATCCAAAGGGGAAGGCTCGCCACCAAAAACAGACGCATCAAATACGCCCACGACGCGTATTCTTTACCCACCCAGAGCCACAAAAACGGCTCGGCGTAAAGCCACGCCAAAAGAGCGATCGGCAACAGCACCCCCGCGTGCAACCGGGGACCGTCGTATTTCACGCGATCAAGCCCCTCGTGATCGCGCGCCGCGACCAAACTCGCCACCGCGGGAAGCACCAGATACGCCAACGTCCAACCCGTCTGGCGGATATGCACGAACGCTTTGCTCACGTTGTTGTAAATCGTCGTGGCGCGGCCGGGATCGGGCAACGCGAAAAACAAAATCGTCGTATCCACGCTCGTCGCCAACACCACGCTTAATTGCAATAAAAACATATAGAAACTTGTACGAAGAAGCGAAGCGTAATCCGACCTCCTCGCCCCGCGAAAATGCGGCCTGAAGCCGAGATCGCGGGTCATCACGTAAATCGAGGGGATCAGCGCCATACCGATCTGAACGACGGTTTGAGCCGCGACGATCAAAAAGAAATCGACGCCGAGCCGCAAACCAGTCACCAAAATCACGAACCGCGAAACGACGATGAAGACTTCGAGCCTGGGGATGAAATCGTACCGCCGAGCCGCCTGCAACACGCTCGAAACCACCATCGAAAGCCCGTAAAACGGCGCGGTGAACACCTGCAACCAAAGCAACTTTAAAATCAGGTTATATGATTTTCCCACATATCCCGAATTGGGGAGCGCGCCGTGCGCGATCGCGAGCAACACCGCGGCCTGAACGATCGAAACGACCGCGTAGAAGTTCATCCCGCAAGCGACGCCGCGATCGACCCCTTCGCGATCCCCCTTGGTCCACGCCTCGGAGATTTGCCGTTGGAGCGACGAACTCATGCCGAATTCGAGGAGCGATTGGAGGAAGCCGAAACTCCACGCGAAAACGTACGCTCCGTTAAGATCCTCGCCGAGCGATCGGAGGATGAGCGGGACGCTCCAGAGCGCGAGCACCGTCTGTAACGGAACGCGCAACGCCAAAAGCAGCGAGCCCCCCAACAGCCGCCCCAATACGGGAGGTAGATCGCGTGACGGCGGCGCCGCCGCGGCTTCGGTCATCTCTGGCTTCCCTCGTGCCGCATCCTTCGTTTCGCCGCACGGCGATCGGACCTTATAGATAGCACGTTCGACCCGCTCGAAAAAAGACCAACTCGATCGCGCCCCTCCATCGTCGCGCTCAACCGCCGGCGACCCGCCGCGCGTCACCCCGTGATCGGTTCCTCGAAATTCCATCGCGCCGCCCGACATCACCGCCGATCGGTCGTTCCGCCGCGAATCAAATTTCAACCTTCTAATCATGACACATATAATTTATATTAACAAACGAATACTGTCATTTGAAGACGACTCGCTCCGTACGGTTCTTCCGATCGCGCCGACGCAAGCGAAAATAACGGATTTTCCGCCGGTTCAACCGGATCCGCCGCGCTCTTCGAGGGGCGAAATTCGTCATGACTGCGGTCGAGTTCGCCCGATGAAACTCCACGGAAATCGAGATTGTCCGCGCCTTCGGAAGCGCGTCCCCCGGCCGTCTCGAGAATGGATTCCCGCACGGATTTCCCAAGGATTTCCCAAGGAGCGGTCGAATGGCAAGCGGAAGGCGTTCTTTCGTTCCCTGGTACGACGCCGACACCCTCGAACGGCGCGACCTCCTCAGCGGCATGCCGGTTCATGTCGTTATGACTCATGAAATCGCACATCTCGATCGACACGCCGAGATTCACGCTCCGCGGTTCGACTCGCCGGGCGTACCGCGCAACCTCTTCCACTCCAACGGCGCCAACGGCCTCAAATTAAGCCCGCCGTTCGTCAACCAGCTTAACACCAGGCTGGCGATCTCGGGAGGAACGACCCAGCTCGTCAACCAGGCGTTCCAGGTCTTCGGCCAAAACGCCCTCGGCCAAACCGCGAACCTCACGACTCCCGTTTCCACCCGCCTGTTTCCCTACGGCGCCAACAGCAGCATCACGCCCCAACCGCTTCCACCGGGGGTGAAAGTCGGCGCCACTCCGGTATCCACCGCCCTGCCCGCTCTCGTCGCCACGCTTAATCAACAACTTCAATACGCTCTCACAACCTTCTATACAACCAACCCCGATCTCACTCCGTCGCAACAAACGGCGCCTAAATTCTCACCGTTGGCCGACGAGGTGCTCGTCCCCTACGCTCAACAACAAGTCGCCGATATGAACGCGCAATTGACCCCCGCTCCCGGCGGCGGCGCCGTCGTCGACCAGCAAGCGATCAAAGCCTGGAACACCGCCTACGCCAACATCCTCAACGCCGTCGCCGAGTTCAGCATCCATCCCAACCTCTTCCGCAACTCGAGCGATTTCTACAGCAACCCCAACGTTCAGTTCACCACCAACTACAACGCCGTCCCGGCGCAGGCGGGCCCCGGCTACTTCGTCCGCGGACCGGGAGGCCATTTCCTCCCCGGAGCGATCCTCCATCCCCACAAGCCGAGCTGATTCACCACGCGATTTCGGATCATAAGCGGCCGGCGTCCTCTCCTTCCTTTTCCATACAAAAGGAAGCAAGACGCCGGTCGTTTCTTTTACAACGGAATGTTCATTTTCATAAATCTTCTCGCACCGATTCTTTGTAACGTTCTCGCGTCGATTCGTCGCGGCGATCACTCGGCGTTGATCGCGTTTCGCCGCGGCCCCTCGCCGTGCGCCGTTACGCTCGTCGAGCTATCCTTCACTTTCGCCGCGTATACAATAGAGGGATGATTTACTCGACGTTGATCAAAGCGATGCGCCAGGCCGCGACGGGAAGATCGACGATCGACCGTCGCGAACGCGAACGCGTCGTTCCGGGAACGGGGCTCGTCCTCCTCGCCGACGGAGTCGGCGGCCTCGATCTTTGCGGCTTCGGCATGAAGAAAGCCCTCGCCGACACCAATTCTCCGCTTGAACTACATGTGATCAATTGGTGCCACGGCCACGGTCGCTGGCTCGCCGATCTTACCGATACCGCCAATCATCGCCGTTTCGCCGACTCGGTCGCCGAGCGGGCGATCGCGTATCGCGACCGATATCCCGCTGCGCCGATTCACCTGATCGGCAAATCGGGGGGCTCGGCGGTGATCGTGAAGGCGCTTGAATCGCTCCCGGCCGATTTCGTTCAAAATTCGGTTCTGCTCGCACCTGCGCTCGCATCCAAATACGATCTTTCACAAGCGCTTCGCGCCGTCGAATCCAAAATGTACGTTTATTGGTCGCCTTTTGATGTACTAATCCTCGGGCTTGGAACTCGGGTTTTCGGCACGGTCGATCGCCGCAAGTCGTTCGCCGCGGGATTGACGAGCTTTCAGATCCCCGACGAATCCCTCGAACCCGATCGCGCCGCGGCCTATTCCAAGCTTCGGCAAGTCCGCTGGCGGCCTGAAATGGCTGCGACGGGATATCTGGGAGGACATATCGGCCCCGATAATCCCGGTTTCCTCAAAAAATATATCGTACCGTTGTTGTCTACAAGCGATCGGGTCGAGCCGTTGGAATCGGGGCGATCGCGCTCATCGGAGTGATCGGTCGAACGACGAACCGACCGAGCGAAGTCGAGCGAGTCGAGAGTCAAGCCGAAGCCCCGCCGCGCCGATAACCTAATGGCCTAGACGGAACGGCCTCGATCAAACGAACGAAAGGACGCACGATCGAAGTCGATTTCCCCACTGGTCTCTGGCAAGCCGACGCTCGATTCGAGCGCGCGGGGCGCGACCCGGTCGATCACCGGGATGACACTGGACGAGAACGTCTTTCGTCCGGGTTTCGCCCCTCGCGCTCGCGTTCCAACGCGAGTCGCGGCCGTAACCGGCGCCGTGAGGCCGCACCGCGCGGCGGTTCCCAAAATTCGCAATCCGTCACACAGCCGTCAAAGCGATCAACCCGAGAGTCGTCCTGGATGGGAACCGCCGCGCGCTTGAATCTTTATTCTTATGGATCCTGATCAACTTGAATTTTAATCTGTTTAATTCTTTCGAACTCGATCCCGCCGCTCGACTCAAGCGCGAAGCAGGGTGAAATGACTCCGAGATTCGGACACGGCAAAGACTCCGAGACAAGACGTCCGCCGAATTTCGACTCACTCCCTTTCGAGCGTCGAATTTGGTAAGAAAGAACCTTCGCCGCTCGCCGCGTAGGGACGCCGAGCGAGCCTGAAGCCGACTTCAAATGCATCGAGCTTAAGCGGCTCGGGCGCAAGGTTATACCGCGAATTCCAGGCGTTTTCCCCCCGCGACGCTTCGCCCTAAAGCCGATCGACCGCCGATCGCGGGCGAACGAAACGATTGAGACCGAACAAGCCGCGGGGACGGCGTTCCGCACGAACGATCGATCAAACCGATCGAGCCCGCGCCGAAGCCGAATCCGCCCTACCAGGAGTTAATCGCAGAACATGAGCCAATCATCGTCGTCGATCGCCGCGGTCCGCGGCCGCGAGATCTTGGACAGTCGAGGCAACCCCACCGTCGAGGTCGACGTCACGCTGGCCGACGGCACGATCGGCCGCGCCGCGGTTCCCTCGGGCGCCAGCACCGGAGCGCACGAGGCCGTCGAACTCCGCGACGGCGACAAAACGCGATACACCGGCAAAGGCGTGCGCAAGGCCGTTGAACATGTCAACACGATCTTGGCGAAAGCCGCGATCGGTCGCGACGCGTCGGATCAGGTCGACCTCGATCAGGCGCTGATCGCCGCCGACGGCACGCCGAACAAGGGAAAACTGGGGGCGAACGCGATCCTCGGCGTCTCGCTCGCCGCGGCCAAAGCCGCCGCGATCCGCGCCGGCTTGCCTCTTTATCGCTACCTCGGCGGAGTCGGCGCACGCGTCTTGCCCGTTCCAATGATGAACATCTTAAACGGAGGCGCACACGCCGATAACAACGTCGACGTTCAGGAATTCATGGTCGTTCCGCTCGGCGCGGCGTCGTTCGCCGAGGCGCTCCGCTGCGGCGCCGAGATCTTCCACAGCCTTAAAGGCGTTCTCAAAGCCAAGGGGCTCAACACCGCGGTCGGCGACGAAGGAGGCTTCGCTCCCAGCCTCAAAAGCAATTCCGAGGCGATCGAGGTGATCCTTCAGGCGATCGACAAAACCGGCTACAAGGCCGGCAAAGACGTCTTCCTGGCGCTCGACGTCGCCTCGACCGAACTCTTCAAAGACGGCGTTTACACCCTCGAAAACGAACCCCAGCCCAAGAAAACCCCGGCGCAGCTCGTTGAAATGCTCGCGTCTTGGGCCAAGCAATACCCGATCTGTTCGATCGAAGACGGCTGCGCCGAGGACGATTGGACGGGCTGGAAGTTGCTCACCGATACGCTCGGATCGAAGATCCAGATCGTCGGCGACGACCTCTTCGTCACCAACACCGAGCGCTTGAAGAAGGGGATCGAAGGGGGCGTCGGCAACAGCATTCTGGTGAAGGTGAACCAGATCGGCACGCTCACCGAAACGCTCGACGCGGTTTCCATGGCGATCCGCAACAAGTACACCGCTGTGATCAGCCACCGATCGGGCGAAACCGAGGACAGCACGATCGCCGACATCGCCGTGGCGACGAACGCGGGCCAGATCAAGACGGGAAGCGCCTCGCGTTCCGACCGGATCGCCAAGTACAACCAACTGCTGCGCATCGAGGAAGATTTGGGCAAAGCCGCGATCTACGGCGGATCGATCTGGCGGAAATAGCACGCGACGAACCGTATCGCGTTCAACGATTGATGAACCGTCCGCGGGCGAAGCGATTCGTCCGCGGATCTACTAATTTACATATAAGCGAATCCATTGTTAGTATTGGAAGCCGCGACCGAGAAGTTTCTGCAGTGAAGACTCTTCGATCATCTTACTTTTTTTGTGATCTCCCGCGGAATTTTGAAGCGTTTTCGGCCTGAACGCGTCGCCGGGATCTTCAACCGAAGCCGACCGCCGATTCCTCGAACTCGAATTGGAAGCCGAGATCCCGTCTTCAAGGGTTTTCGGCCTGAACGCGTCGCCGGGATCTTCAACCGAAGCCGACGGCGATTTCTTCGATTTTGATCCCGAAGCCCAGGCTAGTTGATCGAAGAACGCTTCGTCGCGTTTCAGAGCCGCCGCAAGCGATTCACGAGCGCGTCGGTCGTCGCGATCGAGAGCGATAGCCGCTCGATATCGCTCGGCCGCCTTATCGTACTGTTTCAACTTCATATAAGAATCGCCAGTCGTCATATCATCCTTGAACGAGCCTGGACAGTTTCGGACCGCGTCGTCCAATTCTTGGATCGCCTCGTCGATTCGATTTTTTTGCGCCAAAATCTGCGCCTTCAGGTATCGCGCGTCGAAAAAATCGGGTCGAAGTTCGATCGTTCTTTGAAGCCCAAAGAGCGCGTCGTCCAACTTGTCGGTTTTGCACGCGATCCGAACCGCCAGATAATGAGCGTCGGCGAAATTAGGATCAAAGATCAATGCTATTTGAAGATAAGACTCGGCTTCTGGAAGACGATCGGCTTCGAACGAGAATTTGCCGAGAAGATAGTACAGCTTGGCATGAGTCGGATCGTAACATAAACCTTGACGCAAAGCTTGAATCGCATCGTCGCGGCGTCCCTTATAATCGAGCATGTTCGCCACGACGATTCGGTAATCGGCTTCGAACGGGTCGAGCGAGATCGCTTTTTGAACGTCGTCGATCGCCTCTACGATTCGATCGATCTTAGAGAGGCTGTCGGCGAGTTTGATCCATGCTTTCGCGGAACCTGGTTCGATTTCGATCGCTCTTCGACACTCGACGATCGCCTCCTCATGCCGATCGAGTCTCGATAGCGACAACGCGAGATTCCGATGAATCCCGGCGTCTTTAGGGTTGAGCCGAATCGCCTCACGAAAGGCCGCGATCGCCTCGTCATCATGACCTTGTGTCTGTTCAATAAAACCGATCCATGAAAAAGCTCCCGAGATATTTTTCTCGGTTAAAACCCCGATCTTCAGTTCCTTCAGAGCTTCGTCGTACGCTTTTGTTTCGGCGAGGGCGAGGCCCAGCAAGATTCGAGCCTTGCCGAGTTTCGGATCCAGCTCGACCGCACGGCGCAGCTCGACGATCGAGCGATCGATTTTACCAGACATTCTGAGAGTATTCCCGAGCAGTGAACGGCATACCGCGTTATCTGCATCAATATACTTAGCATGATTTAAATGTTCGATCGCAGCGTCGAATCGACCCGATTTCGCATACGCCTGACCAAGCAGCATGTAAGCATCTTGATCGTCGGATTTTATCGGGCATTTGTTTTCCATTTGTTGAACGACGGCTCGAGATTCCTCGAATTTACCTTGATCAGCCAAATCGTTCGCCAAGATCAGATAAGCGCGCGATTCCTTGGGATCGAGCCGAATCGCCTCGCGACACGAAATCGTCGATTCCTCATAAGATTGTATCTCAAATTGCATGGATCCCAGATATAAAAGCGTTTTTGCGTTTTGTGGATCGAGATCGATCGCGCGACGGAACTCGACGATCGCCTCGTCGAGTTTTCGCGTATTTGCGAGCGCTCGCGCCAGATAATCGTGGCACTCGGGGTTGTTCGGTTCGAGTTCGACCGCGATGCGACATTCTCGGGTCGCATCACTCAGATCTTCTACATCATAAAAAACCGTCCCGAGTTCCAGATGAAGATCGGCTCGAGCCGGGGTAAGCTCGATCGCTCGTCGATAATGCGCGATCGCTTCGTCGAATCTTTCGCTCCCGATCATTTTCCTCGCGATCATTCGATGATAATAAGCATCGAATGAGCGCTGATCGATGAACTGGCGAAAATAATTCACGTCGATCGCGTAATCGTCGTCTTTGAGCCGAAATAAAGCAGACGATTGGATCGGGTCGATCGCCGCGGCTTTGGATAATTCGGAACGTGGTTGATCCTCGGCTCGATTCGGACGTTGATCCTCGGCTCGAACCGATCGTACGACCGATCCCGAGCCGATCAAGGCGACGAAAACGATCGCCGTCAAAACGACGCGGTGAAACCGATTCGGATTGAATATCAACGCCTGCCGCGCCCGATACTTCGAAAGCATCGCTCGATCCTCCCGTTCGTCGTCGTCGATCGCCCCAAAGAAACGCCGAACCGATTCGATGATTTACTAATATATAATGATTAAAATAATATTCAGTATTTGTTTTTATTTGATTTTTGATTTTTGCAATTTTCCTTAAGTTCTTTTGCTTCTCTAAGTATAATATAATTGTAGACATATAACGGATACAGACTGATAGATTTTTGTGCCGCGTCGATCGCGTCGTCGTATCGTTTCAAATTCAACGACGCCTCGGCGAGAACGATTTCAGCTGTCGGGTTATCGGCGTACAATCCGAGCGCCACGCGACATTCATCGACGGCCTTCTCATAATCTTTCATTTCGTTATATACACATGCAATTACAGTATGAGATTCCGCGTCGTGAGGATCGAGATCGATCGCGATTTTCAAAGTCGCGATCGCCTCGTCGTATGCGCGACGATTCATCAATAATTCGCCGAGTCTCTTCCGAGCCCAAGGGTAATCGGGCTCAAGACGAACGACCTCGCGCAACTCCGACTCGGCTTGGCGGTATCGTTTGAGTTTGATCAGATTATGCGCAAGTTCCTCATGCGTTACCGAGATCGAGGGATCGATTTCACTCGCCTTGATAAACTCGTCAACCGACTCCTCGATTCGTCCCAGATTCGACAAACATTCCGCTAAATAAACGTGCCCATAATAGTTCTTAAAGTCGCATTTCACAATCATTCGACATTCTGAAATCGCTTCGTCGTATCGCTTGATATTTTTGAGCGCAGCGGCGAGATGCGATCGCAATACCAAATCGTCGGGGTTCGATCGAATCGCTAGCTGAAGATACGGAATTGCTTCATCGTGGCGATTGATACGTTTCAACAGAAACCCTAACTTCGCGTGAGTCTTCGTTTCATCGGGATCAAGCTCGATCGCTCGGCGATAATGCGAAATCGCATCGTCGAATCTCTCGCTCTCGATCATTTTCCTCGCAATAATACGATGATAATAAGCATAGAATGATTGTATGTCAATAAACTGGCGAAAATAATTCGTCCCGATCGCTTCGTCGTCGGCTTTCAGCCGAAATAAAGCCGACGATTGGATCGGGTCGATCGCCGCGGCTTTTGATAATTCGGAACGTGGTTGATCCTCGGCTCGATTCGGACGTTGATCCTCGGCTCGAACCGATCGTACGACCGATCCCGAGCCGATCAAGGCGACGAAAACGATCGCCGTCAAAACGACGCGGTGAA